>CAYJJU010000004.1:0-53952 GCA_964370635.1 uncultured Eubacteriales bacterium | reverse complement strand
GCGCTGTTTGGTCTGCTACTGGTAATCCACCATTTGAGTCAAACGTTGCTGTGTATGAAAGTGCTGTCCACCTTGCTACCGCTGTTTGGTCTGAAGTGTAGTTCCAAACTGTAGTAGGGCTGATTTGTAGATTACCTATAAACCATCCGTCAAATGTGTAGCCAGCTTTTTCTACTTCCGGTAGTGCACCAATTGCTACTCCATAGGTTTCAACTTGGTCTGCAAGTGTTACTGCTGAAGTTGCTGTTAAAGCTCCACCGTCTTCATTAAAGCTTAATGTATACTCATTAGCTGTTTTTTGTGCTTGGTAAACGTAGTGACCATTAATCGCACCATTTTCTGTGGTTATTGTTGCATAGTCAGGTGTAGGTAATGTATCATCTGCACTCCAACTAGATGTATAACCAGCTTGTGTTGGTAATGATGTTTCTGTACGAGTCACTCCGTCAACTGTGGTATCATCGAAATATGTATCCCATAGTGTACCGGGTTCAATTCCGACAAAACTACCTAATACATCGCCATCAACATCTAAGAAAGTAACCGTTGACCAGTATGGGTCGTCAATGACTTTCTCCCATATAGCGTTGAACTCTAGGTCGCCCTCTTTAAGGGTTAATAAGCTCTCGCCTGGGATATATCTAGCTGTTGATTCGTTGTTTCCATCTACATCTCTTATAGCCCACTCTACAAGTCTATGACCTGGTTTTGTAAATGTATTGGCTGGAGCGGCATTTCTTTCTGTAGCGCCATAGCTAAATACATTTTCAACTGTTGTTTCGCCAGTTAATAAATCGCCTTCATGTGGATAATAAGTATAAGTAAACTCATTAGCCGTCCACTGTGCGGTCATTGTTATAGCTTGTGCTGGCATTGTGAATGTTGTTGCTTCTGCGTCATAAGTTGCAGAAGTTGCTTCATCTGACTTCCAGCCTGCAAATGTGTAACCTTCTCTTGTAGGCTCTTCAGCTAGAGTTGGGTTTGTACCAACTGCTACAGTGCTACTTAGTGAGTCTGGCATGCCTGTTACAGAACCATCTGTTACACCGTCATCATAAGATAATGTGTATCCAATGATTGGGTAGAAGTCTTTGTCTCCAGCAATTGCCACTGAGTCGTCTGTAAAGTCAACCGCAGTAGTTCCGTCAGGAGTTTCCGACCAACCCACAAATACGCCACCGTTTAAGGTAACTAGTGCTTGGTTTGTAGCTGCTTCATCTGATAAAGATGATAGTACTGTATCAGCTGCTACATCTGAATAAGTTCCTAAAACAGTTGTATCGTCACTATTATAGAATTTAACTGTATAAGTGATTTCTTCTACTTCTGCATAGTCAACTAAATATCCATCAATGTGGTAATTTTGTTGATATCCGCCACTTTCAGTTATACCAGATCCCATGTTGGTAACTATTCTATACCAAACAACTTGGAAGTTAGTTCCATATTTAAGCTCTGTTGTGCCATTAGCAAAATCTGTAACTGCTTGATTATTAGCAAATACTAGAGTGCCATCGGCATATTCAAGTGCTTTTAGAGCATTCATGATTGATGTGCTACCTGCAGCATCTTTTGCCATTAGTCTGACAATTTCATTTCCGTTTGTATCAAGATCGCCATTTGTTCTAATAGCTTCACGGTCAAAATCATCAACTAACTCATCATTTTCTTTATCTGCCCTAGGATTGTTAGGGTCAATAAATACATCATCAGTCACGTAACCTTTTGTGGTAATTTCTATGATGTCTCTAACGCCCGGCTCTGTATCAAGAGCTGTTTGTAAGAATTGTCCTGCACCTAACCAGTTATAGTAAGAACCGGTTCCACGGTGAGCCGTCATATCTTGGCCCGGTAGCAAGATGTGAAGTGAAGTATCAACATCTGCGTACTCAATTTCAGGCTCTGTAATCTCAACAGTGTGAGAATCTTCGCCTAGAAGTATGTCACTTGCAAAAACATCTACATTATTTGTTAATGTATCCGCTTCACTCGGTGTAAGTGTGTAAGTTATTGTAACTGTCTCATTTACTGCAAGTGAATCGATTGTTATTGAGCTATTAGCCTCAACTATTGTGTTAGTTCCATCAACTTCAACAGTGTCGCCATCTACCCACTTGTCATCAATAATAATAACGTTTGTTAAATCAACATCGCCATTGTTTGTTACTGTAACTGTGTAAGTGATTTCCTTGCCTGCTTCTGATGTGTAAGTTGTAATTGTGTTTCCTTCTGAACCGCTTACCTTACCTGTATCAGAAGTTTTTACAACGTCTACACTTTGTGTAGGTACAGTCATAAGGAATTTAACAGTTTGAATTGCGTTGTCTGCATCTAAAGTAACTGTTTCAGATACTTTATATGTTGCACCGTCAATTGTCATTCCACTGCCTGCAGGTACAAAGCCAGCATCAAGTGTAAATTCAGTATTATTTACTGTGTAAGGAGTATTAAATGCAAGCTCTGTGCTTCCACCTGTGCTGTAAGTAAATGATTTACTTAACGCATCAGTTTCACCAGTAGCAATTACATACGTATCACCATCAACACTTTCCTTTTTCAAAAGATTGCCATTTTCATCAGTTAGATAGAATACTACATTTATTTGACCTGTAGTTGCATCTTTTTCAAGTTCTGGTTTTTCAATGTCGGTATTTTGCCATACATAACTTTTATCAGTTAATGTTGTCTTTTCGGTAGCATCAGGCTCAAAATATGAAAGTGATGCGCCGTCATTCGTCGGTAAAATACCTTTTGCATTTGCATCTTTTAACTCAACCGGTATGGTAAAAGTTTGACTTGTAGCTGTAATAGTTCCTACATTATAACTATAACTACCGTCTGTATTTTTAGTCCAACCTGTTGGTAAACTTCCGCTAAGAACGAAATAGTCAGATAATGCATCTGTTAACACAGCTTCTGTTGCGGCATAAGTGATTGTATTGCCTAACTCGTCTAGAGTTGTTGAAAGCTGTCCTGCACCATCAAGGTTTACGAATGTGCCATCCGAAGAAGTTATTACATCTCTTAGATAAGCTTTACCTTTATCATCCATATCAAGACCTATCGTATGAATAGTAGCATCATACTGGCTTTGAAGTGTAGCAGCTTGGTTTTTTCCATTCCAATTAGTAGAGTTTATGCCGTTTCCGTTACTTTTTCCCGGAGCACCGTCCGAAATAAATATAATGTGAAGCGGGCGGCCTGTGTTAACATTTGCTGCTGCAAACTCTATAGCTTTATTTAGAGCAGATGTATAATCTGTTCCACCATTAGGTACTAAGCTAAGTGCGTTTGTTATGCTAGGCGCATATGTTTTAAAATGTACACTTCCACTAACATCTTGAGCTTCACTATTATTTGCACCGTCAAACAGTACAAGTGCAACTCTATTCTTATCATCCGCTAATAAGCTATTTGTAAATGTTGAAGCTGCATTTGCTGCAGTTGTCCAATCTCCTTCCATACTACCGGAGCGGTCAAGCACTATGATTACGTCCGAACCTACTTTGGTTTCTGTACCGCTTATATCGAAAGTAATCTCAGCTTCTGTTTGCTCTGCATTAGTCCATTCCGCAGACTTTGTGATGTTCACAGCGCCTGCTGTCTGTCCGCCTGTGTCAGCATCTGGTACCGGTGCAGCTGTGCCACTGTCAATAAGGTTTGGATCCTCTACTTTAAAGTAAATTCTTCTTGAACCATCAGACCAACCTTCATATGTACCAAAAAACCATTTTTCTTCAGAATATTCCCACTGCAGGTATACACTCGCTGTGCCAGAAACTACGCCCGTAACATCAACAGAAGCATCATATTTTCTAATATTGCCATCTTTATACGAGCCGCTTGTTACTAATTTCGACAAAGAAAGTCTATTATCCGAACTAACTGCATATGAAACATTTCTAATATCTCCAGGTCGGTTAGCATCTTCAATCCAGTTATTATTAGTAATAATATCAGAAATTGACATGGTTTGCCCAACGTTAAGGATATAAGGATCATTACTTGTTCCTGAGCCTCTGATTTCAGTTTGTGTTGTATTGAAAGTTTGTGGCGCTACCGATGTAGCTGCATCTTCAAGCTCTACCACTTTAAGCTTTTCTAGTCCTGCTGAAACTTTTACGTTTGCAGGTACTGTAGCGTAGCTTATTGGCATGAAATCAACAACAGCGTCGATTAGAGCAAATGCATTTTTGCTTCCCTCGACTTCATCAAGTGATAAAGTTGCGGTTTCGCTCTCTGTGTTTTCAATAATCGGATAGTTAGCGTTCATAACATCTACATTATTAAATAAAATACTATGTTCGCCGCTCTTTACAATAATTCTAAGGTCTGTTACTTGAGTGCCGCCACCTTTTAAGATGAGGTCGCCCTCGTAAGTGCCTTCTGCTATTGTAGTAGTTCCGTTTAAATCTGTAACTTTATATGCGTTGTTATCAGATAGTGTGATTACCATATCTGATGTTACTTCAATCACAGTTTCTACAACTTCAGGTGCGTTCTCTGTGTATACAGCAGTTGCTGTGTATACTGGAGCCGCGTCGCCCTCGCCGTAAGTTAATTCTGTAACCACCTCATCGTTAGAGTTTTTGTATTCCCAGTGTGAGAAAGTTTGCCCCTCAACCTCGGGTGCTGTTTTTGTAATTTCCTCGCCCTCGTTATATACTACGGTTTCCTCGCCGTATATAATAGAAAGAGTTTTTGTTACTTCCGGAGTTTCTGGTTTCTCTTCTGCTTTAATTATTGCAGTCAGCGTTGTAGCTGCTGTGAATGTTAAAGTAGAAAGTTCAACTTTTTCTCCTGCTTCGTTTTGCCAACCGATTATGTCTGTCTTGCCAGCTTCTGTTATCGCTGCATCAAGAAGCGCTTGGTCGATTGTCATTGTGTCAAGCACATCTGCTGTGTAAAGCGGTTCGTTATTGTAAAGGAACGTTACTTTACTTGGTTCAGCTGCAGGTTCTTCTTGTTCTTCTGCTATTTCTGAAACTGTAACAGTGTGCGCAGATGTAATATAAGATACTTCGCCTTGTGTGTAGTAAGCATTAAAGCTAAAGTCGCCATTTGTTGTGGCATCATATGTAGCTGTAGCGCCTGCTACGTTTTCTTCACTAGGTGTCTTAATACCTGTAATAGTTACATCTTCGTTGTTCGTCGTGGCAGTTACTGTAACAGTTGCCGCAGAGTTGTCATCATTATAAACAACAGTCTCTGTTAGCGTTACAGGGCTATCTGCAGGTGCGGGTTCATACATAGTCGCGAAAACCGGTACGAAGTTTTGTGTCAACATAGCGATAATCAGTGTCCATACAAGAACGACCTTTAAGATAACTTTTTTGCCCGTTTGAACGTTTGTCATAGTCATTTCCTCCTTTTCTGTAATATAAGGTAAAATAAATTTATAATATAATGCGCTTTTTACAGAGCATTTTATTACCTAAAATTGGCTTACACTACTTAAGATACATCGAGTTCAAAAAAGGTTCACGCTTTTTCAAACTTTTTTCTACATTTTTTTGCTAAACACAAAAAATAATAATGCTCCAAAGTAATTTTAAATATTCTACAACATTTTAGTGTCTTTTTAATTCCAAAATAGAATTTTAGGTCAAAATATACCATTTCTTACAGAATTGTAAGATAACTTAACCAAAATTCACAGCCTTCCCTTAAAATCGGCATAAGAAAAGCTTTTTTTGAGGTTGATCTGGCCAAATATATTTCTTAAATATATATTTGGAAGGCACATTCCGTTAAAGGTATTGTTTTTTACCATGGAGTATATCGCCATGTCGCAAAACATCAGTTTATCGCCTATTTTAATATCACTTTTGAAATTATAATCGCCGATTATATCGCCTGCAAGGCAAGTAGGCCCTGCTAGCCTGTATGTAAAGCCCACTTGCTTGCCACTTGTTTTTGTAGGCTCGGCACCAAATAATGGCGGTGTGTACGGCATTTCTATTACATCGGGCATATGACAAGCGGCGGAGGTGTCCAGTACTGCGATATTGATATCATTTTTTACTATATCTAACACCTCGGTCATCAAAAAGCCTGCATTAAGCGCCACAGCCTCGCCCGGCTCTAAATAAACTTCTACATTATATCTGTTTTTGAAGTCTATTATGCATGAAATTAGCGCCTCTACGTCATAATCTTCTCTTGTAATATGATGTCCACCGCCAAAGTTAATCCATTTCATTTGGTGAATATATTTTCCAAACTTTTCTTCCACTACTTTCAGTGTTTCTATCAGCGCATCGCTGTTTTGCTCACACAAGGTGTGAAAGTGCAGTCCCTCTATGCCGTAAAGTAGTTCAGCTTTAAAGTTATCGATTGTAACACCCATCCTTGAGCCTTTGGCGCATGGGTCGTATATTGCGTGGTCCTGTGTTGAGTGCTCGGGGTTTATCCTTATCCCAAAGCTTTTTCCCGATTTAAGGCATTTTTCCCTGTATTTTTCCCATTGATTAAAGGAGTTAAATGTGATATGGTCGCAAATTTCAAGTATTTCGTCCATTTCGTGCTCTAGGTATGCCGCAGAAAACACATGGCACTCCCCTCCCATTTCCTCAAAGCCTAGCTTTGCCTCAAATAGGCCGCTCGCTGTAGTTCCGTGTAAATATTTCGCCTGTAAAGTATATGTACTGTACATAGAAAAAGCTTTTTGAGCCAGCAGTATTTTACAGCCGGCTCTTTTAGATACATATTCAAGTTTTTCTAAGTTCTTTATAAGCAAATTTTCGTCTACAATATAGCACGGGGTTTTTAAGTCTAAAAATTCATTATAAAGCTTCTCCATTTAGTCCACCATAGTTGGGTTAAAGTCCTCAACCCAAGGAAGTCCCCATTTGTTTAGTTCTTCCATAAATGGATCCGGATCAAACTCTTCCACGTTGTAAACGCCCGGTTTATTCCAAACGCCCTTAAGTAAAAGCATTGCGCCTATCATTGCAGGCACGCCCGTCGTGTACGAAATCGCTTGGCTGCCAACTTCCTTATAACACTCTTGATGGTCACAAACATTGTACACGTAATAGGTCTTCTCTTTGCCGTCTTTAATTCCTTTAAAGATACAACCTATGTTTGTTTTTCCGACAGTTCTAGGGCCTAAGCTTGCAGGGTCTGGAAGCACTGCCTTTAAAAATTGAAGAGGAACTATTTGTTTTCCTTCGTACTCTATAGGCTCTATCGAAGTCATTCCCACGTTTTCTAGGCATTTTAAATGGGTAAGATAGCTTTGCCCAAAAGTCATGAAAAATCTAATTCTTTTTATGCCCTTTAGGTTAATTCCCAAGCTTTCAAGCTCTTCGTGGTGTAGCAAGTACATATCCTTTACACCTATCTGTGGGAAGTCATACTCCCTTTTAATTTCCATAGGCTCGGTTTCAACCCACTCGCCATTTTCCCAATAACTTCCGTTAGCACTTACCTCACGAATATTTATCTCAGGGTTAAAATTTGTTGCAAAAGGATAGCCGTGGTCGCCGGCATTTGCATCTAAAATATCGAGGTAGTGTATTTCATCGAAATAATGTTTTTGTGCGTATGCAGAAAATACACCCGTCACGCCCGGGTCAAATCCGCAACCTAAAATAGCGCAAATCCCTGCTTTTTCAAAACGCTCTCTGTATTCCCATTGCCATTTATATTCAAATTTTGCAGTGTCTAGTGGCTCGTAATTTGCAGTGTCTATGTAATGTGTCTTTGTCTCTAAGCACGCATCCATTATGGTTAAATCTTGATAAGGAAGCGCCAAATTTAGCACGACATCGGGTTTAAATTCATTAATTAGGCTGACAAGCTCTTCTACTTTATCCGCATCTACTTGCGCGGTATGTATCTTGGTTTTTCCGCCGTCTAGCTTTTCTTTTAACGCATCGCACTTGCTCTTTGTCCTGCTGGCTATCATGATTTCATCAAAGACCTCAAAATTTTGACAGCATTTGTGTATTGTCACAGAGGCTACGCCGCCACATCCTATAATTAAACATTTACTCATTTTTCATTTTCCTTTCAATTGTAAAAGTATTTCTCTTGTCACCTTGCACGCAACCGCAGTCGATGCACCGCTATTGTCGTAGTGTGGTGAGAGTTCATTTATGTCACAGCCCACAATATTTAAATCCTTAAGCTGTAATATCACCTTCATAAGTTCCTTAAACGTCACTCCCCCGGCCTCTGTGGTTCCTGTGCCACAAAACACCGACGGGTCTAGCACGTCTAAATCTAAAGAGAAGTAAAGCGGTATTCCTTTACACTTGTTTTTTAGCTCTTCAAAGCCATCTAAATCAAATTTATGCAAATTTGTATGTTTTTGTGCAAACTCAAACTCTACTTTTTCACCGCTTCTTATTCCATACTGATGTATTTTTCCGTCGCCCAAAAACTCCCAAATGAGACGCATGACACTTGCATGGGATAATTTTTCTCCCAAATATTCTTCTCTTAAATCTGTGTGGGCATCTAAATGTATCACCTGCAAATCGGGATATTTCTCATAAACCGCCTTCACACTTCCATAGCTTATCAGATGTTCTCCACCAAGCATTACAGGAATTTTTCCGTCATTTAAAATAGTTTTTGTGTTTTCATAAATCATATCGAGTGCTTTTTGAGGGTTTCCAAATGGAAGCTCCAAATCTCCCCCGTCAAAAATTTTCATATCAGTTAAATCTCTGTCGGAATACGGCGAGTAGGTTTCTATGCCAAAGCTTTCATTTCTTATGGCGGGCGGGCCAAAGCGTGTGCCCGGCCTAAAAGATGCCGTACCGTCAAACGGTGCGCCAAATATGACTACATCACTGTCAAGGTAATCAGCTTCACAGCCGATAAATGTGCTTATATTACTTTTCATCTCTCTTTAAAACCTCCTCGACATAGTTTGGCAGGTAAAACGCCCCTTTGTGTAAATTGGTGTTATAATATTTCGTTTTTATGTTTAAGGAATTAAAATACTGCTCGTCCAAATCTTTTACGGGGTGGATATTTTTTGATGCAAATCCAAACAGCCAGTGCCCTGACGGATAAGTTGGAATATGCGCCTGATAGACCTTGCTTATTGGAAATACGCTTAAAATTCTTTTATGCGCAAATCTCATTGCTTTTGCATCCTGCTCATAAAACGGACTTTCATGCTGATTTAGCATAATTCCGTCGTCATTAAGAATTTTACTGCAATTGCCGTAAAACTCTTTTGTGAACAAAACTTCGCCGGGACCTGAGGGGTCGGTGGAGTCGACAATGATTAAATCATACTTGTTTTTTGTATGTCTTACATATTTTAGGCCATCTTCAAAACGAAGATTTACACGCTCGTCCTCAAAACCGCAGGCTGTTTGTGGTAAAAATTCTTTACACACCTTAACAACTTCCTCATCAATTTCCACCACGTCAATTTTCTCAAGTGCCTCATATTTTATAAGTTCCCTGCAAACTCCGCCGTCGCCTGCGCCTATTACAAGCACATTTTTTGCATTTTTTAGAAGAGCCAAAGCAGTGTGCACCATCATTTCGTGATAGATAAACTCGTCTCTTTGCGTCAGCATCATCACTCCGTCAAGGGTTAGAAACCTACCAAACTCCGGTGAATCATACACCGCTATTTTTTGGTAATCGCTCTCATTTGAATATAGCTGTCTTGTGACTTTTATCGAAAATCTTACATTATCGGTATGATATTCGCTGTACCATAAATCGTCCATATTTCCCTCCTCACATCACATTTAGCCTACTTACATCCATGCTTTCAGGCCCTGTTAAAAGACAGGATTTTTCCTTTGCATACCTGATGTATTCTATAATTTCTTTAGTAATTTTCTCACCCGGGGCCAAAATTGGTATTCCCGGTGGATAGCAAATTACAAATTCACAGGATATCTTGCCCTCACACTCTGATAGGTGCAAACTGCGTTTCTCTGCGTAAAACGCCTCTCTTGGGCTTTTTTCTACTATGGGATTAATATACTCGTTGGAAAGCATTCCTACTTTACTCTTCTTATATATCCTTTTAATTTCTGATAAGGCAGAAATAAGTCTTTCAATATTTTTATTTTTATCGCCAACAGAAATATAAGCCAAAATATTTCCCAAATCGCCAAATTCAATTTGTATGTCGTACTCGTCTCGAAGCAGGTCGTACACTTCTTTTCCTGCAAGGCCTAGCTCCAAAGTATTTATTGCAAGCTTAGTTTTGTCAAAATCAAAGACGCTGTCGCCGTTGATTATCTCGCTTCCATAGGCATAATAGTCGCCTATTTCATTGATTTCATCCCTTGCATAATTTGCAAATTTTAACACCTTATCTACTATCTCTTCGCCAAAAAGTGCGAGATTTCTTCTTGAAATGTCAAGGCTTGAAAGCAATAAGTACGAGCCGCTTGTCGTTTGAGTTAGATTTATTATCTGCCTTACATAATGCTCGTTAATATTTTTTCCACAAAGAAGTATAGAACTTTGAGTGAGCGAGCCGCCGGATTTATGCATGCTGACAGCCGCCATGTCCGCCCCTGCTTCCATTGCAGAAATTGGGAGTTTATCGCTAAAATAAAAATGTGTTCCGTGTGCCTCATCCACCAAAACCTTCATATTATGGCTATGTGCCAAGTCGGTTATGCTTTTTAAGTCGGAACATATTCCGTAATATGTCGGGTTATTTACCAAAATTGCCTTAGCCGTCGGATTTTGCTTTATGGCTTTTTCGATGTCCTTTAAAGACATTCCCAGTGCAATTCCAAGTCTTTCGTCAGTTTGAGGATTAATGTACACTGGAACTGCGTCGCATAAGACAAGAGCATTAATGACGCTTTGATGCACATTTCTAGGGAGTATTATTTTTTCGCCGCTCTTCACACTTGCTAAAATCATAGACTGCACAGACGAGGTCGTGCCCCCCACCATGAAAAATGCATGTTCGGCACCAAAACACTCTGCCGCCAGCATTTCTGCCTCTTTAATCACGCTTGTAGGGTGACACAAATTATCCAGCGCCTTCATTGAATTTACATCTACACTAAGACATTTTTCACCCAAAAATTCGGTGAGAAGCTTATTGCCTTTACCTCTTTTATGTCCAGGCACATCAAACGGCACAAGCCTCGTGCTTTTTATTTCCTCCAAGGCGTCAATAAGTGGCATTTTCTTTTGGTTCATCTACTCATGCCTCCCTGTAAATATTGCTTCCGCTAAAAATTTCTATCATTTCTTTTCTAAGTGCGTTTGTGATATCAAGCCTTCTTTGAGGAGAAATTTCATACACATCGGCATTAAAAAGATAGTTTTGAAGCACGATATCTTTTATGAGCATCTTTGTGTGAAAGAGGTTTGATTGGTAGACATTTACGTCTATCGCATCATATTTTTTAAGTGTTTTTTCATCGATAAAATCTTGGATAGATGTAAGGTTATTGTCTGAAAAAACTTTTTTGCCGCTTACATCTCTTGTAAAGCCCCTTACCCTGTAGTCCATCGTTATAATGTCAGAATCGAAACTACCTATCAAAAAGTCGAGTGTAGAAAGCGGGGTAATTTCGCCGCAAGTAGACACATCTATGTCCACTCTAAATGTGGCAATAGAATTTTCAGGGTGATATTCCGGATAGGTGTGCACGGTCACATGGCTTTTGTCTAGATGGGCTACCATAGTTTCGCCGCTTCTATTTTCTGCCATACTTTCCTCTGCAATTAAAAATGTGACGCTCGCCCCTTGTGGTTCATAGTCTTGTTTTGAGATATTCAAAACTGTAGCGCCTATCATTTGAGTAAGTTTTTTAAGTATGTCTGTAAGACGCTCTGAATTATATTGCTCGCTAATATATTTAATATAGTCCTGCTGCTCTCTTGCGGTTTTTGCATAACAGATGTCATAAATATTAAAGCTGAGCGATTTTGTTAAATTATTAAAGCCATATAATTTTAGCTTGTCCATGTCGTTTACCCTCCAAAAATAAAAAAATGCATCGCAACTATGCGACACACTTAAAAAACATAAATTATATAAAGTAGCCATATAATACATAGTCTGTATAGCCGTAACTTACATTTACTATCCGTTTCATAAGTGTGCACAAAGTACACGTGGTTATAAGTAACCAACTGGCTATTAAAAGTAGCCAACTCATAAAATTTTGCAAAAAAGCAAATAAAAAATAAGTGCGGACACTCCGCTTCGGCAATAAGACCGTAGATTGAAATAAAGAAAAATATTGCTACTTAGAGAATAATACAATACAGTAAATATGTCAAGTATTTTCGAGAAAAAAACGCTAAAATTTAGTATAAAATTAATTATTCTTGACAAATTAGAAATAAAGTGTAAAATTAAACTTATATATAGAAAAAAGGAGGCTTTTGTCATGATTAATGAGTTAGTAAATGCGCTCAAACTTCAATATGAGTTAGATGTCATAAACATAAACCCGGTAAAGGGTGGTTGGGCAGCTCTTGCCTTTGTTTTAAAAGCAAAAGATGGCAAAAGCTATTTTTTGAAAGCCTATGAAAAAAGTAGAAGCTCTACCTATAAAAACATACGATATATAAGGCAAATCAGCAAGGTGACCGCAGAGCTTTTTGACGAATGCGAACTTAAAGACAATATTGTGCTTCCAATTAAGACTATAGACGGAACATATTATTACAGTACAGAAAATTATGTGCTAAGTCTTTTCGCCTTTCTAGATGCCACTACCGTGGGAGATAAAGAACTCAGTCCACAAAAAAAGCTAATGCTTGCAAACATAGTGAAAAAACTGCACTACAGTGTGGATAAACTTGAGTTTGACCCACAGTTTCCAAGGGAAACATTTAATGCCCAGTCTGCACAGTTTGTGCTTGATGTCATAAGCCAGGAGGAAAGTGTCGACAACAGCAAAATTCTCAATATACTTTATAAATTTGAAGACAGGATACTTGAGTCCATAAATATCTGTCTTACAATTGCGCAAAGATATAAATATGAGCCGCCAAAGTTTGTTTTATGTCATACCGATATCCACAAGTGGAATATGATGGAAAGCAATGACAACTTATGGCTTATTGATTTTGAAAATTTAAAACTTGCCCCAAAGGAAAACGACTTTTTTGCCCTTGAGGATTATCGTGATGAATTTGAGGAGGTCTATCCAGACTATAACCTTGACATCGCCTTGGTTGAATACTATGCAAGGCTTAGGGTTTTTGATGATATATACGATGAAATTGAGGCGTTAAGCGATGAGGGAATGAGCGATGAGTATTATAAGGAACACGAAGAAAATTTAATTTTAGAGCTTGATAAAATATAAAAAAATGTGGCGGTCGAATATTAACTCGACCGCCACAAAATTTTAATCAAAAATATAAATTACCTTTGTCTATAAAGGTGTAAACACAGGCTATCACTATGCCTAAAAGTGCACCACACACTACCTCTACTATTCTGTGTCCTAAAGACTCGTTTAGCTGAGGTATTAATTTTTTAAGTTTTTCTCTGTCGGGGTGTTCGTTTTCCCCCACATAATCGACTATGTTATTGATTGCCTTTGCATGAAGTCCTGCCGCCCATCTTACTCCCGTGGCATCATACATTACCACCAAGGCCAAAATAAACGCCATTGCAAATATAGGCGAGTCAAATCCATTATAAAAAAGCGCCGCCAAAACAACCGAGCAGGTCAGAGCCGAGTGAGAACTTGGCATACCACCCGAACCCGAAAGGCGTGTTTTATCAAACTTTTTGTGCTCTACAAAAAATATGACAGTCTTTAATAACTGTGCCGCAAGCCACGCAATTAACCCTATATTAATCATAGGGTTTGATACTAGGACATAAAAATCCATATAAACTCCCTCTCTTAAATCACTTTATATTTCATTGTACCTTTTTATGTCCGTACTTGTCAAGAATTTTAACTATATTATAGAAAAAAAATGCTCGAACAGCTTAATTCCGTCTACAGTATCGTCTCTTCTATGCTCTAGACACATTCTCTCAGGATGCCACTGCACCGCCAGAATTTTCCCGTTTTTATGTAGCAAGAATTCAGTCACTTCACCACTTACCGCCAAAACATCAAAACACTTTGCAGGCCTTTTTACCGCTTGATGATGTGCGCTGTTTGTGTAAAACTCTTTACCGTATAAGTCCTTTAAAAAGCAGTCCTTTAAAAGCTCCACCCTATGCACCTTGTCAAAATTTTCACCCATCCTCGAATGTTTTTCACTCTCTCCCAAATGCTGAATAAGGCTTCCGCCAAAATACACGTTTAAAATTTGGGCACCTCTGCAAATTCCGAGTATTGCCTTACTTTTTTCATAAAAATGCTTAATAAGTTCAAACTCTGACTTATCAAGGCCGTCATCAATCCCCTGACTGTCTGTGTTTTCTTCACCATACAGTTTCGGGTTTACATCGTCACCGCCTGTAAGGAGCAGTGCATCACATTCCACCGCCTCATCAAGGCTTTTTCCAAAAATCACCTGTGCACCCACGGCTTTTAGCGCATTGTAATAATTAATAAATTTCTCCTTATTTCCTAAAATGAATACTTTTTTCATAGCACACCATCCTTTATATTGATTATACCATAGATTGGTGGTATAATTATATTATAAATAATAATTTAAATATTACGAAACGGAGTAAAGTTTTTTGCTTTTAACACATTATGAATAAATTAAAATTTTTCGCACTGCTCCTTACCATACTTTCCGTCTTTTCTCTAACAGGCTGTGATTTCATTTCACAAGTGCCACAGAGCACGCCGCTTCCAACGCCACAGCCCAGCATAGAACCGACAGCTACGCCTGCGCCTTCACCTACAGTAAGCCCTACCGTAACGCCCGAGCCTACACCTGAAAGAGAAGATTTGTCACAGGTCTGGTCGCTTATTTTGGTAAACGACTATGTAAAACTGCCAGATGACTACACTTTTGAGCAGGGCTCTTACAGCGACATGATAGTAGACGCAAGAATACTAGACGAACTTACCCAGATGATAAGTGATGCCGGTGCAGACGGGGTTTCTTTGTGGATTTCCTCCACATATAGGGACAACGAGCTACAGGGCGCGCTTTATGATAGACGTGTAAACACATTCTTAGACGAGGGTTATTCTCAGGAAGATGCCGAAATACAGGCGGCGGCTTGGGTAAAACCTGCAGGACACAGCGAGCACGCCACGGGGCTTGCAATAGATTTTAACGGTGTACGCTCAGAGTTCGAGTTTGAGCCCGGCTACACATGGCTTATGGAAAACGCCGCCGATTATGGCTTTATTTTAAGATATGACAAGGACACAAGGGATATCACAGGAGTAAACTACGAGCCATGGCATTTTAGATACGTAGGAGTCCCCTATGCGCAAGAAATAGTAGATTTAGGAGTGACCTTAGAAGAATATTTAGCAGATTTTATTGCGGTAGGATGATAGTAGTGAACGCATTTTATGCGTTTGAGTGAAAAGTGAAGAGTGGTGGTGAAATGCTTCGCATTTTATGATTATATACTTACAAAACCATAGTTATTCACTATTAACTATTACTTATTACCTAAAAAAACCGACCCGAATTTTTCGGGTCGGCTTTTTATTATACTGTCGACAAATCCCATTCCTCGTGGATTTTTGGAACGTCATTTATTAGTCGTTTTGTGTACTCCGCTTTTGAGCGTAAAATTACGTCGTCGGCTGAGCCTTGCTCGACAAACACGCCGTGCTCCATGATGTAAACCGAGTCTGAAACATAGTATGCAAGACCGATATCATGAGTGATAAAGATAATTGTCATGTTGATTTCATCTCTTAGTTTTAGTAGCATGTCAAGGATAGTAGCCCTTGAGCAAGCATCTATCATAGATGTAGGTTCGTCTGCGATAAGGATTTTTGGCTTAAGTAAGAATATTCTTGCTATCATAAGTCTTTGCATTTGACCGCCTGATAATTCGAATGGATACTTATTTGTAAGCTCTGCAAATTTAAGGTTAACGAAAGAACAAGCTTCTGTCATCATCTCAAATTTTTTCTCATAAGGAAGTCCTCTTCCGCCCTTCATGTTGATACAATCAAGTAAAAGTGCATCAATTTTAAAGAACATGTTAAAGGTTGAGAACGGATCTTGGAAAATAGCTTGTATGCCTTTCCAGTACTCTTTCTTCTTTCTTCCTGATGAAATATCTCTTGGTTTACCGTTAAAATAAATTGTACCCTCTGTGATGTTAATTAGGCCTAGTATCATTTTAGCAATAGTTGTTTTACCTGAACCTGACTCACCAACTATAGAAATAATTTCACCTGCGTGAAAGTCAAAATCTACACTGTTAACAGCCTTAGTCCTAACCTTGCCCATGCCGAAGATTTTTGTAACACCTTCGCCTCTTAATACTGATTCTCCAAGTACTCTTTTATTATTTTCCATCTTTGTATACCTCCCTTAGGTAAGCGTCATCAAAGATACAACGATGCATTCTGTTGTCACCAAACATTGTTTCGCCTATGATGTCATAAGCTTTACACTCAGGTTTTGCATATTTGCATCTTGCAGCAAATCTACAACCTGTAGGTGGATTTTTAAGGTTTGGCGGTGTGCCCGGAATAGCTTCAAGTTTTACATCTCTTGTGCCTTCCTCAGGTACAATGATTGAGCCCATAAGTCCTTTTGAGTAAGGATGGATTGGGTCAAACACCATGTTGTGTGCGTCGCCTTTTTCAACAATTTGTCCTGCGTACATAACCATGATGTCGTCAGTTACATTGTATAGTAGCGGCAACTCGTGAGTTATGAAAATCATAGATTTAATAAATCCTTTTTCCATAAGCTCTCTCATCATTTTAATAACCATTTTTTGTGATGTAACGTCAAGCGCTGATGATGGCTCATCGGCGATTAGTACTTTTGGTGAAAGAATTGTCGATATTGCTATAACAGTTCTTTGTTTCATACCACCAGACAGCTCAACCGCATGTTTTTGAAGCACAGTCTCAGGAAGACCCAAAACAGCAAATCTTTCTCTTGCAAGGTCGTAAATATCTTTTTTGCTCATTTTTGGATGGTGAGCACGTACAACGTCTGTCACAAATTTAATTATTTTTTGTGTTGGGTTTAATGCATTCATAGCCGCTTGTGGAATGTATGCAATTTCTTTACCCAAAATATTTTTTCTAACTTCATCAGGTTTTAGACCCGATATATTGTTACCATCAATTATAATGTCGCCACTTCTATAATGAAGAGGTGCAAAATAATATCCCATAAGGCTAAGTGCAAGTGTTGATTTACCGCAACCTGACTCACCCGCTATACCCAGAGATTTTCCCTCTTCAATTTTAAGAGAAACTCCGTCAACAGCGTAAACGTCTTCTTTAAAACGGGTAACATATTTAGTTTTTAAATCATTGACTTCAAGCATTACTTTTCCCATAATATTACCCTCCTTAATCTCTTAGTTGTGGATTAAACACTTGGTCTAGTCCTGTATTCATTAGGTTTAGTGAGAACGAAACCAACGCAATTAATGTAATAATTGGAATGAACGCCCACCATGCATCTTTACCAAGAGCACCAAACTGTGTTGCCCAGCTCATCATCATACCAAGAGTTGTATTTTGTGCAGTTGAGGGGCCAAGGCCTAGCATTGAAAGCTGTGCTTCTGCCAAGATAGCAGAAGAAATTTGTAGTATTAGCGCCATAACAACATAAGATGCAACATAAGGTAAAATGTCAAGTGCAATAATTCTAGCCATTGAGTGGCCTGAAAGTTTTGAAATGTTTACGTGGTCCCTGTTTCTTAGTGAAATAACTTGTGAACGAACCGAACGGCAAGTCCATGGCCAAGCTGTAATACCGATTAGAAGTCCTACGACCTCTGTACCACGGGCATTTTGTCCCACGGCATTTGCGATAAGAATAAGTATGATAAAACTTGGAATAACAGTAAACAAGTTTGTGATAAATGTAATTAAGTTATCAATTACGCCACCTGTGTAACCTGCAACAAGTCCTAAAGTAAGACCTATAGCTGTTGCTATCATACCTGCCATAAGACCCATTATTAGTGAGTTTTGAACAGCGGATAATAGCTGAGTTAGCATATCTCTACCAAAGTTGTCTGTACCTAAAATAAATGTAAAGGTGTTTGCAACTTCACTTACATTAACAAAGTCGTCCCCTGCAGGGTTTACAACACTACCAACGTCTTCAAGCGTTCCATCTTCATTTTCTTTTGCTATAACAAAGCCTTCTTCAGCCAAAATAGTCTGAATTTCTTCGTCAATTGCGTCAAGTCTGTTTCTGTCTGCTTTTAAAACTGTTCTTGGTGTAAGCTCTGCATCATAATTTTCTTGCCAAGATGTTATAACACCCATTTTGTCGTCTAGAGAGAGAGAACCCTCCGCAACACCACCATAAGTATAAAGCCAATCTATCATAAGCTCTACATTTGTTTCGGGAAATCTGTCATCAATTCTTGTTGATAAGGTATCTAAGTCAAGTTTTACGGCAGCTCCACCGTTTGAGTCATTCGCTTCAATAACGTCAACAACGTTTACGTAAGTTCCCGGTGGTGTAAACAATTTGTTAGACACGTTTTGTAGAGGTTCAACCGGAGAAATGAACGGCCAAATAAGTGATGACAACATTATTGTCATAAAAATCACAAAACCTACTACAAACTTTGGCGAATGGAAAATTTGGTTTAATGTATGTTTCATTTTAATCCTCCTATATTAGTTGTATTTTAATAATAAATTAAGTATCCATTTGATTTGCCTTAACACGTGGGTCAATAAATCCGTAGACAATTTCCAGTATCAAGTTTGCAATCAAAACCATGATTGTAATTATTAGCGTACAACCGGAGAGTAGCGGATAGTCACGTCCGCCTATTGCCCCAAATAGCGTTGAACCTATTCCGGGATAGTTAAATACCGATTCAGCAACTATGTTACCGCCAACCATAGCACCTAGTGAAAGTGCAAGGCCTGTAACTTGAGGAAGCATAGCGTTTCTGAAAACGTATCTTACAATTTTTGTGTCTTTAATACCTAGGAAACGACTGTATTTTACATAATCTGCATTTAGTTCATAAATTGACATTGAACGCATGCCTATAGCCTGTCCGCCTATGGTAATAAGTACCATGGTTAAAAATGGTAATCTGTAGTGACTGATTACAGATGCGACAAACTCCCAGCTAAATTCGGGAATTAAGTCAAAGCCGTAACCGCCACCTATTGGGAAAACCTTAAGCTTAAACGCAAACAGCCACAGCATTACAAACGCCATACCGAAGGCAGGAACGTTTGATAAGAACATGAAGAAAGGTAAAACAGCCTTGTCAAAACCTTTTTTCACGTATGCCGCAACGGCGCCTAATAGGTTACCTAAAATCCATCCTACTATAATAGCAGGAATTTGCAGTCCTATGGTCCACATAATTGAAGCACCGATAATGTCTGTAACTTCACGTGGGTACTGGCTAAAGGACACGCCCATGTCGCCTTGGAAAAGACCGCCTATATATAGCATAAATTGCTCCGGATATGATTTATCTAAACCGAAGCGCTCTGTATATTCAAGTTGAACTTGTTCTATTGCCGATGCATCCGTAACACCTGCGGTGGCTTGCGCCACAAGGGTATCTACAGGGTTACCTGGCATTAGACGGGGTAGTAAAAAGTTAAGTACCAAAGCACATACAAGTGTTAAAAGATACCAAACAACTTTTTGCCCGTAGTATTTCATATAGCCTTTCAATACCATCACCTCATAATAAATTTTTAATACTAAGATAAAAAGGTGACCCCAGTAGGGTTCTTTATAGGAATCCGGCTGTGATCACCTTAACATTTTATTTAACTAAATAATATCTACTGTTAAAACTGTAGCAAAACTTATGCTAGGTCTTCAACAAGCATGATATTGTATAGACCGGCAATACCATAACCATTCAAAAGAATTGATGGTGGGATGTTTGTGCCGTCACCCTCTTCTGGGAAACCTGTCCAAACTGTTTCATTAACAACTTGGAATAAAACTGGTCTGTACATTAGAGCGAATGAAGGTACTTGCTCTAGATAGAATTTGTTTAGTTCTAGGTAGTAACCGTCAAGAACGTCTTGGTCAGTTTCGTTTGGAATTAGTTTAAGAACTTCGTCAATTCTCTCGTCGTAGATACGGCTGTAAGAGAATGAAACTCTTTCTGGGAACTCGCCGCCAAAGCCATATAGGTATTGGTAAGCACGTGTCCATGGGTTAGCAATTGAAGCACCTGCTGGTGAGCTCATAGCGATATCAAAGTTACCTGTTTGGATGTCTTCTGTCCAAATTGAAGATTCTGGATAGTATGTTTCCATAGAGATACCAATTTCGGCACCTGCAGCAGCAACTAGGTCAAGAGCAGCATTCCAGTCAGACCAACCTGCTGGGCACTCAACTTTGAAGTGCATTTTTTCGCCGTCATACTCTCTCCATCCGTCGCCATCTGTATCAAGTAGGCCAGCATCGTCAAGAACTTTATTAGCTCTGTCGTATTCTTTACCTACCCATTGTAGAGGCTCAAGCTCTGCAGAAATTCTGTTGTAGATTTCTTGCTCAGCGGCTGATGGGTTGAACATTGACCTTGGGAAGTCAGCAAATGATGGTGATTGGTTTGTCATAGCATTTGTTAGAATTTGGTCATAGTCTGTTGCATAAGCAATAGCTTGTCTAACAGCTGTTTGGTCAAGACCGGGTTTTGTTGTGTTGAAGTATGCTGTTGGTAATGTTTCAGCTAGGTGATAAGGAGCTTCGTCTATGTATGTAGATACAGGAAGATTTAGTCCATCAACATCCCAGTATGTGTCAACATTAGCGATGTATTGTTGTGATACGTCGATTTGACCTTCTTTGAAAGCATTGTCGCCGGCGTCGTTGTTAGCATAAATGTTGTGAGCTATGTATTTTGGTACAGGAAGTGCTCCCCACATTGATGCATCTTGACCCCAGTAATCTTCAGTTCTTTCAACAATAATTGTTTCTTCTGAATCGAAGTAGTAGTGGTAAGGACCTGATGTAGGTGCATCTTTCATGTCATCAGTTTTGAAAGCTTCTGAATCGCCTGAAACTTCTGCATCAAGTGCTTCTATATAAGCTTTTTGGTTTACGAATACTTTTGGAAGATATTCGATAACTTTTAGGTTGTTTTGTCCTTCGCCTGTAACAGCTGTAAATACAACTGTTGAATCATCAGTAGCAACTACGCTCTCGATGTATTGGCTGTAGTCAACACCTATATTTGAGTTGTGTTTAACGTGCATGTCAAATGTAGCAGCAACGTCATGTGCTGTAACAGCTGTGCCGTCGTCCCACATAGCAGCAGGTTTAATTTTAATTGTAACAGTTGTTTTGTCAGCGTTCCACTCCGGTGCGCCGTCTGCTAGTAGTGGATAAAGCTGTCCGTCAAGGCCGTTATACATGTATAGTGTTTCATATACAACTGAACGAGCTTGGTCACCTTGGTCAATGTAGAAGCAAGATGGGTTTGGTGAGTATGGATTCATTGAGCCCATTGAACCCCATTGGATACCATTATAGTATAGGGTTTCGTTTCTTGGTGTAGCTTGTGCGCCACCTGATGTGTCTTCTGATTCTGTTTCTTCTGATTCTGTGTCTTCTGACTCTGTGTCTTCTGACTCTGTTTCACTTACTGATGCTGATGAAGGATCTTCTGTTTCTCCACCACCACAAGCAACTAGTGAAAATGCCATTGCTGCAATCATAAGTATTGCAAGAATTTTGCGCAAGTTTTTCATGTGAGTTTTCCTCCTTAAAATTTAGCTTGGATTAAGCTATGTTGTTTTGAGTCGAATTTTAAGTTTTTATGCATAATTATTAAAATTTAAAATCGTCTCTCAATTCAATGTTGCCATTTTAGCACTTTTTATATTCAATTTCAAGCCTAAATTGTAATTTTTATTGAAAAAGTCGGTTACAATATTGTAACATTGGCTACAAACCTTTTACCTTTTGTTAAATTTGCATAAAAGGTAAAAGTGTATATTATACGAAAAATGCATTGACAATTTATCTTTTAATGAAATATGCCAATTTTCGAATTTAGAAAGTATTTCTAATTGTGTTAATTATTATAAAATTCCAAAGTAAACTACAACTATTTGCCATTTCAGCAAGCCAAATATTTCTTAATACAATTGGTTTTAAACCCCAAAATGTCAAAACTCTTCATTTCTTTCCACCATTTTGCTGTGTCGCCTAAATTTAAAAACACTTCTATGCCCATATTTTTTAATATATAGATGTCATCTTTTGAAAGCGCACCGGCATTAAGGCCTACTTCGTATAAATCCCAGTGCTCTATCATTTTTAATGTATCGGCATTTACATATCTAATATTTGCACCTAGTCTTAGATTATCAGGCTTTTTGTTGTCCTTATAGTAGGCTTGTATCTCCTCATTGATTTTTTTAACACCTGAAAAAAGTATACACTTGCCACTTACTTCAAGTTTATTTATCAGCCTGTCCACTTCTTTTATTAGGCCTAAATCCTTAAATTCTATCTCTGCAAATTCGCATCTTTCTTCATTTTTTAGCCATAGCAAAAACTCTTCAAGGCTTGGGTACGTGGCGTATCTTAAATCACCATTTAACAGCTCTTTATACTTTTCATTATATAGGGCTTCAAAATTATTAAATATGCACTCGCTAATTTCGTCGTGATTATTTGTGTTTTTTACACTTTCCACGGCTTGTTTTGCGCAGTTTATCACATTTTGCTCACTGTCTAAGCACCAAGGCAAATAAAAGAGACTTTCGTCCTCATATCCGCCTTTTGGAAAGTAGGAATTTAGATGTCCTGCGTAAGGCATTTTTACTTTACACGCCTCTTCAAGACTCATTTGCGATATTAATCGCCTTTCTTTTTTATCTGCAAGCCCACACATTACCCGTGCAAACCCTGCATCATGCGCCACTAAAACCTTGCCGTCTTTTGTGAGCCTAATGTCAAGCTCAACAGCATTAGCGCCACTATTAATAGCGGCGCTAAATGCAGGCATTGTATTTTCGGGCGCAAGTGATACATCTCCTCTGTGAGAAATAATTTTCATCTTGCCTTCTCCCATTTCTTTTCTTTCATATTTGTTTGAACATATACCACAGCCGTTACAGACGATAACAAGAACATTATTACCGACAAGGCAGCCGCCTTTTCATATCTGAAATTGCCGAATAAATTAAACAGCGATATACCAAGCATTTGAGGATGGTTTCCATCCATTAGATACGGGGTTGTAAACGAGCCTATATTTCCCATAAAGATAAACGCCACACAGATGAATACATCTTTATATGTGAGTGGGAATATCATTTTAAAGAAAATTTGCAGTTTGTTAGCCCCTACGTCTTTGGCAGACTCTATAACCGATGTAGGAATTGATGACATAGCCGCCGCCATTAGCATGGTCGCAAAAGGAATATTAAACCATAAATTCATGAGTATAACGCCATTCATATCATACATAAGGCCTAACTCTATGTCCTGCCCCATGGTTTGCCCTATCCGATTTATAAGGCCTGAATCTCTAATTATTGTAATCATACCGTTAACCGCAACAAGACCCGGAATAAAGCGTGGCAATAAATATAAATTTCCAATAAGCTTACTTACTCTGGTATTTGAAAACCTTAAATAAACCGCAAGCATATACGATATTACTATGCAGAAAATCACGGTTAAAAACACTACTTGCAAGGTATAAATTATATTTTCCCTTTGAATTTCATCTGTTATAAAATACAAGTAATTGTCAAGCCCATATCCGCCATCTTCAAGAGTAAAACTGTTTACTACACTTAAAGCTATTGGAATAAGCACTATAAATATTATTATAAGCATTGCAGGGCTTATAAGTAAATACGGCAATATTTTCATAAAAACTTTTTTCATTATTCACGCTCTATTCTACCGCTTTGCGGTTATATTTCATCGGTGTAAAGCTGCCGTACTTGACGACAGCCTTCATCAATATTTTAATTAGTCAAGAGTACCTATTTCAGCATCCCATTTTTCATTTAGAAGTGTGCCCAGTTCACCTATTGAGTATGAACGGAAGGCAGCTATGTTTAGTCCCTCGATTGATTTTACAAGCTCGGCATCAAGTGTGCTAAAGTCGATAACAGGAAGAGCCGCCATAGACTCAAGTGCTATGTTTTGTGCCTCTGGTGTTAGCATGTAATCAATAAATGCCTGTGCACCTTCTGAGTTTGAGCCAAAGCTTGGAATACCAAGTGATACTGTGCCGCCTGTAAATGCAGGGTCGATTTGAGTTAATTTAATTTCCTCTGGCATAGTTCCTTGTGCTTGTTGAGAGATAACCATGTCGGCCCAAGCCGGTGTCATGTCTATTTCTTTACTTGCAAGCAAATCAAGTGTGCCTTGGTTTTTGTTTGGGTAAACAACTTTGCCTGATGATTGATACATAAATTCATGAAGCTCTGTCATAAGGTCAAAACCTTGTCCCCAGCTGTCCATAATAGATTCATCAGTATTCATAAGCTCTGCTTCGTCTAAGTAGTTGTAAACACTTGTCACAACAAATGAGCTACCTGCGCCGCCTGAGCTTGGTGTGTTGTATGCAAATCTGCCTGGGTTGTCTTTAATCCATTGGTATAACTCATCAGCAGTTTGTGGTGGGTTTGGAACTGTTTCTGAGTTGTACGCTAGTAAAACCGTTGTGCCTCTGTAAGGAACAAAGAGGTCAGGTCTTTCTGCCTCTGCCGGAGTAATAGTAAGGTTTGCCATGTTTGGTACACTAGTTTCATCGATTGGCAAGAACATGTCTTCTCCACCTTGAGTCATGTAACCTGTAATTTCAGTGTTACCAACTTCAATTAAATCGTAATCTGTGTTTTCTTGTCCTGCTTCATATGTTGCAATAAGTCTGTCTGCAAGGCTTTGTGTGCCTGTACCCGATGTGATAAATTGAAGTTCTGCCGTGTATCCGCCTTCATTCACTTCATTAAATTTTTCAACTTGTTTTTCAAATTGAAGCTTTACATTGTCTGAACCACTTGCCCAAATTGTAACTGTTTTGTCGTCTCCTCCGCCTGAAGAACAGCCTACAAATGCTGTTGCCGCAAACGCTGTTGCCACTGCCATAGCAGCTATTTTTTTTAGTATACTCATTTTCTTTCCTCCAAATTTGTTTGCATTTTCTTTTATATTGAACAGTTAGCCTGTATCAATCTCTGTCGTATTCTGCTTGTTTTGTAAAGCTTAGCGAAACTTCTTCTCTTTCAGAAAACTTAGATGCAGCGTTTCTATTTACATAGCTTCTAATAAGTTTTCCCTTTACATCTACTAAAATTTCTGCATAGTGACCAAGCATCATCACTGTTACAACACTGCCCGTGTATTTTCCGTCGCCGCCCTTTTCGACAACAACGTTTTCAGGCCTTACGCTTACTATTTTATTGCCATCTTCTATAAAGTTCATCTCGCCTATAAAAGATGCCACATATTTGCTTTTTGGATTATCATAAATTTCATTTGCTGTGCCAATTTGTTCAAATACGCCTTTGTTCATTACAACTATCCTATGAGAAAGCGCCATAGCCTCCTCTTGGTCATGGGTGACAAACACAACCGTAATGTTAAGCTCACTCTGAATTTTTTTAAGCTCTTCCCTCATTTGCTGACGAATTTTTGCATCAAGTGCAGAAAACGGCTCATCAAGAAGTAGCACAGACGGCTTTAGTAGAAGTGCCCTTGCAATTGCGACACGCTGTTGCTGTCCGCCTGAAAGCTGTCCGGGATATTTTTTGCCATGTCCTGTCATTCCGACAAGCTCAAGCATTTTATCCGCACGCTCGCTCATTTCTTTTTTCTCGACTTTTCTTATTTTAAGTCCAAATGTAAGATTTTCGTAAATTGTCATATGTGGCCATAGATTATAGCTTTGAAACACCATAGCCGTCGGTCTTTTCTCAGGTGGCAGTTGATGTATTGGCGCTCCGTCTAAGAGGATTTCGCCGTCGTCTACATTTAAAAATCCGCCAAGTGTTCTTAAAATTGTAGATTTTCCACAGCCGCTGGGCCCTAACATAGTAACAAACTCGCCCTCGTAAACGTCTAAATCTATATTTTCAACGCCGTCGCCGTTTGCGTATTTTTTTGTCATGTTTTTTATTTGAAGTTTTATTTTCCTGTCTGTCATCAAAGTACTCTCCTAAAATTTATTTAACGTTGTAACCTTTTGCTATGGCCTCTGGGCCTACATATTTTCTTAGCACTATAAGTATAATAATTGAAGGTATAATCAGTATCAGCGAAAGCACCGGACCTGCTGTTAGTGGGTACTGCATTATTACTCCGTAAAGTTCTACTGGCATGGTTTTAATTTGCGGAAATCCTACAAGTAGCGTTCCCTGTGCCTCTTCTAGTGAGCCTAAGAAGGTAAATATTGAGGCAACTATTATTCCGGGCATCGCCATGGGAAGTGTTATGTTGAAAAATGTTCTTATTGCACCGGCGCCCGCATCTCTTGCCGACTCTTCCTGCTGTCTGTGAACGCTTCTAAATGAGTTTGCGGGTATCCACGTCATAAACATGAGTGAATTGAGCACATGAATTAATATAACGCCTGCAAATGTTCCCATAAGATTAAACCTGTAAAAAATGATACCTATCGAAATATAAAGTCCCATTTTAGGAAAGGCGTTACTGAGCAAAAATGAGAGTAAAAATACTTTTTTACCTTTAAAGTCAAATCTTGCAAGTGCGTATGCCGCAGGTATGCATATCAGTAGCGACACCGCCATTGTTACAATTGCAACTAAAAACGATGTAAGTATTGAGCTTACCAAGCTGTCTTGTCCAAACACAAACTCCCACCAATTAAAGCCGAATTCACTTGGTATAATGTCTGGGTACTCATATTCGTTTGAAAAGGCGAGCATTGAAAGATTTAAAAGTGGAAGGTAGAAAAACAGCATGAACAGTGCCAAAACCACATATTCTATAATCCCCTTAATTCCCACCGTATGAAAAAACGCCTTTGGATTTAACATTTTCATCTATTTTTTAGCCCCTCTCTTATAGACAAGGCATTTTTTACCTTCCTTGTCGTTATGTTTACTACATCTTCTTTTATGTATTTTAAAAGATTTTCATCGTCGTCTACTGTCCAGATTGAAACCGGCAAAGACTCGTTTGAAACTTCACTTTTTAGCATTTCATAAAGATTATAATTCCAGTTTATCCCACTGATTTTATATTCTTTATATTTTTCAAGAGATGCCGCAAGCTCTTCTTTAACACCACTGCCTGCTTGTGTGATTTTTTCATACAGCTTATCGACAAAAATCTCCGCATTTACAAACCACTTTACATCTTCAAACTCTGTGTTTCCTATTTTAAAGCAATCAGGATTTACATCGCCTGTAAAAATCAAATTCTTTTCAACCCCACACTTTTTTGCCAGATTATAGCTTAAAAGTTCAAGGTCCTTTTCTTTTAAGTCGCAATTAATTAATTTATGTTTAAACTTTGCAAGCATTTCAAAAGCTTCTTGCAGTGTCATGCATTCTTCCACTGTTTTATCATGCGATAAGATAAGTCTACCGCCCTCGTCTTTTCGTACATCGACTTCAAACGCCTCTGCCCCACTTTTCAGCGCATAATCAATAAATTCTACAGAGTTTGGCGCTGTATTGTCGCAACCTGAATGTGCTGTTATCATGTTTGTTCCCTCTCTCTTTTTACTTTCACGATTATATCATGTCGTTTTTTCTGTTAAAAGATATTTACAGTAAAAGTAGTGTTAATTTCTTATAATATAAATTCTCTATTTGTTAAATCGCCGTGAAGGAAATCACTAAATTTAAATAAAAAAGTGAAGTCTTGTAAAAATAAGCTTACAAACACTTCACTTTAATTTTAATTTATCAATCTAAAAACTGCCGAATACCGAGATTACTTTGCATCGCTCTCGTCAAAGATGTCGCCACACTCAGGGCAGAATTTTGGTGGAGTTTTTGGGTCTTCCGGCTCCCATCCACATTTATCGCATTTATAAAGCGGTGCGCCCTCAGGCTTTTTGCTTCCGCACTCTGCACAGAATTTGCCTTTATTTACAGCTCCACATGAGCAGCTCCAGCCTTCGCTTTGTACAGGTTTTGGTGTTCCGCATTCTGCACAGAACTTTCCTGTATTTCCACCTTTTCCACACGAGCAACTCCAACCCTCTTGAGCAGGCGCCTGTGGTGCCGGTGCAGGTGGTGCTTGTTGTGGTTGTTGCGCTTGGTACTGTCCTTGCGGTTGTTGATATTGTTGATTTTGACCCATAGCATATAGATTTTGTGCATTCATGCCGCCACCCATGCCTTGTGCCATGCCCATGCCCATAAATCCAGTCATTGCGCCGCCTTGATTTTTAGCCGCATCTTGCATAGCCTGAGCCTGCGCGCCTACTAGGTGAGCCGCCGCCATGTTTGGATTTCTAAATGTAGCATTTCTTTGAAGCTCTTTAATCATGGCCTCGTCTTCTTCAGATGCCTTTACAGACGACACGCCAAAGGAATTAATTTTAAGTCCTCTAAGTTCTGTCCATTTTTTAGATAATACTTCATTAAGGGCATCTGCAAGCTCCATAGTATGTCCAGGAAGCATGCTATAGCGTATGCCCATTGCAGAAATTTTTGCAAAAGCCGGCTGCAAAGCTGTCATAAGCTCGCTTTTTAGTTGGCTGTCTATCTCGCCTCTTTCATAGTCGCCGTCTACATTTCCACAAACGTTTGTGTAAAATAAAAGTGGGTCCACAACTTTATATGAGTATTCACCGTGACAGCGAATCGAAATATCTACATCAAGTCCTATATTTTGGTCTACAACTCTAAATGGAACAGGGCTTGGAGTGCCGTACTTATTGCCTATAATTTCTTTTGTATTAATATAGTATACACGTTGGTCACGGCTTGCCTGTCCGCCAAATGTAAAACGATGTCCTATATTTGCAAAGGTGCTCTTAATTCCCTCACCCAAATCACCGTTAAAGATTGAGGGTTCTGTAGACGAATCATACACGAATTCGCCGGGTTCGGCGCAAAGCTCAACTACTTTACCGTTGTCGACTATCATCATGCACTGTCCGTCTGCAACTGCAACAACAGAGCCACTGCTAATGATGTTTTGCTCACCCTTAGTATTAGAGCTTCTACCGCTTTGTCGCTTCTCGCCTTTTCTTACAAGCACATGGCTTTCCATTGCATCGCAATAAAAAAATTCTTTCCACTGATCGGCAAATACTCCACCTGCCGCACCGACTATAGCTTTAATAAGTCCCATAAATATATCCTCCGTTCAATTTATATATATAGTTTGGCTATATTATATAATAAATTAAGTATATTGTACAGAGGAAAAATGAAAATAGTTTTAAGTTACCAATTATCATGAGAATTAGTTGCAATTTGAATAAAATCATGTTATAATTTTAACAATAAATTCCAAGACTAAAGTCAGCCGAGCTTTTAAAAATTCAAGCTGTCGGTTCTACTAAAGTCAAGGACTTAAAATGACAAAATCGCTCTAAAACGTTAAGGTTACCTTTCGACAAAGACGGCTTTGCAAATTTAAATCATAAAATTTGTATTTTGCTGTACTTTTATATTAGTATAGCTTTTTTTGTCTAACAAACATTTTTGAAAAGAGGAAATTTCTATGAAAAAAATTCTATCAATTTTATCACTAACTCTTGTATTTGCAATGCTTTTCACGGCTTGCTCTTCGGCACCTTCAAGCTCTACACCTTCGAGTGAGAATGAAAGCCAAAGTGAAAGTGAAAGCGTAAGTGAGAGTGAAAGTGAAAGCGAGAGTGAAAGCGAAGAGCTTGACTCAAAACCTGTCGTTAATCTAGCAGGTCTTACAGGCCCTACAACCATGGGTATGGTTCAGTTACTAGAAGAAAATGAAGCTCAAACTGCTGACAACGAATACAGCTTTACACTTGCAGGCACGGCCGACGAAATCACACCAAAACTAATTCAAGGCGAACTTGACATTGCCGCAGTCCCTGCAAACCTTGCCTCTACTCTTTATAACAACACCGATGGTGAAATAGTAACAATTGCTATAAACACTTTAGGCGTTTTATACATGACAGAAGTAGGCGACAGCATTACATCTGTAGAAGATTTAAAAGGCAAAACAATTTTAGCAACAGGCAAAGGCACTACTCCTGAATACACTTTAAGATACATTTTAACCGAAAATGGCATAGACCCTGATGTAGATGTTACACTTGAGTGGAAATCAGAAGCTACTGAAATCGTGGCTCACCTACAAGAGAGCTCAGAGGGCGTTGTAGCACTTCTTCCACAACCTTTTGCAACAGTTGCTCAAACTCAAGTCGAGGGTTTAAACATAGTGCTTGACATGACAGAAGAATGGAACAAGCTTGAAAACGGAAGCCAACTTGTAACAGGCGTATATGTTGCAAGAAAAGAATTTATCGAAAATAACCCGGAAGCACTTGCTAATTTCTTTGCAGATTACGAAGAATCAGCAGCTTTTGTAAACGAAAACCCGGCCGATGCCGCAGTTATGGTTGAAAAAATTGGCATAACATCGGCCGCTGTTGCCGAAAAAGCTATACCGCTTGCAAGTATAACAGACCTTACAGGCGAAGAGATGTATAACGCCCTTAACGGTTATCTACAAGTATTATTTGACCAAAACCCACAAGCCATAGGCGGAACTATGCCTGCTGACGACTTCTATTATGGAAAATAAAAAATTTTTAAAACAAAGCATCGCCTGGATAATTGCCATAGTTTTATGGCAATTAGGGGCGATGTATTTAAACAGAGAAATACTTTTAACATCTCCTATCACTGTGGCTTTAAGACTTTATGAATTAGTTTTTGAGCCACATTTTTGGAGTGCGGTCTTTTTTTCCTTTACACGAATAGTCGCAGGCTTTCTTTTGTCGCTCTTAGTGGGAATTACACTTGCCACTCTCAGCGCAAAATCCCAGACCGTGGAATTTTTGCTACAGCCGTATATCACAGTAATAAAAGCAGTTCCAGTGGCTTCGTTTATAATACTCTGTTTAATTTGGCTAAATTCTTCAACCCTATCAATTTTCATCTCGTTTTTAATGGTGCTCCCCATAGTTTATTCAAACATTTTAAGTGGATTAAAGGCAACAGATAAAAAAATGCTTGAAATGGCCCAGGTTTTCAAATTAAGTTTTAAGAAAAAGGTAAAGTATATATACTTGCCACATATCAAGCCATATTTTGCATCTGCCTGCACACTAGGCCTAGGCCTTGCATGGAAAGCCGGAATAGCGGCCGAGATTATCGGCATACCACAGGGCTCTATGGGCGAAAAACTATATAGCGCAAAGGTGCTTTTAAACACACCGGATTTATTCGCTTGGACGGTGGTCATAGTCATAGCAAGTGTAATTTTTGAAAAAATTTTCACACTGGCTTTAAAACCGATATACAAAAAACCTAACACAGAAAGAAGTTAAACTATGGACATTATTTTAAAAAACATTTCAAAGAGTTTTGGCGATAAAAAGGTTTTAGAAAATTTCGATATAGAATTTAAAGAGGGTCAAATCACTTGCATCATGGGTGCCTCAGGAAGTGGAAAAACCACTCTACTCTATCTTCTTTTAGGACTTTTAAAACCCGACAGCGGCGAAATTAAAATGAGCGATAAAATATCCGTTATGTTTCAAGAAGACCGACTTTGTGAAGATTTTACGGCAGTGGATAATATCTCTGTGGTGTTAAAAAACTATGATAAAAAGCTTATAAAAAAGCATTTAAAAAGTGTTGGGATAGACGATAATGCCTTGATATCAAACTTTAGCGGAGGCATGAAAAGGCGTGTAGCCCTTGTGCGTGCTATAATGTACGACTGTGAAGTAGTCTTACTTGACGAGCCTTTTAAAGGCCTAGACGAAGACACAAGGCAAATTTGCATAGACTATATAAAACAAAACCTAAACGGCAGAACGCTTATAATGATAACCCACTACGTCGACGAAGTAGAGCTTATGGGCGGAAAACTTATAAACATAGACAAATAAATCCCATGGAATTTTTTACTCCATGGGATTTATTTTATTTATATATATCTTCAAGTGTTAATAACTTTACTTCTTCTTTTTTTGCAAGCTCTATAAGCTCCGTCTTGAACCCAGCTTTAGAAAAAATATAGTAGTGATACTTGCTTCCTTTTCCGAACACATTCGCATATTTTTTTAAAAGTTCCAGCTCGTTTACACCTATTTTTTCATTTTTATATTTGCACGAGCCTATAATATATTCGTTTCCACTTGCAGGAGTGCCTACAATATCTATTTCTACTTCTTTTTTTTCTTTATTATCAGTGCCCCACCACTGCCCAATATCAGATAGTATGATAGGCAAATTCTCAGCATATTTTAACAAATAGTCTTTACACATTTTTTCAAAAATAAGTCCCATATAATCCGATAAAAATGGTTTAACTGTCACATCATATATACTTGAAATTCTTCCTGAATTAATAGCAGAAATATTCATTGGCACAAATCTATACCAGAATCTAAAAAAGTTATCTGAGATTTTATATATGGTTTTTCTGCCAGATTTTTCTCCTGTTGGTGTTTCTTTTTTTATAATTCCAAGGCTAGTTAAGGTTGTAATATATTTTGTACACTTGCTATTTTCTAACCCACTTTTTGTAGATATTTCATTTAGCCTTGAAGCTCCTTCGGCAACTGCTTTTATGATAGAATTATAAACAGCAGGCTCTCGAAGTTCTTGCTTTAATAAATTTTCAGGCTCTTCAAAGAGGTAGCTTGAGTTATCAAACAAATTATCAATTAAAGCTGTATCAACACTTTTTTTAACATTTAATTTGTTGATATAGTGGGGGATACCACCTGTTATACCATAGATTAAGGCTTGCTTTTTACAAGATAAATCTTTATTAAAAGCCGTCATTTCTTTATATGTCATTGCAGATATTTTAAGCTGCGCTGTTCTTCTGCCAAAGAGTGGGCTTTGATAACCCAGCACTTGATTTTCCATAAAACTCATTGACGAACCACATAAAATGAGAAACAATTTACTCTCTTGCCACTTGTGGTCTATTAAATGCTGTATTCTTGAAGATATCGACGCTTCAGATTTTGCAAGATACGGGTACTCATCAATAACAAGCACAAGCCTTTTTCCTTTAGATGTATTTGTGATAACATCAAATGCGTGCTCATAACTTTCAAAGGTAGCAGTTGTTCCTGAATTAGGGTATAGGTAAGAATGGATAGATTTTGAAAAGGTTTTTAAATTTTCGTCCGAAGTAGTTTCAAGCGCCGAAAAGTAAATTACATCTTTATCTTTGCAAAATTCATTTATTATCGTGGTTTTGCCAACTCGTCGTCTGCCATAGATAACAACACATTCAAATTCATCGCTGTTATAGCGTTTATTAAGAGTCGATATTTCATTCTCTCTTCCAAAAAACATAAGCTCCTCCTTAAAACAATTAATATACTCGTAATTCACTAACTTACGAGTATATTATAGTCTTGTTATTGCCTTTTTGTCAAGGAAAATACATCTTTAATTTAAAATTATTTGTTTGTTTCTTGTGTTTTGCTCATTTGATAACTCCATTTTAATAATTTTTTGTTTTGTTATGAGGCGTGTGCTCATAATAGTATGCTATTCAGTATGTTATTAAATTCTTTTACATTTCTTTTTTCGTCATCGAAAAAAATAGTTTTCATTCCCATTGAATTTGGAGTTGTTAAATTTTCCTCTGTATTGTCAATAAAGACACATTCATTGGCATTCACCTTTAGCTGCTTGCTAACATAATGAAAAATTTCACTTGACCGCTTATTCATTTTTAATTCTGCAGAAATTGCAATGCAATCAAAGTATTTATACAAATCTCTATTATTAAAGATATTATCTATCCTATCTAATTTGTTGTCTGTTATCAACCCAATTAAATATTGATGTTTTAAATCTTTTAATATACCTATCATTTCTTCATCAAGTTTTGTTGCCATAAAAGACTCTATGAGAATATCATATGATATTTCTTGGTTTACATCACTACAAAATTTATCCCACATGTCTTCATGAACAATATCTCCACTCAGCAAAGCTCGATTGTGCTTATAATAGCTTTGTTTCACAATATCTAAAGGTATGTCGTATTTTCTTGATATATAGTTAGTTATTGAGGTTGAACCAGTCTTATCAATAGTTAACACACCGTCAAAATCAAATAAAATTGCTTTTATCATTTTTTACACCTCTAGTTATATTAATTGCATGGCTAAAAAGCTAACTCCACAAATGTTAAACACTTCAATCACTATATAAATTATGATAATTATACTCTATTTCCTCTCAAACATTCCCCATATTGAGAGTAAAATTCCTATAACTGCTATTCCAATAAAAATGTATAGCGCTGGCATTAGTCCATACTCGGCTAAATTCCAAAAGGCTGAAAACTGCCCGTTTACTGTCCATTCATTTGACATTGCACCTGCTAATAAAATTGCCGTACTGACAATACCTGTCAAAAACATAACAGAACCAAATATTAATTTTTTCATTTATTAAATCTCCTAATTTTATTATTTAAACTACAATAATCGGCAAGAGCAGAGCCCTTGCCCTACACCGTAATTTGCTGTTTTATGAAAAATAAATATAATAAAAAATCCGCAGGATTTTCACCACAACTCTTCACTTTTCACTTTTCACTCTTCACTTGAACGCAATGCGTTCACTGCCTAGTTCCTACTAAATTCAGAAAGCTCTAAACCTTCGTTGTGCTCTAGTGCCCAGTTTATGCTCCACTGATTTGCAAATAGCAGTAGGTATCTGTCTTTCATGTCCTGTACTTTTTTTGTGTCTGATGTAAGGCTTAATTTCTTTAAATCTACGTCTTCGTTTTCTATCCAGCGTATGAAGGTGTAGGATAAATTCTCAGACCTTATCTCGACGTTATACTCGTTTTCCATTCTATATTTAAAAACGTCAAACTGTAGTGTTCCCACAACACCGACTATGATTTCTTCAAGTCCTGAGGAAATTTCTCTGAATATTTGAATAGCTCCCTCTTGTGCAATTTGCTCTATTCCCTTTACAAACTGCTTTCTCTTCATCGTGTCTTTTTGCTGAACTCTACAGAAAAACTCCGGTGCAAAGGTAGGTATTCCCTCAAACCTGACTTTTTTTGACGGTGCGCAAACCGTGTCGCCTATCGAGAAAATGCCCGGGTCGAATACGCCTATTATGTCGCCTGCATAGGCCTCGTCGATAATTTCACGGCTTTGTGCCATCATTTGTTGTGGTTGGGCGAGTTTTATTTTTCTGCCTTGTTGCACATGGCTTACTTCCATTCCCTTTTCAAACTTACCGCTACAAATTCGCATAAAGGCAATTCTGTCCCTGTGCGCCTTGTTCATATTTGCTTGAATTTTAAAAACAAAGGCCGAAAAATTGTCCTCAAATGGGTCTACAATGCCGTCTGCCGTGTTTCTCTCAAGCGGTGCTGTGGTCATTTTTAAAAAGTTTTTAAGGAAAGGCTCGACACCAAAATTTGTAAGGGCAGAGCCAAAAAATACGGGGGAAAGTTTGCCGTGGCGCACTTTTTCCATGTCCATTTCATAGCCTGCACCGTCCAAAAGCTCTACGTCGTCTTTTAGCGTATTATATAAATTTTCGCCAAGTGTCGTAACTAGGCTTTCGTCGTCTAAATTAACCTTGGTCGCCTCAACTTCTCTTTGTCCGTTGTTGGCTTCAAATGTGATAATCTCAGACTCGTCCCTGTCATACACTCCCTTAAACTCAAAACCTGAGCCTATAGGCCAGTTCATTGGATAGGTTCCTATGCCAAGCTCTTTTTCTATTTCGTCTAAAAGGTCGTACGGACTTTGAGAGTCCCTGTCCATTTTATTTATAAATGTGAAAATAGGAATATCTCTTAAAAGACATACCTTAAATAGCTTTCTCGTCTGTGCCTCAACACCCTTTGAGGCATCAATTACCATAACCGCAGAGTCTGCCGCCATGAGAGTTCTATATGTGTCTTCAGAAAAATCTTCATGCCCGGGTGTGTCCAAAATATTTATGCAAAAATTGTCATACTCAAACTGCATGACAGAAGAGGTAACCGAGATACCCCTTTGTTTTTCTATTTCCATCCAGTCAGAAACCGCATGTTTTGCGTGCTTTTTGCCCTTAACCGCACCTGCCATAGATATGGCACCGCCGTATAGCAAAAATTTCTCCGTAAGTGTTGTTTTACCGGCATCCGGGTGAGAAATAATGGCGAAAGTCCTTCGCCTGTTAATTTGTTCTTTTAAATTTGACAAAATCTTAACCTCAATTCAATTTCATAGTTAATTAAATTTTACCACAAAAATAACTTAAATTCAATATTTTTACGCTTATTTTATACGAGCTTTTATTGACATTTTTAAAGCTTAATAGTAAACTATTATTATAATTAAAAAATATGGGGTGATGCACATTTTTTCTTCATCATTAAACACTAAAAACTTGCTTTTTATCAAAATTTTATTCATTTCAACCTGCCTTGCCTTTGGCGGTTTTTTTGAATTTGTATCGACAATTTTATTTATAGCCTCGACGGCTTATTTGCTCATAACTCAGAAATCTAAGCTCCACAAATTCACTTTTTGCAAGGAACATTTTTGGATTATGCTATTTTGTTCGGGCTTTCTTTTATCTATCCCCTTTGCCGTCGACTCGTTTATGGCAGTTTTCGGATTCATAAAATTTTTGCCACTCATACCGCTTAGCATTATTTTTTCCGGGCTTAAATCTGAGGAGCGACAAGGTTTACTTAAACTCATCCCCGACATTGGAATTGTACTGATAATTTTATCGTATGCGTTTAATCTCTATTCACCGCTTTATGATTATTTTGCCGTAAACGGGCAAATCAGCGGACTTTTTCAGTATCCAAATACTTTTTCCCTTTTCCTATTAATCGGAATAATCGTCACTGTTTTTTCTTTACAGGAAAATTTAGCCGATAAAAAACTCGTAGGCCTTAGCACCGCAAGACTTGTAATTTTAAGTTTTGGAATTTTTGCAAGCGGAAGTAGAACCTTATTAATACTTTACGCTCTATTTGTAATTTCTCTAATTTTCATCAAAAATTTCAGAAAACTTGGAATTTTCATTTTGATAGGCGGGACGCTTGTCGGCGCTTTAAGCACAGTGATTTACATCTTTATTATAGGTGACAACAGCATATTAAACACGCTGCTATCCATATCGCTTTTTGAGAGCACGTTTATTGGCCGAATTTTATACATGATAGACTCCGTAATACCTATAATCACAAATCCTTTCGGCCTTGGATATCAGGGTTACCTCTACACGCAAGGCGCATTTCAGCATGGCGTATACTCTGTTTCTTACGTTCACAACGACTTTTTGCAAATGTTTTTAGACGGGGGATTTTTATCGGGAATTTCGCTAATCGTCCTACTTGTAAAGGCCTTTATATCTAAGACTTTAACCCCCCTTAATAAGATGATACTCGTTTTCATAAGTATTTCTTGCATGCTTGATTTCCATTTGCAGTATCTTTCAGTTTTCATGGTCTTGCTTCTTTGTCTGGAGTACAAAGCATTTAAAGATATTAAAATAAAGCCGCTTGTATTTAAACTCTCCTCTATATTATTAATAGCGGTAAATTTCTATTTTGCCACAATTTTTATAAGCGAATACCTAAGTTTTGATGAAATTTCTTTAAGTCTTTACCCAAACAACACGCGCATACATTTAAGCGAGCTTAAAGACACCGAGGATTTAAGTGAAGGTGTGGAAATTTCAAATTCTATATTAAGTTATAATGACAGTATCGCCCAAACACACAGGATTAAAGCCATAGAAGCCTATTCAAGCGGAAATATTGAAGACACTATAAATTATAGATTAAAACAAATTGAGCTTTCAAGGTATGACATATCGGCATACACCGAATTTATCGACCAAATGAAAGTGTCTACCGATTTATTTTTGCAAGCATGCGATGAAAGCAGCGCAAACTACTGCATTTCATTAATGAAGGAAGTCCCTAATATGCTTGAAGACGTGATAAGCACCACTTCCCCTTTAGCGTATTTAATAAAAGACAAGCCAGAGCTTGTACTGCCAGATGAATACATAGACATAATAAATAGTTATTAAAAAAACTGCAAGGAGTATCAATCTCCTTGCAGTTTTCAGACTGTCAATAAACCTCTGTCCGAAAAAAAGTTGCACAAATGGGTAGGTATAAGGAAACTTTTTCTATCGCAAAAACTTTCCTCTTTTGCCCTTTTAGGGCAAAATTCACCTTCAAAAAAGCTCTTCTAAGGATAAAGATTCCGTTTTCTGCGGAAAACGTCTTAGAGCTCTGCCCTAAGAACCCGAAATTTTTTGGAAAAAATTTAGTAAAACTTTTAATCATTGTCATTATGACAAAACACGATATCTTTTTTGACACACTGAAAACTGCAAGGAGTATCAAATTCCTTGCAGTCTTACATTTAAATTAAATTTTAGTTAGATTTTTTCTTTGCGACTACTTTATAAGAAATAAGTGATATCGCTAGAAGAGATAGAACAGAAATTCCTATAAAGAAAGTCATCATAGAATCGTCGCCTGTTGTTGGAGTTTCCGGTGTCGGTACAGGAGTTGGTGTTGCAGGAGTCGGTGTTGGCTCGTTAGAAAGTACGCCTACTAAGAATGGAGATAGACTGCTTACGTCGAAGGATATACCCGCTTCAAGCATAGTAGGTTTAATTACTTCAGTCGTGTTGTCTGATTTCATATGTATAACCGATACATCTGCGGTATCTTTTGTTATAGGTGCAATTTTAGAATACGGAACAAAAATTGTCATTGTGCCGTTTGGTTGCACTTTAAGATACTCTTCACCTTTGCCTGTATAGAATAGATTAATATCTAAATATACAGTGGTGTCTGCATCTGGGTCAATTTTTGAATCTTTCGCCGCTTGTTTTACGGTATCAATTTTATCTGCATCAATAGCACTGCTGCCGGTTGCAACTGAAAGAACTAATTGCTCGTTATTTGCAGCCTCTGTACCGCCAGGCACTGTAGGCAAGCTTGCAGTTGGAATAACGGTTTCAATTTGATCCTTTGTTCCAAAATCAGCAGGTTTTTCGGTAGAAATCACCTTGCTTTGAGTCGGAATAGGCTTTGGTGCAGGTGCAGTTTGTGCATCCATGTCCTTAGCTATCGCGCCCTCGACTGCCTCCCAGCCTGTTGCGCCGGGTTTATAGTAAATTTGAACGCCTTGCGCTTGTGCATCACTTACGCTATAGCTTAATGCATCACTATAATTACCTCTAAAATATAGATATACTAGGTTGCTAGGGTCGCCTTGTGAAGGGTAACCTGTAATGAAATTTGGTGCCCACGCCAAATTAGGAATGGAAATTGCGGTTAGGTTTTCAGAACCCATCACAAAATCGTAATATACATCTTTCACGCTGTCGGGAATGTATAGATATTCTAAATCTGAATTCGCAAATGCACTCCAACCTATACTCTCCACTGAGTCTGGAATATCAACAGATTTTACTTTTGAACCTTCAAATGAACTGTAAGCTATAGTAGTTACAGTATCGGGAATATCAAAAGACGCATCTGTTTTAGTTTCTGGATAATAGATAAGTTGTGTTCCATCCGCTGTGTAAACTACACCATCTACTTCTTTGTAAAGAGGGCTACCATCTTCAAATGTAATTGAGTTTAGCTCTTTAATTTGTGCTGCTAAAATACTAAATTCAGTTACCGTTTTCGGGATAAATAAATCAAGTGATTCACAGTTTGAAAACGTGCTACTATAAATAGTTGTTACCGAAGCAGGAATATCTATTTTAGAAAGTGAAGTACAACCTGAAAATGCCTCGCTGTCTATTTCGGTCACCTTGTCTGATAGTACAACTTCTGTAAGATTTGCATTATCGGCAAAAGCTTTAAAGCCTATTGTTGTTATATCGGCAGGAAGTGTAAATGTAGTATCAGTTTTAGTTCTTGGATAATAGATAAGCTTAGTGCCATCTGTGCTATAAATTACATCGTCTACAACGTTAAACGCTGTACTACCGTCTTCGATAGTTACACTGTTCATTTCAGAAAAATCCCATACTCCCATGGTCGTTTCTATAACAGTATTGGGTATAAATAAATCTAACTTTGGCAAGTCAAACCAACCGTTACCAACTTTTGTTACTGTGGACGGAATTAAAACTTCAGTTAAATTTGGTGCATCTAATACCGAAAAACCCCCAATTTCTGTTACGATGTATTTGTAATCTGTATTCACATCAAAATCTGATTTTGTATAAAAACTTTCAGGTATTGACAATGTTTTTACAGTCTTATCATACATTCCTACAAACTTAACTTTTGCTGTTTTGTTTACAGTATCAGCGTCTTCTATTAGTACAAATTCACCACCGATTCCCGTACCTTCAAAAAAAGTCTCGTAAAATGTCAGCGCTGCACCCGCTGCTGTCACCGGTGTTTCACTCACTGGTGCCGGAGTGCTGCCGTCGTCTGTTGGTGTTTCGTCTGAGACAGGCGCAGGCGCGTCACCGCTTTCCGCTTCTTCGGCTGAAACAGATAGGCTCATAGGTATAATTTGCATCATGAGCGCAAGTGCCAAAACCAAAGATAAAATCTTGTTTTTCTTCATTTTTCTACCTCTCCTCTGTTTTATAGTTTATAAACAGTAAAATGATAACATATATGGAAAAAGTTGTCAATAATTTTCACCGTTTTTTACCCGAATTTTCCACAGATTTAACGCAAATTATCCTGTGACACACTCTCGCCCATATATTCATCCCTTACCACCATAGGTTTTGACGTTCTTACTATGTGATTTCTTGCCACGAGCTGCTTTGTTGCCGTCTTCATTTTTTTCTTTATTATCATAATCATTGCAACTATAGATATAATAAGCGAGAAAAACATCGGCACTAGTGCCAAGAATAAAAATGCCTCTTCTTGGGATAAAACGCCCGCCATGCCGCCCATGGTTGCCGCAAGCACTGCTATGTAAATAATCACAAAGATAAGGCTTGAAACTAGCGATATTATTATAGCTTTCATCACTGTATCCCTCCAAAAAATAAAATGATTAAGTAAATGAGCATGGAAAACAGCGTGGACATGCCTATGAACATCGATAAAAAAAGCAAAATCTGCTTTGTCTTGTCGATTGGCAATTCCCCTGACACCTTTCCCGTTTGACCATTTATCGCAAAATGATACATTTTACCCTTGTATCTCGTGTTTAACATCCACACCGGGAGTAAAACATATTTTATGTCTTCGCTTTGCAAAGAATGTGTATGCCCTTTCTCCTTTACTGTGCTAAACGGCAGTTTTCTTTTCTCCATGTATATGCCCTTTTGACCTAAAAGGTCTGAACTTATCTCATAAAAGAGCCTGTCCTTTGCCTGTTCGGTGCAATCGTCCACACTATTATCAAATTTTTCTGCATAAAAACCTGCCATATAGCTTGTAGAAAAGCTTTTAAGTTCGCCAAAATCAAAGGGTTCTAAGCCACCCATGTAATCGTCGGGCGTCCTTGATGAGGCATTGACGGGCAAGTCTATATAATCCAAATCTGCCACCATGTCAAACTCATAATGCTGTGTTTTTGTAATCATGTAGTCGCCTTCCCTAAACCTCGAAACTTGGTTAGGCTCAAAGGTGTAATGTAAAACTCCTTTACCGCTAAAAAGCCAAAAAGGAACATACATGCCTACAATTTTATCAATTTCATTCAAATCTTTAAACTCGCTTGGAAGCAAAATCTTTTTATTATAAAATTTTTTAAGGCTGGCTTGTGCTTCGTCTTTTTTAATTTTAAATGGTAAAATTTTATCAGGCTGTAGCATGCCTTTTATGTTGCCGACCACTATGAGTGCATTGCCACAGTACATACACTGCGTCGCTACCGTGTCGGCATTATTAATAATCTCCGCCCCACAGGCCGTGCACACAAGCCCATGTAAAGCCGAAATACTTGCATACTTCCTTTTTAGGCTTTTTACACGCCAATCGCCTTTTTCATCTGCAACAGACTTATTTTGTATATTAAAAAAATCTATGGGATATTCGTTCCCACAGTGTCCGCACACCACTGAGCTAGTGCCTATGTTATAATTTATTGCCGCGCCACAGGAAGGGCACTGTAGCTTTAATATTTTACCGTCCATCAAAAATCTCCTTAGCTAAGTTCCTTAATTTTTTCGTTTGAAAGCCTTAATACCTCTATCCCCTTATCTGTTGCGCTGTAATATTTTCTGATTTTTCCGCCTACATTTTTTTGCTCAGACACTAATAATCCGCTTTTTTCTAAGTCGTGAAAAATCGGGTAAAGCGTGCCTGCGGATATCTCATACCCGTGCCTTTTAAGCTCTTCTATCATCCATGTGCCATATATGGGCTCTTCTTTTGCGTGGCGCAAAATGTGCACGTGGATAAATGCCAAAAATAATTTTCTTAAAACTTTTTCTTGCATAATTTGTTCTCCTATGTTACAATGATATCGAATTTCGATATCGAATAATGATATTATATCTCAAATTTATTAAATTGTCAAGTAAAAGGAGGCACAAACATGCTTATAACTGCTAAAAATGTAAATTTTTTAGATATCATAAAATATCCGCAAATTGACATAGAGGAAAATATTTTCACTTTCATAACGGGTGAGAGCGGATGTGGCAAAAGCACGTTTTTAAAAATACTAAACCGTGTGATAATCCCAAATCGTGGAGAAATCACCTATAAGGGCGAAAACATAAGCGCTAAAGAGGTAATTGCCTACAGAAAAGAAGTCATGCTCATATCGCAAGAAGTATTTTTACTCGATAAAAGCATTGAGGATAATTTCAAATTTTATTATGAAAGCCGTGAAGACAGTCTTATTTCAAGCAGTGATATGAAAAAATTTTTGGGAATTTGTTGTATCGACACAGCGCTTGATACTCCATGTACAAATTTATCGGGCGGTGAAAAACAACGTGTTTTTCTTGCAATTTGCCTATCTTTTTGCCCTAAAGTTTTACTTTTAGACGAGCCCACTTCTGCCTTAGACGAAAAGACCTCAAAAACTCTTTTAAGCAACGTAAAGCAGTTTTGCTTTTCACACTCCATAACCCCTATATCTATATGCCACAACGATATTTTAGTACAAGAATTTGCGGACAAAATTATTCATCTTAACAAGGGGGAAAAATCGTGAACGACGTAGTACAGCTTCAAATATGGCAATTTTCACTTGTATATACCCTGCTTATCATAGTCGCTGTGATAATGAAAGTTTGCAAGGTAAATCTTGTAAAGCAGCTGCTCATAGGAAACATACGAATGACGGTTCAACTAATTTTGGCAGGACTCATACTCACCTATATTTTTGAAAACCCCCATCCAATATTTACCGTCTTATACATATGCGTAATGGTGGGCTTCTCGATTTACAGAGTTTTTTCACGGGTAAAAGGCTTAAATAGTCGCTTTAAACTTGCGGTTGCAATTGCACTGTCTTTTTCAGGGCTTTGCATGATAATATTTTTTGTCACTATCGTCGTGGGAGAAAGCGTATTTAATCCGCAGTACACAATACCTCTTGCAGGCATGATACTCGGAAACAGCATAACGGGCGTGACCCTTGGCTTAAATAGCTTTAAAAAGTCCGTCGAGACGGGACACGCAAGGATAAATGCTTTACAGTGCATAGGCGCAAAACCCTCACAAATTCTTTTTCCCTTTGTGAGAGAAGCGCTTGAAACCGCAATGCTTCCCACCTTAAACAGCATAGTTGGCATGGGAATAGTGTCGCTGCCCGGCATGATGACGGGCCAGATTTTATCGGGAACACTGCCAATGACCGCAATTTTATATCAAATTGCTATAATGGTAACGATTTGCACGGTCGTATGTCTTGCTTGTTTTGGCTCACTTTATTTTGGATACAAGACCCTTTACGATAAAACAGAGCAAATCGTTAAATTTTAAAGCGTATCCGCCATTAAAGAGCTTATAAAATGCTTGGCAGTCCTTGGGCTTCGTCCGCCGTTTCGCACCTCAAAGGTCATCGCCATTTTGTGGAGTTTTTCACGCTCTATATCAATCTCAAATTTATCCGCATAAAAGTCGACTATTTGTAAATAATCGTCCTTATTTGGCGCGTTAAATGTCACGGTAAGGCCAAACCTTGCAGAAAGGCTGAGTGTTTCTTGTAGCGTGTCTCTCAAATGGATGTCGTCGCCTTCACGCTCACTCATCAGCTCTTTTACAAGGTGGCGCCTGTTACTTGTTGCATAAATTATACAGTTTTTAGAGGGCACAACAACACTGCCCTCTAAAATTGCCTTTAGGGTAGAAAAATTTTTATCCTCGGGTGCAAAACTTAAATCATCTATGAATAAAATAAATTTTAACGGATTTTCGGCGAGTTCATCGAGTAGTTTTGGCAAATGCACAATACTGCTCTTTTTTATTTCTATAAGCCTAAGTCCCATATGAGAAAATTCATTTAAAACCGCTTTTACGGTAGAGCTCTTGCCCGTTCCGGCGTCTCCGTATAAAAATGCATTATTGGCGCTCTTACCCTTTAAAAAACTTTCGGTGTTTTTCACGACTTTATCCCTTGCATATTCATAGCCTTTGAGCGAGGCAAGGCTTTGAGCGTCAGGATTTTTTATGGCTTCAAGTCCGTTTGAATCAAACATGAATGCCTTGTATTTTGTAAAAACCCCATAACCCTCGACCGCCACTTTTAAAAGTTTTTCTTCATAAATTTTAACAAAATCCGCCTCATAACTCTTAAATAATGGCAGTTTTATCGCAAATTCACCTGTAATGTCACTTGCCTTTACAGCGCTTACTTCCGCAAGAAATTGCAAATCGATTTTTACCGCTTCATCAAAAGTTTTGCTAAGTGTTTTACCACTGCCTTTTGATTTTATATAAAAGTTATCGTCCTCTAAAACACAATTTAAAATATAATCTGTAATGCAGTCACACTCTTTAAATAGCATGGCAACAAATTTTGAATATGCCACGTATAAATTTTCATTATCATCAATTTCATAAGCTCTCAAAAGCTCGCTAAATGCCGAAATAATCGGCCTATCAAGTAAATTTCTAAACACTGTAAGCGCATTAAGCTTTACACACAAATTTCTATCTCGCATCTTCTTCTCCTATGATAAATTAGTTTTTAACATTTTAGCATATAATTATAATACACGCAATAATAATGCTAAAAAGACTGTAATGAAAAAATCATTACAGTCCCGAATTTCAACAGTATTTACTTTTCATCTTCTTCATAACTTGCTATGTCAGAAAGTTCACACTGCAAAATTTTGCATAATTTGTTTAGTGTAGATGTATTTACATTTTCATTTTTTCTGAGTTTTGAAATTGTTTTACTGTTAAATCCATAATCTTCCCGAAGTCTATAGGTCGAAACACTCTTCTCGTTCATTGTAATCCATAATTTATCGAAAGTAATCATAATTAATCTCCTCTCTTGACTTTTACTATTATGGACTATATAATAGCCATATATAAGTAGGCGATAGTATCCATATTAAGGAGATGAGATTTTGGAAATACAACTTGCACTTAAAGAGAGTTTTAATGCTATAAAAGAAATGTTAGACGAAAAAGAGCTTTCAGACTTTAGGCGGTGTAACTATTCAAAGCTTTATATCTATCATTTTGGGCTAGGAACTTGGCTTAGGAATAGTATATTGAGAAAAGATAGCTTGTTATATAATTTTTTTTACAAGTGTGGGCATACATGATATGGACGACATGTCATTATTATTCATTCAACTTTTCTATATTCATCTTAATTATACCGAAATCCACAAAAGCTAGTGGTAATATTGGCAATACAATAGCATTACTTCACCTATTCGAGCACATACAAACCCCTAAAATAAAAAAATTTTGTGAATTTTCTAACAAAGGCTTGTATTATTTTCCAAAATGCTTTAAAATATAGAAGTATTAAAAATACTACAATTTATTTTTGGAGGTTAAGTTTTATGTCAGTAAAAGTTGCTATTAATGGTTTTGGCCGTATCGGTCGTTTAGCATTCAGACAAATGTTTGGTGCAGAGGGTTATGAAATTGTTGCTATTAACGATTTAACAAGCCCAAAAATGCTTGCTCATCTTCTAAAGTATGACACAGCTCAAGGCAGATACGACGGTCACACAGTTGAGGCAGGGGAAGCTTCAATCACAGTTGACGGTAAAGAAATTAAAATCTATGCAGAGAGAGATGCTAAAAATCTTCCTTGGGGAGAAATTGGTGTTGATGTTGTTCTAGAGTGCACAGGTTTCTACGTATCAAAAGACAAATCACAAGCTCACATCGATGCAGGTGCTAAAAAAGTTGTTATTTCTGCTCCAGCAGGTAACGACCTACCTACAGTTGTTTTCGGCGTTAATGACGAAGTTATCACAGCTGAGGATAAAATTATCTCTGCTGCTTCTTGCACAACAAACTGCCTAGCTCCTATGGCTAAGGCTCTTAATGATTACGCTCCTATCCAAAGCGGTATCATGTCAACAATCCACGCATACACAGGCGACCAAATGACTCTTGACGGCCCTCACCCAAAAGGTGACTTAAGAAGAGCAAGAGCTGGTGCTGCTAATATCGTGCCTAACTCAACAGGCGCTGCTAAAGCTATCGGACTTGTTATCCCAGAGCTTAACGGCAAACTTGTAGGTTCTGCACAACGTGTTCCTGTTCCAACAGGTTCAACAACTATCTTAGTATCAGTTGTTAAAGGCACAGACGTAACAGTAGACGGAATCAATGCAGCTATGAAAGCAGCATCTTCTGACTCTTTCGGTTACACAGAAGAAGAGCTAGTATCATCTGATATCGTTGGTATCACATACGGCTCACTATTTGATGCAACTCAAACAATGGTTACAAAAATCGGCGACGATTTATATCAAGTTCAAACTGTTTCTTGGTATGACAATGAAAATTCATATACAAGCCAAATGGTTAAAACAATTAAATTGTTTGCTGCAAAATAATTTGTGCTATTAAGGGACAGGCTCTTTGCCTGTCCTTTTCACAAATTCACTAAGGCCAATCGCCTTATTAAGGGGGAAATATCCATGTTAAAACAAGTTATGACAAAACCCGGCATTATAGAATTTTGTGAAGTCGATATGCCTAAAATCAAAGACGACGAAGTACTTGTAAAAATTATGCGCATCGGCATATGCGGATCTGACTTACACGTATACCACGGAGAGCACCCATTTACAAGCTATCCTGTAACACAGGGGCATGAGGTATCTGGGCTCATTGTCGAGCTTGGAGGAAGAGTGAAAGGGCTCACTTTAGGCCAAAGGGTCACAATTGAACCGCAAGTTACTTGTGGCACTTGTTACCTTTGCAGAGGCGGCAGATATAACCTTTGCGAAAACCTAAAAGTAATGGGCTTTCAAACCACAGGCACAGCATCAGAATATTTTGCAGTCCACGTTTCAAAAATCACACCACTACCGGATAATATGAGTTTTGACGAGGGCGCAATGATAGAGCCTCTAGCAGTGGCGGTGCATGCGGCACAGCGCTATGAGGATTTAGAGGACTCTGCTGTAGTAGTTTTGGGAGCAGGGCCTATAGGCATACTTACAGCTCAGGCCTGCAAGGCACTGGGTGCCGACAAGGTTATGATTACAGACATATCAAACAAACGCCTCGAAATTGCCAAAAACTGTGGGGATTTTATAACCGTAAACACAAAAACCACAGAATTATCGACGGCAATCGATAAGCATTTTGGTGTAGATAAGGCAGATGTAATTTTTGACTGCGCAGGAAACGACATCACCATAAACGAAGCAATAAACTGTGCAAGAAAAGGCAGTACCATAGTACTCATTGCAGTTTTTGCTAAAATGGCAAATGTAAATTTGGCGGTTTTAAACGACAAACAATTGGTGCTTGACACTTCTATGATGTATAAACACGGCGATTACCTAACAGCAATTGAACTTGTGCAAAATAAAGAGGTAAATCTACGACCTCTTATGAGCAAGCACTTCCCCTTTAGAGAATTTTTAGATGCATATAAATACATCGAAGAAAATAAGGAAGACACAATGAAAGTATTCATTGATGTCGACTGTTAAATTATCAAAAAACTAGAGCGCTAATTTAGCCGCTCTAGTTTTTATATTTTAAGAAAGAGGTATATCTTATGAAAAACATTTTAATTCTAGGTGGCACGTATTTTATTGGAAAGGCGGTTGTTAGCAAATTTTTAGAAAAATCCTACACCATCACCCTCTTAAACAGGGGAAGCAAGAAAGAGGATTTACCGGGTGTTAAAACTTTAATCGCCGACAGAGACAGTCAAGACGGCATGAAAGACGCCCTAAATGGCAAAAGCTTTGACTATATCGTCGATATATCAGGGCTTAACAAAAACCATACCGAAAATTTACTAAAAAGCATAGACACAACTGCACTTAAACAAATAGTTTTTATAAGTTCAAGTTCCGTTTACGACATAGAAAATTTGCAGGCACCGCTTAAAGAGGAGTATCCGCTTTCAAAAAATATACATTGGGGAAAGTATGGAGAAGATAAAATTATAGCCGAAAAAGCCTATCTTGACTGGAGTAAAACAAGTGCTGTTCCCGTGTCAATCTTAAGGCCTCCTTATGTGTATGGCGAAAATAACTACGCAAGGCGAGAATCGTTTATTTTTAACCATATAGAAAATAATAGGACGGTAATAATACCCGATAGTGACAATAAAATTCAGTTTATATCAGCAAACGATTTAGCTCAAATTGTGGTGGCTTTAATAGAAAAAGACGACATTAAAACCGATGTCTATAATGTTGGAAATAAAGAGGCAATAAGCTTTTCAGACTGGGTAAAACTATGTGCAAAGGCGACAGGAAAAACTGTTAAGACTGTGTATTACCCTGCAAAAGGAAAGTACCAACCAAGAGAATATTTCCCATTCCACGACTACGACAATGTCTTAGACGTGACAAAAATAAATAAAATTCACAAAGAGGAAAGCGATATGCTAAGCAAGTTAAGGCTTTGCTATAAATGGTATATAGAAAATAAAAACGCCATAGAATTTTCCGAGCAAGTTACAAAAACCGAGGACGATATTTTGAGCAAAAAATAATTTGCCTTTTAACCATTTTTCATGCTATAATGTCTTAAATTTAATAAGTAAAAGGAGCAGGAAAATGGTAGTATCACGAGCAAAAGATAATAAATACACAACGGAAATCACTATAGGCGAAAACTCACAAATTCGCCCAGTCTACTGCGGACAACCTATGGAGGCAGGCGGTTTGGGCACAGACTTTAGGCCTAATCAGCTAGTCCTTGCAGGATATGTGTCTTGCCTTAGCGTAAATGTAAGGCATGCATTAATGCAAGACAATGTGGAATTCGAGGACGTTATAATATCTGCCGATATGAATAACGACGAAGAAGGCATAAGCAAAATTTACACTAAAATTGAAATCGTTGCAGATTTAAGCGACGAGATAAAGCAAAATTATATTGAAAAGGCAAAAAACTGCTACGTTAAACAAATTTTATGTAACGAAAAACAGTTTTTTGAAATGAAGTAATATATAGATCATTAAAAAAGCCCCTCGGGGCTTTTTTCAGCGTATGCAAAAAAGTCCTACTTTTTTGCACACGCTGCCGGACTGTCCAAAAATCTGCAAGACAAGGAACAAATACTTACAAATGACCGAGTAATACGAGGGTATATGAGGGAAATTTGCAAGTGTCTGTGACGCAGGAAGCGAAAAAACGAGCCAAGCTGGCTCGTTTTTTGCGTTTGCGGGTTTTTCGACAGTCTGAAAAAAGCCCCTCGGGGCTTTTTTTAATATTTCACTTCAACCGGCATTCTTTTTTCGGCCGATTCCATAATTGAGAGGAGGCAAAGGCTTGTGTTTGCCGCATCTTTTAGGCTTACGTGGAAATCATCGCCCGACAGTATGCAGTCCACAAATGACTTTATGCTCTCAAAAGCGAAACCTTTTGGTTTTCCAAAAACAGAATGTTGTACCAATATATCCGGCACCTTTACCGTGGTGTCGGTAAATTTTTGTACTAAATTATGGTGGCTGGGGTCTATCGCCATCATTCCCTTTGTTCCCAAAATATTGCACTTCATGTCGTTTACACAGGGGTTGGCGTTTGGCGTTATCCAGCCGTTTTCCATCTGTGCTATTCCACCTTTTTTAAACTCTAAAGTAGTGAGGTACTCATCGACCGTATCTACCCCCATGCCTTTTAAAACGCCACTTCTACTAACCGAATAAACCCGTACCACCTCGTCATCAAAAAGCCAGCGCAGGGTGTCTAGGCTGTGGCTTCCCAAAAACCATAAAATTGAGGATTTTGCAGCCCATGGAAGCAAATCTGTCGCCACCCATTTTATGTCGTTTAGCCTAAAATATCCGCTGTAAACCTCGCCTAGTTCTCCGTTTTTTATGCTCTGATACGCCTCATTAAACGGTGGATTCCAGCGGTTGTGCAAATCTACCATCACACGGACATTGTTTTTTTCAAACGCCTCGCACATCATGAAAACGTCGTCACGAGTGGTGGCAAGCGGTTTTTCTATTAAAATATCTTTTTTGGCATTTGCCGCCTTTATGGAAAGCTCGGCATGCGCAAAGTCGGGTGTCACCACGGCTACTGCATCACAGCCCGAGTTTTTTAGCATGTCGTCATAATCCTTATACGCCACAATTCCAAGCTTTGCCCCCATTTTCTCTGCCTTTTCGCTGTTTTGGTCGTAGACGCCTACAACCTGGGCAAAAGGGTGATCCATATAAATTTTCGCATGATTTTCACCCCAAGTTCCGCCACCTACAATGGCAATTTTTAGTTTAGTGTTCATTTTTCTTCCTCCTTATAATTTTTTATTTCATCTCAGCAAAATAGATTTTTGCTTTGTCTTGTAGCAGCTTAATGCATTCATCTGTATCTATTAAATCGGTCCTGTAGTAATCATAGGAGACAATTTCGCTAATTTCTATCATCAAGGTATTAAACATAAAAAACTGCCTTGTCGGATAGCTCGCAATCTCATCCATATATGTTATCATTTTTTCACTAAAATACTCTTCTTGTCCCACCAATGTGACCTCAAGATATTTTTCAAGATTTCCCTTATTTATCGGTAAGAATGAATCAAACCTGTCGCCATCCCAATGCCCTTTTTTTTCATAGTCAAAAATTGTCCCTACTTTTTCACTTTCATATGTGCAGTACTTAATAAATTCCCACGCAAGCTCTGGATTTTCTGCATTTTTTGGTATGGCCATATTATCATATGTGTAAATAATATGCTCGCCTGTCGTTGAAACCATGGGATAAAGTTTGCTTGCATTTTCATAATCGCCCAAATACAGACTTATTTTATCATATAAGGTTACGAGTGGTATTTCTGCAAAATAAGTGCCGTCTTCAAACATATCATTTTCCTTATCGCTCTCTCCAATTTCGGTGAGTGTGTTCATGTATGCCTTCATTGTTTCTAAATAATTTCTGAAATTTTCCGTGTCAAAGTTTGCCGTAAAATTTTCAAAATCTATACAGGCATACATTTCTTCCAATAAAAATAGCATATACGACATCGCAGCGTCAACGTCTACTGATTTTAGTTCAGGAAATTTTCCACTTTCAATCAGTTCTTCATATGTATCCATAACGAATTTATAATCTACATCTTCAAGGCCTTCAAGGCTTATGCCGGCCGTGTTTAGCATATCGGTGTTAAATCGCATTGAGCCTGCGTCATAAAATCCAATTGGAATTGCAACCAATTCACCGCCTATTTCACCTGCCCTTATTACATTCATATAAAAGTCTTCTTCTATAAATGTTTCATCGTTTTCGATATATTCGTTTAAATCCCAAAGAACATCACTCGGTGCAAAATCAGATATAATTTCAAAACCACCAAATATCAAGTCTGGTGCATCACCTGATATCAATCTTATCCTTAAATCCGCTATATATTGTTGTTTTTCTAATATAGATTGTTCTGTAGCTCTCAAAGGGCTTGAGTTGGTTATAGTATCGCTTGCTACTATCTCAACATTTGGGTGAAGTTTCATAAATCCCTGTGCTAAATTCCACCAGTGACTGCTATCGTCAGCGCTTGCAAACGATGAAATCTCAAGCACGCCGGAAAGCTCTGTCCCCTCGGGGATAATTTCAAGCTTTGCCGTACTTGTGCCCGTACCACAGGCTACTAGGCTTATTAATGTTATGCTCAAAAGTATTGATATAAATTTTTTCATAGATGTTTCCTCCTTACTCTATTTCTGCAAAATAAAGTTCTGTTCGTTCTTGAAGATTTTTCACACATTCGTCTTCACTTAGAAGTCCGTTATAATAATCTTCAAAACTTGGGCCGAGTATAGCAAACAGGTTTCCAAAATAATAATACTGCTTAACAATTAAATCTGTGCCCATAGATGTAACAGCCAAAAACTTTTCTTTATAATCGTCAGGGTATCCTATCATTGTGACATCAAGGTATTTCTCAAAATTATTTTTATTGATTGGTATGCTCCCTGAAAACCTATCCCCATCCCAATGCCCGACCTTTTCATAATCATAAAATGTCGCCACTTTTTCGCTCTCATATGCACAGTATTTTATAAACTCCCATGCAAGTGCAGGATTTTTTGCGTCTTTTGGTATGCTCATACTCGAGCTTACAACAATATAATGATCCCCTGCAGATGAGACTAGCGGATATGGCTTGCTCTCTTTATCCGTTTCAATTAAAAATCTTTCTACATCTTGATAAACTGTTGGATGTACAAACTCAATTAAATATGTGTCATCTTCAAAAAGTTCATATACATTGCTAATTTCTACCCATTTTTCACTGGTACTGCCTCCATAGTCTTTCATTGTGACTAGATAATTCCTAAAATTTTCAGTATCGAAATTTGCTGTCAAGCTTTCCATATCAAAGCACGAATAAAATTCATCATATAAAAATAAAGTATTTCCATAACCGCCATTTCTGTCGATAGATTTAAGCTCAGGAAATTTTCCACTGTCCAAAACTTTATTATAAATTTCAAAAACTAGTTGATAATCGACAACTTGTACAGCTTCTAAATCCACACCCGAAGCCTCTACCATATCTTTATTAAATTTTATATGTATTCCTGAAAAAAGAGTAGAAAACGAGGCTAGAGTGCCTCCTAATTCACCCGATTTTATGACATTCATATAAAAATCTTCTTCTTTAAATGTTTCATCGTTTTCTACGTACTCGTTTAAATCTGCAAGTAGTCCGCTTGTGGAAAAATCAGATATATTATCTAAATCATCATATATAATATCTGGAGCATCCCCTGCCATGAGTTTTACCCTTAAATCTGATATATAATGCTCCATCATCAAAACACTTTCGTCGTATTCTCTTGTAAGGTCAAAACTTATTCCATTGTCGTTATGAATAATTTCGACATTTGGATGCAAATCCATAAACCCAGTTGCAAGGCTCCACCATCCAGAACCCTCGCGCGGTGCATTTGCTGATGAAATCTCAAGCACCCCTGAAAGCTCTGTCCCCTGTGGAATAATTTCAAGCTTTGCCGTACTTGTGCCCGTGCTACAGGCGACTAGTAAAATTAAATTTATACTTAAAAATAGTGATATAATCTTTTTCATAATATAACCCTCCTCCTCTGTTTTACGAAACTCTCACGGGCGGCCACTGACCGCCCCTACAATGAAACCGCGGTTTTGACAAATATAATCAAAAAATGCGAAGCATTTCGCCACAACTTTTCACTCTTCACTTTT
>CAYJJU010000003.1:0-149833 GCA_964370635.1 uncultured Eubacteriales bacterium | reverse complement strand
CCAGCGTTCGTCCTGAGCCAGGATCAAACTCTCTAAAAAATTGTATATTAAATCTTTCGATTTAAAATCTTTTAAAAAAGCTCAAATGCTCATTTCGTCATTCTGACTTTGTCCACAGTTTTTAAAAAGGTCTGTTTCCTTTATGTTGTCGATTTACTTAAAAATCTGTAATTATTTGAGAATATCTCAAAGTAAATTACGGGTCCTATTTGTCTTTCTCGTTGTTTAATTTTCAAGGTCCTTTTTGAAAACCACTCGGTTTTCGCTTGCCGCTCCCTCAAGAGCGCTAGACTATAATATCACATCGCTTTAAGTTTGTCAACACTTTTTTTAAACTTTTTTTAAAAAGTTTTTTCAGCGTCGCTTTCCAGTTCGCTACTAAACTTCTCTGCCATACTCCCGTACCGTCCGTCGTTTCGCGTCCCTCACCTCTCAGCGGAATCTTAGTATACATGACTTTCCCACAAATTGCAACACCTTTTTTAGCTTTTTTTGCCTTTTCTACCCTTTCCACTATATCTCGTGTTGTTCTGTCATCTTATACACCACAACCTTTCTTTTTTGGAAGTATTTCACCCCTTTTTGCCCTTCAAAAACGTCGCCCCTATGGTCATTCTAAATTATTAACTATTTTTTCCACTTATAAACATATATATAACTTGTATAAAATAAATTTAATAAGAAAGGAGTTGTTTTTTAATTTATGTTTATGAAAAGTAAATTACATTATATATGGCGAATTTTAATCGTGGTACTTGTTAACATTATAATTATAGGGCTGGTGTCCTTTTATTCACAGGTTTTTGCGCTTTCAAAAATTGGCTCTCAAGGGGATGAGGTCAGAAATATTCAAACAAAACTTATAGAGCTTGGCTTTTTATCCGATGAAGCCGACGGTGTGTTTGGTTCTAACACTCGCTCTGCGGTGATAAACTTTCAAAAATCGCAGGGACTTACCGCCGACGGAATTGCCGGAGATGCAACTTTAAAGGCCTTAGGACTTACCACCACTTCATCGGGAAGCAGTGGCAGCGATGTTTCCGACGAAGGGTATGGTGCTTTTTCAAAATCGGAGGTCGAGCTTTTGGCCAAAATAATTTCCGCCGAGGCAAGGGGCGAGCCCTATGAGGGGCAAGTTGCGGTGGGCGCTGTTATCATGAACAGGATTAACCATCCAAGTTTTCCAAACACCATGTCCGGTGTTATTTATGAACCCAACGCATTTTCCTGCCTTTATGACGGAGGGATAAACGCAGCGGTTGCCGACTCGGCCTACACCGCCGCGCGGGAAGCGATAAACGGCTCTGACCCATCGGGTGGAGCTATATACTATTATAACCCTGACAAGGCGACAAGCGAGTGGATTTTTTCACGGCCTGTCATTACGGTAATTGGCGAGCACAGATTTTGCTCTTAAAAAATTTGCGGGCTGTGGAAATTTCACCACAGCCCGTTTCTTATTTATGATGGATAGCATAGAGCGTTGGCACTACTATTAATGTAAGGATAGTCGAAAAGAGTAATCCAAATAGTAAAACCGAGGCCATGGGAGAAGTCATTGAGTCTCCCGAAATAATTAACGGCACTAGTCCTATGCAGGTTGTAATGCTAGCGAGCATTATCGGCCTAAACCTGTCTGACATTGCAAGTTTGCAGGAGTCGACTAAACTTTCGCCCGAAAGCCTGTAGCTGTCTGTTGCTTCTATTAATAATATACTGTTGTTAACCACTATTCCAAAGAGAGTTACAAGTCCTAAAAGCGCCATTGCCTGAATATCCATTCCAAATATCCAAAGGCCAAAGCCACTTCCTATAAAACTTAGCGGTATACTTGTTAGGATAATAAGCGGTTTTCTTAAATTGTTAAACTGGAACATGAGTATAATATAGATTACGACCACGGCAAAAACTGCGCTTATTCCTAAGGCGACTACCAAGTCGAGCATGTTGCTTACCTCGCCGATACTCGTGATGCTTATTCCCTCTAAGTCCATTTTAGAAATATAATCCTCGTTTAGTTTGCTTTCTATAGTATAGGAGTTATATCCCTGCATTACAGCGCTTAGGACATAGACTTGATTTTCTCCGTTATAGTGATTGATAAGTGGCAAAGCCTCCACCGTGTCAATCTCTGCAATTTCGGAAAGCTTTGTCGGCATTTGCGTCGTGCTTGAAATTATAGTTAGCTCCTCTAAATCTTCTACCGTTTTTAAATCGGTCGTAAGGATTATATCCATGCTTACATCGTTTTCCTTATATACGCCTGCATTTGTTCCCATTATCGCCGTGTTGATTTGCGCTAACACGTCATAACTTAAATGGCCGGTGGCTTCAAGCTTTTCTCTGTCTATATCCACGCTGTATTCTTCCTGCTTTAAAACCGAGGTATCACGAACCCTGTCTGTACCCTCTATTTCATTTAATGCAGATTTTATTTCGTTTGCAATTTCCTCAACCCTTTCCATGTCCTCACCCGAAACGGAAAGAGAAATTGTTTCCTGCGTTGGAATGGAATACTCAAGACCCCTCACGGTAAGTTCTGCGCCCTGTATATTCTCGTCCATGTTTTTTTGTATGGCTGTTATCACATTTTCGATATTGCCATTTTCGCTTAGCAACTTTTCATCAAGCTCTATCATATACTGTGCGACGTTTTCCGCCTGGGCTGTGGTCGGCACGGTTAAGAAGAAGCTTGGCAAACCTTTTCCGACGGCATAACTGTAATTTTCTACAATTTCTTCATCTTCTAAAAGCTCATTTATTTCTTCACAAATTTCTGTGGTGTTGTTTAGCGACACGGCATCTGCCTCTACATTCATATATATGACAGGCTTGTCCGCTATCGGGAAAAACTGCAGGCCAAGGCCCAATGCCAAGAGCGCCGCAACGCCAAGACTTAAAAAAGATATTACTATCGTTGTAAACTTGTGCTTTAGGCTTACGCCCAAAAGTTTTTTAAATATTTTCTTTACTATGCTTTCTTTTTGTATTCTACTTTCTTTCTCGGGTTTAAAGAACCAGTACGCCAAAATGGGTATTACCGTCATTGCAATTATATAGCTTGCCACAAGCGTGGTTATAACCACCGTCGGTATAGTTCCAGCTACCTTTCCAACTACTCCGGGTATAAAATAAATAACCGAAAACGTCACTATGGTCGTAAGCGTCGAAGTCAGTATAGGAACCGCCGTGGATTTTATGGCAGCTGCTATTGCATCAATTTTCTCTATGCCCTTATTTAAATTTTGCTGTATGGCTTCGCTTACAACTATCGCATTGTCAACAAGTATTCCAAGCGACACTATGAGCGCCGCAATGGATATGAAGTGGAAGTCCACTCCGGTAAGATACATGATAATAAACGCCGACAATATGCTTAAGGGCAGTGCCACCGATACAACAATGGCATTTCTTAAATGCACTCCTATCATTACAACGACTACTATCAAGGCAACACTTGCAATAAGGTTTAGTGTAAAATCATTTATGGAATCACCTATAGTCTCGGGCGCATACATCACTTCATGGAAGATAAGGTCTGAGGGCAAGTCGCCTTTTGCCTCGTCTATGGCTTTTCTCAAATCTTCTCCTACTATTACGGCATTTTGCCCTTCCTCAATTTTACCCGTAATCATAATGGCCCTTAATGAATCTTGACTGTAGTAAAAATCTTCAGTAGTTCTGACAGATATTTCTGCTATATCGGAAATCCTTATTACGCTCATGTCCTCAGGGTTTGTTGCAACAATTAAATCCTCAATTTCATCTATGGACTCAAACTTGCCGTCTGTTACCACGTTTATATTTTCGCTTTCATACTCTATGCTTCCCGAGGGGATAGATAAATTCTGTGCGTTTATTAGCTGAACTATATTTTGCGTGTTGATGTTATACTGTGCTATTTTATCGGATTTTAACTCTATAACAAGCTCCTTGTCCTGCTCACCGTCTACCGTGACGCTTTCTACTCCGCTTACGGCTTCAATCTGAGTCTTTACATCATGCGCAAAAGCCACAAGCTCTTCGCTCTCAAAATTTTCACCCGAAAGACTTATTATAAACTGATTGTCGCTTACGACATTTGTTTCAACATAGCTCTCGCTTGCAAGCTCCGGCAAATTTTGCCCTGCATTTTCCACCGCCTGCCTAAGCTCGGTTTCGACTTGCTCCATCTCTAAATGAAGTTCATACATGACAACAATTGCGCTGACATTGTTTAAACTTTTACTTGTAAAGTAATCTACTCCCGAAAGTTTCTTAAGCTCCTCCTCAATGACATTTGTAACCTCAACTTCCACTTCCTTTGCACTAGCACCGGGGTAAACCGTGCTTATGACCGCCGCCGCTACGCTAGTGTCAGGATTTTCCTTCTTTGGAATGTATATATAGCTAAAAACGCCTGCCGCCACAATCGCAAAGGCAATGAGGACTACTATTATCCTCTTATTTATTATCGCCTTTATAAACCTTTCCATATTAACGCTCCATTCCGCCGCTTCGCATCAGCACAAAATCCAATGAAAGATAGGGCCCTTATCCCATTTTCGGCATTTCTCTTTTCTTTCCTGTAAACTCGTCAATCTCTATCTTTATCATTTCCACAATTGATAGAAGTCTTGCATTAAAGTCAAAATCTTTTTTTGCTATGTGTTTCATCAGGATTTTCATTGCCTCAATTTTCTCTTCATCGCTTTCTATTATATAGGCCTTTCCATGTCCCACGACCGAGGCAAAATAAAATGAGTATTGGCAGGGTAGTTTTCCCTCTTCAATTTGATGTTTATAGTCAATTTCAATGCTCACATTATTGTTTTTTGCCAAAACGTCTAGCTTTTTGCCTTTTTTAGCGCAGTGAAGGTATAGGCAAAGCTTGTCGTTTTCATAAGTATATCCATAATTCATGGGAATTACATAAGGCTTGTCGCCGTCTACCATGGCAAGCGCCATTACATTATTGTCGTCCACTATGGACATTATTTCTTTAATGTCATTAATTTGTCTGTCTTTTCTTATCATTTTAAACACTCCAATTTCTAAATTTAATAATTAATTGTAATAAAAATAACAATTTTGTAATTATTATTTGTTGTTTTTTGCCATATTTTATGGAAAAAATATCTTTAACTTAATTATATAACTTTTTTCACACATACGCAATAGAAAATAATGCGTATATAAAGTTTTCAAACACTAAATATAGCGTATTTTATTAAAACTTGTATATTTATTTTATTATTCTTTTTGGGCAAAATAAAATAAATATATTATGTATACTATATTATGAAAACTACAAATTGCGATTAAATGCAATTAAATGTTTCTTTTCTTAATAAAAATTCTTATTTTACATAATAAAAGCCGATAAAACCTTAAAATGTAAAGTTTATCGGCAAATTAATTCAGAGTACGAGAGGTTTTTCCTAATTTCCATTTTGAAGGGGCTACGACAAATGTCGTGGCCCCTTCATCTTTTTATTTTTAGTTCTTGAAACTGTTTTTGAAACTATAATATATTTATTGTTAACCTACAATGAGGTCATATTCGGCTTCGAGTTTGTCTAAATCCTCGGTTCTTACAGTGATTAAATACTCACCGTTTAAGACTGCTACACTCCTGTCGGGGTTTTCATCGGATACAAAATATTCAAGCGTATCGCCACTTCCGTCTACATACATAAACTCTACAGAAACTACCCGCTCTCCCGAATACGTCATCTCCTCGTCATTTAATACCGCAACACTTATAAGCTCTAAATAAAACGCTGTGAGGTTGTCGTACAAAATGCTGTCACCGTTTACCGTTACCGTGTACTGGTATGCACTTTGTGAGTCGTCTTCGCTTTCTATCTCTTCGCTGTCAATTTTTATATCGGCAATTTCGCCGTTTATGTCGATGTAAAGACCTGCAACATCTGAAATTGATGGCAAAAATACATACGGACTTCTCAGGGTAAGATAAGTTTCGCCTGCCCATGGCCCCACCACCGTTTCGGACATAATGTAAACCACAGACTTATCGTCGTCGGCGTACATATAATACTGCCCGTCTTCATTTTCGGGGCTTAGCGTGATAGAGTGAGTTTCATTATTTAAGGTAAAGTCTATCCTTTGGTAAGGCTCTGCCAAGCCGTAGCCTGCAAGCTCCTCCTCGCTGGGATTATATTTTTCGACGCCCACCGAAGATATGTTTGACAAGGCCGTCACAATCTCTTCAATTTCCACTGCATTTGCCTGCACAAAGCCGTGCGAGTCTATTAGGTGCGTGTTTTTATCTTCATCGTAAATTATACTTATTTCCTCTTCATAAAACGTGCCGCTTAAGGTCATTTTATCGAGCTGTTTGTAGCTTGTGCCGTCTTCACTCTCAAGCTCATCTACCACTAAATGGTACACATCACCCGAGGCCTCCACAGGGTTTAAAAGCGCTGTATTCATGTCGCAGATATACACATTATTATCATACATGACATACATTCCATCGGTGTCTCCTGCGTCATTTCCCAAGTAAATTGTGTGAACGACGCCATCTTTTAGATTAATATTTACCGTAGAGCGTGGCTCTTCAAGGCCGTATAAGTCTAAGTCCTCAAGCTGTCCAAGCTGTCTGTTGGCGGTAAGTTGACTAGATCTTTGCACGGCACTTTCAAGCATTGCCTCGTTAAAGGCAAAGTTTTCATAGCCCTTTACCGTGTAGCTGTACATCAGACTGCCGTCCTCTGCCGTCTCTTCATCCTCGGTCACTATGATTTCAAACTCACCATTTTCGTTTTGGACTCCTACACTTTCTATTAGCGATATATCCATAAACAAAACATCTGTAGTGACAGTTTCTTCATACGTGCCACTGTCATAAACAGGGTCATTCTCAGTGCTTTCCGGAATTAACAAAACAAAGTAGAGCCCGCCACCTAAAAAGACAAGTAGGCACAAACATATGGCTATATATTTTTTTGTATTATTCATTTTTCCTCCGATTATAGGTGACGTCGCCTTATGAAGACCACCATTCCAACTATTAGTATTGCAAGTGGAAGTCCTACCATAAACACGCCTATGCCTAAAACATTAACTACGTTTGTCGTTGCGACAATGTCGATAACATTTGTCTGCACCGGCATGGTGCTTATAGAAAGCATGTCGTCTCCCGTGTCTGTAATTTGCTTAAATAAATCTGTAAGCACTAAAGGATTTGCAAAAGTCGAGGTGCCCACAAAGTCTGGGAAGAAATACTCAGAGCTTCCCCATACCACAACGTTTGCCGTTGCAACTGCGCCGGAGCTGTCCACCTCTGTCCTTTGTGACAAAGATGCCACTGTGTGTATAGAGGTTTCGGGACTTTCCGCCACGGTGTTGTCAAGCGTTATATATGAGCTGTCTGATGACTCTAGTAGACTTGATGTAACTATGTCGCCGCTTGTTTCAAACAAAAGCTCTATCGGACTTGAATAAGGCACTATTAAATAGGGATAACTTCCCGTTAAAATGTCTGAATTTGCGTACGCATACAGATAACTTGCGTCGTTTACTATCATGTTGCCCGTGTCGCTTTCAAGTACTACTCCGTCTGCAACTTTAACTCCCCATTCTTCTAAAAATGCATCAAAGTTTGGAAGCTCAATCTGAGTGGGATGTGCTGTGACAAACAGCGATTTCGGGTCGGTTTGGGTGGAGCTATTTAAAAACTCTCTAATTTTATCAAGCTCTTCCGCCGTGTAATCGGTCGACGGTGTCGAAATCATCAGCACACTTGTGCCCTCGGGTATTTCTTCTAAAAGCATGTTAAATTCTTGCACTTCGAAAGAATTATTTTTCATAAGCGTATCAAAACTCTCTCTTATTGTCGAGTTTAGCATTTCGCTGTGTCCTGTCGCAACCGAAATTGTCGGAACGGACTCTAAATTAGTGAGATGCAGTGCATTTGCAAGCGCACCGTCGACTAGGCTGTACTGGCTGATAGAGCCATCGGTTTGGCTTTGCTCTATTAAAAACAAATCGCTATACTGCAGTACTTTATATCTTAAATCTGTTTCCACCACTACCGTGCCCACCGTAATTTGCTCGTTAGGATAGGAGGACATAAACATGGGGTCAAGGTCTGGGTCTATATATGAGACTTTAATATTTTCGTTAACTTCTCCCAGTTTGTCTGTGATATTTGCAACTTGGCTGTAGCTTGCGCCGTAGTTTGAGTAAATCAGATTATCACGCACATCGCTTTCACTGCCTACTATATAAATGTTTGTTTCCTGCATTATACTTTCTGCCACATACTCAGAAGTGTCCGAAAGCGAGTTAAGCCCCTGCTTTGTCATGTCTATATTCATCGACGGAAATCTCTCTGAAAGCGCCGTCACCATAATATTCACAACTATTACAAGTGCAAGGAATATCACGGTAAACACTACCGATAAAGAGGTTTGTTTGAATTTTTTACTTTTAATAAATTTATTATTTTTCATTATTTCCCTCCTTAACTATAACGTCTGCTCTCAAGTTTTCTGGCGGTAAGGAACATAAATATCGCCATGACACTTAAGAAATACACCAGTGCAGATATACTAAATATGCCTTGGGTAAACGTCGTATACCTTGAGGTAAACGATATTGCCTCTATTATTATGCCAAAAGGAGTGTCTAAAAGCGAATACGCAAGACTTTCGACAAACATTAGGATTATCGATATGGCAAAAGTTCCTATCGCCGCTATGACTTGGCTTGATGTGAGGCTTGAAACAAATATGCCTATTGCTATCATAGCACCACCATAAAGCAGGGCCGCTATATAGTTGCCTATAATAATCGGCCACGACGGCGAGGAAAATAGGCTTGTGATAAACGAAAACAAAAGGCTTGCAGACGTACCCACAAAGTACACAAAAAACGCGGCAACAAACTTGCCCCCGACTATCGAAAACACTCCGACAGGCGCTGTAAGCAAGGCTTGGTCCGTCTTGTTTTTTCTGTCCTCCGACATGGAGCGCATTGTTATTATGGGTATTATCATCATGGCAAACATATAAACCGCATTAAAGGCGGAGGGTATATATTCGCTAGAGCCCGTAATTAGCACAGAGTAGAAAAACAGGCCGTAAATTGCGGTGAGTGCCGCAATACACACATATCCTACGGGGGAGGAAAAATAAGATTTAATCTCTCTTTTAAGTATGGCAAGCATTATTTATCTTCCTCCTCTTCTTTATTTTCTTGAACTGGCTCTTCTTCAAGCTCTTCTTCATCTTCTTCGTCTTCATAAGACATAGCCTCGTCTGAGCCTGTAAGCCTTATAAATAGTTCTTCAAGAGTAATATCAGTGCTCTTCATAGAAAGTATTGGCATTTTATTTTCTGCCATGCTCATGAAAAGTTCTCTTCTTATATCCATGTCGTTTTCTGCTTCAACAGAAAACTCAAACACGCCCGGCTCTTTTTCGCCAAAAGAGATTACTTCTTTAATCATGTTAATTTTATTAATTTCATCGATTATGGCTTTTTCATCGCCCTCTATCCTCACCACAATTTTGTGCTCTGAAGACAGGTCGTGCGCTAGGGTGTCGGCATTTCCGTCGGCGACTATTTTGCCTTTGTTTATTACTATTATTCTGTCGCAAACAGCCTGAATTTCTGACAATATATGTGAGCTTAAAATGACGGTATGGGTCTTACTCAAATTTTTTATGAGCGCGCGAATTTCTATGATTTGTTTCGGGTCAAGCCCTACCGTAGGCTCGTCCAAAATCAAAACCGGAGGATTTCCTATTAGCGCCTGTGCTATTCCTACACGCTGTCTATATCCTTTTGATAGGTTTCCTATAAGCCTTCCCATTACATCTGTTATTTTTGTGATGTCGCAAATGCCTTTGATGTGCTCTGCCTTGTTTAGTTTAACTTTTTTAAGTTCATAAATGAAATTTAGATATTCTTTCACCGTCATTTCGGTGTAAAGAGGAGGCACTTCAGGCAGATAGCCTATCATGGTCTTATATTTATTTGCATCTTGCATGATGGTTTTGCCGCCTATCTCCACTTCTCCTTTTCCTGCGGAAATATAACCTGTGATAATATTCATCGTGGTGGATTTTCCGGCGCCGTTCGGGCCTAGAAAGCCAACAATACTGCCCTCGCTTACGCTAAAACTAACGTCATCAAGCGCAACATTACTTCCATATTCTTTGGTGAGGTTTTTTACCTCTATCATGTTCATTCCTCCATATCATATAATTAAATGCAATTTTACTTTAAAACTTTATACTATTTTTGTGACGGCATTGTGAACTTTTAAAGATTTTTGTATGACGTTTTTAAAAATAAAAAATCGAGAACAAAAATTGTTTTTAAACGCATACGCATTTTCTCAACTCTCATTCTCAATTCTCAATTATTAATCGTTCTCCATCCTTAAAAACTTTGAAAGCTCTACAGTTTTCGGCTCAAACAGACATTCTCTAGGGCCGTGCTCTATAATTTTGCCTTCTTTTAAGAATATTACATAGTCGGCAAAATTCTTTAAAAATTCTATTTCGTGTGTCACAAAAATAAAATTTCGTCCGTCGTCTTTTAAATCTGTCACCGCCTTTAGCACTTCCTGTGTCAAAAGTGGGTCAAGGGCCGCTGTGGGCTCGTCTAAAAATATGAGCTCTGGGTCGGTCGAAAGCGCCCTTGCAATAGATGCCCTTTGTGCCTGTCCGCCCGATACTTCATGCGGTTTTTTATCCGCCTGCTCATTTATATAAAGCCTTTCTAACAGCCTTTGTGCGGTGTCATCCGCCTGCTTTTTGCTCTGCTTTTTAATCTTGTGCAAAATCAAGGTGATATTTTCCTTTATAGAAAGATGCGTAAACAAATTATGCCTTTGAAAAACCACACCTATATGCTCTCTAAAAACTTTTTTGTTTTCTATGGGAGATAAATCGTCTATAAAAATCTCGCCGCTCTCAGGCGTTTCAATGCCTGCAAGCTGTCTTAAAAGCGTAGACTTTCCACAGCCGGATTCGCCTATAATTCCTATGGATTTTTTGTCATTTATTTGTATGCTTATATCGTCAAGCACGGTTTGCGCCGCGTAAATCTTTTTTAAATTGCTTATTCTTATATTCATGCGCTCACCTTTTTTCCGATATATTTTGCCAAAAGCGAAAGTGGTATAGTCACTATCAAATACATAAGCCACATCACATAGTATGCCTCTATTACGGCATAATTTTTGTTTGCAATGGTGGTGGTCATATATGTTATTTCACCTATGGAAATAATATTAAGCAGTGCCGAGCCCTTAATTACGCTTGACAAATTATTTACAAGCGAGGGGATAAACGGCCTTATCATTTGCGGAAGTATGACATACATATATTTTTGATACCATTTAAACTGATACAAATCCATTACGACATACTGATCGTCTGTGACGACGGCCGCCGTCGATTCATAGGCATTTGCGACATACGGGCTGTTATAAAATATCATTGCAAGTATGCCTAAAAACAGTTTATCCGGGCTTCCCATGAATATTCCTAAGGGGTAAACCACCAAGAATATCATAATTAAAAGCGGAGTGCCCATAATTATTTCGTTAAAAACCTCGGCAAAAGCCTTTACAAAGACTATTTTTGAGCGAAGCATCATAAAGAGTACAAAACCCAAAAGCAGTGCGCCTATTAGGGTAATGACACTTATTACTATCGTCGCAAAAAAGCTTTGTAGAAGCTGTGGCCAGCTTGCCAAAATCAAGTCATAGCGTGGGTTTTCAATTGTAAATGCCAGTGCCACGCCTATTATGGCTGTAAAGACCAACATCGCCACAATATATGGAAGTGTTTGGGTGCGCAATTTTTTCATACAGATGCTCTTTTCTGATTAATTTAGTTTGCGGGCTCTACAATATAGTCAAGGCCTAGCTCTTCATTTTGTAAAAACTCCGCAATTATCGGGTCGTATTTTTCACGGACTGTGTCGTAAAATCCGCCTTCTTCATACATGCTGCTAATAAACTCATTCGCCTTTTCTAAAAGTTCTGAGTCGCCTTTTTTCACGGCAAAATTAGAGGCGTCTTGCGCTTTGATACCGCCGTAAACTATCGTGTTATCAGGGTATGATGCATGGAAGCCGTGCACTTCATTTGATGCTATAAGCACATCTGAAAGGCCGTTTGATACCTCTATAAGGCCTGTGCCTATTTCGGTTACCTCTGTCACGTCTATGCCATATTTTTGTGGGTAGTATACGCCTTTTGTGCCTGAAAGTCCTACAAAATTCGCCTCTGCTATGGCAAAAAATTCTTCTTCGGGCATGTCGTCTGTAATGTTATGCTCGGTCGCAAAATCTTTATTTACAAGCGCTAGTGTGTAGGAATATCTGTACGGGTCGGAAAAATCTGCTTTTTGCGCCCTTTCTTCTGTCTCTGCCATGTCGGCAATTAAGATGTCAACATCGCCTGTTTCAAGCGCAGGTATTAAAAGACCGAAGTCTGTGTTTACAATTTCTACTTCCATTCCCATGAACTCGCCAAACGCATTTGCTATATCCACTTCAAAGCCTGCGGCATTGCCCTCTTCGTCTATATAAGAAAACGGAGGGAATTTCAAATCCACACCCACTTTTAGTACATCCCCGTCATCAGTGGTAGAACAAGCGGCAAAGCTTGCAGTTAGAATTACAAGTGCCATAAGCATAATAACCAGTTTTTTCATAAATATTTCTCCTCTTTAGCTAAAATTTAATTTATCAAATTCTACCACCTTATAGATATTTTGTAAAGTATGCACTTTTGGGTATGATAGTTACTTTTTAGTAACCATTGCATCAAGGTATAAAAAACTCGAAAATACAAAGGCTTCCCTCTTTTGTAAGCATGTCGTTATCCTCTTTATTTCTAACGGTCCAGCTCACCTCTTGAATTTTAAAGATTTTTTTGCAAAGTTTTAGGGCGAAATTATTTCTTGCCTTATAGTCATAAGCCTCAAAATCCGGCCTCGTTATGAAGTTAGAGCATAAATTTTCCGCCATAAACGCGGCAATTTTGCTGACACCGTCGGGCGGATTTTTTGACGTTTTGCTCATGAGCTGTCCCCTCACCGTTTCGGGGCTGTTGTTTTTAAACCACTCCACCGTGCGCACATCAAAGGACTCTATACAGTAAAGACCTTTATATTCTTTTAGCATTTCATCTGTAAGCTCGCAAAGCCTTTTTGTGTCCGTGTGGCTTTTTAGCTCTACTATCAAAGGTGTTTTTCCGTCTACTAGCTCTAAAAGCTCTGACAGTAGCGGAACTTTTTCATTTGTGTCTAAAAGATTATACTGTAAAATTTCCTCATATGTAAGCTCAGACACATTTAAATCCACCCCACACATGCGCTTTAGGCTGTGGTCGTGATGCACTACAATTTTTTCATCTTTTGTAAGCTGGATGTCAAACTCCATTCCATAGCCGTTTTCGACCGCCGCCTTAAATCCTGCAAGTGAATTTTCGGGAATGCTTTTATCCTCTTTGTGAAAACCCCTGTGCGCGTAAAAATATTTTTTAAACTGGGTAAAATCCACCTTGTTTTTCATTCTCGGCGCCATCATGTAAAGCCATGCGAAAAAAACTGTAAGAACTACTGCAAGAAAAACAAATCCTATAATTAATAAATTCATATAATCCCTCCTAAAATTATTCTTATTATAACATAATAACTTGTCAATTCAACATATATTTTTGATATAGCAAATTAAACATTGTGCAAAGCCGAATTTTATAGTATTATATACTATATACGCAATATTTGGATTTAATTGGAGGATAAGAGTATGACCCAAAATGTACCGAATTTATTTTCTTCTATGGTATTTAACGACGAATGTATGAAGGCAAGACTGCCAAAAGACGCATACAAAGAATTAAAAAGAGCAATGGACGGCAGAACGCCCTTAGAACTAAGCCTTGCAAACATTGTTGCAAACGCCATGAAAAATTGGGCAATAGAAAAAGGCGTCACCCACTTTACACACTGGTTCCAACCTATGACAGGAATTACCGCCGAAAAACACGACAGCTTTATTTCTCCTGTAGATGCAGGCAATGTAATAATGGAATTTTCGGGAAAAGAGCTCGTAAAAGGCGAGCCCGATGCCTCAAGCTTCCCCTCAGGCGGACTAAGAGCCACATTTGAAGCAAGGGGGTATACAATCTGGGACACCACCTCTTTTGCCTTTATAAAAGATGAAACACTTTGCATACCGACGGCTTTTTGCTCTTATAGCGGAGAGGCGCTTGACAAAAAGACTCCTCTTTTGCGCTCTATGGAGGCAATAAATATTGAGGCCTTAAAAATTGTGCGTCTATTTGGCGATGATAGGGTCAAAAAAATCAATACAACAGTAGGCCCTGAGCAGGAATATTTTTTAATTTCAAAAGAAATGTATAAAAAACGTCCCGACCTTATGATTACGGGCAGGACTTTATTTGGCGCAAGACCTAACAAGGGTCAAGAGATGGACGACCACTATTTTGGAATGCTAAAACCAAGAGTTGCGGCATTTATGAGAGAGCTTGACGAAGAACTTTGGAAACTTGGAGTGCTTGCAAAAACAAAGCATAACGAGGCCGCCCCCGCCCAGCACGAGCTCGCACCGATTTTCACAACAACAAATATAGCCACAGACCACAACCAAATAACCATGGAGCTCATGCAAAAAATTGCAGACAGACACGGCCTTGCCTGTCTTTTACACGAAAAACCTTTTGCAGGAATAAATGGCTCAGGCAAGCACAACAACTGGTCGCTTTCTACAGACAGCGGAGAAAATTTACTCGAACCCGGCAATACTCCGTCGGAAAACAAGAGATTTTTACTATTTTTAGCGGCAGTGGTAAAGGCGGTTGACGAGCATCAAGATTTGCTTAGATTGTCCGCGGCAAGTGCAGGCAACGACCACAGACTAGGCGCTTGTGAAGCACCTCCTGCCATAATTTCGATTTTCTTAGGCGACGACCTTGAGGAAATTGTCGAGTCCATAGTAAACAAAACGCCGTATGACGAAAGAGGCGACTTGGTAATGGAAAGCGGAGCGACAGTTTTGCCAAACTTTATCAAAGACACGACGGACAGAAACAGGACTTCTCCCTTTGCCTTTACGGGAAATAAATTTGAATTTAGAATGCCGGGCTCTACTTTTTCCATAGCAGGCCCTAACTTTATACTAAACACCATAGTTGCAGAGTCCTTAAGAGAGTTTTCAAAAGAGCTTGAGGGTGCAAAAGACTTTGACAAGGCTGTTTACAAGCTAACAAAAAACACATTTAAAAAGCATAAAAGAATTATTTTCAACGGCAACAACTACACCAGCGAATGGGTAGACGAGGCAGAAAAAAGAGGCCTTTTAAATCTTGCGACAACCGTAGATGCAATGCCAAGATTTACCGATGAAAAGAACATAAAAATTTTTGAAGCACACAAGGTTCTTACTAAAAACGAGATACATTCACGCTGTGAAATTTTGCTTGACAATTACGCAAAAACCATACAAATTGAGGCGCTCACCATGGTAGATATGGCAAAAAAAGAAATACTACCTGCCTCCTCTTCCTATCAATCAGAGCTTGTAAGGACGGCAAACGACAAGCTACACCTCGATATAGACGCAACATTTGAAAAAATTACGGCACAAAATCTTGCAATGCTCACAAAAGAGGCCTTCGAAAACATGACAGAGCTTGAAACGCAGTGCTGTAAATGCACAGGTTTTAAAGACACTTTAGAGCTTGCGACACATTGCAAAGACAGTTTGGTGTCTGGAATGTCAAAACTAAGACTGTCCATAGACAAAATCGAGTCCATGACAGCAAAAAAATACTGGCCACTACCTACATATAGCGAGCTTTTAAACAGCTGCGATTAAGGATGAATAGGCTGGGGCAATTCATGAATTGTCCGCATGGTCACCACAATATTCATTAAACAAAGCGGAAGGGCATGGAAACCAACGCCACAAACTTAAGGAAAAATAATTAGTAGGAGTGTTAAATCATGAAAAGAAAAATTTTTGCAATGTTAATCACGGTGGTAATAGTGCTGACCCTTGTGCCTACCACTGCCTATGCTGCCACCCCGGAGGAGGCGGCGCAAAGCTTGGCGACGTCGCTTGGCGTTGAAAATGGCATAGTCGACGGCGTTAACGTCTCCTTGACTGGAAGTGCTACAATCGATAGCGCCATAGCAATCCCGGGTGGAGTTGTTCTCACCGTGGAAGCAGGCGGAGCACTCACCGTTGCATCCGGCGGATCACTCACCGTGGAATCCGGCGGATCACTCACCGTTGCATCCGGTGGAATGATAAAAGTACAAAACGGCGGAACTATCACCGTGGAATCCGGCGCCGGTATCTCACAAGGAGCTCACTCAACGTTCAATATTGGCGACGGCGGTGGCGGCACTGCGTTGCTACACATTAAGTCCGGTGGAGCTGCTTCCGTGTCATCTAGCGCAAATATTGACATAACCGAAATTGGCGGACTTATATTGTCCCCCTCGCCGATTTCCGGTGTAACGAGTACCGCCGACGGTAACCACCTGGTGACAGTAGACGGTAACGGCGGAACATTTGGCGTGACAGAGGATGGTATCGCTGCATATACCGATGTCAATTATGCATATTTTGTCGCCACTGAATTTTTCAATAGGCACATCACCGCTCCCACAAAATCCGGCAATACCTTTTCCGGCTGGAACGATGGCACAGATGCCTATAGCAATGAAGACCTTATCGGTGGCACTGTAACAATTTCCGAGAACACCACCCTTACCGCCCAGTGGACGGAGATAACGGTAGATGTCAATCCGCTCCCACCTCCGCCCTCGGTTGAAACAGACACCCCAATCTATACAGTGGGGATCGTTAAGGAAGGGCTGGGTGCGATCGGCCTCCAGTCAACGACTGCCAAAGGCGGGGATATCTTTGGCTTTACCGCCACGCCAAACGTAGAATACGAACTTCACTCACTTGTGGTCATGGATTCTATAGGCAACATTTTGCGGCATTACCGAGATGAATCTGCAGCAAATGGTTATTACTTCACAATGCCGGCGTCTAATGTGATGATAAGTGTGGAGTTTGTAGAGAAGAAACTGCCCACGGTAACAACTCTCCCAGTGGGAGGGAATACGGACGTTGATTTCACCGTCTGGCAGGGCGCCTTTAACGGCGCTTATCCTAATGCCGCAGCTAATAACATCTATTTTAGCTTGGGAGCAATCGGCCATATTGCCGGAAGGAATTTGACAGATGTAACGAGCATTCAAATAGGCGATCTGTCGCTTGAAGTGCCCGCTAACGCCTGGACATCAAGCGAACTGGTCGTGGGCAATCCGGGACTCTTGAGCGCCGTCCTCCCCACCACCGGCCACACGAATGGTAGGTTGGTAGGATTGCCGTCGACTAATGGCAGCGGCCTGATTATATCTACTGAAAACCTCAGCACCGGGGAGACGCTCCCTATAGTGGCTATGCTCCAAGGCAGTATTTTAGTGGCATTCACGGAGGAATACACAAACACCCTCCCGCAAGGCACAACGCCTATTACACTCACCATGACGGACGGCGAAGTGCACGAAATACATTTGACAAAAGAAACGGTAACGGAAACAGACCCGGAAGCAGACATGGAAACGGAAGCAGACCCAGAAACCCAAACCCCAAAAACAGGCGACGATTCCCTGCCGACAGCGGCATTACTGCTGATAGCCTGCATTAGCATAGTCGCAATTTGCGGCCTCACCGTGAGTAGAAAGGCTACGAAATAGAAGCGGTTTATCCTTGCTTTGATGCGAAATTCGTGGAATAGAATATATAGGGACAGGCTTCCATGCCTGTCCGAAAACATCAATTTTATACATATTTTTAGGGAGGGCATGGAAGCCCTCCCCTACTTTTTGTTTATTTTCACCTTAATGCGACAGCCTTTTTCCTTATACTTTCGGTAGTGTTTCAAGGCTTTTTTCTAGGTCTTCGTCTGTTGGGATGTAGTCGGTCATTTGTCCTTCGTGGAATTTTTCGTATGCGACCATGTCAAAATATCCTGTGCCTGTAAGACCGAATAGTATTGTTTTCTCTTCGCCTGTTTCTTTGCATTTTATGGCTTCGTCAATTGCAACTCTAATTGCGTGACTGCTCTCTGGTGCCGGTAAAATGCCCTCTACCCTTGCGAAATACTCGGCCGCCTCAAACACTTCTGTTTGACCTACTGCAACTGCGTCAATTAATTTATCGTCATAAAGCTGTGAAATTGTTGAGCTCATTGCGTGGTACCTTAGGCCGCCTGCGTGGTTTGCAGATGGGATAAATCCACTGCCTAGTGTATACATTTTGCCAAGTGGGCAAACTTTTCCTGTGTCGCAGAAATCGTATGCGTATTTGCCTCTTGTAAGGCTAGGGCAAGATTTTGGCTCTACTGCGATAAATTTATAGTTATTTTCGCCTCTTAATTGTCTTCCCATAAACGGCGCTATAAGTCCTGCAAGGTTGCTTCCGCCGCCTGCACAGCCTATTATAATATCTGGGTCTATTCCATATTTATCCATTGCCGCCATGCTCTCAAGGCCTATGATGCTTTGGTGAAGAGTAACTTGGTTTAACACGCTACCTAAAACATATCTGTATCCCTCACTAGTAACCGCTTTTTCCACCGCTTCACTTATTGCACAGCCAAGGCTTCCTGTAGTTCCTGGGAATTCTTCCAAAATTTTCTTTCCAACCTGTGTTTCCATCGACGGGGACGGTGTGACCGATGCGCCGTAAGTTCTCATGACTTCACGTCTAAAAGGTTTTTGCTCATACGATACTTTAACCATGTAGACCTTGCAGTCTAAGTCAAAATAAGAGCTTGCCATAGACATTGCCGTGCCCCATTGTCCTGCGCCTGTTTCTGTTGTAACGCCTTTAAGGCCTTGCTCGTGTGCATAATATGCCTGTGCGACGGCTGAGTTTAGTTTATGGCTTCCGCTTGTGTTGTTGCCCTCAAATTTATAGTAAATTTTTGCAGGTGTGCCAAGTTTTTTCTCTAGGCAATACGCTCTTACAAGTGGAGCTGGTCTGTACATTTTGTAAAAATCTTGAATTCTTTCTGGAATATCTACATAAGCCGTGTCGACATCAAGCTCTTGTTTTGCAAGCTCCTCACAGAAAACTACGCTGAGTTCTTCAAGGCTTGCAGGCTCTAATGTGCCCGGATTTAAAAGCGGAGCAGGTTTATTTTTCATATCTGCGCGCACATTGTACCATTTTTTTGGCATTTCGTGTTCCTCAAGATAAATTTTGTAAGGTATGTTTTTTTCTGACATGATGATTTCTCCTTTAAAATTAATTTTCGCCTGCGAAATTTAGAAATAAAAAATTCCTGTCCCGCAGATTGTTAAACTTTCTGCTGGGACAGGAACAATAAATTTAAAGTCCTGCGGTGCCACCCGGCTTGGTGCTGTCGCACCCTCTCTTCGTACAGGATTTCTCCGATACAGTGCCTTTGTTAACGAAGCGCTCTCTCCGTCTTGTATACTCAAAATAAATTTCTTTCCACATCGCCCTTAAAAGACCATTCGGCTTATATCCTCGTACCGTCTCGCACCAAATGACGGCTCTCTTAAACTTAGATGTAATAAACTTACTACTCTTCCTCATCGGTTTATCCAAATTTACCACGTTAAAGCAAATTTGTCAAGAGTTTTTTTGTTTTAGTCCAAAATTTATTATTTTTAATTCTAATTTGTAATTAAAAATAAAATATAATGTGCTAGAATCTTGTCAATATTAATAAAAAGGAGGAATACATTTATGAAAAACTGGCGAAAACTTTTAACTATACTCTTAGTCATCGCACTTGGAGTATCCCTTGTGGCATGTGGTGAAGGCTCAGGAAGTCCCTCGTCTACACCGCCTAGCAGTGAGGAAGAAGACTCCGGTTCCGAAAGCGAGAGCGAAGAAGAACTGGAAGAGGAAGACATGATAGACATCACAGGCACCATGACCACCCACATGGCAGGCGACGACTGGGGTGCTGGCATAAACTCTGTCACCTTAGAGCTTAGCCACGAAATTGACAGCGTTATGCCCGACACGTTTACGGTTACCGAAACCAAAGGTGTCACAGACTGGGCGTCTGACAATTTCCCAATTATCGAGGTCACAAACCCACGTACTATTATGAATGCATATTTAAGCGATGCGGATAAAAACTCGGTAGACGGTCCGTCAAAATATGTTACTCTTGAACTTGCGTTTACACTTAGCGAGGGTGCAAACATTAACTATATGCCGCTTACAGGCTACAACACATACTGTGACCCTTATATGCTCACCGTGGATATAAGTGACTCAAGTCAACTATTTTCCAGCGAAGCTACAGTTTTAAATAGCTTTGAACCTATAACAGAGATTACAAGCATGACGACAGATGCCGACATGTTTATGATGGACAGCTTTGAAGCAAGCGACGGAGTAAAATATGAATACGCCCATTTTGAGCCGGAAGAACCCAGCACCACCACTGTAGTTTGGCTACACGGCATGGGTGAAGGCGGAACAGAAAACACCGACCCTTATATAACTTTACTTGGAAATGAAGCCTACAACGGTGCAACAGAAGAAATGCAGGAAATTATGGGAGGCGCAAACATCTTAGTCCCACAATCTCCGACTTATTGGATGGACAGAGATGGCACAGGTCAGCCCATAGACGGTAGCGTAGAGGGCTCATACTATGTAGACTCGCTTCATGAGCTAATCATGGATTATAAAGACAAGACAGGCTCTACAGACATTATTCTTGCAGGTTGCAGTAACGGTGGATTTATGGTTATGGACATGGCCATAAACTACGGCGACGAGTACACGGCATTTGTGCCGATTTGTGAAGCTATGAGCGATGCGGTTATTTCCGATGACGAAATAGAAAAACTTAAAGACTATCCCATGTTTTTCATTTTTGCATATGCAGATGAAGTCGTACCGCCTTTGAACACAAGTATTCCGACTATAAACAGACTTAAGGACGCAGGCGCTACAAACGTACATGTCTTCTCACCTGACACGGTCATAGACACATCAGGCAGATTTACAAATGAAGACGGAACTCCTTATACTTACGACGGCCACTTCTCATGGGTTTATTACCACAATAACGAAGCAATAAGTGATGTAGACCAAACTCCCGTATGGAACTGGATGGCAGAGCAAGTAGGTTAAAATTTAATGGGGCTGTCGCAAAATGAGTAAAATCATTAGCGACAGCCCCTTAAAACTGTCAATAATCTCTATCATGAAAAAAGCTTTACATCATATCAAATTAAAGAAAGTTTTTTATCGCAAAACTTTCCTCTTTTGCCCCTTTGGAGCAAAATTCACCTTTAAAATGCTCTTCTAAGGATAAGATTTCGTTTTTTGCGAAAAACGACCAAGGCTCTGCCTTTGGAAACCGCAATTTTTCGAGAAAAATTAATTAAAGCTTTTACTGCTTGCCGTTTTAGCCAAACGTGAAGCTATTTTATCTGCACACAACAAATTCTATCTCTTCCTTATCGCCGTCGGCAAGGCCTCCTCTGTCTGGGAATGACGGCGTTGGAATTAAAACCATGCCTTTATCGCTAAATTTCATCACAAACCTTGTGCCCGTTGCCGCCTTTGTGCACCTTGTTTCAAACTCGAATTCGGTGGGAGAAATCCATCTGCCCACGGCGCCGTATATAGTTCCGTCTAAAATAAATTTATTGAATTTGCTGTTAAGCGCCACCTCAAAAATTTGGGTGTGGCTGCTCAGTTTTGTTATTATTTTTATGGAAAATTCGGAAATTTCAAAGCCGATGCTCTGCATTTTGCTGTCCTTATTTACAGGCGCTACATTAAACATTGAGTAGGTTCCGCTGACTCCCGCACCGCCTATAATCTCTTGCCAACACAAAATATTGTCCTTTATTGGGGTGTAGGTTTTTTTCATGTATCTTGTCTGAGCGCCACTGTTTCTTGAGCTAAGTGCACAGGGAATAGTGGCATTTTTTGTAATATATGTGAGCACTGCCACGTCTTCTTCTACGACTTCGCACTCTTCTTTTCTAAGCTTTTTTACTATATCTTCAAAAAGACAGTCTAAAACCCTGTTCATGTTTGTTGCAACACTTGTGCATATAAATACAAAATCCTCGTCTTTGCAAACCACTCCGTACTGACCAAAAGCGCCGTCCGCCCTAAAGGAATTTTCATACGCATTTTGCCAAAACTGAAAGCCGTATCCCGACTCCCAATTTTCACTCATTCCGGGCGGTGAGTGAGGCCCTGTTGTGGGGACAAGCCTGCTACACGCCGTGTCAAACCACTCTTCATTCAAGAGCCTTTTGCCTTGCCACACGCCTTTATCTGCCACAAACTGAATAAATTTTGCCATATGTTCGGGTTTCAATTTACTTCCCGAGCCACCCATGTCCACGCCGTCCTCAAGCTTATAACACTCATAGCCATCTATAAAAAGTGGCGCAAACAGCTTTTCCTCTAAATATTCAAACAGTGGTTTTTTAACTTTTTTTGTAATGATTTTTGATACCAAATTGGTTCCTGCGGTGTTATAAATATACACTTTTCCGGGTTCATGTGTAAATTCATGCGCAAGAAAAGCCTTTATCCAGTCCTTATTGCCCATTCCGTAATTTGGAATTTCGCTTGCATGTCCACATGTCATGGTTAAAAGATGCCAAACGGTGGCATTTTTTAAATTTTCACTGGGATTATCCGGAAGTTTGTCGGGAAAAATATCGACAAGCTTTTCGTTTAAATCCAAAAGCCCGTCCTGCACCGCAAAACCGGCGGCGGTGGAGGTCAAACTCTTTGTAAATGAAAACATTATATGTGCGCTGTCTTTATCGTAGGGCGCAAAATAACTTTCATAAAAAACTTTTCCACGTCTTAGCATCATCATGCTGTGCATTTCTATTCCGTATTCTTTTAAATGTTCTAAAAATGAAATAATATACTTGGATTTCAGTCCGCTTTTCTCGGGCGATGTTCTTAAAAGCTTCATTTTGACACTTCCTTAATTTAATTTTTTATTAACTTTATCATAAATTTATTTTTTTATCAATATGTGCGTGAAAAATGAGCAGAATATATTTGTAGTTTTATTTTATGAATGGAGTATTATTATGTTAAAAATTGAAAGAGTTTTCGGCACAGAAATTTTGGATTCCAGAGGACATCCTACGGTGAGTGCCACGGTAATTTTAAACGACGGCAGTGTGGGCGTTGCCTGTTGCCCCTCGGGTGCATCTACGGGAAAATACGAGGCGCACGAAAAAAGAGACGGCGACAAAAACAGGTATGGCGGCAAAGGCGTCTTAAACGCAGTGGGAAATATCGACAATATTATTTGCCCTGCACTTAAAAGCCTAAACTGCATAAGCCTTCAATCTGCCGACAAGACCATGCTAAGTTTAGACGGCACTCCAAACAAGACAAATTTGGGCGCCAATGCCATGCTCAGCGTGTCAATGGCGGTGGTAAAGGCGCTTAGTGCGCATTATAAAATTCCACTTTTTAGGTATTTAGGCGGTGTGTCTTCCCTAAAACTTCCCATACCTATGATGAACATCTTAAACGGCGGCGCACATGCGACAAACAATATTGATATACAAGAATTTATGATTATGCCCGTGGGTGCCGCAAATTTCAAGGAAAGCTTAAGGGCTTGCAGTGAAATTTATCACAACTTAGGGCTTCTTTTGCAAAGCAAAGGCTTTTCGACCTCCGTGGGAGACGAGGGCGGATTTGCCCCGAATTTATCTAGTGACGAAGAGGCAATTGAGCTTATAATTAAGGCTATAGAAAACAGTGGATATGACACAAATTATATAAAAATAGCCCTCGATGCCGCCGCAACGGAGTGGGTAAAGGGCGATGGATATTATTTACCAAAACGAAAAATAAATTTCACCACGACTCAAATGATAGACTATTTTAAAAACCTCGCAACAAACTACCCTATCTGCTCTATCGAAGACCCTCTAGGCGAGGAGGACTTCGACGGATTTAGCCTTCTAACGGGCGAGCTTGGAAAGAAAGTGCAGATAGTTGGAGACGATTTATTTGTTACAAACAAGGAAAGGCTTGAATATGGCGCACAGAAATCCGCCGCGAATGCGATTTTAATTAAGCCTAATCAAATAGGCACGGTAAGCGAAACCCTGGAAACTATAATCACGGCAAAGAGCTTGGGCTATCGCAGTATAATTTCACACCGCTCCGGCGAGACAGAGGACACGTTCATTGCCGACCTAGCAGTTGCTGTGAACTCAGGACAAATAAAAACAGGAGCACCTTGCCGAAGCGAAAGGCTGTCAAAATACAACAGGCTACTGAGAATAATGGAGTACTGTGGTTAAAAAGAGTTTAGAATTTTGGGCGCAAAGCACTTAAGGTCTGCGCCCAAAACTGAATTTATTTATAGTAATTAAATAAAAAATATTATGATTTGCATATTGAATTTATTGTTTTTTAATGATATAATTGTAGAAAATTATATTTAAGGAGAAATCAAAATGTTAAAAGTTGGAATTCAATTATATTCAGTTCGCGACAACATGCTAGAGGACCCCATTGCTACAATCAAAGCGCTTGCCGATATGGGGTACAAATATTTGGAAGCTGCAAACGCAAAAGTTGACGAAACACCCGGCATAGGCTTTGGTGTTAAGGCAGACGATTTGCTCTCAACGCTTGCTCCTTTTGGATCTAAGGTTATAGGCGGTCACTACAGACCAATTACAGACGAAACTTTGCCCGACATTATCGCATTTAATAAATCTATAGGCAACAATTTTATAGGTCAATCGGCCGATTTTTACGAGAGCTTTGAGCATCTATTAGAAAGATGTGAGTATTATAACAAAGTTGGTAAGGAATGTGCAAAAGAGGGCATGATGTTCATAGTACATAACCACGCACACGAGTTCCAAAAAGTTGATGGAAAATATGTTTTATACCACATAATGGAGAACACAAACCCCGAATATGTAGGCTTTGAGCTAGATACTTTCTGGGCAATGCGTGGCGGCGCCGACCCTGTTGAAGTGCTAAAAGACATGGGCAGCCGTATAAAACTTGTGCATCAAAAAGATTTTTCAAAGACAACAAGTTCTAAGATTAACGTGATAGAAGATTTAGACCCCGATAAATTCATCACACGTGAGCAAGCTTTTGGCAGCATGAAACCCGAAGATTTCTGCGAAATTGGCACAGGAATTATGCCTATTCAAAAAATCATCGACACTGCAAACGAAATTGGTGCGCAGTACATAATCCTAGAGCAAGACTTCACACAGCTTACTCCTATGGAAAGCGTTAAACTAAGCATGGAAAACTTTAAAAAGTTCACAGGCATAGAATGGGCTTAATTTAAAGTTTTACTAAATTTTTTTCAAAAAATTTCGGGTTCTTAGGGCTGAGCCCTAAGGCGTTTTCCGCAGAAAACGAAATCTTTTGCCTTAGAAGAGTTTTTTCCACATGGGTACTTCGAAAGTTAAAAAATCCACCCTTCACAAAAAGGGTGGATTTTTATATTTTATTCTGCTGCGTTTCTAAATTCTGTCCATGCCACGTTGTGTGCATCGTTTGCTTCTGCAGAAATATTTTGAATCATTTCCATGTTGTCTAAAGAAATTTCTTCAGGTAGAGTTAGGAAAGATTTGAATTCTTCTGAGATGAACTCTTCTGCCGCTAAAGTTGTGCAGTAGTATCCGTACTCCTCAAAGCTTTGCGCCGCAACTTCAGGTCTTAGAAGATAGTCGATAAACATGTGAGCCGCTTCTGAATTTGGTGCATTGCTTGGAATAAATTGTCCAACGATACCAAAGCCTATGCCCTCTTCTGGGTAAACTACTTCAAGTGTTGGGTCGGCACGTTTTGCCATTGTTACTTGTGATGTGTACATGACAGCCGCCGCAATTTCACCTGAAACTAGGTCTTCTTGGATGTTGTCGTCTTTAATTAGTCTGATGTTTGGAGCAAGCTCTAAAAGCTTATCGCCTGCCGCTTCAATTGTTGCAATGTCTTCTGTGTTGTAGCTCTCGCCCATAGTTTTAAGCGCCATGCCGTTCATAACACGGTAGTTAGATGTAATGCCAACATTGTCTACAAATGCTTCGTCCCATAGGTCTGCATATCCTGTAACTTCAATATCAACTAGGGCAGGATTATAAACTATAGTTTGAACGCCTGCACCGTAAGGTACCGAGTATTTGTCCTCTGGGTCAAAGAAAGCACCTTGGTAAAGTGGGTTTACGTTTCCTATGTTTGTGATTTTTGATGTATCAAGCTCTTGTGCAAGGCCTTCTGCTATAACCATTTCTATGATATAGTCATCAACTATAACAAGGTCATAGTCGCCGCCGTCTGCCGCTTGAAGTTTTGAAAGCATTGTTTCACCTGTATCAAAGTTTACATAGTTAACTTTAATGCCTGTTTCTGTTTCAAAACCTTCTAAAACCTCAGGGGGGTACATGCCTTCCCATGTATAGATTGTTAGTGTGTCGCCTGCCGCTGTGTCTTCGCTCTCAGTTGTTTCTTCACTTTCTGAGTCGTCAGTCGATGTAGATTCTGATGTAGAACCGCTCTCGTCGCTGCTTGCTGGGCTATTTGAACATGCTGTAAACACTGTTGTAAATAGGCATAGTGCCATAATTAGTGCTAATATTTTTTTCATTATGTTCATCCTTTCAAAATTAATATATATGAATTCCTAAAGCAAGGCTTTAAGATAATCACCAAAATTATTATGCTTTGACTTAATCTTTTATTCTCTTTAGTTTTTTTGGTTGGCCTATTCTTCCTATGAGTGCCGATAAAGTGCACATTATAATGGTTGCACCCAAAAGCAGGGTACACATCGCGTTTACCTTTGGTGTTACACCCGTTCTAAGCTGTGTGTAAATCTTAAGCGGTAAAGTATTTGAGTCAGGCCCTGTCACAAATATACTTATAATAACATCGTCAAAACTCATGGCAAACGACAGTAGCATGCCCGACACTATTGCCGGCGCTATAAGCGGAAGCACTATGTCGATAAAAGTGCGAATTTTTGATGCACCTAAATCAAGTGCCGCTTCTTCTAAACTTTTATCCATGCCCACAAGTCTTGCCTTTACCTGCATAAATACATATGGTATACAAAAGGTAGTATGGGCAATTATTAGTGCGCCCATGCCAAACGGTATTCCTATAAGCGAGAAAAAAGTCAAAAATACCATACCCAAAATAATTTCGGGTATCATAATGGGTATCATGGAAACATATTCTATAAAACCCTTGCTCTTTGTCTTGATTTTGGACATGCCGTATGCGCCAAGCGTTCCTATAACACCTGCACTCACACTGCTAGCCCCTGCTAAAACCAAGCTATTCATAAGCGCTTCAAAATAAGACTCATCTCTAAATAAATCCTCATACCAAGTCAGTGAAAAACCACCCCATACAGAACTTAACTTGCTTTCATTAAATGAATAAATAATTACAAGCAGTATGGGAATATACATGAGTACAAGTATTAAACCAAGATAGCTTTGCGGAAGTTTTGTTCTGTTTTTCAATTAAATTCACACCGCCTAACTTAAATTACATTAATCCTTCAAGATCCTTCGCACCGGAAATTTTTCTGTATGCGTAAATAAGCACACTTGTAAGTATCATAAGCGCCACTGCAAGCGCCGCCGCAAATGGCCAGTTGTTTCCTCTTAATAATTGGTCTTGTATGACATTACCCACCAAAACCACTTTATTTCCACCTAAAAGGTCGGATATAAAGAACAGTCCCATAGACGGAACAAATGTGAGTATCACACCCGATAAAAGTCCCGGCAAAGTAAGCTTTAAAGTCACCGTCAAAAAGGCTTTCATGGGTGATGCGCCTAGGTCACGAGAGGCCTCGATAAGGCTCCAGTCAATCTTCTCCGCACTAGAATAAACAGAGAAAATCATGAAGGGAAGCAGTGCATAAATCATGCCGACAACCACCGCTTCATAGGTGTATAAAAGCCTTAAAGGCGTGTCAGTGACACCTGTTATCATTAAAAATTTATCTAGTATACCGTTGCTTCTAAAAATAATTATCCAGCCGTAAAGCCTTATAAGTGAACTTGTCCAAAATGGAATCATCAAAAGCATCATGGTGCGCCTTTTCCACTTTGCGCTAAGCTTTGCCATAAAATATCCAAACGGATAGCCTATAAGCACAATAAAAAACGTACTGGTAACCGCAAGCTTTATGGACTCCCAAAAAGTCTGCAGATAGACAGGCTGGAAAATATCTTGATAGTTTTGGGTGGTAAATTCATTTACAACTCCCCAAGTTTCTGCCCTTGTTTGAAAGCTGAGTATCAACATATAAACTATAGGGCCTAAAACAAATACGAGAGTAAATATATACATGGGTATGACGGATAATCTATATCCGCCCTCTTTGTTTAATGTGCGCTTTTTATCCATAATACCCCCCTCTTTACGGTTTTACCAGCACCGCATTTTCTTTTGAAAAAGTAAGTTTTACTTTGTCAGACACCTTAAGCACCGAGTCTATTCCGTGCCTGCTTGCTATTATATGCGTGCCGTCTAAAAGCTCTACATCTATTCTAAGCATGCCGCCTGCAAAGTTTTTCTCTACAATTTTACCGACTAAACCTTCGGTATTATCGTCATCATTAAACGCCGACAGCACAATTTGCTCGCTTCTAACTGCAAGACATGCCGTCTGGCCTTTTTCTATTTCAAAATCTCTTTTCATTACCGTTACAAAGCCGCTTTCTGTCTTTACTTCAACTTCGTCTAGGATAATGCTTGTCACTTCGCCCTCTAAAATATTTGCCGAGCCTACAAATTTTGCAACATATGCAGTCTTTGGTGCATCGTAAATATCCGCAGGCGTTCCAAGTTGCTCAAACACACCGTCTTTCATGACGGCAATTCTGTCAGACATGTTTAAAGCCTCTTCTTGATCATGTGTTATATATATAAATGTTATTCCAAGCTTTTTTTGCAAAGTCTTAAGCTCTACCTGCATTTGTCGTCTTAGCTGTAAATCAAGCGCACCTAAAGGCTCGTCTAAAAGAAGTACCTTTGGCCTGTTTATGATGCTTCTTGCAATTGCAACCCTCTGCCTTTGCCCGCCGGAAAGTTCAGACGGCATGCGCTTTGCATATTCGGAAAGCTGTACTATTTCAAGTGCTTCCTTCACCCTTTTTTTTATTTCGCTCTTCTTTTCTTTTTTAAGCCTTAATGCATATCCCACATTCGCTTCAACATTCATATGTGGGAAAAGTGCGTAGTTTTGAAAAACAGTGTTTACATCTCTTTTATTTGGAACAAGTGCCGTTATGTCCTGTTCATTTAAAAAAACTCTTCCCTCATCAGGCGTTTCAAGCCCTGAAATTATCCTAAGTGTAGTGGTCTTGCCACAGCCGGAAGAGCCCAAAAGTGTGATAAACTCACCTTGCTCTACGCTTAAATCTATACCCTTTAATACCTCGGTATCATTAAAGCTTTTTTTAATATTTGAAAGCTCAAGTAAAGCCATTTAATCACCCCTATTTATAAATGTAGATTAATTTAGTGTATTTTCAAACTAAGCTATATTATAAGGCCATAAAGCCCCGATGTCAAGCAAAAAATACTAACCCGATTACTAAAACCGGGTTAGTTTAAACTACCTATATGATGTATTTTTCTACCATGTGTATCATTTTTAAATCCACCAAAGCAGAAAGCTTAAGTCCGTTTTCTACATACTCTTCTTCCATGATTATGCCGTCTTTTCTTATCTGCGCCGCAAGGGCAGTTTTATCAAAAGGAATAAGCAGTGAAAGTTTTCTGTTTTTTTCAGGAAGCGCCTCTTCAATTGCCACTAAGAGCTCCTCTATTCCACTGTTTTTAAGGGCGCTAATTTTTACCGAATTTGTCATTTTAGGAGCATCGTCCTCTAAATCATTTTCCAAAACCATGTCCCATTTATTTAAGACATTAATTATTGGGCGCTCTTTTTCTTTTGAGCTAAAACTAGCCAAAAGCTCGTTTGTAACCTCTAAATGCACCATGGCTTCAGGGTTTGAGGCATCGCACACGTTTAAAACCACATCTGCAAACGCCGCCTGTTCAAGTGTCGATTTAAAAGACTCCACCAAGTGATGCGGCAGCCTTCTCACAAGGCCTACGGTGTCTATGAGCATGACATTTTTCCCTGAGGGAAGTTTAAGCACCCTTGCAGTAGGGTCAAGCGTTGCGAAAAGTTTATCCTCTGCAAGCACGCCTGCATCTGTTAAAAGATTCATAAGAGTAGATTTTCCTGCATTTGTGTAGCCGACAATTGCGACACTTATCACATTGTCTTTTTCACGCCTTCTGCTAATCTCATGCCTATTTTTTTCCACCTCTTTTAAGGCCTGCTTCAAATTTTCAATCTTGCGCCTAATGTGCCTTTTATCGGTTTCAAGCTTTGTTTCGCCGGGGCCTCTCGTGCCTATACCGCCGCCAAGCCTTGACATTTCTATACCTTTACCCGAAAGCCTTGGAAGCATGTATTTAAGCTGGGCAAGCTCAACTTGCAGTTTGCCCTCTTTTGTTATGGCCCTTTGTGCAAAAATATCGAGTATCAGCATGGTTCTGTCCACCACTCTGATTCCGGTTTCATTTTCTAGGTTTCTAATCTGCGTAGGAGTCAGTTCCCTGTCAAAAATAATTATGTCTATTTCTTCATTTTTGCAAAACTCTGAAATTTCTATAACCATTCCGCTTCCTATGCAGGTGGCGGTTTTCGGCGCTGGCCTTTTCTGAATTTTAGTGGCAACCGGCAAAGTCCCACTACTTTTTGTCAGCTCCCACAGCTCATCCATAGAGCTCTGTGCATCAAAATCGCCTGTGTCTACCGACACTAAAATTGCTCGTTGTATCTGTATTTCATTCTCAAAAAGCATAATAATCCTCCATATAAAAATTTAAAAGGCCGTCAAATCTGACATCGGCAGATTTTTTGCGTTTGCGGGTTTTAGGGCAGTGTGAAAGGCCGTCTATCTGACGGCCTTTAAACTTACTCCACGATATCTTCTTCTATGTCAATTACCTTTTTTACCGCCATTTTTTCAGGCGCAAAGAATTTTTGCCAAAGAGGAATTAACGCCACGATAAAGGCAACAAATGCCATCATGCCCACCGCTTTTTTCTTTTTGACGCTTGTGCCCAAAAGTATTCCGAACGCACAAACACAAATTTTCACAAGTATTAAATCCGTAAGATCCATTTTCTTAAAAAAATCAAGCGCTTTGCATATTACTTTATCCATAATTGCCACTCCTTTTTATTTTCTTCTTAAAACAATAATATCACAAGTTAAACAAAAATAAAAGTAGTTTATCAAAAATTTTTTATAATAATTCAGGCTTGTAAGTGGTGACTATTTCACTCACTATTTTTTTCATGCATAGGCTTTCTTCTCTGTACGCTTTTTCTAAAACATCTAGCTGGCTTTCAAACAATTCGTCGTCCATTTCTATTGGTTTTGCGACAAAAATCATGTTGTTTGCGGTCTTTCCAAGCCCCTCTTCGGCAATCAGCAATTCTTCATAAAGTTTTTCACCCGGGCGAAGACCTGTGTACTCTATTTTTATATCGACATCGGGCTCAAATCCCGAAAGTTTTATGAGATTTCTTGCCATGTCTGCAATTTTTACGGGCTCGCCCATGTCAAGCACCATTATCTCGCCATTTTTTGCATAAAAACTAGACTGAAGCACTAGGGATACCGCCTCCGGTATGGTCATAAAATATCTAACTATCTCAGGATGTGTTACGGTAACAGGTCCGCCCTCTTCTATCTGCTTTTTAAAAACGGGGATTACACTGCCGTTGCTTCCTAAAACATTGCCAAATCTAACTGCGGTAAACACCGTGTTTGAGGACTTACGGCTGAGCATTTGCACCACCATTTCACAAAGCCTTTTTGAAGCACCCATAATATTTGTAGGGTTAACCGCCTTGTCTGTGGATATCAAAATAAAGTTCTTAACGCCGTGCTTCATGGAAAGTGTTCCCATTTTGAGTGTGCCAAACACATTGTTTTTTATAGGTTCATTCGGACTTGTTTCCATAAGCGGAACATGCTTATGAGCCGCCGCATGGAAAACCATCTCCGGCTTATATGTCTTTAAAATATACTCAATTCTCGCCGTGTTTCTAACCGAGCCCACCAGTGCCACTAAATTAAGTTTAGGATACCTTTTTTGAAGCTCAAGCTGAATATCATAAAGATTGTTTTCATATATATCAAAAATAATAAGAGTTTTTGGGTTGCTTTTTGCTATTTGCCTACAAAGCTCACTTCCTATAGAGCCGCCACCGCCTGTGACCATGATTACCCTTGAGTTAATATGTGCCAAAATTTCGTCTACATTTACAGTTATTGAGTCACGCCCAAGAAGGTCCATAATGTCTACGCTTCTTAGCTGTTTAACACTTACATCGCCCGAAATAAGTTGGTTTAATGCAGGCAAAGTCTGCACCTTACAGCCTGTTTTACTGCAAATATTCAGTATTTTCTTTTTCTCTTTAGGGGTAATATTCGGAATTGCAAATAAAATTTTTGTTATGGAATACTTTTTTGCCATTTCCTTAATACAGCTTCTGTTTCCGACAATTCTAACTCCATAAAGCACACGGCCTATCTTATTTGGCTCGTCATCAATGATACATTTGATTTTTGTGTGGGTACTTGAAGAAGAAACTATGTCGTGTATGAGCGTTTTTCCTGCATGTCCACCGCCTATTACCATGATGTTCTCCTGCGGCAAATTGCTTTTTCTATTAATTGCGCCAAACTGCAAGGTTCTAAGCACCCTGTAGCTAAATCTTATTCCCAAGGTAGAAAGAAAGCTAAGCCCTGTTCCCATAATAAAATAAGAACGAGGCAAGGTCGCACCCAAAATAAAAGCCTGAATGAGATAGATGAAAATCAACATCGCAAAGGCCGCTATCTCCCGTATAAGCTCGGCCTCGCTTACAAAGCGCCAAATACTGTTGTATAGATTTAAAAAGTAAAACACCACCACCGTAGTTATGGCATAAAGTGATGCCGTCCACAGATAATCATTTAAATAATTCGACACAACCGCCTCAAACATAAAATCAAATCTTATCCAAAGCGCCAAAAAGAAAGACACAAAAACGCAAACCATGTCCAAAAGCGCAATGAGCATAGCCCTGCGTATCCATAATTTATTATCAAAATGTGATTTTTTGTTCATAGCCAAAACAAATCACTCCCAACATTTAAGTTAAAATCATATAAATAATATTTCAAAGTATTATATCATCTTATGACAAATTTTGCAAGAAAATTATAGTATTTACGCAGAAAAGCGCCATTTTTACTATAATTTAGTATTTGTCACAGACCTATTTTTAATCAAAAACGAAAAAAGATTTTAAATCCACACAAAAAAGTCTTGCATTTTTAATTTCTTTATAGTATAATATAAAAGCAGTAAGCGAGAAAACTAAATATCGCGGGGTGGAGCAGTTGGTAGCTCGTCGGGCTCATAACCCGAAGGTCGTCAGTTCAAATCTGGCCCCCGCAACCACTTAAAAAACAGCTTAAACACTTAGTTTAGGCTGTTTTTCTATGTCTTTTTATTCTTTAGGGCTATATTTGCCTTTTAATCGTATAGTACAATCAAAAAATTTGTTAGAATCATGCGCTTAGATAAAATTAAATCAATCTTAAAACCGTATACGGGGGCAACAAAGCTAGAACATTATTGACTTTGCAAAAGAGTGGGAGTATAATTATCATAATAGAAGAAAGCTATAATTTTGCTTTTAAATAAACTTCAAGACACTACTGTTTTTGATAGAAATATAAAGTAATTTGGACTTAAAATTACGAAGAATTTAACGAAAGGAATGTCCGTTATGTTAAAAAGATTTTTTGCATGTTCTCTTTGTTCTATATTGTTGCTGTTAGCTACGGCTTGCGCAACCAGCGATGATAATGTGCATATTTCTAATCAAAAATTCGAGTCATCGATGGTAGAATCTGATACTCCGCAAAGCAGTGATGTCGAAATTGACTTTTGGACCTTCCCTATAGGCGATTTTGGAAACGAAGATGTGGTTAAAGGTTTTGTCGAAGACTTTAACGAAATATATCCTGACATCACCGTCAATGTAAAGATGCTTGATTTTCAAACAGGTGATGCTCTAATTGAAGAAGCCATTGAACAAAGAGAGGCTCCGGACATTGTGCTAGAGGGTCCTGAGCGTTTGGTCGCAAACTGGGGTGCCAGAGGGCTTATGATTGACTTAAGCGATATGTGGGACGAAGAAACCACCGCTAACATCTCTGAAATATCGGAAGAGGTTGTAAATGCCTGTCAGGCTCCTGACGGTGCGTTTTATCAATATCCATTAGTAATGACGGCCCATGTCATGGCGATTAATTATGAAATTTTTGAAAAAGCGGATGCGCTAAAATATATTGACGAGGAAAACCGAACTTGGACAACGGACGACTTTATTTCTGCTATGGAAGCGGTTAGGGATAGTGGTCTTATAGATTTTCCCGGTGTAGTTTATACCGGAGGTCAAGGCGGCGACCAAGGAACAAGGGCCTTAGTTACTAATTTTTACGGGGCATCTTTTACAAACAAGGACCACAATGCCTATACAATTAATGACGAGCTTGGCATAAAAGGATTATCTTTGCTGCAAGACATGGTTGAAAACGGCTCATTAATCCATAACCCTAATATAGTTGCGGCCGAAGAGCTACAAATGTTCGCCTCGCAAGAAAGTGCAATTACGCTTGCTTGGAATGCGGCAAATGAGTCTTCATATGCACAGCAAGTCGATTTCACACCCTTTGCGATGAATTTCCCCTCTGACGACGGGTTAGCAGAGTTACAAGGAGGAATTTGGGGTTTTGGAATATTCAATAAGGGCGATACGGACAGAATGAATGCATCAAAATTATTCATTGAATTTTTAGCCGATGACCCGACTCAAAGGCAAGAAAGCATTCTGGCAACTCAGTTTTTCCCTGTAAATAGTCTTTATCGTGATGTGTATGCAGGAACTGAATTTGAAGAGAGAATGATGGGATATTTTCCGTTTATGAAAAATCTTGGAGATTACTACCAAGTAACTATTGAATGGACCGAGCAACGAAGCGCATGGTATCAAATGCTTCAAAAGATTTTAAGCGGCGAAGACGTCGTAGCGAGCGCAGATGAATACGTAAATTATCTTGATGAAAAGATAAAGGCTTAAAACTTATAGAATTTTTAAAAGAAGGGAGAACTATGAAAAATTTACTAAAAAATCAGTTATTGCAGTTGATTGCTGCTTTTGTGGTTGTTATACTTCTAATTTTTTCGACACTTATTTATAACTTTTTTATAAGAGATGAAATTAACGGGCTGTCTAATCAAAGCCTTCAGCAATTGATGGATAACAATGTAGACACATTTAAACTGGAATTTGAATCAAATATTAATCTACTTGAATCGACAGCGTCTTTACTTCCGGTTTGGGATTATTTGAGATATGTTGATTACGAATCCGGTGAGTATGATTATATTTCTGAGAGTTTTGATTATGTAATGGTAATAAATCCATACGGCTATGCAGTTGGAAGCGATGGAAATATTGGAGATGCCTTTGAAGAAGATTATTTTCAAAATGCCATGAATGGTGAAACTACAATAAGCGACTTGATTGCTACCGACCAAAACGGAATTTGCACCATAGTTATCTCTACGCCGATGATTGCAAACGGTGAAATTCGTGGAGTTTTGGCAGGACTTAATTATGTCGAAACGCTTAACGATACTTTCGGAAACCCCATCGATGGAATTTTTGCAAATCTGTTGATTGATAGCAAGGGAAATATAATATCAAACGGTGTCGACAATACATATTTTACTCCGTCTGAAAATGCGTTTGATGTTATTACTAACTTTAATTTATCAGATTACGAGCAGCTTGACTCTCTTAAATCAGATATTGCAAGCGGAAGTGCCGGAGAGAAAAAAATTGTGTTTAACGGAAAATTATACCGATTAATTTACACGCCTGTAGGTGTAAAAAACTGGTCTATAATGTCGATTATCCCCGAAACAATTATTCAGTCTACTACAAACCACATTGTAATTATAAGCACAGTCGTTTCTACATCTTTGGTGGTAATTATATGCTTGTTTGCTTATTTAATGGGAAAAACTCGCCGTAAGCACCTTAAAAATCTTGAAGAAATTGCCTATGTTTCACCGCTTACACGACTAAATACCTTGGTGAAGTTTAAATTAGAAGCCCCTAAGTTTATAAGCGAGCATCATACGAAAAAGTTTTTGCTTATAAAATTTGATATAGAAAACTTTAGGCTAGTCAATGAAACCCTTAGCGTTTTAGAGGGCGATAAAATACTAAAAAGCATGGCCCGCGCCATTGAGTCAGACGTCAAATACGCTTCACTGTCCTCGCATATATACAATGATGAATTTTTGACTTTGATTGCGTATTCAAAAGACGAAACAGAGCATTGGTACGACGACTATAAACGCAGATTATACAAAAACTTAGGCGAAAGTTTTAAATATAATTTACGAATAGTTTCAGGTTTTTATTATATAAACGAAAGCGACTTGTCCGACATCCAGGCTTGTATTGAAAAAGTAAATATTGCCCACCATAACGCAAAGGAAGAAAAATCGCATAACAGTATTTTCACAGACGAATATTTAAGCGATGCAATAAAGGCGAAAGAAATGGAAAACACCATGGAAAAAGCGCTTTTAGACGGCGAATTCAAGATGGTTTTACAGCCTGAATTAGGTTTAAAATCGGGCGAGATGATTGCGGCCGAGGCGCTTGTAAGATGGATAAGCCCCACCACAGGATTTAGGGCTCCAAATGAATTTATTCCGCTTTTTGAAAAAAATGGATTTATATTAAAACTTGACATGTACATGTTTGAAAAAGCTTGCAATTTTTTGAATTTGTGGAAAAAAGACGGAAGAAAACCTTTTGTTATCTCGGTAAATTTCTCAAGAAAGAATTTATATTCTGCAGATTTTGTTCCAAAACTGACGGCTATATGCAAAAAATATGATGTTAATCCAAAATATTTGGGAATAGAAATAACCGAAACCAGCATGCTCAGCACCGATTTCGATTTAAATTCCTTTATAAACGATTTGCATAAAGAGGGCTTTAAGGTCTTTATGGACGATTTCGGCATAGGTTATAGCTCTTTGGGACTGCTAAAAAACACGCCGGTAGACGTTTTAAAACTAGACCGAAGCTTTTTTGCCCAGTCACAAACTCGTGAGCGCAGTATAGCGGTCGTGGCAAGTGTAATAAGACTGTCTAAAGCCTTAAACATAAGCACTGTCGCCGAAGGAGTAGAAACCTTAGAGGATTTACTCATATTAAAAGAAATGGAATGCGACATTGTACAAGGATATTATTACGCAAAACCGATGTCAGAATATGATTTTAAAACATTTTGTGACAGTGATGAAAGTATAATGAAATTATGATAAAATCGCCTATCGAAAACGATAGGCGATTTTTATTAACTTATATTAAAACATGAAACTTTTACAGGCATTGTGGATTTATAAGTTCAAATCTTTCGCCTTTATTTTTTTCGCCCCACTCACACATCAATTCAAGTATTGGAAAAAGCGTTCTTCCTTTTTCCGTTACAGAATATTCAACTCGTGGTGGGATTTCGCTGTATGCTTTTCTTGTTATTAGGCCATCTGTTTCAAGCTCCCTAAGTTGATTTGTCAGCGTTTTTTGAGAAACTTGTGTAACGGCCGCCATTAAATCTTTAAATCTCATAGTCCCGTCCTCTATGAGCATGTATAAAATTAAGGGCTTGCATTTGCCACCTATTATTTTAAGGGTTACCTCAATTTCAGAGTTTACAATTATTTTATCCATTAGTTACCTTTCCTTCTCTAAACGAAAAAAATGTGCCTTATTGACTAATTTACTATTCGCTCATATAATAAAAATATCTATTACAGTATTTTATACTATAATAATAAAAATGTCAATTAAGAGGAGAAAACATCATGAAAAAATTAGTTGTAATTACAGGTGCAAGCTCAGGGTTTGGTAAGGCCTTGGCTTTGGAATTCAATAAAGCAGGCTATCCCCTTTTACTACTTGCAAGAAGACTTGAAAAATTGGAAGAACTTTGCCTTGAAAACACTATTTGTGAAAAAGTAGATGTAACCGACAAAGACGCCTTTGAAAAAGCAGTAAGAAAAGCGGAGGCAGTTTATGGCAAAACCGATTTAATCATAAATAATGCGGGAATAATGCTACTTGGCAATCTTGAAAACCAAGACCCAAAAGAGTGGCAAGACATGCTAAATGTAAATGTTATGGGCGTCATGAACGGCATGCAAATTGTCATGAATGATATGAAAGATAGGCAAAGTGGAACTATTATAAATCTATCGTCTATAGCCGGCGTTAAGCCTTTTGGAAATCATGCGGCATATTGCGCCACAAAATACGGTGTGGTAGGACTTTCAGAAGTTGCAAGAGGCGAGTTATCACCATATAATGTCAGAGTTATGAGAATTTGCCCCGGTGCAGTTTCGACCGAGCTTTTAAGCCACACCACTAGTGACGACATTAAGAACGGCTATAATCAGTGGAAAGAGTCCACCGGTGTGGGCGCTATTACCGCAGAAGATGTTGCAAAAACCATAAAATTCGCCTACGAATTACCGCAGGGTGTTAATTTAAGAGAAATTCAAATAGCCGACACAAAACAAGATGCTTAATATGGAGGCAAATATGCAGTACAGAAAACTTGGAAGAACTAATTTAGACGTAAGCATTATAGGACTTGGTGGCGAGTGGTTTAATGACAAGCCACAAGATCTTGTGAGTGAGGTAATAAACGCCGCTATGGATAAGGGTGTCAATTACATTGATATCTTTATGCCCCAACCCGAAGTAAGAGTGGCTATCGGAAAGGCGCTTGTGGGCCGCAGAGAAAAGATGCTTATACAAGGGCATCTATGTACGGTAATGCAAAACGGACAATATGAGCGCACTCGTGACATAGAAAAAACAAAAAAATCATTTGACGACTTACTGGCTCACCTTCAAACCGACTATATTGATGTTGGCATGATTCATTATGTGGATAGTTTTGAAGATTATGATATAGTTTTTGGCGGAGAAATCATTGAATACGCAAAGTCCTTAAAAGAAAAAGGCGTCATTGGCCATATCGGCGTAAGTTCACACAACCCACTTGTCGCGCTTAAAATGGTGGAAAGCGGATTAATTGATGTTTTGATGTTCAGTATAAACCCAGCATATGACCTTGAAGATGAAAATACCGATGTTATGGACTTGATTGAACACAAAAATCTTGGCAAATCGGAATGGACTGTAAACTCTACAAGGCAAAAATTATATACCGCCTGCGAAACGCTAGGAGTTGGAATAACCGTCATGAAGGCTCTCGGTGCGGGCACACTGTTAAAGGCAGAAAGCTCACCATTTGGTAAGGCAATGACAGTTTCGCAGTGCTGTCATTACTCGTTAACTCGCCCGGCGGTTACTTCTGTTTTGATAGGCTGTTCCAATGTCGACGAGCTTAACCATTCACTTTCTTACCTAGACTGCTCAGACGAGGAAAAAGACTATACAGAGGTTTTGAGTGGTACTGGAAAAATAAAAATGACAGGCAAGTGCATGTACTGTAATCACTGCTTGCCATGTCCCTCTAATATAGACATTGCGACCGTTACAAAATTTTTGGATATAGCACGAGAAAACAGCGAAATACCCCCGACCATACTGTCTCATTATAATTCCCTAAACGCAAATGCAAGCGACTGCATTATGTGTGGAAAATGCGAGAAAAACTGTCCGTTTGAAGTTAAAATTAGAGAGAACATGAAACAGGCGAAAGAAATATTTGGATAAGAAAAACGCTGTGACAATTTGTCACAGCGTTTTATTTTAATAGCACAAACTCATTTTTACTATAATCAATCAGCCCATCTTTTTTCATTTTTGAAAGCTCGTTTGATAGTGCACTTCTGTCGGCGCATAAAAAATTTGCGAGCTCTTCCCTTTTCATGGATATAGAAAAGCGCTTTCTCCCCATGCTCTCATAGTAAAAATATGTTAGGATTTTACCCCTTAATGACTTTTTGGAAATTATATCTATTCTTCTGTTAAGATATAGGCTCTTATTTGCAATTACATTTAGCATGTTAGAAATTAGTTTTTGATGAAAAACACATGACGAGCTGCAACTTGTGATTATTTTTCGATAATCAAAAAATAAAACCCTGCTTTTTGATGCAGAAATTATAGACACGGGGCTTTTAAAAACTTCTGCACAGGCGAATACTTCGGCAAAAATATCGCCCTCGGGTATTTCGGCTATAATCGCCTCATTGCCGTCGTAATCGCTCTTAATAATTTTTACAGAGCCTTCAAGCACTGCCCCCACAAAGTTTACGCCCTCACCCTCATTTAATATAACTTCATTTTTGCCATAACTTTTCTCAATGGTACTAAGGCAAGTAAGCATAGAATTGAAATCTTTTTCCAAAATATCATTAAAAAGCCTATGTCCCAAAATTTTATTATAATTATTTTGCATAAATCCACCTTTCGTTGTTTAGACAACAGAAATCTTGTTTTAATTATATTATTATTAGGGTAAATTAGTCAATAATAAATTAAACAAAATTAAGGAGATTAAAATAATGAGTAAAAAAGTAATTAAAATTGATGAAGAAAAATGCGTGGGTTGCGGACTTTGTGCAGGTGCTTGCAAGCAAAGCGCCATTGAAATGATAGACGGAAAAGCAAGGGTGACTCGTGAAGATTATTGCGACGGAATAGGCAACTGCCTTCCCGTATGTCCTGTAAATGCAATTAGTTTTTCGGATAAAGATGTTTCCCTAAAAGCCGACAAGCCACTTCCCCTAGGATGTCCGGGCAGTAACTCTAAAGAGTTAAAGCCAAAAGAGCAGTTTACAAGCAACTTTGTAGGCACACCGACATCGGCGCTTAGACAGTGGCCTGTGCAGATAAAACTTGTGCCTGAAAACGCATCTTATTTTAATGATGCGCATCTTTTAATTGCGGCAGACTGCACGGCTTACGCCTATGCAAATTTTCATAATGAATTCATGAAAAACAAGATAACTTTAATCGGCTGCCCTAAACTTGACGAGGGCGATTACACCGATAAACTCACAAAAATCATTGCAAATAACAATATAAAAAGTGTCACTGTAGCCCGTATGGAAGTTCCTTGCTGTGGTGGAATAGAAAAAGCCACCGTAAACGCACTTAAGGCAAGCGGAAAGTTCATGCCTTGGCAAGTGGTGACTATCTCTACAGATGGTAAAATTTTAGATAAGTTATAAAAAATTACTCCTTATTTTCGTGTGGTATTGCAATAGAAATATTTGTAAACACCCCCTGTTTACTATATATTTTTATGCCATACTCCTCGCCAAAATATAGTTTTATCCTGTTGCTGACGTTTTTAAGCCCTATGCCCTGCCTTCCGTGGGTTAAAAACTGACTGTTTATCGAGTCTAATTTTTCCTTTGATACGCCTTTTCCGTTGTCATAAATAGAGATAAGCAGTTTCCCTTTTTTAATTCTAAATTTAATGCAAATTTTCAGCTTATTAGATTTTAAGCCGTGAACAATAGCATTTTCTACCAAGGGTTGAAAGCTTAAATGCACTATCTTGCAGGCCGAAAACAAGTCTAAATTGTTTGGAAGGACAAGTTCTACCCTGTAATTTTTTGCACAGTTTACAAGATTTATGTACTTCTTTATATGCTCAATTTCCCGACTTATTGTTGTAAACTCATCCCTAAAATTAACGCCATATCTTAACATGTCGGACAAAAGAAGTATCATATTGCTTGTGTTTTCCTGCCTTTTGCGCTCAAGCAAGATTACATTCCATCTTATAATATCGAGGGTGTTGTAGAGAAAATGCGGGTTAATTTGCATTTTAAGTGCGTTTAGGGTCGCCTGCTTACGCTCGAGCTCAATGTGATTTTTTTCCTTTTCGCTGTAGAGCAAATCGTTTACTAATTGGTTGTTGCGTTTTAGCATGTCAAAATAACTTTTATTTAGCATACCGATTTCATCTCTTGAAAAGTCAAACTCGCTTTCGTCCCTATCGCTGTCGATTTTTGTTTTCGATATGAGGTTTATGGTCTTTTTAATTGGTCTGGTTATGCTGTCAGACAAGACTAGTGCAAGCGACACCGACAACAGCAAGATAACAGCCGTCACAATAAGCGAGCTTTCAAAGAGACTATAGTAATTTTCTAGGGCCTTGGTTTTGTCTGCAACTATTAAGATATACCAACTTTGCATTATGTTTGATGTTTTAAGCACTATGTAATCACCCGAGAACATTTCGCTGTATTTTACATTTACAAGCGAGGTTTGGGTCGTGAACGGCTCATCTTCTATATCATAGAAATTGTTGAGCTTAATAATCATTTCATCGTCTTTGCAAAGGTATAATTTGTTTATATCCGTATAATCTCTATAGAGGTTATAAAAGAAATTAGGGCTTATGTTTATAACAAAGTGTCCCCCCGAAAAATTAGGATTTTGCATGAATACAGAAAAATAATTAAATAGATACGAATTATTATTGTCTCTTAATAAATACACATTTTTTTCTGTCAAGGTGTTTATCCATGTTGTATAATTACTGTCAAGGGTATCGTAATATGATGACGATACAAACTCATCATAATCGGGCACATAACTGTGGTCGTAAGTCGAAGAAAGCTCAATGCCTACTTGATAGTTTTTTGAAACGTAGGAGAAATTCAGGATATAGGATTTTAGGTTTTCCGGAAAAAACTCAAAACGGTCTTCTAAATATTTTTCTACCTCATTTTCGCTTCCAAACGGCGTTAAATCGCTGTTATTTACCAAGTCAAACATAAATTTATTCACTTGCGATATTTGCTCGTCCACGTTTGCCTCTATATATCGCACAGTCGTGTTGTATTCCTCATACATAGTGTCTATAAATTCTTCTTCTGCATAGGAAATAAAAAATAACATTAGTAGTATATTTGGCACCATTATACAAAATATAATGATAATTACTATCCTTTTCTTTATCGAGAGCGCCCTAAATAGTTTATAGAAAACAGTATTTGCTATTTTCATTTTAATGCTCCATTCCTGTATTCCTTTGGCGTAAACGATGTATATTCTTTGAAAATTTTATTGAAATGCTTTGTGCTTTCATATCCGACAAGTGCCGCTATATCGTAAATTTTAAGGGATACATCGCCCATTAATTCCTTTGCCTTTTCCATTCGCAAAGACGTTAGGTATTCTATAAAATGCTTTCCCGTGCTTTTGTAAAACAGTTTGCTTAAATATGTGTGACTGATATAAATGTGGGCGGCAACGTCTTTAAGCGTGATGGACTCACAAAAATGAAAGTCTATATATGCTTTTGCAGAAGAAACGATAAAGTTGCCTGTGTCGTAGCTTACTGAAGAAAAACTGTTACGTATAAACTCTTCGGCAAATGGCACGCATTCTTCCATTTGCAGGCTGAGAATTTTTTGCGAAACCGCCGTTATGTCGTAATCGGTTTTGTAATCATTGTCTTTAAAAAAGTTTGCAATGATAATAACCATATATATTAAATAAGCATATATTTGCTCTATCTCATCAGATGCAGCAATTATTTTTTTTATATAATTTACAAGTGGCAAATTTTCCTTAAATATAAGCAGGCGAATTACATTTTCCTCAAAATCGTTAAGCAGTAAGTCTATAGAGAATATTTTTGATATTTCGTCATATCTCAAAACATTTTCTGCGCCTAAAACACATCTAAAGTTTAAGCAGATATTTGCTTGTCGGAAAAGCAGAGTGAAATCGTCTGCGTTATCGCTTAATGAACTGCATGAAATATAGCAGTTTTCAGATTTGTTTTGATTTAGCACAGAATTTAGCGCTATAATTTTCTCTTCGTCTTCAATTTCCCAGAGGAATATGCAGGCTTCTGTATCGCTTACGGTAAAGGAATTCTTTTTACAGCCCGACAAGTGTGTTTCACAAAGCCCTAGCACATCTTCTAGGCAGTCTGTTTCACAGTGTAACAAAACAACGCCAAATTTTGGCACAAGTCCGTCTAAATATTTTTCAAAACCAAGTCTTTCTTTTTCGTTTGTGCGTGATGCCGTGGACATGTATCTAAACGAGTTTGTCTTTTTTATTTCCTCAATAAAAAGATATTTTTCATTTGTCGCCTCGTCTTCTATTAAACCCTCGTAAATTTTAGAAAAAACTTCTTCACATTTTGAGAAATCTAAAGGTTTGGTAAGAAAATTTACACAGCCAAGGTCTAGCGCCTTAAGCGCATAATCAAACTCATTATGGCCGCTTAGTATGACAAATTTGATGTTTGGATATTCTTCCTGAGTTTGAGATATCAGGTCAAATCCCGTTTCTTGATTCATTACTATGTCCGTCAAAATAACATCTACCTTAACGTCTGACATTAGCTCAAGAGCCTGCTTTATGCTGTTGCATTTCCCTACAAGTTCAAACCCAAAACTTTCCCAGTCGACGGCATATTCCAAGCCATCTAATACAATTTGTTCGTCGTCGACCAAGAGTAAATTATACTTTTTCATATATTTCAAACCCTAACAATAATGTTTTCCCTTTCGCAATTTCCATGTAATTATATCGTAAAAATAGTATAAATTCAATGATTTTTGCAAATATACGGCTAGAAATTTATGGATGACTAATAAAACGCACCAAATGACAACATAGGTGTATATACTTATAAATGTATACCTGTTATACTCTGAGTAGATTGTATAGGCCAATACACAAAACAGTAAAAACAGAGGAGAGATTGACATGAAAAAAAGAATATTGGCAATTTTACTTGCCACCGTTTTAACATTAAGTTCATTTGCAGGTTGTTCTTCAAGCACAGAGCCTGACACAAGCTCTGCAGGCGATTCTACATCTGAAGCCTCCGGTGAAGATGAGCCCGAATCAGAAACCGACGAGCCCGAATCAGAGGACATCACACTTACTTTATGGTCAAACCAACAAACCTATACCGATGAAGTAAAGGCACACCATCAACTATTTATGGACGAAAACCCAAACATAACTATCGAAGTTGCTATTGTTGAAACCGTCGACGGTTCTGAGCTTATGACAGCAATTGCATCAGGCGTTGGCCCTGACGTTGCAGAAGTTTCATATCCACAAATGGATCAATACATCTATGCAAACGCATTTAGAGACTTGTCTCCTTACATCTCGGCTAGTGAAGACAGTGCAAACTGGAACCAAACTATGCTAGACATGTTTAAAGTTAATGACAAATACTATGGTATACCTTACCAACAGTACAATATGTTCATGTACTACAACAAAGCTATTTTTGAAGATGCCAGCTTAACACCTCCCGAAACTTGGGAAGAACTACTTTCAACAGCTTCAGCACTTTCTGTACCCGAAGAGCAACAATACGGTTTTGCACTTAACTGGGCACAATGGGCAGAATGGTGGTTTGAAATATTTGTATGGTCTGCAGGTGGCGACTTGACTGAAAAAGGCGAAAACGGCGAATTAATCTTGACATTCACAGACCCAGCTGTTATTGAAGCCGCAGAATTTTACAGAGAATTAAAACTTGAGGGCGCAATTCAACCCGACATGAGCCTAACACATGACCCACTACAAGCAGATTTTGCAAACGGAAATGCAGCTATGTTTATCGGCGGCTCTGATATAGTCCCTCGTTTAGTAAGAGACGGTATGGACGAAGACGACATAGGCGTTATCCCCATTCCAGCAGGACCTGTAGGACACAGCATATCTCTTATAGGTGGCGCATTATACGCTATCCCTGTAAATGATGATAAAACAGATGCCGAAGTAGAAGCCGCTTTCAAATTCATTGAATTTTCTATGAGCAAAGAGTCTATGGAAACACGTTTTGAATTAAGCGCACAACAAGGCACACCACTTTACATTGTACCTGCAAGAAACGACATGGAAATGTCAGATTACTTTGAAATTCCAGAAGATATTCAATACACACTTGACACAGCTGCCGAGGCAGGACACAGCCAACTTGAATTTTACGGAAAAGGCGTTGTCGGTTCATATGTCGATAAAGCCGTTCAAGAAATCATGACAAATGACTCAGCAGATATCGAGGAAGTTTTCAAAAGATACGAAGACGAAGCTATGCAACTTGAAGTGCCTAACTTCAACGAATCACTAACACAAGATACAGAGTAAAATAATATATTTTGGCAAGTATGCTCAAAGGGGCTGTTAAGTTATACAGCTCCTTTGTCATAATTAATCACGGATAAAGGAGTGGTAGTCATGAAATTATCAGGCACTTTGGAAGGAAAAGCAAATAAAATAAAGAGAGTTTTGACGCCGTGGCTTTTTGTTTTGCCTGCCATTGCCATTACATTGCTACTTAGATACTATACCATAGGGCAATCTTTGTTATGGTCTTTTTTTCAGTACGATACGGCAAATCCACCGGGTGAATTCGTCGGGCTTCAAAATTTTCAGTTTCTTTTTACAAGCTCAGAATTTTGGACGGCGTTTTCCAACACAATTATTTTTGTTCTTTTAACATTTTTACTTACATTTTGGGTTCCTATTGTACAGGCTTTGTTTTTAAGCCAAGTAAAAATAGGCAGAAATTTATTTTCTACCCTTTATATAATTCCATCTGTTGTCCCGGGAACGGTTATGATTGTTATTTGGAAATGGATTTGGGACGTTCAAAACGGTCCGGCAAACAGCCTTCTCGGCCATCTGGGCATTGAACCGCAGATGTGGCTTGGAGACCCAAATTTTGTTAAGTTTTGCATTATTTTCCCCGGTATTTTAGGGGGCGGAATAAGTGTTATCCTTTATCTGTCCGCAATCATGGGTGTTTCAACAGAAATACAAGAAGCGGCAAAGATAGACGGCTGTACACGCATACAAAATATTTGGTACATAATTTTACCTAATATAAAATTTTTAATTAAAATACAAATGATAATGACGACTATATGGTCTTTGCAGATAATGGATAATATATACCAATACTCCGGCGGCGGACCTGCAGGTGCATCAAACTCTATAGGCCTGTTTATATACAACCAAGTCAATGAAAGGTTTGATTACGGGCGAGCCAGTGCGGCGGCCTTGGTCTTACTTGTACTTATAGCGATAATAACCATGGTTCAAATGAATATGGAAAGCAAAGAAACATAAGGGGGAAAGTTTATGAAAAACAAAGAAAGGCTTACACAAATTGGTATAGTTTGTTTTTTGGCCTTGTCCACACTGCTAACACTTTTGCCCGTGCTATATACAGTGTCGCTGTCTTTCCAATCTTATGAAGACATCTACGGACCTACACCCAAACTTATACCGTCAGAGGGACAGCATCTGCAACTTAGACTAGACTTTGATGAAGATGCTACAGAAAAAGAAATTCTTGACGACTCGGCAATGGCCTTGTTTGCAGGCTACTATGAAAACAGACAGGCAGATGTCGAGCGTGTAGAGGTTTTTTCCCTTAAAGGAGACGACTGCGTATTCCATGCCAACATTCATTTTTTGGCGCTACAACAAGAGTTTAAGTTTGGAATATATAAGTCCTACACCCTAAAACGAGATGGCCTATTAAAAGACGACCAACATTTGACCGTGCTTAACAATATCGGTTATACATACGATGAAAACGGAATAGATGTAGACACCCAATTGCCAGACGCATCAAATGAAGTGACACAGGATTTGGCAGATGAATTTGAAGAGAAAGAATTACTTACTGCCTCCACGGTAGAAGTGAGCACAAAGCCTTCAAATTTTATGAACAAGCTTGAAAATTACAAATATTACATGTCCTACCCTGCGTATGCATTTAGCGGCTCTGAAAAAATAGAAAGCTTAGGCTTTTTCGCCTTTATGCTAAATACCCTCCTCACCGTGGGATTTGCAATGATATGTCAAATAATCATACCGGCAATAACGGCCTACGCCTTGGTCACCATGTTCTCAAAAAGAATGGCAAAATACATAATGAACTTCTTCTTGATAACCATGATGATACCCTTTGTTTCTATAATGGTACCGCAGCTGGTACTTATGGAAGATTTGGGAATGTTTAATAACTATGGCGCTATGCTATTCCCATGGCTTTTGCCGTCGCCATTTTATATTTTCTTATACAAGGGCTTTTTCAGTCAAATTCCAAAAAGCTATTACGAGGCGGCTCAAATTGACGGCGCAGGCGCATGGTACTCATTTATACGCATATGCTTACCGATGAGCAAACCGATTATAGCATTAATAGCAATACAATCATTTATCAGCGGCTGGAACGATTTCTTCTGGTATCTTCTTGCCACAAGAGACACCGACCTATGGACGCTCAACTTGGCAATATTCCAATTGTCATCAGTAGTAGACACAAACTTTATAATGGGCCTTTCGGTTACCGTTATGATTCCAATTATAGCTGTGGCAATATTATTCTCAAGACAAATAAAGCAAAGCGTCATCAGTTCCGGAGTAAAAGAATAAATTGGCGTCTTCGTGACGTCTTAAAAAATCAGTCAGTAATGGCTGATTTTTTTGTTTGTGCAATTTATCAAGTAAAATAAAAAATGAAATTACAAAAAAATTACAAAAAAACTTGCGCCTGTATGATAAAATAGTAGAGTAGAATTTTTTTGGGGGTAATTATGAAAAACAGAATTTTAATTGTGGAGGATGACTATGGCATTGCAGAAGCAGTTTGCCTTAATCTGCAATTTGTGGGATATGACTATAAATCTTTTGACGACGGCTTGGACGCAGTTTTATATCTTGAAAACGACCACAGCTTTGATTTGGCGATACTTGATATCATGCTACCTAATATAGACGGTTTTGAGCTGTTAGAATATATGAAAAAATACAATATACCCGTCATTTATATGACGGCAAAAACGGACTCTGCCTCTGAAATCAAGGGTCTTCGTGACGGAGCGGAGGACTATATAACAAAGCCCTTTGACATGCTGTCCCTTATGGTTAGAATAGAAAAAATATTAAAGCGCACGGGAAAGCTCAACACCATATACACGGTAAATGATGTAAAACTAGACATAGACACGAGAATTGTGACTAAGGGCGGTGAAATAATAGATTTACAGCCCATGGAATTTGATGTTTTATATATGCTGCTTAAAAACAAGAACTTAACCGTTTCAAGGGATAGACTGCTTTTAGAAGTTTGGGGATTTGATTACGCAGGCGAAACCCGTGCCATTGATGTTAAGATATCGAGTTTAAGAAAAAAACTTGACCTTTCAGACTTTATTAAATCCATTCCAAAACAAGGGTATAGATTGGAGGAGCGATAATGAAACTATGGCAAAAAACAGCCCTCATATCTATTTGTGTTTTAGTCATCATAGTAAGCCTTTGCTCTGCATTTTTACTGGTTAATTTTAAAAATCAAATGATAGATTTAAAGCTTTATGAAATGAAAACAAAGCAGGACAATTTAATACTGTCTGTAACACAGATGGCAAATTATTATAGGGAGGACAGTCAAAGCGAGCTTATACAGTATTCGACAATAAAATACTGTTTTAATCAGTTTTCAGACACTTTTTCTGTCTTGATGCAGGGCGACGAGCTACTGTCTTCAAGCCTTGCTATAAATCCTAAGGATTACTTAGATGTAAGCAGTAATAAATCCTATCAAGGCAATATTAACGGCACTAGCGTTTTAATTATAGCAGAAACAATGTCCGTCAGTGGCGAAACATACACGGTTTACACGGTAGAAGACCTTACCAATATCGATGAAAGCGTAAGGGACATGATAATTACCATGCTCGCCGTAATAGTAGTGGGCATTTTAGTCGGAACAATAATGATTTTGTGCTTTATGAAAAGGCAATTAAAGCCGATTATGACGCTTGCTAAAACCGCTAAAACTATAGCAAGCGGGGAGTACGGCTCACGGGTAAATGTCACAACAAAGGACGAGCTTTACGACTTAGCAAGGGATTTTAACATAATGGCGCAGGCGGTTGAGGGGCATGTTTCGTATCTAACAGAGATAAGTCAGCGCCAAAAATTATTTATAAGCGGGGTTAGCCATGAATTTAAAACACCGCTTACGGTCATGTCGCTTCACACAAAACTTTTGCAAGAAGGCAATTTGACGGCCGATGAAAAAGAAAACTCTTTAAGTCGTATAGAAAACCAGTGCAACTGGCTAAATAAAATGGTGCAAAGCCTGCTTACCCTGCTTTCTTTAGAAGAGGCTGCTTCAAAAGAAAATGTGTGCATGAAGACTTTGTTTGAGGAAGTGCACAGCCAGTTAAGCGATGTCTTAAAGGAGCGAAACGCAACACTTAATATAAACTGTGAAACAGAATATATGTGCTTAAATTATAACCTTAGCAAAATAGCAATTGCAAATCTAGTCGACAATGCGAGCAAGTCATTTCACACAGAAAACCGCATAATCACCCTGTCATCAAAAGAGAATTTTATAGAAATTAAAGACACGGGCAAAGGAATAGAAAAGGACTTGATAGGGCGCATTTTTGAACCGTTTTTCATGGTGGATAAATCTCGCAGTAAAAAGCAGGGCGGAAGTGGCCTTGGCCTTACCCTCATAAAAAAGATATGTGAGGTGCAAGACATAAAAATTGAGGTAAACAGTGAACCCGACAAGGGTACGACTTTTAAGCTTATAGTTTAGCCGAGTTCATATAATCTGAGCTCGGCTAGAGATTACATTTAAGTTACAAGTAATTGATAGTTTTTTATTTTTATACGGCTTATACTTAAAACATCAATTTAAGAAAGCGAGAAAAATCATGAAAAGAAAATTTATTAGTATAATTGCACTCACACTGCTTGCAAGCCTGCTTACGGCTTGTATGGAAACTCCCACAAATGAAATTGTTATAGGAAAAGGCGATGTGACCCTAGAGCAGACAATAGACGAAAAAAGCGACGCGGCAAACATCGGGGCTTATGAAGCACCACAGACGCTTGAAAGCTCATCAGAAAAAAATGGGCTTAGCCTATCGGTAAGTGCGAATGTAGATGTTCCAGACAGCACTCGGTATTCCGTCGCAAGCGTAGTGCCCGAGGAGATATCGCAAGAGACCGCAGATAAAATTTGGGATAAATTAATTGGCGACACTGTGCTTTACGAGGAGCTTGAGTGGGACTATAAGACAAAGGCAGAGACCGAACAATTAATTTTAGAGCTACAAAAAATCATCAACGACTCCGATGAACCACAGCAAAAAGATTTAGAAAATCTTGAAAAATGGCAAAATTGGTACAACGAAGCCCCCGAAACTCTTGATTTAACTAAGACATCAAAAACATTTAAGGAAATTGATATAGAAAAAAGCCTCCCCGAAACACCCGAGGGTCTAACTCAGGAAGAAGAAGAGGCATTTGAAGCCGAAATGGACATGATAAGGGCGTCTTCAAACAAAAAAGAAATTGTCGGAACAGGCACAGACGATGGCTTTACGGTTGAGCTTCACATCACAGAAGACAGCGCAACTTATTCTAAATATTTAGGACAAAAGGGCTTTAATACCAATATTTTACCAAAAGACCCTGACGTGATTTATGATAGCGACGGCATTTCTTTAGATACAGCGCTAGAAGATGCGCAAAACACGATGGCAAGCATGGGTCTTGACTATTTTGTTTTAAGCCACACTTTAGACGGATACGAAATGGTACAAGACGAAAACGGTGAATTTCAAGAAAATCGACCTGCATATATTTTCACATTCACAAGAGAGCTAAACGGCGTGGCAGAGAATGTTTTGCTTTACGATTTAAACACCGACGAGGGCAGGGAAATGTATTTTAACCCCGCCGTCCAAAACGAATACGTAAAAATAATCATCACAAACGACGGACTTGTTTTTTTCGAGTGGCAAGGTCCGTCTAAGATAAAAGAAATAGTCTCAGAAAATGTTGAGCTCATGTCTTTTGACAAAGTACAGGAAACTCTTGAAAAGCAAATATTTTTGTCGGTGGGCAGTCTTGATATAGAAAAACAGCTCACGGGGCTAGACATAGCGCTAGAACTTAGCGAAAAAACCATTGTAATTGACTCGGTAAAACTCGGCATGGCAAGGGTAATGCGACAAGGCCATGAGGAGGAGTATTTAATCATTCCGGTATGGGACATTTCAGGATATGAAAGCGTTTTGTTTAGCGAAGACGATGCCTTATCGGCGCAAAGCTACTTATCAAATTACATCATTTCAGACGACGGAGTCGCAAAAAGCGCCAACCACAAAACCTATCTGACAATAAACGCCCTAGACGGCAGTATCATAGACAGAGCAAAAGGATATTAAGGTGATTTATGTGCTTAGAAATTTAATTACCGATTTTAGGCAGGCGTTTTTTAGCAAGAAATTTTTATTTGTAATTTCGTTAATAACCATAATAATTTTGCTGTCTTCATATCAGCAAATAGCATCTGTAATCGAGAGGCAGACTAAAATTGGGGCCGATTTTAAACTTAATTTACTGCTCTCCTCCATCACAAACGACACCATGCTGTTTCTTTTGCCCATATTTTCGTCTTTACCCTATACCACCTCTTTTATAGACGATATAAACAGCGCCTACATTAAACTGTATTTATCAAGGACTAGCCGCCAAAAATATCTATTTTCAAAGCTTGTCTCTTGCCTTATGAGCGGAGGGCTGTGTTATGTGATAGCAATTTTAATTTCATATTTCATAATGAGTTTGACGCTAATGCCCATGGAGGCGCTTTTAGCAGAAAAATCTATTACCGATGCCCTGCAAGCCGATTTATACGGAGTTATTTTGCTATACTTTGCATCGGGTGCATTTTGGTCGCTCCTTGGCCTTACCATGGCGACAATAGCAAAACACATGGCTTATGCCTCGCCTTTTATCGTTTACTACCTCCTCATTATTTTGCATGAGCGATACTTTAATGATTTGTATGTCATCTATCCAAAGGAGTGGATACGCCCCTCGGATAATTGGGCTATAGGAAATATAGGAGTACTTTTATTTCTTTTTGAGATGATTATACTGGTGTCAATCATTTTTATTTTACTTGCAAAAAGGAGGCTTGCTAGGCTATGAAAATACATCAAATTATCTCTATACTTAAGTACAATTTTAAAGGCTGGAAAAAAAATCCACGCATCATCACAAGCTTTCTTCTTGCCTTTATTTTATGCTTTTTACTTTCTGACAAGGCTGTATCTTTGGCTCAAACTCACGACAGCCCCATGCAAGTTGTCGAGGCATTTATTTGGACTTTTGGCGATAGCAACTCCATTTTGCTAAGCTCTATGCTTTTGCTATTACTCTTCATCGACATGCCGTTTATATCGAGCGCTACGCCGTTTTACCTTGTTAGAACAAATCGAAAAACTTGGGTCACGGGGCAGATTTTATACATATTTTTAGTCACACTTATCTACTTGGCATTTATACTTTTATCGACATCTCTAATATGTATGAGGCAAAGTTTTGTGGGAAACATGTGGTCTCAAACGGCGGCATTTTTAGCCTACTCGGGCACTTCGCAAGAAGCCTTTTTACCGGCATTTGTAACTACCTTAGAAATGACAAGGCCATACCAGTGCATGACAAGTATTTTCATACTCATGTTTCTCTATGCGCTTCTTATGGCACAAATCATGCTATTTTTTAATTTAATTAAAGGCAAAATGGCAGGGATAGTATCCGTGTTTATATTTAGTCTTTATGGTTTTTTGCTAAACCCCGAAACCGTAAAATCAATACTAAAACTCCCCGACATACTTTCTTATCAGGCAAATGTAATAATGGGTTGGCTGTCGCCACTTAACCACGCCACCTACCATATGCACAGCTTTGGCTATGACAACTTGCCCACAATGTGGCAAAGCTATTTTATTTTTAGCATTTTAATCATACTGTTCATTTGCCTTATAGTTTTAGCAGTCAAAAAATATAATTTCAACTTTACAGGGACGGAGGGATAAGGCATGACAGGTATTATAAGTGTTAAAAATGTTTCGGTGGCTTTTTCAGGCGATTTTGTGCTTAAAGGCGTTTCAAGAGAATTTGAACAAGGCCTTATACACGGAATAGTCGGCAATAACGGAAGCGGAAAAACAGTTTTAATGAAATGCATTTGCGGTTTTTTACTGCCGACAGAGGGTGAAATTACCGTGGATGATAAACAGATAGGAAAAGAGCTAGACTTCCCTCAAAGCCTTGGTTTAATCATAGAAACACCCGGTTTTCTTCCAAATCTTACAGGTCTTAAAAACTTAGAAATACTCGCATCGCTAAGAAATAAAATTGCCTTAGAAGACATCTTGGCGGCTATAAAAAAAGTAGGGCTTGACCCTACGCTTAAAAAAACGGTTAGTAAATATTCTCTTGGAATGAGGCAAAGACTTGGCATTGCACAAGCGATTATGGAAGACCCAAAACTACTAGTGCTAGACGAACCATTTAACGGGCTTGATAAAAACGCTGTATCGGCAATGAGAGAGCTTATTAAAAGTCTAAAAAGCGAGGGCAAAACCATTATTTTGGCAAGCCACAATCAAGAGGACATAGAAAAATTATGTGATACAGTGTGCGAAATGGACGCAGGTGTAATGACAGTGATTAGGGAGAGTTGAGATGAAAAAAACAATTAAAACCATACTGCTATTTATAATTATAGCGATATTTATAAATACCACTGCGTTTGCGGAGGAAATATCTGATGAAAATACTAATACAGAACAAACGCAAGAAAGCACCGAGGACACACCCGCCGACATTGGACTGCAAATTGACAATTTAAATATTTATGAAAACATGGAAAAGTCCTACCACGAGGGCTACGTCCCGACAGTTAGAGATAGCAATGTCTATCTTGTACTTCCCTTAGTAGGAAAAACTTCTAATAATACGGTCAGTATCTCCCTTGACTTAGGAGAGGTCGAAAACTCCCCTTTTGTTTTTGGAAACTACAACCAAACTATTGTAAATGAAAATTTATATCTTTTTCAAGTAGTTATACCCCTAAATAAAAATGCAATTAACGGCACATATCCCATTGAAATTTTTGCAGAGTATCTAAGCATAAATGGCGAAAAAGCGGTACAAAATTACACTGTACATGTCAGCATTACAAGCGGAATAAGCAAAGTAAACCCGGACGAAATACCCGAAAGCACTACCCCTGAAAAAGTAGCGGCAGAAAACCCGGATTTATATATCAGCAAGTGCAATATTAATCCCGCATCGATAGGAGGAAACGAAGAATTTGATGTAGAGGTGACAATTAATAACATAGGCAATTTAAAGGCTAGAAACATTAAAGTGACTTACGGGGACACGGAAAATCTTGATATATCGCCTGTCTCTGCGGTCAATGTCCTAAACACTGAAAATATCGCCTTGGGCGAAGCCTCAACCCTTAGTTTCAAACTAAAAACAAGCGAAAACATTACCGACGGCATGCACTCTTTTCCCATCAAAGTTGATTATGTAGATTTCTATGGAGGAATTTATTCTTTTTCTCAGGAATTTATGATTAATGTGACAAGGACTGCCCAAATTGACTACGACGCACTTGCAATTCCCAAAAAAATAGAGTCGGGCGCAACCATAGAAATTCCTGTAAATGTTTTCAATGTCGGAAAAGCAAGTTTAAAAAACGTAAAGCTTTCATTAAGTGCCGAAGGCTTAACCCCGGTTTCAAGTGTTTTCTTGGGCGATATAGATGTCAGCATGACAGGAAGCGGAACTTTGAGCGTGTTTGCAGGAACATTATCAAATGGAAATTACGGAAGCACGCAGGGCACATATACAATTAACTATGACGACGAAAACGGGCAAGCGCAAACAATTACAAATAATTTTGAAACGGAAATTACCGCACCCACACAAGAAGACAGCGCCACCACCGACGAAGAAGCCATTCCCATAAAACAACCCGACATGCAGTGGTGGGTTTCACTTTTAATAGGGCTTTCCATAATTGCGATTATCGTATCCATTATTGTAACGGGAAGAATTTTGCGTGCAAATAAAATGAAGCATTGATAAATTAAAGAGGCCGTGACGAAAATTTCCATCACGGCCTCATTTTCTTTTGCCTTATCCCCTATACTCTAAGGGGGTTTTTCCGTATTGCTCTTTAAAATTTTTAATGAAATTATTATAGCTTCCATACCCTACTTTTTCCGATATTTCAGCAACGCTTGAGTCGGTTTGAATTAGTAGCCTTGCCGCATTTTCAAGCCTTAATTTATTTATGTACTTTACTATTGACTGCCCTGTTTCTTTTTTAAAGACATGGCTTATGTAATTTTGATTTTTATTTGTCGCCGTGGATATATCGCTAAGCGAGATGTCCGAGGTGTAATTTTCTTTTATATATTCTTTTATCGCAGATATAAGCCTGCTTTGTTTTTCGTCTTTATTTACACTTTCATTTTCGCTTAATATATTCATAATTTCAAAAAGATAATTTGCCGAGAGTATTTTTATGCAGGCCTTAGTGTCTGCATTTTTGTTCATTATATACTTCACACAGGTGTTTTTTATTTCCTCAATCTGCTTAAACGAGCAAAAACTAAACAGGTTTTCAAGTTTATCAAGAGTGATAACATTAAAATTCTTCTCTATACATTCTAAATTAGAATTTTGTGTTTTTGCGACACTGTCATAATCAATGACGCTTGCAGGGCCGTAAAAAAATTCGTATTCCATTGCAATTTTTGCCTTTTTGTATGCACAGCCTATACTTTTCGCCTTTGCAATTGCTATAATGGGTAGCTCTGAGTCGTCGTCCGAAAAGTCTGCCATAACGTTGTAAAACTTGCTTACTATCGCATTTTTTTGTGTTATGCCCGATAAAAACCCAACATAACTTACATTTTCAGGTGTAAAATATAGCTCTTGGTAGAATATGTCTTGATTGTCTCTTAGCATGTTTTTAAAGGAAGTTATGGTGTTGCCTGCCGTGTTGCTTCGTGCCAAAATGTCTTTTGAAGAGATTTTCAGTAAAAAGCATATGTACTCTCCACTCAAGGGGTCAAGCCCTATGCTTTTTATGGTTTGTGTTCCAATTTCTCTATCTTCTTCAAGAAACAAACGCATATCGACGCTGTCCTTTTTTGAAACATTTTTATTTATATACAGTATAGCCTCTTTTATCTTTTTTGTCATGGCGTCTATGTCTACGGGTTTTAAGAAATACTCATAAACACCGGCGCTTATCGCCTCTCTTGTGTACTGGGTGTTCATATGTCCGCTTAATAAAAATAGCTTTGTTTCGTGGTTTACTTCCCTTATTTTATTAAACATTTCAATTCCGCTCATGCCCGCCATTTTTATGTCTGATAGCACTATGTCCGGTTTATGTAGATAAAACTGTTTTAGCCCCTCTATTGCGTTTTGTGCCGTATAGACTTTTCCTATTCCGATACTAGCCCAGTCTATGGTTTTTTCAAGGCCCAGTCTTATCTGTTTTTCGTCGTCTACGATTAAAAGTTTTATCACGGTTTCCCTCCATTAATACTCTTTATTATGGGCAAGGTCAAATTAATAACCATTCCCCTTGGCAAGTTTTCTTCTACGCACAGTTGGTATTTTTCTCCATAATATAATTTAATTCTCTTATTTATGTTATAGAGCGCCACGTGTTTGCCTGTAGGCTCTTTTAATAGCTCTTTTACCTTTTCGCAGTCACAGCCCACGCCGTTGTCTGCCACCCTTATGATAAGCTTATCTTCTTTTATCATGGTTTTTATTGAAATTTCAATGTCGTTTCCGTCAAATCCATGCTCAAAACTGTTCTCTATGAGCGGTTGAAGCACTAAGCCGGGCACTAGGCAGTCGTAAGTGTTTTCGTCAATTTCGTAGTTATCCAAAACACTTTCGCCAAGTCTTTCTTTTTGTAAAAACAAATAACCCCTTGCAAGCTCCAGCTCTTCTTTAAGAGTAACCTTGTCCCTGTTATTAAACATCGCCCTGACTATTGTCGATAAAGACATAATTTGCGCCTCTGTCTGCAAATCGTCGTTTAGCCTTGCCGTAAAGCGTATTGTTTCCAGCGTGTTATGAAGAAAATGCGGATTAATTTGCGCCTGTAAAAACCTTAGTTTTGAGTCTTTTTCTTCCATGTTCGACTCATAAACCTCCGTGATAAGCGTGTCTACCCTTGACTTCATATTCTCAAAACAATTGTCCAAAAACGTGACATAGTCTGTCTTTTGACTAATTTCCGCCATATCTGCGCCCTTGACATTCTTATAATATCCGTTAATTTTTTGTGCAAGTCTTTTTACGGGATTTACTATAAAGAAGGTCGACAAGAAAATGCTCAATGCCAATATAGAAAAACAAACGAGCAAGAACAGAATAATTAAAAGTATCGTATTGTTAAGCCTTACCATAAGTGAGGTTTCAGGAAGTACGGACACTAGGCTCCACCCGTTGCTTTGCAGTTTAACACAGTTTACATGCATTGTTTCAGAGCCCACAACAATCTCGTAGCCACTTCCATTTTGGGCATTAAACATTTCACTGTTTTGGAAATATTCTTTTGCAAGGCTTGATACATTGTTATTTATGATAACATCGCCGTTTTCATCCACCAAAAAGGCATCATAGGGCGACGACATAAACTGGTTTAGTATGCTTCCATCAAGTATGTCAATCCTTAAAACACCTGCGCTTACTATCTCCCTTTTTTCAAGGTACTCTATTTTTCTATAATATGACATCGTGTTCACGTATCCACTATCGTTAGGATACGCTTTTTTGCTTATAGAAAACTCTGTCCAAACGTCTTTGTATGAGGTAAAATCAAAATTTGCCCATGGTTTGCTGTGAGGACTGCCGTTTGAAAAAATGGAATTTCCCTCATTGTCCACAATCTCAAAATATGTAGAACTTTGGCTTGCAGCAGTTTCAAATCCTAGGTAGCTGTCCTCGATTTCTTCTCCGTACAAAAGGGCATCTCTTATTTCGTCATTATAAATTATGTCAGTGGACAGAGTTTCCACTTTTTTTAGGTATTCATCTATCTTTTGTGCATACGATTTTGAAACATTTTCAAAAATTTCAATGTTATAATCTATTTCAAGGCGTGACACATTTTGCGTGATTAATATTGACACCACGCTAAGCACTATAACAAATATTAAGATTGAAAACATCACTATTCTGCTTGAGAATTTTATTTTTCGCATACACTTCTCCTTAATTTAAAGCCAGATAATTTCGGCTTTTTCTTTTGAATTTTCTGCAATCACCTTTGCAGGGCGTCCTTTAATGTAAATTTTATTTAGCGTGAGTTTGTTAAAGCCTTCGGGCAAAGTTATAGTGCCTTCAAACATTTCGTTTATATCGTCTTTATAAATATTCATGTTTGTAAGCCCCATCATAAGTCCCGTAAGCAGGCTTCCCCTACCCGTAAGGAAAATTGCGTATCCGCCGTCAGGACTTTTTTCCATAGCCTCGCCGTCAAAAGAGCGCTCTATGCACATCATGTAAGGTGGCGTAAAAAAGCTTAAATTGCCCGCTTCAAAAAATTCTCTTGCAAGTTTTCTGTCTCCTAGTCTTGCAGGAATTACGCCCAAAAAGCCTGATAGCATGGGGTAGGATAAAAAGTGTAGCAAGTCATGCTCTATAAAAAATCTGTAGCTATTTTCGTCGACTTCTTTTGAGTGAGAATAAAAATACGGAAAAAACGCCATTAAAGACTCTGGCGGCATAGACGGTTTTTCCTTGCAGTTTTCATACTGCATCATGTAATTTTTTTCTTTATTTATAGGCAAATACATCTTGTCTGCAATGTCTTGCCAAAGTGTGTTTTTATCGTAGCCGAGCTCTAATGCAATTTTATTTGTTTCGTCCAGTATTAGCTTGCAAATTATGTTTGTAAATGAGTCGTTATTTACATTGTCTGAGCCCTCATCTATTCCCGTTACAAATAAAATTTCATAGCCCCTGTCGGTTTTTTCGACCCTGCTTTCTATCCATTTTGAAACACCGTAGACTATAGGCCATACTTTCTCCTTTAAGTATACCTTATCTTTACTACATTTCCAATAGGCAATAAAAGCCATTGCAACATCCATGTTTACATGTTGCTCTCCGGCGCCTCCCGCACCGCCTGCCGAAACCCTCGTCACCTCGTCGCCTGTTTTTCCGCTTTGCCACGGAAACTGTATGCCAAGGTAGCCGTTTATTTTCGCATTGTGCTCTGCCGCCTTTATTCTGTCAAACCTGTAATCGAGCATGGCTTTTGCGATATCCGGCTGGGTGAGTAGCGGTAGATTAAACATAAAGCTCTCTGTATCCCAAAACACATGGCCTTTATATAAATCTCTTTGGCTTAATCCAAATGGTGCTACACTTTGAGGAGAGGAAGAATGAAGCGAGCAGTAAAGATAGAAAAATGATGAGTCTATTACATCTTGCCACAAGGGATTGTCGCAATCAAGCTCTACCCTTGACTCCCACAGATTTGCCCAGAGTTTCCTGTTTTCGTTTTTCAATCTGTCAAAACCCTTCCACGTCGCAAGCTCTACCATTCTTACTGCTTGAAAATGCGGTTCACTGTGATACACACCGGGAACATAGGATATTAGGTGCTTAAAGGCATAGGTCTGCCCTTTTTTTGCTTCTATGTAATATTTATCATAAAGCCTGTCCTCCTCATACCCCCAGTTTTCCTCTATTTTTCTTATGTCTTCACCCTCTGTTATTATGCAGTGCGCAAGGCCTGCGTCTGTCGAATTGTCTCTTGATGAAAGCAGTAAAACGCCTGTGCAGTTATAATTTGGCGTCAAGGTTTTTTTAGTTATAATTGGCATAGAATTTGGGTCAAACAGGCTCTCAAAAACAAAGTCACAGTCTTGATTTACCGTAAACTCCAAAATTTGCACTATCAAAGTAGGGCAAGACCTGCTTGCATAAATAAGGCTTTTTCCAATAAGGCTTTGCCCTTTTTTGTTTATAAACTCAAACTCTGTTTCAAACTCAGCGTTTGAAAAGTCATAGCTTTGCTGTATAAGTTTGTAACCCTCTTCAAATTTTAACAAGTGGCTTCCGTCCATACTTATGTCATAACTAGGTGCCGGCACAGGCGCAAATGCCTCTACCCCGTGTTTTTCATGTGCACCTGTAAACCCTGCAAGCAGTGCCGTTTGCCCTATGAGCGGATTTTGCCCTACCCTTAAGCCTACGACTCCGTTTGCAATGTATGCAGGCTGTGCGTTTTGCATTTTTTCTTTAATAATATGTTTTTTCATAATTACCTCTTTTAAAGCATAAGGGGCAAATGCCACGATATCTCTAATTTGAGATTTCAGCGACACCGCCCCCTACACAATCTATTGAATTTTAAGTTGGAGAAAAACTTACTCTATTATGGTAAAATTTCGCTTCTTCTTGCTTCGTCGCTCCAGTAGAATTGCTCTGGATATTGTGCATACCAGTAGTCAAATGGAACCTCTAAGTTGCCGACGTTTTCTAGGCCATTTTTGACTAGTAATGGTTTTGGCGCATTACCAACTGTGCCTATAACGTATAGTGTATCTTTAATTCTGAAATCCCAAACTTTTTGTGCAAGCTCCATGTACTCGTCGCTACCAGGTGTAGCTAATGCCAATGCTTTTGCATCTTCTACATAGTCTTGGTACTCTTGAGGAGGCTCAATGCCTTCTGCGCCTTCAGATGTATACCACTCGTCCCACATAACTTGTGAATCTGAGAATCTCCAGTTATTTAGCTCGTCACCTTTTGAAGATGAGTTAAACTCTGTTGCTTGCTCTCTGTCGTGCCATACCCATAGGTCTAGCTCGTTAGCATTTTTGCGCTCGTCAAACAGTGTACGCTCTGTTGGGTTGTACTGTGTGATAACGCCGATTTCAGTCCAGTGGCTTGCGATAAGCTCTGTAGCATCGCCCCAACCCTCTTCAACTATAGTTTGTAGGTTGATTGTTAGAACTTCGCCGTCAGGTCTTAGGAAGTTGCCGTCTGCATCTCTTTCAAGTCCCATGCCCTCAAGCATAGAAATTGCAAGCTCTGGGTCATATTCTGTGTACATTGTTTTGTATTCGCTGTTGTCGAAGTGCTCAGAAGTTATGTATGTAGACTGCATAGGCTCTGCAAGTCCTGCGTAAACGATTTGGTTAATCTCTTCTCTGTCTATGGCGTGTGACATAGCTTTTGAGAATTCAGGATTTGAGAAAATTTCTTGTAGTACAGGGTCGTTATGATTTTGATTAAATGAAAGTGAAGGGAAGGCTGTAACATCGCCTTGAGCAAGCTCTATTTCATAGCCTGATGTTTCTTCATTTTCTATAAGCATTGGATATTCGTTAAGTTGAATTAAGAATTGTCCTGCTATGTCAAAATCGCCACCGATTAGTTTTAGTTTTGCAACTTCTATATCAGAAACTGCTTCAACTACATAACCATCTAGGTAAGGAAGTTGTTGTCCCTCTTCATCAACTGCCCAGAAATATGGATTTCTCTCATATACTTTTTGAGTTGTGTCTTTGCTTTTTAGAACCCAAGCATTAACTGTAGGTAGGTTAAGGTCTGTTTGACCAGGTCCGCAGTCTGATACTTTTATGTATCTGTCCATCCAGCTGTTATAGCCTTCTGCAATTGCTTCTTCCTCTGCATTTTCGTTATACATGATGTGGAAGTCTTTTAGGTAGTGGCTTGGTGTTTCGCCAACGCCTAGACCTTGGTTTGATGCCCAGCCTGTTTGGTCGTTTAGAAATGCAGGTGCTGGAGATGCAAATGTGTATTTGATGTTTAATTCGTCGATAACTTCGACTGTAGGTCTGTTGTCAGACAACCAGCCGCCCCACCATGCTGCAAGCTCGTCATACATCCAAACGTCTTCTGCCGCATATCTTAGGTCTTCTGTTGTAACAGGTGTACCGTCTGACCATTTTAGGCCATCTCTTAAAGTAACAGTAAACTCTGTGTAGTCTTCATTTGATTCAAAAGCAGCAGCTCTGTGTAGAACCATGTTGTTTTCGCCTTCTGCAAAATAAGAGTGTGATTCTTTTTTAAGCCAGTTTGCTTCTCTATTCCAGTGCAAGTCATCAAAAGAGTCTGTTGACGGTGCATAGATACGTAGGTATCCGCCGTACATGCCTGTTGACTCATAGCCGGGAATTACTAGTGGGTCTGATGGTACACGCTCTTCTACCGGTGGTAGCTCGCCACTTGCAACTTTTTCTGCAAGCATTGGAGCTTCCGAAAAGCTTTCAGGGATACTTAGATCGTAATCGCCTGTATTTGTGTCTTCTGCCTCAGACTCGCCTTCGTCGTCTGCTTCATCTTCCTTGTCGTCGCCGCCGTCTGTGCTCTCTGCTCCGCCTGATGATGTATCCTCAGCAGGAGCCGATGCGATACACGCCGACATTGTACCCATCATCATTACTAAAACGAGCAGTAATGACAATACTTTTTTTACTGTGCTTTTTTTCATTTTATATTCCTCCTTATATTTAAGCGAATTCTCGCTTATAGGTGATAGTGGCAAGCTACTAAATGCTTGCGGTTTTCGTCTTTTGATACGTTTATATATTCCGGTGGAGTGTTGTGGCATTTTTCTTTTGCATAAGAACATCTTTTTGCAAATATACAGCCTTTAACCTCTCCTGCGGCGTCCATTGTATCAATTTCGCCTATGACTTTGTCTATGTCCCAACCGCTTTTCGGGTCTGCATCGGGAAGGGCCGCCATAAGCATTTCGGTGTATGGATGCTTGCAGTTATGAAAAACTTCCTCTGCCTCGCCGTACTCTAAAAGTTTGCCTAAGTACATGACGGCTATGTTATCGCTTATATACTTTACAACCGATAGGTCATGCGATATAAACAGATAAGTTAACTGAAATTCTTTTTGCAAATCTCTTAAAAGATTTAATATCTGTGCTTGAACAGACACATCAAGTGCCGACACCGCCTCGTCTAGTACTATAAGGCTTGGATTTAAGGCAAGCGCCCTTGCTATTGCTATTCTCTGCCTTTGACCGCCTGAGAATGCATGTGGATATCTTGACGCCATTTCCTTTGCAAGTCCCGATTTTTCTAAAAGCTCGGGCACCATTTTGTCTATTTCCTGTTTGCTGTAGCCAAAAGCCTGTAGGGGCTCTGCCACAACATTTTTTACAAGCACTCTGGGATTTATTGAGCGATAAGGGTCTTGGAAAACCATTTGAAAATGCTTTCTAAGTGGCCTTAGCTGTTTTTCTGGCATATGGGTGATGTCCACCATTTTTCCGCCGTCGTTTAAAAGTATGCTTCCATCGGTCGGCTCAAAAGCCCTCATTATGCATTTTGCAATGGTGCTTTTTCCACAACCCGACTCTCCTACAAGGCCTAGGGTTTCGCCTTTTTTAAGCTCTAATGTAATGTCGTCAACCGCCCTTACATAGCCCTTAACCTCTTTGTTAAGTCCTCTTATAATTGGGTAATGTTTTTTCAAATTCTGTATCTTTAAAACTGTATCATTTGACATTTTCATTACCTCCCTTAGCGTATAGGTGACAGCAAACCGTGTGCTTTTCATTAATCTCTACTACAGGCACTTCTTTTTTGTCGCAAACACCCTCTATCCTTTTTTCGCATCTCTTATAAAATGAGCAACCCGGAGTAAACACGTCGTTTGGCAAAACCATGCCGTTTATTGTGTTAATTTTCTCGTTTTTGTCGGAGCTCATTGTCGGTGTGCAGGATATAAGTCCTTTTGTATATGGATGAAGTGGGTTTTCAAAAAGCTCCTCTGTAGGTGCGGTCTCAAACACTTTTCCAAGATACATAATGTAAATACGTGAGGTCATATGCGCCAAAATTCCCATGTTATGGGTGATGAACACCATGCCTATGTTAAGCTCTTTTCTAAGTAAATCCATTTGCTTTAAAACCTGCGCTTGAACGGTAACGTCGAGTGCCGTTGTAGGCTCGTCTGCAAATAAGAGCTTAGGTTTTTTTGCAAGCGCTTGGGCTATCATAACCCTTTGCGCCATGCCTCCGCTTAGTCTAAACGGATATTCCCTTACCCAGCGCTCACTTTGTCTTATTCCAACTAAGGTAAGCAGGTCTTCGCAGGCCTTCATTTTGTCGGGTTTTGACATTTTTTCGCTGTCGGCAAGCGCCTCTTGCATTTGTTGATATACGGTGTGAAGTGGACTTAGGGACGCTGAAGGCTCTTGGAATACCATTGACATCTCTTTTCTTCTTATCTCTAAAATATTGTTGCTGTTCTTTTTCTCTTTAGCAACGTCCACCACTCTGCCGTCTTTAAATTTGTATTTAATTTCTCCGCCTGTGATTTTTGCCTCTTCGGGAAGAAGTCCCATTACGGCAGACAGTGTAACCGATTTTCCACAGCCAGACTCGCCGCCTATTCCGATGGATTCACCCTCGTCAACATAAAGGCTCACTCCGTTTACTGCGTTTACCTCGCCGTTTATCAGTTTAAACTGAACGCTTAAATCTTTTACTTCCAGTAAATGCTCAGACATATTCTTCCCTCCCTTATGCATATGGGTCAGCGGCATCTCTTAAGCCGTCACCCACGAAGTTATAAAGTAAAATTGTAATTATTACAAATATGCCGGGAATAAGTATCCATGGTGCATTGGACAGTGCAAAAACATTTTGTCCGTCTTGAAGTAAAACACCCCAGCTTACAGCAGGTGAGCGTATTCCAAGTCCTAAAAACGACATTGCTGTTTCGCCAAGTATCATGCCCGGAATTGATAAAGTAGCCTGTGTTATTATGTAGCTTGAAAAGCTTGGCACCAAATGTTTTCTTATTATGGAAAACTCTTTAACGCCGCTAAGTCTTGCCGCCACGACAAAATCTTCTTCTCTAAGAGATAAGAATTTACCCCTTACAACACGAGCCATGCTTGTCCAGCCGACAAGCGATAAGATTATGGTAATTGCCAGATAGGTATTTGTAACGTCCCAGTTTGGCGGTATCGCCGCACTTAAGCCCATCCATAAAGGAATGGTAGGAATTGACCTTAAAATATCTATAAGTCTTTGAATTATGCTGTCTATTTTTCCACCAAAGTATCCTGCTATACCGCCTATTACAACGCCTAAGACAAGGCTTAATGCGATACCTACAAGGCCTATGGTAAGTGAAATTCTTGAACCGTAAATTATTGAGGAGAAAACGTCTTTTCCAAGTCCGTTAGTTCCAAATAGATTAATATGTGAGCCGTCCTCTACGCCGAACAAATGAATATTTGTCTCAAACAGTCCGAAGAGTTTGTACTCATAACCTTCTACAAAAAAGTCTATATACACTCTCTCGCTTCTGTCCTCTTTATAAATCATTCTAAGAGTTTCAGGGTCTCTTTCCGCTACCGATTTATATATAAATGGCCTTAGGCTAAGCCCGTCTTGGTCACCAAAGTAAACCGTCGTGGGCGGTGCGTATATAATCTGAGGGTTCGCCTCTGTTGGGTCATAAGGAACTAAGAAGTCGGCAAATATTGCGCCTAAGTAAAATATTGAAAGTATAATTGCCGCTATAAGTGCCAGTTTATGCCTTCTAAAGCGCATTCCTATCAGTTTCCACTGGGAGTAATTTGCAGTGCCTTGAACCTTTTTCTTATCTTTTTTCTTCATACTCACTACCCCCCTTATTTATTTTCTAGTCTGATACGTGGATCTACATAGGCTAAGATTACATCGGATATCAAGGTACCGATAACCGCCAGTATGCTAAGTATCATCAATATGCCTGCCGCTAAGTACATGTCTTGCGCTTGCAGTGCTTCAAGTAAAAGCGGTCCTGTAGTTGGAAGGTTTAAGACTATCGCAATAATCTCACTACCCGATATTAGAGTGGGCAACATCCAGCCTATAGTGCTTAAGAAAGGATTTAAAGATGCTTTTACAGGATATCTCCAAATTAGCACTTTCTCTTTAAGCCCTCTTCCCCTTGCAGCCTTTACATATGGCGCTTTAAGCTCGTCTATCATGCTTGAGCGCATGACACGCATTGTGCCTGCCGTACCTGAAATACCAAGCACGAATACAGGTATCCACACATGCTGTAAGAAGTCAATGAATTTTGCTATAGACCACGGTGCGTTTACCATCTCCGGCGAGAACAGTCCGCCTATGCTCCACCCGAAGGTAGTAAAGCAGAAATACATGAGCAGTAGCGCCAAGAAAAAGTCCGGTATTGCCATTCCTATAAAACCCATTGTGGTAAAGGTGTAGTCACCTAGTTTGTATTTATGAGTTGCGGAATATACGCCTATCGGAAGCGCTATTGCCCAAGTTAAAATCATACTTGTAAGCGATATTCCTATCGTGAGTCCTATTCTTTCACCTATAAGCTCCGACACAGGCATGTCGTGTATTAGTGAATATCCCATGTTACCCGTTATGAAGTTTCCTATCCATTTAAAATACTGAACAATAACAGGGTCGCCATAACCAAAGCGCTCTCTTAAAAGTTCAACCTGCGCCTGTGGTATATCGACATTTTGCGCTTCCAAGTTTATTACCATTGTTGTAAGGTAGTCTCCCGGCGGGAGCTGAATTACAACAAAAGAAATCAGCGAAATTACGAATAAAATTGGAATTAGCATAAGAAGTCTTTTTACAATATATTTAAGCATGTTCTTCCCCCTTTAAATTAATTTTATCTCTTATTAAGAAGTAGTATAATTTTAGAGATTTTACACTCCCTTCACATTTAATATTTATTTCATGTGCACTTTCACCTAATTAATCTTTTATATTTATAAGCTTTTAGGCAAAACTTTTAAATCCATATATATTTTATACACGAATTTTTAATAATTTCATAGCAATAATTCTTAATATTTATTCAAAAAACTTATATAATGTTTTAAAAACTTATATTTTCTTGTACTTACCTTACTTACTTATTTACTTTTTCACGCAAAAAAAGGCTATCAAAAACGATTTTACTCATTTTGATAGCGCATTATTATTATAATAATATTTAAGATTTCACAAAAAATGCCTCTGCCTGTTTTTTGTCCGAGGGAATTACGAAAACTAACATGACAAGTCCTGCTATAGACATGATTAGGCTCACTAACAAGGTGTTGCTAACGCCTATGCCATCTATCATGGCGCCCCCTGTGAAGTTTGCTATGATTCCACTCACAGACATTGCCATGGTCATATAAGTTTGCCCCTTAACCTTGTCTTTATCGGAAATTACATTGTTTGCAAAATATACACCTGCGGGTATGTAGGTTGCAAATGCAAAAAACTGGATAAACTGTGAGACGAAAAACACCGCTATCGACGGAGCCAGCCAAGTTATTGCAGTTTTAAGCGCAAACGCAACTGCAGATATAATTAAAAGAACCGATGCACTTCTAAGCTTTTTATAAAAGAAAGGAAACATCGCCATTGCAGGAAATTCTATAAATGCGCCTATTGCGACCGCAACGCCTAAATCGGCATTGTCGCCGCCTAATTCTTGAACGATTTGAATTGTAAAATAATTTATAATACAGTGCGAAAACAGTATAAACATTAAGGCAAACAGCGTAAGCCCAAAGCGCTTATTCTCCTTTAAAAACACAGTAAAGCTTGAAGCCTTAGGAGATTTAGCCCTCTCCACACTTTTCGTGTTTGGCGGTTTAGGGAAAAGTATTACGAGTATAAGCGAAATAAAAAGTAAAATTAAAACCGCAACGACGATTACATCTCCGCCAAAAACATTTGTCAAATTACCTAAAATAAGAGAGCATACGGCAAGCGCGAAAGAGCCTACGCCCCTCGAAAGGCTAAAATTTAATTTTTGACCGGAATTTACTTGCTCCATCGCAAGTGATACATAAAAACCTTGCAAAACAATGGCTATGCAAAGTAAAAGCACAAATAAAGCCGCGGTAGCTATAAATACTTCTGCCGTAAAAATAAGCGATAAGGAAACGAAAATGATAAAAACCAACAAAACAGCGATAATATTCTTTAAAGATATAGCTTTGTTTTTATCTGCAAAGGACGATAAAAACAACTGCATTATAATTGCAATCGTGTTGGCGCAGGCAAGAGTTAACCCTATTTCCGTATTTGTAAAGCCTCTCGAGAGCAAAAAAACCGAGGCAAAGGGCATAACACAGCAAATTGCCATATAAAAAAAGCACTGCATTACAGCATAGTTGAATGTAAGATTTTTAAAAGACACGCGAGCTTTCATGTTCATAGTAAATCTCCTTTTAGATTATATTATAATTATACAGAAAAATACTTTTTATTTCAAGCATTACGGCTTCGCTATTGACTTCTTTTTATTTTTTTGTTACAAATATAATAGTGCCTTAAAATTTTAGCAAAAGAGCTCCTGCCTTATGCCTATTGCGTGGAATAAACCTTGTAAAGAAGCTCACACTTCATAAATTCAATAGATTATTTAGCGATTTTGGGCAAATAAATTTGCAATATCTAAATTTAGTTGAAAATTTATCAAAATGATATTGACAAAACCGCCAATAGGTGGTAGAATACTAGATGTCGCAAAAACTGTGCGGGTGTAGTTCAGTGGTAGAACTCCAGCCTTCCAAGCTGGTCGTGTGGGTTCGATTCCCATCACCCGCTCCATCAGACACAGTCTGAGTATTGCGAATGCGCCAATAGCTCAGCTGGATAGAGCAACTGCCTTCTAAGCAGTAGGCCAGGGGTTCGAGTCCCTTTTGGCGCGCCATATGGTGGATATAGCTTAGTCGGTTAAAGCGCCAGGTTGTGGTTCTGGAGATCGTGGGTTCGAATCCCATTATCCACCCCATCTAAAAAATACACGAAGCTCAGGCTTCGTGTTAAATATTGGGCTGTCGCCAAGCGGTAAGGCAACGGACTTTGACTCCGTCATTCGAAGGTTCAAATCCTTCCAGCCCAGCCAGAAAATAAAGCATCACCAACAGGTGGTGCTTTATTTTTTAGTTAGAAGGATTTGAACCTCAGGGAGGTAATTTGCGTTAAGGAAAGTTGCCAGTGGCAAGTTTTTAGCAAATTGGTGCGAAATAGATGTGCTACGAGTACGGAAATTGAGAAACTATACTTGATTTGACAAAATTAGCATTTAGTGGTACAATTTAGCTAACTTCTCCCTCAGGCCTCTGTTTTTAACATGCACACTTGGGGGCGTTTTGTTTTAGGAGCGATAATATGAGTAATACAGGATTTAAAACAGTAGAAGAACAAATAGAACTTCTAAAGAAAAGGAATTTGCAGATTGATGATGAAGAAGTAGCCAAAGATTTCTTGATTAACCATAACTATTATAGAGTGAGCGGATATTCGTTAACTCTTAGAAAAGATGATGTTTTCTTTGAAAATGCAAATTTTCAAAATATTATAGATATTTACAGCTTTGATCACGAATTGCAAGCCCTATTGCTTCAATACATTCAAATGATAGAGGTTAGATTTAAGTCTATCTATGTATACGAATTTTCAAAGACTTATGGCGAATATGCGTATCTTGATGTGAAATATTTTGCCGATGTCGATAAATACAAGCAAATAATGATTAAATCTGAAGAACAGAGAGTAAAAAGTTTAAAGCATGAAGCGTATATAAAGCACTTTAACGCAAAGAGCGAAGATATGCCGTTTTGGGCTTATGTGGATTTATTTACAATAGCGGATATTTCTATACTTTATTTAATCACCAAAAGTAGTGACGAAAATATAAAAGATGCTGTTGCAAAACATTTTAATTTGACAAATACAAAAGCTTCAGAGATTTTACAAAAAAGTATGCATAGCCTTACAATTATTAGAAATATGTGTGCACATGGAAGAAGATTATATAATCGGCTATTTGAACAAAAACCGTTTTTAAGTAAAAAACAAAAAGATTTGTTAATGAAAAATGAAAGTGGAAATATAGATAATTCTCGATTATACGGTTTTGTTTTGCTAATGAAGCAGTTATTAACAAGTGAAGATTTTGAATGTTTTAAAACAAAGTTAATTACTATAGCAAATAAATATCCATTTGTAGGAATGAAATTTTATGGATTTAGGGCAGACTATAAAGAAAAATTGTAAATATTTTTGAGTGCGCCCACATATAATATGAATGACTTCTCTCACACGCTTAAATTAAATTTAGCGCAATATCGTGAGCGGTTTGTTGACACCACAAAGCTAAAAGTTTTGTGGTGTCTTAATATGATTTTACGAGTTCAAAACCTCTTTTAAAATAAGACGATATCCAAACCTGTTACACCTTCCAGAAAATAAAGCATCACCAACAGGTGGTGCTTTATTTTTTAGTTAGAAGGATTTGAACCCGGGGGAGGTAATTTGTGTGAAGAAAAGTTGGAGAGCGTCACCACCAGCAGACTTACCCCAAGGAATAACACTCGGTAGTAAAAGTAAAGGTAAAGATACGATAGCCTTGATAGATACAGATGACGTTCACTGCCTTATGATTGGCGCATCTGGTGTGGGAAAAACCGCTTACTTCCTGTAAGCTAGTTTAATATATTTTTTATTAGAAGCATTCAACAATCTACCAACAAAATCGGACTGTCACAGATGATTTTCTCATTGCGACAGCCCTTTTGCGAATATTTTTATTATATTTTTAATGAAAATCTGCCATATAGCTCTTTTGGCGCGTCGTTTTCTTTTAGAAGCTCTTTCATATAATTTTCCATTTTAGCTTTAACTTCTTTATCCTCTATCGGCGCGTATTGGTTTGGGTCTTCTTTTAAATCAAACAGCAAATCGCCAAATAGTGGAGGGAATGTTGGGAATGACTCCATTTTCATTACGGGCATGTCTTTTGTAAAGGAAAATGCCTCTTGCCTTTGCATGGTTTTGATTGATCTATCGGAGAAAAACCCTACCATATTTGTCGGCATAAGTGTGTACTGCATTGAGGGATAATCTGGGCTTGGCGATTTCATGTATACGTATCTCCCATCTGTTACACAAAGGTGAGAGCCGTGTATTCCAAACAGTGCCGCCTGCCTTATCTCCTTGTCATCTGCTGTATTTATTATGTCTTGTCCCAGCATATCTTTTGGTTTTTCTATGCCAAAAAGCCCCAAAATTGTTGCAGGCAAGTCTATGCTTTGCACTAAGCTTTTACAGCTTATTCCTTTTTGTCTTGTACGTGGATCCCAAACAAATAGCGGTATATGCGTTATTTCTTCATATAAAGGCATGTAATTTTTCGCCCAAAATCCGTGCTCGCCCAGCATATATCCGTGGTCGGTGTTTACTATTAACATAGTGTCCTCCCACATATCATGCTCATCCATAAAGTCAATCACTTTTCCAAGGCTGTAATCACACATGGTAAGCAGTGCCATGTATTCACGCCTTGCCTCCATAACCTCGCTCTCGCTCTCTTTTACGGGTGCGTAGTCGGGCCAGTCGTACCTTTCACCCTTATAAGTTGTGGGATACATCTCCCTAAATTTCTCACTGCTGAAAAATGGCTCGTGTGGGTCAAAGCACTCTAGATGCAAAAACCAGTTATCTTTATCGTGATTTTGTTTAAGAAAATCGAGTCCGCCCTCAAAGGTTTTATTTTGCGGGAAGTCCTCTTCGCTTTTAACAAAACTTCTGTTTATATTGTCTTGCTTATAGAGTTTTTCTCTGTAGCCTTTAAACTTAATTAAATTAGGGTTTTTATCCTCTATTCCGCCTACTACCGCCTTCCATGGGTCGCCCTCTTGGCCTCTGTGGCACTCCCATGTGCTGTATCGTGTGTGATATGTTGCTCCGCCGTCTTCCCAGTAGTGACCGTGGTCGCTTACAAGGTGAGAATGTATGCCGTTTTGGCTTAACATTTGTGGCATTGAGTCATCAAACGGCTCCATAGGCCCCCAGCTTCTATGTAGGAAATTGTATCTACCCGTGTGAAGCTCTCGTCTTGCAGGCATGCAAGGCAGACTTGCCGCATAGCAGGTTTGATATTTTACCGTTTTTTCCTCAAGCCTTAAAAAATTAGGTGTTATCGACTCTTTACAGCCATAGTTATTTAACATATGCCTATTAAGCGAGTCAAACATTACCATTATTGCCCTCATAGTGTCACCCCTTTACGTTAAATTTTTATAATTATCTGCAAATTTTTCTTCCCAATTTTTTTCAAGTTCCTCTCGCCAAGCCAGTGCTTTTTCTGTCAAAAATTTTGTCATTTCAGGATTTTTCTTTGCCAAGTTATTTTTTTCTGACGGGTCTTCCTCTAAATTTGACAAAAACACCTCGTCTTGCACGGCTTCACCCTCTACTAGCTTGCCGTTTAAGACTAGCTTGTAATTTTTATGTCTTACAGCAGTCTGTGCGTCCATTTCCCAGTAGATAAATTCATGTGGACTTTTTTCCTTATTTATCAAAACGCCCGAAATGTCACTGCCGTCTGTTTCATACTCGCTTGCGTCCACACCGCTAAAATTTAAAAACGTTGGAAACACATCCATTGCTCCACAAGGCTCATCTAAAACTTGCTCCGGCGGAATTGCCGCAGGCCACGACATTATGCCGGGCACTCTTATACCGCCCTCAAACAAGCTGTACTTGTGACCTTTAAGCCCTCCTGCCTGTCCGCCATAGTATGGGTCGGGTGTTCCGTCAAGCCAGTTTCGCGACTCTCTTGATGGGCCGTTGTCGCTTTGGAAAAAAATGCAGGTATTTTCATACATTCCATTTCTTTTTAGCTCATCAATTATATCGCCAACGCCGTCGTCCACCGCAGAAATCATTGCCGCCATAATTTGCCTATCCCATGGCAGATGCTTAAAGCGGTCGGTATATTTTTTTGGTGCGTGCATCGGGTAGTGAGGCGCATTGTAGCCCACAAACATAAACATAGGTTTGTCGTCGTCCTTACAGCACCTAATTTGCTCTACCGCCCTTTGAGTTATGAGCTCGGTAAGATATTTGCCGTCCTCGTTTATCTCTTTTCCGTTTTCCCATAAATCGTGGGTAGGATTTGTTTTGCCGTCTGCCATTCCCCAGTAAAAGATATGAGAATAATAATCCACACAGCCTGCCATAAAGCCGTAAAACTCATCAAAGCCGTTGTTTTGCGGAAGGCACTCGTCTTTAAGCCCCAAATGCCACTTGCCAACAAGTGAGGTTTTGTAGCCCTCTTTTTTTAAGGCAGATGCCAAAGTTGGAACTTTTGGTGTAAGGCCTGATGCCTTTCTGTGCCCTGCAAGAATTGCCCTAACCCCTGCATTTCCTGGGTATCTGCCCGTAAGCAGGCAGGCTCTTGACGGGGAGCACACAGGGCTTCCGCTATACCAATTAGTAAACCTTGCGCCACTTTTTGCAAGAGAATCTATATTTGGTGTTAGAAAATCTGTATTTCCCATACAAGATAGGTCACCATACCCTTGGTCGTCTGTCATAATAATAATATAATTTGGTCTTTTATCCAAATTTATCCCTCCTTATTTATAAATGCTTACATCTATATTGCAGTCATTTTCACTTTCCGCATTTTCATAAAGGAAACACTTAACCTCTCTGCTTCCTACATGATAAATAGGCGGTTTTTGCTTTTTGCACCTGTCCATGACTTTAGGACACCTTTTTTCAAACGGGCAACAATTCATGTCACCTGTAAGGTCAGGAAGTTGCTCGCCTGCATTTATTTCAATTATTTCTTCCCTAAAAGGCTCTGGTGTGCTTGAGAGCAGTAATATGGTATATGGATGTAGCGGTTTTTCTATAACTTCATCTATAAGACCCTGCTCAACGCTATTTCCTGCATACATAATAACCATTCTGTCCGCCATGTATCTTGCAGAGGCAAGATTGTGCGTGATGTACATATATGTAATATCTTTTTTCTCTTTAAGCTCAAGCATTAAATTCATGATTTCAATGCCTATTGAAACATCTAGCATCGACGTAGGTTCATCGGCGACTATTATTGATGGGTCGACCGCTAAGGCACGTGCAATAACTATCCTTTGCCTTTGACCACCTGAAAGCTGTCCTGGGTGTTTTTCCATAAAATCCTCTGCCGGTGTAAGTCCAACGGTTTCAAAAAGCTCTACCACTTTTTTGTGTACATCTGCCTTTGACATTTTTGGAAAGTGAATTTCAACCGCCCTTCCAACTATATAGCTTGCTTTATGTGCAGGATTGAGTGAACCGAACGGATCTTGGAAAATCATTTGAATTTTCTTTCTGAACTTCTCGGTTTCTGCCCTATTCATTTTACCTGCTAAATTTTCACCGTCTACCATAATTTTTCCGTCGGTCGGCTCGTGTATTTTGCAAAGCATTTTGGCAATTGTTGATTTGCCACAGCCCGATTCACCTACAAATGCAACTATTTCGCCTTTATAAATGGTAAAATTAACATCGTCTACCGCCTTTAAAGCTTTTTTTCCAAACAAGCCTTTTTTTACATCAAAATATTTTTTTACGTTTTTAAATTCAACCGCTACATTATTTTTTGTACTCATACACTCACCTCCTCATTTATCCTTAAACATGCGCATAAATGATTTTCTGCAATTTTTTCAAGCTCTGGCACTTGTTTTCTGCACATATCCACCTTTTTACTACACCTGTCGTAAAAAAGACAACCTGGAGGCGGCGTAATTAAATCCGGCACACTTCCGCCTATTCCTTTAAGCTTTTTCTTAGGTCCTACAAGAGATGGGAATGCATTTAAAAGACCTTTTGTATACGGGTGTTTTGCACTGTAAAGTAGTTTGTCGACTCCCGCTATTTCCACCATTCTTCCTGCATACATTATAGCTATTGTATCACACATTTCAAGCATAAGTGGTAAATCGTGCGTGATAAATAGCACGGAAAAGCCCATTTTTGCCTTTAGTTCTTTTATTCTTTTAATTATATTATACTGCACAACAACATCGAGTGCCGTTGTAGGCTCGTCAAAAATAACTAAATCGGGTTTAAGTGCTAGCGCCATTGCAATTACCACCCTTTGCCTCATGCCTCCTGAAAGTTCGTGTGGAAATGCTTTTATTCTCTCTGGGTCAATATTTACAAGCTTTAGTAAATCTTTTGCCCTGTTTACCGCTTCTTCATTGCTTACTTTTTCATGTGCCAAAATAGCATCTGTAAGCTGGCTTTTTATTGTTATTACAGGGTTCAAGTTATTCATGGCACTTTGAAGCACCATTGAGGTTTTTTCCCACCTAAAAAGTCTAAGTTCTTCCTTGCCAAATACTAAAATATTTTTGCCTTTAAACTCTATCTCCCCACAAGGTATTTCGGCAGCACCCTTTAAAAGGCGCATTATGGCAAATGCAATTGTTGATTTGCCACAGCCTGACTCCCCTGCAAGCCCAAAAAACTCTCCTTGGTGTATGTCAAAACTCACATCGGTCACCGCTTGAACTTTACCACGCGGCGCATCATATCTTATATTTAATTTTTTTACGCTAAGTATTTTATTATTTTCCATGTCTATTCTCCCTTAAAGCTTTACCGCTCCGCCTCTGTCGTTTGCGTATATGTCAAGGAACGAGTTTCCTATAAGCATAAAGCTAAATCCAAGTGTTGCTATGCAAAGTCCCGGAGGCAACATCCACCACCACGCATTATAAACTATTGCGCTATTATCAAATGCAATGGATAGCATTTGCCCCCAGCTTACCAAAGTAGGATCGCCAAATCCTAAGAAGCTAAGTGATGCCTCGGTAAGCATTGATGAAGTTACAACCATAACCATGTTTGCCGTTACAACAGGAATTATGTTTGGAAGTATTTCCTTAAACATAATTTCAAGTGTACCCATGCCCTGCGCTTTAGCGGCGTCTACATACTCTCTTTTTGATTCAGAAAGCGTTTGTGAACGCACACTTCTAGCGGTCCATAACCAGCTTAGTGCACCAATTATGATAACCAAATTCCATATTCCCATGCTTGGTAAAAACGCCGCCATTACTATCATGAAAGCAAGAGATGGTATGACAAGTAAAACATCTACAAAGCGCATAAGCACTTCACCAAGTCTTCCGCTTTTATACCCTGCAAGCAGTCCTACAAAAACGCCTATAAAACTTGTTATTAAACCTGCAAGAATACTTACACTCATGGTTACCCTTGCGCCATGTACCACTTGTGAAAAAATATCTTGACCATAACTGTTAACGCCCAGTATATGCGCAGGACTTGGGTCTTCCCATGGAACAAAACTTATTTCCTTCGGGTCATATGGTGCTATAACATCTGCAAAAATAGCTACAATAGCAAAAAACAGTATAATTGCAGCACCTACCATTGCTCTTTTGTTTCCAAAAAAATATTTATGCATTGCCGTAGTTTTTCTTATTTTTTTCTTTTCCATAACTTCCCCTCCTTAAGACATTGATACACGTGGATCAATTATTGGATAAATCAAATCCGCTATGAAGTTAAGTGATACAACGCTTATGGCAATAATTGCAAAGCAACCTTGCACGAGCGGATAATCATGGCTTAAAATTGCAGTTCTTATTGTAAGCCCTATGCCTGGGTATGAGAAAATAATTTCTGTCGTAATTGCACCGCCTACCGCAGCACCTAAACTAAGCATAAGTCCTGTAAAAGATGGCAAAAGCGCATTTCTTAGTGCATATTTTGTAAGTATTTTACTGCGTCTAAGCCCCTTTGCCTGTGCTAAAACTATGTAATCCTCGGAAAACACTTGCAAAACATTGCTTCTCATCATAATCATTCTGCCTGCAAGGGACACAATTATCATGGATAAAACAGGTAAAAACGCATGATATGCTATGTTTAGCACTTGGTCTACCCACGTGTTATAATCCATTCCCGGCGTCATTGCATGTCCCATCGGGAACCAATCAAGGTAGTAACCAAATGCCATTACTATGAGCATTCCTACCCAAAAATACGGTACGGACTGTAAATAAAAAGCCGTGCCTGTGACTGCGCCGTCTAAAAATGTGCCTTTTTTAAGTGCCGAAATAAGACCTAAAAACCATGCTATTGCAAAAGAGATTAAAACCGCTGTAAGAACAATAAGCAAAGTCCATGGTATTGCATTTACAATTATGTCCGTTACAGGAACAGGAAAGTTACTGTAAGAAACACCTAAATTACCTTGAAACAGTTGACCTAAATAAAGGAAATACTGCTCAAAAATATTTTTATCAAGTCCAAATTGTTGTGTTAGGATTTCCACATATTCAGCAGAACCCATTGCCGTTGTGGAAGCTATGTATTCAGCAGGATTTCCACCCATCATTCTGGGAAGCAAAAAATTAATTGTAAGCGCTATCCACAAAGTTAAAATCGCACTGAAAAATCTTTTTATGACATACTTAATCGATAAGCCTCTCAAAACATCACCTTCTTAATTTTTATAAAACAAGCCCTTAGGCATAAAGCCTAAAGGCTTGCTATTTCACTTTTAACCTACTGATTTAACACTTGCTAAAGCAATATTGCTGTCTGTAGGAACGTCTGTTGGCCAATTTGTAAGCGCCACTCCATCATAATATGGAATATGTCCGCTTGAGTTATACATTGGTAAGAATACATAATCGCTTGCAAGTATGTCTTGCATGTCGTGATAATACTGTGTAAGCATTTCTTCGTCACGTTCTTGTGATGCAAGCGCTAACAGATTATCCATCTCATCGCTTCTGTATCTAAAGTAGTTAAGACCTTGTACGGTTTCGCCCGTTGGCGCAGTAAGTGCTGAGTTAAAACAGCTGTTAAGCGCTGCAAATGCATCCGGTGGGAAGCTTATGCCCATTTGAAGAAGGTCGTAATCGCCTGTTTGTGCAAGAGCCGTAAGCTCAGGCCATGTTGCTAGTTTTGGAATGATTTCAATGCCTAGGTTTAATAGCCACTGTTGAATCATGCCGGCTTCCATTTGTTGTGCAGGTGCACCTGATGCGTTGTGGTAGGTAAATGAAAGTCTTTTGCCGTCTTTAGCATAAACGCCATCACTGCCTTTTACATAACCCGCATCTTCTAAAACTTTCGCTGCTCCCTCTAGGTCAAATGTAAGCGAGTTAGCTGCTTCTTCGTTTAGCTGCTCACCAAACATTGCAGGAATCCAAGCTATACTTGTAGGTAAAACGCCGTCATATTCGCCTTTTGTTACAAGCTCAGGTTGATTTATAGCCATTGCCATTGCTTGTCTAACAGCTACATCGGCTAGTAGTTCATTTTCGTGATTTATTACTACAGAGAAGTTTCCAGGGCCTGCAAATACATCAAGCATTGCGCCTTCTTTTGTTTGGAATTCAGGCAAGCTGCTCATTGCAACGCCGCCGTCTGTCATGTCAAGGTCGCCACTTAGTAGGGCAAGCGTTGAGTTAGGTGTGCCGTTATACATAATTAATATCATTTCATCTACATTTGGTCTGCCTCTGAAATACTCATCAAACGCTAGAAGTTCTATAGATGTTCCTGTTGTGTATTCATCAAACACAAACGGTCCGCTTCCTACAGGTGTGTTATTTGTAAATGTTGCTGCATCTTCATTTTCCCAAATATGTTTTGGAACTATTTTAACTGTTGTTAAATATTCAGGTAGTGAAATATATGGTGAGTTTGTTGCAAATGTAACTGTGTTACCATCTGCTGTAACCGATGAAAGCTTGTCCCACATTGCGTTTCTGTCAAACTCAGGATTGTCTTTCATGATTTGCATAGTGTAAACTATGTCATCTGCGGTAACAGCTGTTCCGTCATGCCATTTTGCTTCTTCATTGACAGTAATTGTAAGATTTTCTTTACCCTCATCCCAAGTAAAATCATTGGCAAGAGCCGGCATGATTTCACCGCTTTTGGGGTTAAAGTAAAATACTGTTTCATAAAGTATGTCAAGCAGTGTTACTAAGTTTCCTGTTGCAAATGGACTTAGGTTTGCCATTTGTGGTTCAAGGGCAGATACGCCCATTCTTATAATTCCACCGCTTGCGGTAGACACGTCTTCTTTTTCGCCATCACCTGTAGATTCTGATACGGACTCGCCGTCGCCACCTGTTGATGTGCCTTCTGTCTCGCCTTCACTCGGCGCCCCACATGATACTACCGAAAAGGCAAGTGCCAAAACTAAAAGTATTGCAAACATTTTCTTAATATTTTTCATAATGAGATATTCCTCCTCTTTTTTCATTTTGTATTTGTTCGGCCAAAACTTTAATACTTCCTTGTACACAAGTATATACCAAGATTTATTAAATAATAATGAAAAATATTGTGAAAAACATGTAATATATTAGCATAATAAACTTTTAGATAAAATATCATTGCTATATTTTGTGCATTTCTAACAAGATTTAACCTCTGTCCGCAATGTTCGGTATTGTAATTTTTATTTCTGTGCCGCCTTCATCGCTGTCGATACTTATGCCATATTCTTCACCATAAAACAGTTTAATCCTTCTATTTATATTGTAAAGGCCAAAACCGAAGCTCGACTTTCCTTTTATAAAATCATCAAAATCCGTTTCTAAATTTTCTTTAAGCGCTTTAAGTCTTTCTGCTTCTATTCCCATTCCATTATCTTTTACAATAAATATCATTTTATCGTCTAAAGTTTTTGCGCTTAAAGAAATAATTAACTTATCGCCATTTCCAACATGTGCATGCTCCATAATATTTTCCACAGTAGGTTGAACTATCATTTTAAGCATTTTATTTTCGTAAATTTCATCGTCAATATTTATATATGTTTCTATATTTCCGTTTTGTCTTATTTTGTATATAGAAATATAATTTATAATAATATCTATTTCATCAGAGCAGTAAACAAGCTTTACGGGCTCCATTGAATATTTTATTACATCTGTCATTGCAAGTACTACCTGATTTACAGATGCACCATAACCCATTACCGCAAGTCCGCTTATACACTGCAAGGTATTATAAAGGAAATGTGGGTTTATTTGACTTTGAAGCGCATAAAGCTCTGCCTCTGTTTCTCTTAACTGGACCTCTAAAAGCTTATTGTGCGTAATAATTCTATCTTTTGTCGCTTTTTTTATTTGAAGTATCATGTGGTTTATGTCTCTAATTATATCATCTATTTCAAAAACACCGGTATTAATTATTTGCTCGCTTAAATTTTTCGCATTATAGGATACCAACTGAGTTCTTGTATTTTTGATAGGTATTGTTATTTTAACTTTTAAGAGCCAGAAATATACAAAAATCATCATTCCCATGCTTAAAAACAAGGCGATTATAATAGGTAAAATGAAATTGTACGCTCCTCCAAAATAGTCAATCTTCTTATCTGCCAAAACAGTTACTCCATACTTTTCCATTTCGACACTGGCAATATAGTTTTGTGCTATATCCTCTTCAATTCCTTCTTCGCTTGAGAAAACAACTTCTCCGTTATATGACAGCGCAAAGCTTTCATTGTAAAGTGCTGCATTTCCAGAATAAATCATATTTTTAATTGTTGCCTTATTTAAAAGAATTAACGCTGTAGCTTCTTTTTTTGCATCATTTGGATTAACAGTAAAGCTTACAACAGGAACGCAGTAAAGAAAATATATGTCTGAAAACTCGTGGTCTGGCGGAAAAAAATAAAAGCTTCTTGAAAAATCAAATTCATTTGCCACTACGCTTGATATGTCTAAATTCACAAAAGAGCTATACTCTGTTCCGGCAAAAAAACTTCTTGAACTACCTTCTGGTGTTACTATCAACACATCTGTAATGTTATATTCTAGGCTTACAAGTAGCGATACCATTTGGTAGGCGTTTGTGGTTGCGTTAATATCGGTAAGTTGCTTACTTGCCGAATATAAATTTATGACTGACCAGTTAGAGCTTATTCCATAGCCTGCCCTTTCAATTTGATTAAAATATCTATCTAAATTGTCTGCGGCTATCTGTGCCTTATCCTGCAAATTTTCTTTAGTCGTGCTTTCCTGAACTGTAAAAAATCCGATTATTGCCGCAATAAATATTACGCTTATTATTATCATAGAGCTTATAAATAATCTCGAAAATGACGCCTCTATGCCTTTTCTTTTCTCTCTGACTGCATCTAAAAACTTACACATTTTCTACCTCTTTATCTTTTCTGTAAGTGCTCGGTGATTTTCCTGTGTATTTTTTGAACACTTTACTAAAGTAATATTCATCTTGAAAGCCAACTTTTTCTGCAATTTCCAAAAGCTTCATGTTAGTATTTTTGAGAAGCATCTTACTGCGTTCAATTCTGATATTAGTTAAATACTGCGAAAAGGTAAGGTTTTTATTTTTTCTAAACAAGACACAAATATATGTTCTGCTTACAAAAAATCTTTCTGCTATTGATAGCAAGCTTAATTTGTCATGCATATTTTCTTCTATATAAAAGGCAATTTCTTCAAATTTATCTTGTGGTATGTCCGAGTACATTTTATTTCCAAATTTTTCATCAAGCTCAATTTTTATTTCAATTAATAGCTCTATTATTTCTGTAGTATCGACAGGCTTAACGCAGTAATCTGCAACTCCTAATTTCATTGCAGTTTTAGCATATTCAAAATCCTTATACGCAGACAGGATAATAAACCTGATATTTGGCAAGGATTTTTTTATCTTTGAAATCAAGTCAAGCCCGTTTAGCACCGGCATTGCAATGTCTGTTATAATTACATCGGGTGCATTTTTTAGTATTTCCTCATACGCCTTTGTGGAATTTTGATATATTCCGCTTACATAAAAGCCAAGCTCTTCCCAGTTAATACTTTTCACCAAAACGGCTGAGCTCCATGGCTCGTCGTCGATTAAGACAATTTTATACATAATCTCTCCCCCGTCAAATAATTTTTTTCCTATTTAAACATTATGTTTTCTATTAAAGCATATAATTTGATAAAAATCAATAATTGTTGACACGACATAAAAGAGGAAACTTTTTCCATAAACAAAAGTTTCCTCATTTTAAGTCCCAGTTCATGCTCTATGTTTGAAGACTTACATGCGTAAAGTCTTTAGCATCCGCTATGCTATTTTGCCATGCTTCTTAAACGCACCGGGCGACATTCCTTTGTGGCGCTTGAATAGTTTAATGAAGTAGCTGATGTCGTTAAAACCACAGCTAAATGCTACATCGGTGACGCTGAGCTTGTCTGCCTTTAAAAGCTCTGCCGCGCACTCTATTCTGTAATAATTTAGGTATTCTATCGGTGTTTTTCCTGTAATTCGCCTAAAGGATTTGCAAAGATATTGGTAATTTAGCTGTGCCTTATCTGCAAGCATTTCAAGGCTTAAGGGCTTTGCGTAGTCTTTTCTTATTAGTCGCAGCACGTCTTTAACCTTATTTATTCTTTTGTTGTCGCCGCCTGTTATTATTTGTGTATGGCCTTTTTTCTTATCCTTTATTAATCCGCCAATTAGCTGTAGTATTGCGCCCTGCACTACAAATTCATAGCCTGAATATTGTTGCTCCATTGCTATAAATAACTTGTCAATTAACTCGCTTTTTTCGTATATTGGAGGCAAATAATCGCCTTGCCCCAGTTCATTTTCGTACTCCAAAAATCTTGCAATGTTTATTTGCACTGACTTTTCAAAAGAAAACACTATGCACTGATATCTGCACTCTTTCGGCACTCCACCGTGGATTACACCGCTTGGTACAAACACGCAGTTGCCCTGTTTTAGATGCAGTTTGCTGTCGTTTAAAGTCAAAGTAAATTCTCCGCTTAACACACGTATAATCTCGCAGTCTACGTGCCAGTGAAACGGCATTTCATAGCGTGGATGATTTTCCTCTATGTTATATAATTCATAAGGGAAATTAAAACTGCCCCTATTTGCATTTTCATGCGCCGCTAAAAACCTCATAGTAAAACCTCAATATCCTTATACTTTTCTTTATTATATTACAAGTATCTTAAATAAATCAATAGTATAATTATAGTATTAATATAAAAACATGGGAGGATTATCGGTAATGGACAAACAAAAAACGGAAGAATTGAAACTTCAGATATGCGACATATGCTACAAAATGTGGCAACTGGGCTGGGTTGCGGCAAACGACGGCAATGTAAGCGCAAAGCTTTCGGACGGAACATTTCTTGCAACCCCCACCGGAATGAGCAAGGCTTTTATCACCCCTGACAAGCTGATACATTTAAATAAAGAGGGCGAAGTTATAGAGGCAGGCGAGGGTTTAAGGCCGTCTAGCGAAATAAAAATGCACTTAAAATGCTATGAAAAACGTGATGATGTAGGGGCTGTCATACATGCCCACCCGCCCGGTGCTACAGGCTTTGCCGTGGCACATCGCTCTATGGACATGTACAACATGATAGAAGATGTTGCGGCTATAGGCTCTGTTCCACTTACTCCTTACGGAACTCCAAGTACCGAAGAGGTGCCAAAATCCATAGAGCCGTATTTAGACGAGCACGACGTGATGCTACTTGAAAACCACGGAGCGCTTGCCGTTGGCAGTGATGTCATTACTGCGTTTTACCGCATGGAAAGCCTAGAGCTATGGGCAAAAATCACCATAAACGCAATTATCCTTGGCGGAAGCTACGACATAAGTCGGGAAAATATCGACAAGCTGATAGATTTGCGCCAATACTATGGGGTCACAGGCAGACACCCGGGATACAAAAAATATCCAAAAACAGACAAAAGAACACCCGATGATAAATAATTAAGGAATGGAATGGAGTATTATTATGACTGAAAACAGATTAATTGGCGGATACCCAACCATAGGAATACGCCCTACAATAGACGGAAGGCGTGGCGTGCAAGATGTGCGTGGTAGCCTAGAAGAGCAAACCATGAACATGGCAAAATCCGCCGCAAAGCTTTTTACCGATAACTTAAAATATTCAAACGGTGAGCCGGTGAGGGTGGTTATTGCAGACACTACCATAAGCCGTGTGGCAGAATCTGCCGCCTGTGCCGAAAAATTTCGCCGTGAGGGCGTGGACATCACGCTTACGGTGACACCTTGCTGGTGCTATGGAAGCGAAACCATGGACATGGAAAAAACCACTATAAAAGCCGTGTGGGGTTTTAACGGAACTGCAAGACCCGGTGCCGTTTACTTAGCCGCTGTACTTTCCGCCCATGCGCAAAAAGGCCTTCCCGCATTTGGAATTTACGGACAAGACGTAAAACAAGCCGACGACACCGACATTCCGGATGACGTGCGTGAAAAACTGCTCCGCTTTGGCCGCTCGGCCGTTGCCGTGGCGACAATGCGCGGAAAATCTTATTTGCAAATTGGCTCTGTGTGCATGGGCATTGCAGGTTCAATAATAGACAGTGCATTTTTAGAGGATTATCTTGGAATGCGCATGGAATCTGTGGACGAAACCGAAGTTATAAGGCGCATGTCCGAGAAAATTTATGACCAAGAGGAATACGAAAAAGCGCTTAAATGGGTCAAAGAAAACTGCAAAGAGGGCATTAATGTAAATCCGAAAGAGCTACAAAAAAGCGAAAGCGAAAGGGAGAGGGACTGGGAATTTGTCGTAAAAATGGCATGCATAATCAAGGATTTGATGAATGGAAACAAAAATTTGCCTATGGGCTGTGAAGAGGAAAAACTAGGGCACAACGCCATAGCGGCAGGTTTTCAAGGACAGCGCCAGTGGACAGATTTTTACCCAAATGCCGACTTCCCCGAGGCCATGCTTAACACCTCTTTTGACTGGAACGGAGTGCGTGAGCCCTATATTTTAGCAACGGAAAACGACGTACTAAACGGCATAAGCATGCTATTTATGAAGCTCCTTACAAACAAGGCTCAAATTTTTGCAGACGTGCGCACCTATTGGAGTCCCGAGGCTGTAAAGGCTCAAACAGGGCATGAGCTTAGCGGAGTTGCAAAGGAAAATGGCGGTTTTATTCACTTGATAAACAGCGGTGCGGCATGCCTTGACGGCAGTGGCGCAGCCCTTGATTTTGACGGCAACAACTGCATTAAGCCATGGTATGATGTCACAGAAAAAGACATGAAAGCCATTACAGATGCCACGCAGTGGTGTGCGGCAGAGTTTGGATATTTCCGTGGAGGCGGTTACTCTTCAAGATTTTTAACAGATGCGCAAATGCCTGTCACTATGATAAGGTTAAATTTAGTAAAAGGCATAGGCCCAGTCGTTCAAATAGCCGAGGGTTGGACGATTAAACTGCCCGAAGACGTGTCCGACAAAATATGGAATATAACAAACTACACTTGGCCTTGCACTTGGTTTGTTCCACGCACAACGGGAGAGGGCGCATTTAAAAGCACCTATGATGTCATGAATAACTGGGGCGCAAACCACGGCGCAATAAGCCATGGTCACATTGGTGCCGACATTATTTCCATGTGCTCCATGCTAAGAATACCTATCAGCATGCACAATGTGGCGGAAAAAGACATTTTCAGACCGGCTTGCTGGAGCGCTTTTGGCATGGATAAGGAAGGGCAAGACTATAGGGCCTGCGAAAACTACGGTGCACTTTACCGATAAAAGAAACGGAGTATAATATTATGCTTAACAAGGTGCAAAACACCAGAGTACTAGCCTTTGACTTTGGCGCATCTAGCGGACGTGCGGTTTTAGGCAAATACGACGGAACTACACTCGAATACGAGGTCATACACCGCTTTGAAAATAATTTAGTCACATTTGAGGGCAAGCTCTGTTGGGATTTTCACTCTCTCATGAAAGAAGTATACACCGCAATAGACAAGGCAAAAGAAATAGACAGCATAGCCTTTGACACATGGGGGCTTGACTATGGCTTGCTTGATAAAGATGGAGAGCTAATATCGCTTCCTGTATCTTATCGTGACAGCAGGACAAATGGCGTGCTTGAAAAGCTAGAAAAACTGATGCCATTTGAAGAGCTTTATGCAAAAACGGGAACGCAAATAATGGAGATAAACACGCTCACCCAGCTTCTTTGCGATGAAAACTTGGAAAAGGCGGATAAACTGCTGTTTATGCCCGACTTGTTTTCATATATACTATGCAAAAACATGGTGTGCGAGCAAACAATATTTTCCACATCACAGCTATGCGACCCTAGGACAAAGGCTCTTTGCGAGAAAGTGCTTGATGTCTTTAAGATAAAAAAAGACTTGTTTCCAAAAATAGTTTCTAGTGCCACGATTATTGGAGAATATAAAGGCGCAAAAGTGATAAGCGTCGCAGGACATGACACGCAGTCTGCCGTTGTGGCACTGCCAACAAACGAGGACGACATAGCGTTTTTATCCTGTGGGACATGGTCACTGCTTGGCACAGAGCTTCCCCGTCCTATTTTGTCAAAAGAGAGCTATGAAATGGGTTTTTCAAGCGAAATAGGCGCAAATGGAAAAATTAACTACCTGACAAATATCACAGGCCTTTGGCTAATTCAAGAGTGTCGCAGGCAGTGGAAATTAAACGGAAATAGCTACACATATGCACAGCTTGAAGAAATGGCGAAGGCTTGCACTTCAAAAGTTTCAATCATAAACGTAGACGACCCACACTTTGTGTCGCCAAACGACATGCCTAAAAAAATAGCGGAGCACTGCAAAAAGCACGGGCTTTATGTTCCGCAAACAGTGGGTGAATACTGCCTGTGCATATACAAAAGCCTTGCCGAAAAATATTCAAAAACACTGAAAAAACTTTCTAAAATTACAGATAAAAAATTTAGTGCGCTTTACATTTTTGGCGGTGGCTCTCAGTCCGACCTTCTTTGTAGCCTTACAGAAAAGTACAGCGGCCTTCCCGTGCACAAAGGCCAAGTAGAAGCCACGGCGCTTGGCAACATAATCACTCAGCTTATAGCCCTAGGCATAGTTAAAGATGTGGCACGGGGCAGGGAAATAATTGCAAAATTATAAGCAAAAAATAAAAATCCGAAAAGGTGGGCAAAAGCCTCTCTTCTCGGATTTCAGCGTGTCAAAAAAGTCCTACTTTTTTGCACACGCTGTCGGACTGTCCAAAAATCTGCAAGACAAGGAACAAATACTTACAAATGACCGAGTAATACGAGGGTATGCGAGGGAAATTTGCAAGTGTTTGTGACGCAGGAAGCAAAAAAATGAGCCAAGCTGGCTCATTTTTTTGCGGTTGCGGGTTTTTCGACAGTCTGAAATCCGAAAAGAACCTGTCTTTTCGGATTTCTTATGTTTAATTATTCTATGGTATCTTGAAGGGCTTCATAACCCTCTTCGCCGGTTCTTACTTTAATTACATTGTCTACTCCATAGACAAATATTTTACCGTCGCCTACCTTGCCTGTATAAAGGGCTTTTTTTGCCGCCTCCACTACTAATTCGAGTGGAACTTTGCATATGACTATCTCTACCTTAATTTTTGGAAGCAGAGTCGTTTCTACCGGCACACCACGGTATATTTCCGTAGAGCCTTTTTGCATTCCGCAACCCATAACATCGGTCACTGTCATGCCTGTAATTCCAAGTGTGTCAAGCGCCTCTTTTAAGATATCAAATCTACTGCGTTTTGTCACAATAACAACTTTAGTCATTTTTGCATCCGGATGTGTAGTGCTTACCACAGGTACGGCTACGTCTATCGGAGATATTTCTGTATTTTGAGTCGGAGCCGCTTTAAAGCTTGTTCCAAGTGCAACAGGCATAAAGTCTGCATAACTGCTCTCTAGGCCATGCTCTTCAATGTCAAGACCTTTAATTTCCTCTTCTTTTGAAACTCTTAAGCCTACTGTCTTTTTAAGTACTAAGAATACTATACCCATAGTGACGGCAACCCATGCAATTACTGCAAGTACGCCTATTGTTTGAACTATTACGTAGTCAAATCCGCCACCGTATAAAAGGCCTCCATCAAGGGCAAACACGCCTGTTAATATTGTACCTACGGCACCTGACATTCCGTGAACACCAACTGCGCCAACGGGGTCGTCTATTTTTAGAACTTTGTCTACAAATTCAATTCCGAACACCACTACGAAAGCGGCTATAAGTCCTATTGCAAATGCGCCTGTCGGTGAAACAACATCACAGCCTGCGGTTATTGCAACCAAGCCTGCAAGTGCGCCGTTTAAAGTCATTGAAACATCTGGTTTTTTATATCTAATCCAAGTTATTACCATTACCGCCGCCGCTGCTGCCGCCGCTGCAATGTTTGTAGTTACGAAAATGTTTGATGCCGCTTCGATTGAGCCGTCTGTCATAGATACTGTAGAGCCTCCGTTAAAGCCAAACCAGCAAAACCAAAGTATGAACACGCCCAAGGCACCAAGAGTAAGGCTATGACCAGGAATAGCTCTTGATTTGCCTGATTTTGAATATTTTCCGATACGTGGTCCAAGGATTTTTGCGCCTACAAGGGCCGCTACGCCGCCTACCATGTGAACCGCTGTAGAGCCTGCGAAATCGTGGAAGCCCATTTGTGAGAGCCAACCGCCGCCCCAAATCCAGTGACCGGAAATTGGATAGACTATCGCACTTATTACCACACTATATATGCAGTAAGTCGAAAACTTTGTTCTTTCTGCCATTGCGCCCGACACTATGGTAGCGGCCGTTGCGCAGAATACAGTTTGGAAGATTATGAATGCCGAAGATGGAATGGAAGAGCTGTAATCGCCTTGAATAAAGAAGTCAAATCCTCCAAAGAATAATCCGTCGCCTGCAAACATGAGTCCAAAACCTATAAGCCAGAACATCAAGGTTCCCAGTGAAAAGTCCATCATGTTTTTCATTATGATGTTACCCGCGTTTTTTGCCCTTGTAAAACCGGTCTCTACCATTGCAAATCCCGCTTGCATAAAGAATACCAAGGCCGCCGCCAAAAGGGTCCAAATTGTGTCTACTGCTGAAAACATAAATTCTCCTCCTAAAAATTATGACGTGAATTCTCAAAATCGAAAATTCACGTCATTGTGATAATATTATTTATTTAATTTACGCTGTATAAAAGCTCGGCATAACTTGGGTAAACGCTGTGCTTGCTAAGCGTTATCATTTCAAGCTCGTCTGCCACCATTCTAAGCTTATTCATTGAGGCAAACACTGTGTCTTTGTAGTATTTTGCCTGCTCTAAAGTGTCGCTTATGTCGCCTACGCTTATTACACTGCTCTCAAGTGTTTCAACTTTTTCTATTAGGCACTGTGCAAGAGATGAAAGTTTTTGTGCCATTTTTTCTTCAAGACTTATTGGAAGTCCCAAAGCTTTTTTATCTTTTAACAGATTAACTACCTCTTGTTGATACGCAAAGCAAGAACCAATTATGCCCTGTCTTACCATGTCTATCATAGTTAGAGCCTCGATATGTATTGTTTTGCAGTAAGCTTCAAGCAAGATTTCTGTTCTTGACTCCACTTCTGTTTTTGAAAAAACGCCGTGTTTTTCAAACAATACAATATTTTTCTCTGCCGCAAATGTAGGAAGTGCCTCTACCGTTGTCTTAAGATTTAAAAGACCTCTTTTTTCGGCTTCGACAACCCATTCATCAGAATAGTTATTTCCGTTGAAAACAATTCTAATATGCTTAGAAACTGTTTCTTTAATTAGTTTTTCAAGTCCTTTATTAAAATCAGCCTCTTTTTCCAGTACGTCCGCAAAGTCGCTTAAGACCTCGGCCACTGCCGTATTTAGCACAATATTTGGCCCTGCGGTAGAAAAAGTAGAACCTAGCATTCTAAATTCAAACTTATTACCTGTAAAGGCAAATGGTGAAGTACGGTTTCTGTCTGTAGCGTCTTTCGGGAAATGAGGAAGCACAGTTGCGCCTATTTGCATATGCTCTTTTTCTTTATCCACATATGACGACTCACTAATTATTGCCTCTATTATTTCTGTAAGCTCGTCGCCTAAGAACATAGAAACAATTGCAGGAGGTGCCTCGTTTGCGCCTAAGCGGTGGTCATTGCCGGCGCTTGCAACCGATACCCTAAGTAAATCTTGATATTCATCGACTGCCCTGATTACAGCAGCGAGGAATAATAAAAATCTTGCATTTTCGCTAGGTGTGTCGCCGGGCTCTAATAGGTTTGAGCCGTAATCTGTAGTGAGCGACCAGTTGTTGTGCTTACCGCTTCCATTTACGCCTGCAAAGGGTTTTTCATGCAGTACACACACCAAATTATGCTTTGTGGCAATGCTTTTCATAAGCTCCATGGTAAGCTGGTTATGGTCTGTTGCTATATTTGTTGTAGTAAACACGGGAGCAAGCTCGTGTTGCGCCGGTGCAACTTCGTTGTGTTTTGTTTTGGCAAGTATTCCAAGGCTCCAAAGTTCATTTTCTAAATCTTTCATATAAGCCGAAACTCTCGGTTTTAAACTTCCAAAATAATGGTCGTCTAAATCTTGTCCCTTTGGAGGTCTTGCACCGAAAAGAGTTCTTCCGCAAGTCACAAGGTCAGGACGCTTGCTGTATAAATCCTTATCAATAAGGAAATATTCTTGTTCTGGTCCTACCGTTGTTATGACACGTTTTGCCTTTGTGTTTCCAAATAATTTAAGCACACGCATTGCTTGTTTGTCTATCGCTTCCATAGAGCGAAGCAGTGGTGTCTTTTTGTCAAGAACTTCTCCACTATAAGAACAAAATGCTGTTGGAATGCAAAGACTGTCGTCTTTTATGAAGGCATATGATGTTATGTCCCAAATTGTGTATCCTCTTGCTTCAAATGTAGCACGAAGTCCGCCTGATGGAAAACTTGAAGCATCGGGCTCGCCCCTTACAAGTTCTTTTCCTGAAAACTCCATTATAATAGAGTCTTCACCGTAAGGCGAGATAAAGCTGTCGTGTTTTTCAGCGGTAACACCTGTCATTGGTTGGAACCAGTGTGTAAAATGTGTTGCTCCGTTTTCTATTGCCCAATCTTTCATTGCGGTAGCAACAACATTTGCAACATCTAAGTTAAGATGCTTGCCTTCTGATATTGTTCTTTTAAGTGATTTATAAACGTCCTTTGGAAGTCTTGAACGCATTACTGTGTCATTAAATACTTTGCTTCCGAATAATTCCGGTATATTTCTCATTTGCCTTTCTCCTTAAAGTAAATTTATATTCATTTTTTGTGCATCGGCAAGTGTGTCGTCGTCCCATACTGAAACTTGAACCTCGCCTATATGAGCTTTCTGTAAAAGCAACATACAAAGCCTTGACTGTCCTATTCCGCCACCCATTGTTAGAGGTAATTTTCCTTCTAGTAGCATTTTGTGGAAAGTAAGCTCTTTTCTATCTTCACAGCCCGCCTCTTTAAGTTGGCTTGCAAGTGAAACTTCATCAACCCTGATACCCATAGACGATACTTCAAAAGCACATTCTAATATATCACTCCAAAATACGATGTCGCCATTTAACTGCCAATCATCGTAGTCAGGTGCACGCCCGTCGTGCTTAATTCCAGATTTTAAAAGGCCGCCAATTTGCATTATAAATGCGGTTTTGTGCTCTTTTAAATACTCATTTTCTCTTTCTTTTGGAGTAAGAGTTGGATACATGTCTTCTAGTTCTTGAGTGCTCACAAAGCTTACTTCTCTTGAAAGAGAAAGCGATAAATCTTTAAACTCTTCTCCTAGCATCTCGCTTGTGTCGCAGATGGCGTTTACTATAGATTTTACAGTTTCTTTAAGATAATCTGTTGTTCTGGTTTTAAGGTCTATAACTTTTTCCCAGTCCCATTGGTCAACATATACAGAATGCAAATTATCCATATCTTCGTCACGTCGAACAGCATTCATGTCGGTGTATAGACCTTCACCCACAGGGAATCCATATTTATATAGCGCCATTCTTTTCCATTTTGCTAGTGAGTGTACTATTTGCACCTCGTTTCCTGTTTGTTTTATATCAAAGGATACAGGTCTTTCGATTCCATTTAAATCATCATTAAGTCCTGTTTGAGGCTGTACAAAAAGCGGTGCGGACACACGAGTTAAATTGAGTGAATTTGAAAGTTTGTCTTCAAAATTTCTTTTAACAAAGCTAATTGCCTTTTGTGTTTGATAAAGGGAAAGTGCGCTGGCGTAATCTTTTTTCTTTAGTGTAATTCCCATGGTGTTCATCCTTTCGCTATCTTAAGTTAAAAACAAAAAAAAGCGCTGTGAGACTAAATCTCACAGCGCCTTTGCTGTTTACATGCACTATGTTATCACATATGAAATGCATTGTCAATAGTTTTTTAAAAATTTTTATCCGGTAATTCTTTTAACCGCAGTCAATATATTTTGCCTATCGCCAAATGCAGTAAGCCTAAAGTAACCCTCACCCGCTAAACCAAAGCCGCTACCCGGTGTGCCTACTATGTTATATCCATTTAACAAATAATCAAAATACTCCCATGAAGTCATGCCGTTTGGGCACTCAAGCCAAATATATGGAGAGTTTAAACCGCCTGTAAAATGTATGCCTTTATCGCTTAATGCCTTTGCCAAAATTCTTGCATTTTCAAGATAATACTCTATATTTTCCTTGATTTGCGCACGCCCCTCTTTACTAAACACCGCCTGCGCACCACACTGTACTATATACGGAACACCGTTAAATTTTGTGGTTTGACGGCGAAGCCATAAGGAGTTTAGCGAGGTATCATCAAGAATTAACTCTTTTGGAACTACCGTGTATCCGCAGCGTGTTCCCGTAAAGCCTGCGGTTTTTGACAGCGAGCAAAACTCTATAGCGCATTTTTTAGCGCCCTCTATTTCATATATGCTTCTTGGTAAATCTTCATCGACTATAAACGCTTCATAGGCAGAGTCAAACAGTATTACCGCACCGTTTTTTATGGCGTAATCCACCCATATTTTTAGCTGTTCCTTGCTGTAAACTGCACCCGTTGGGTTGTTTGGAGAGCATAAATAAATTATATCCGCAGCTGCGCCCTCTTTTGGCATTGGCAAGAAATCGTTTTCTTTATTTCCATCTAGGAAAATAATTTCTCTGTTATCCATAATATTTGTGTCTACATAAACGGGATACACTGGATTTGGAATCATAACCGTGTTTTCACTGCTAAAAATATCTAGGATATTTCCAAGGTCGCTTTTTGCGCCGTCGCTTATAAAAATTTCGTCGGTGGCAAGGACGACATTTTTTTCACTATAATAATCGGCAACCGCTTTCCTTAAAAATTCATAGCCCTGTTCTTCTCCATAGCCTTTAAAGCTTTCGGCCTGTCCCATTTCTTTAACCGCCTTGTTCATCGCTTCAACAACCACAGGCGCCAAAGGAAGTGTTACATCGCCTATTCCAAGGCGAATTATTTCACTATTTGGATTTTTTTCCTTATATTCATTTACCTTTTTTGCAATGCTTGAAAAAAGATAGCTTTGTTCTAAATTTAGGTAGTTTTTATTTATTTTCATTTTGTACTCCTTTTACTAGCCGCATTTATAAGCCCTAAAAACAGCGGGTGTGGCTTATTTGGTCTGCTTTTAAACTCAGGGTGAAACTGCACCGCTATAAAATAGTCGTTTGCAGGAATTTCCACCGTTTCTACTAGTGTTTTATCTGGTGATAGCCCACTTATCAACATGCCGTTTTGCTCTATTATTTCACGGTAATCGTTGTTAAATTCAAAGCGGTGACGATGGCGCTCGGATATATTTTCCTTGCCATAAAGCTCTCTTAACAGGCTATTTTCTTTTGTGACACAGGGAAATGCACCTAGTCGCATTGTTCCGCCTTTATTGCTTATTGTCTTTTGGTGCTCCATAATATGCACGACCGGGTGAGTCGTATTGCTATCAAATTCATGCGAGTTTGCGGCATTTAAGTTACAGACATTTCTTGCAAATTCAATGACAGACACCTGCATGCCAAGGCAAATACCAAGAAAAGGTATATTGTTTTCTCTTACATATCTACAGGTAAGAATTTTACCCTCTATGCCCCTGTCGCCAAAACCGCCCGGCACTATTACCGCATCGACATCACAAAACAGGTCTTTTGCCGTGCTGTCGCTAACTTTTTCACTGTCCACCCATTTGATATTCACTTTAAATCCTGCGTCAAAACCTGCATGTTGCAGTGATTCCACAATAGAAATATACGCATCTTGAAGCTCTATATATTTTCCTACTATCGCCACGGAAATGGACTTTTTAGGAGTTTTAATCTTTTCCATAAGCGCATACCACTCATTGAGGTCACAGTCAGTATTTTCAATTTTCAGCTCCCTGCAAACCACGGAGTCTAGTCCTTTTTCGTGAAGCATTATTGGCGCTTCATACAGGAATGGCAGTGTAAGATTTTCCACGACGCAGTCGGGTTTTACATTACAAAACATAGAAATTTTGTCAAGAATAGAGCGATTTATCGGCTCGTCCGCCCTTGCAACTATTATATTTGGACTAATACCCATTGAGCGAAGCTCTTTTACAGAGTGCTGAGTGGGTTTAGATTTGTGCTCTTTACTGCTTTTGAGGTATGGCACAAGGGTTACATGAATAAACAGGCAATTTTCCGCCCCTACTTCAAGCGATATTTGGCGTATTGCCTCAAGGAAAGGTTGGCACTCTATGTCGCCTGTAGTTCCGCCTATTTCGGTAATCATAATGTCTGCCTTTGAAAGCTTTGCTCCGTCATAAATAAACTTTATAATCTCATTTGTAATATGGGGTATCACCTGCACGGTTTGCCCTAAATATGCGCCCTCACGCTCACGGCTTAGCACGTTAAAATACACTTTGCCCGAGGTTAAATTAGAAAATTTTGTAAGGTTTTCGTCTATAAATCTCTCGTAATGGCCTAAGTCTAGGTCGGTTTCTGCTCCGTCTTCGGTCACGTACACTTCGCCATGTTGCAAAGGGCTCATCGTGCCGGGGTCGACATTCATGTAAGGGTCTAACTTTTGCGCCGACACCTTAAGTCCTCGCTGTTTTAAAAGCCTGCCAAGACTTGCGGCAGTAATGCCCTTTCCAAGTCCCGAAACAACACCACCTGTTACAAAAATATACTTTGTCATATCTCTAACTCCCCATCAAAAACTTTTGTAGCACTGCCTGTCATAAACACAGTATCGTCTGTGTATTTAATCGTAAGCACACCGCCTAATAATTCTACGCTTATGTCTGTGTCTTTTTTGCAAAATCCGTTTTTCACCGCCGTCGCCACCACGGCACAGGCTCCCGTTCCGCAGGCAAAGGTTTCGCCGCTTCCACGCTCCCATACGCGCATTTTAATTTTGTCTGCCGATATCACTTTTGCAAATTCAACATTGACTTTTTGTGGGAAATATTTGCTGTTTTCTATCTTGCTTCCAACGCTTTTAATGTCCATACTTTCAAACTCTTCACTGCCATAGTCAAATAAGACCGCATGCGGATTTCCCATGGAAACACAGCTTACATTATAGTCCTTGCCGTCCACATTTATTGTTTTGTCTATGACCGTGTCACAATCAAAATTCATTGGTATTAATTTAGTCGAAAACTCGGCCTTTCCCATGTCGACTTCAACAGTTTTCACCTGTCCTTCTTCGGTGCTAAGAAAAAGCTCCTTGATACCTGAAAGGGTTTCTATGCTCATACACTCTTTTTTTACAATATTATTATCATACAAATATTTGGCCACACAGCGTATTGCGTTGCCACACATTTTGCCCTCACTGCCGTCTATATTAAACATGCGCATTTTTGCATCTGCGATGCTTGAATCAAGCATGAGGACTATGCCGTCGCCGCCTATGCCAAAATGTCTGTCCGACAAAGTGATGGCAAGTGCCTCGGGCGAGTTTATATCTTCTCCATAGCCTGCAAAATTTTCAAAACAGTTTAGGTATATATAATCATTACCGCAACCATGCATTTTGGTAAATCTAATCTTCATTCTAAAACTCCTTTATGGTTTCCTAACACTTTATTATCTCCTGTAAAACAGTTGGTGCAAAATGGAACACAGGACTCTTTGCAACAATTTTTGACTCCCTGTACAGATATATAGCCAAGGCTATTTGCACCTATGTCTTTACATATTTCTTCTATGCTCATTTTATTTGCCACAAGGCTCATCTCGTCGTCTACGTCCGTGCCATAGTGACAAGTGTATTTAAACGGAGGCGCCGAAATTCTAAGGTGAACCTCTTTAGCCCCTGCGTTTCTTAAACTATAAACTATCCTCTTTATTGTTGTGCCCCTTACGATAGAATCGTCTACCAGCACTACACTCTTGCCCTTTACATTTACACTAAGCGGGTTAAGCTTTAATTTTACTGCGCCCTCCCTGTGGCTTTGTGTGGGATATATAAAACTTCTTCCTATATATCTGTTTTTTACAAAACCCGACACCAGCGGAATACCGCTTTGTGCGCTATACCCTATGGCCGCCTCGAGTCCACTGTCCGGCACTCCGCACACTACGTCTGCCTTTACAGGATGCTCTAGCGCAAGGGTTTTGCCCATGTTATATCTCGCATTATACACACTAACGCCGTCTATAATGCTGTCAGGACGTGCGAAATAAATGTATTCAAAAATACATAGTCCGCCATTGCCCTGCTCTTTTTTAAGAAGATTAACACTCTCTTTAATTTCCGAGTTTTCAATAAGCACAAACTCACCCGGTTTTACATCTCTTAAAAAATTAAAATCGCAGCTGTCAAGCGCACAGCTTTCTGAGGATACTGCCATGCCGTTTTCACTAACACCTATGCATAAAGGCCTGTACCCATTTGCATCTCTTACTGCAATTAATTTATCATCATTAGCTAAAATCACAAGCGAAAATGCCCCTTCAAGCTGAGATACCGCCGTTTTTATTCCTTTAATAACATCGCCACAGGACATTACCCTATAGGCTATTAGTGCGGCAACTACCTCGCTGTCGCTTGTCGACACAAAATTAAGTCCGTTTTTTTCAAGCTCTACTTTTAGCTTTGCGGCATTTGTCACATTTCCATTATGCGCCACGGCAATTCGCCCTGTTAAAAATTCTGATAAAAAGGGCCCTGCATTTTCTCTCTTGTTTCCACCCGTGGTAGAATATCTATTATGCCCTATGGCACAGCCACTTTTTGGCAAGTTTTTCATTACTTTACCGGAAAAAACCTCGCTTGCAAGTCCGATGTTTTTATGAAACAAAATATTATTGTCTTTTGAAACGGCAATTCCACTGCTTTCCTGTCCTCTGTGCTGGAGTGCGAGAAGGCCGTTATACGTCACTCCCGGAGCCTCGTCCGTATTAAGACTTACGCCAAAAACAGCACATTCTTCCTTTAATTTATCATTTGTTCTCATATGTTCTCAGTATCCTCTCTGCAACTGCCCGTCTTCTTATCCTAGCGTCCATTGCCTCTTGCTCTATGTGCTTGTGCGCCTCTTGTTCTGTCATGTTAAGGTGAGAAATAAGTATGCTTTTCGCCCTTGAAACTATCTTAATGTCCTCTAACTTTTCTACGAGCTTAACATTTTCTTTTTGGATTTTTTTCATCCTGCTGTATGCGGCTTTTGCAAGTTTTAGCGAAAACCATAAAGTGCTTTTGTTGATTGGTTTGGAAATTGTGATAACACCATCATCTTCTACAAGTGAAGAAATCTCATCATAATAGTCACTCTTTACAATGAGCACCACCTGACTTATGCCTTTTTCTATGATGTGGCAAGACAGTTTTTCACCGATTTCATCTGTAAGCGGTGAATTAACTACGACGAGATCGAAGTCTTGCTCTGACACAATTCTTCTTGCCCTGTGACCTGTGGAAACAGTGGCTATTCTCTCTATCGAAAACTCTTTAAGTAAACTTTTTAGTAACTGAGTACCTTTTTCGGTTGCAGATACAATTAATGCGCTTTCGATTATCTCACATCCTTTCTAAAAGAAATATTTTAGTATATGTTAAAATATTTTTTTGCAGTATAGATTTCTTTATCTTTTGCGGTGTTATAGTCGTTATCCTCTGCCCTTTTTTCACTTACAATGCAGTTTAATAGCTGTTTTCCAAGTATTTCTAGGGCAAACTCTGATTTTTCAAACGAGTCTATAGCCTCAGATATTTTTTTTGGAAATGCCGGTTTAATGTCATTTAAGGAAAGTTTATTTTTAACCCCATGCCTGCCTGCGGATAAAATTAGCGCAAATGCAATATAGGGATTAATAGTGCAGTCGCTTGAGCGCAACTCGATTGATATCCCGTTGTTTGTGGATTTAGCCACTTTTACATAAGGTTTAACCCCAGTCCAAAAATTATCAAGCCTGCTGTAAGAGTTTGGTATAGGATTTAAAAGCAGTGTTATTTCCTCTGCCTTTTGTGCTATTCCTGCGGCAAAACTGTCGGCTTGCGCCCCAGAAAGTCCCGAGGAGGCAATTTCAATATTAAGTCTAAGCCCACTTCCTGCCTCGTCTTCTAGTGGCTTTGGCATGAACGAGGCGTAAAGGCCATTTCTTGCCGATATAGCCTTTACCACCGACTTAAACGTTAAAAAGTTATCGGCGGCACTTAGTGCGTCGCTGTATATAAAATCAATTTCATTTTGCCCCGGCCCTTTTTCATGATGTGAGCATTTTGGCTCTAGTCCCATTTCTTCAAGGTTTAGGCATATTTCACGTCTGATATTTTCGCCCTTGTCTAAAGGCGCAATATCGCAGTAACCGGCAAAATCTAAGGTATTATATGTCGGGTCGCCGTTTTCATCGGTTTTAAACAGATAAAACTCGCAGTCTGTTCCAATTTTACAGCTTATCCCGTCTTTTTGAAGCTGTTTTATGCTCTCTTTTAAAATTCTTCTGCTGTCTGCAAAAAAGTCATTTCCGTTTGCGTCCTTTATATAGCAGTAAAACCTTACCACCCTACCCGGTCCCGGTCGCCAAGGTAGCACTGTTAGTGTGCGTGGGTCGGGAAAGAGTAGCAGTGTTGAATTTTCGCCCTGCCCGAAACCTCTTATAGAATCGGCGCTTAACGCTATTCCGTTTTCAAATGCATCGGCAAGTTCATTTGACATGATAGAAATGTTTTTGTGTATTCCAAAGGGGTCGCAAAATCCCAGACGAATAAATTTAACATCGTTTTCGTTTATAAACTCTAACATCTCTCTTACAGTGTTGTCCATCTGCTTTTCTCCTTAATAAAAATATTAATTAGTATAATTCCGATAGGTAATCGTCTACTTCTTTTGCGCATTTAATTGCGTCTGCTACCGCCCATACTACCAAAGATTGCCCTCTTTTCATGTCACCGCATGAAAAAATTCCCTCTTTGTCTGTTTTAAATAAATCATCGTCTTTTTGCGGTAGAATTATTCCTTTTGCCGAGTAATCTTCATGACCCAAAAACCCTGCCGCTATCAGGAGCATATCCGCCTCTAGTGTAATCTCGCTTCCCTTTACTTCACAAAGCTTTCCGTCTTTAAACTCCACTTTAACTGTTACTACAGATGCAATTTTACCGTCTTTTTCGCCTATTTCTTTTATTGTTGTCTGATAAACACGAGGGTCTTTTTTGAATATTTCTATCGCCTCTTCTTGCCCGTAGTCTGTAGTGGCCACTTTAGGCCATTCCGGCCATGGGTTTGATGGCAGGCGTGAGTCGGGTGCTTTTTGTAGCATTTCTATTTGCACCACCGATTTTGCCCCGTGCCTAATTGCAGTTCCAACGCAGTCATTTCCCGTGTCGCCGCCGCCTAATACAATTACATTTAAGCCCTTTGCGCTTATATATTTATTGTCGGATAAATTGCTGTCTATAAGGCTTTTTGTCGTGCTTGTCAAAAAATCTACCGCAAAGTGCACGCCTTTTACATCTCTGTTTTTTACGTCTAAATCCCTTGCTTTTTTTGCACCACAGCACAGTACTATGGCATCAAACTCTTTTTTAAGCGTGTCGAGTTTTAGATTTTTACCAAAATCCATGTTCGCCACAAATTCCACGCCCTCTTGTCTCATTAAATTTATTCGGCGCTCCACAATTTTTTTATCAAGCTTCATGTTGGGTATTCCATACATGAGCAGTCCGCCAAATCTGTCGTCACGCTCAAAAACTGTGACGTTGTGGCCTCTTTTATTAAGCTTTTCTGCCGTGGCAAGGCCTGCAGGACCCGAGCCTATTACCGCAACCTTTTTATCGCTTCTAATAAGCGGTGGCTTTGGCGACATTTCGCCGCTTTTAAAGCCTTCCTCTATCAAAAACAGTTCATTGTCACGAATAGTGACGGGGTCGCAGTCCATTCCGTTTATGCAAGCTTTTTCACAAAGTGCCGGACAAACCCTTCCGGTAAACTCTGGAAAACAGCTTGTTTTTAACAGCCTTGAAAGGCCGTGTGAATACCTTCTGCCGTATATTTCCTCATTCCACTCAGGGATAAGATTATTAAGAGGGCAGCCTGTAACCATGCCCGAAAGCTTAATCGCCGAGCCACAAAAAGGAACACCGCAGTTCATGCATCTTGCACCTTGTTTTACGCGCTCTTCTTCACAGTTTATGTCGTAAAATTCCGAAAAATTTTCTACTCGCTGTAAAACCGAAATGCGCTTGTTTGCGTTTCTTTCATATTCTAAAAAACCTGTGGGTTTTCCCATAATATTAATTCCTTTCTAATCTTTTAGTGATGCCATGAAAGCCTTCATGCGTGCCTCTTCTTCAGATACTCCCTCTTTTTTATAGTCTGAAATTAAGTTTAGCATCTCCATGTATTTATTTGGCACAATTTTCTTAAAGTCCGGTAAAGCCTTGCCAAAATTTTCTAAAATGTTTTTTGCAAGGGGTGAGCCCGTTTCTTCAAAATGCTTTTTAATTAGCGCCTTAAGCTCGTCTATGTCTTGACGGTCGCTAATTTCAGTTAATGAAACAAATTCTTTATTAAGCTTTAGGTAAAGTTCATGCTTTTTATCAAGCACATAGGCCGTTCCGCCACTCATGCCCGCGGCAAAGTTTTTGCCTGTTTCGCCTAAAACTACCGCCTTACCACCTGTCATGTATTCAAGCCCATGGTCACCACAGCCCTCTACAACACAAGTCGCTCCCGAGTTTCTTACCATAAATCTCTCGCCTGCGATGCCGTTTATATAGCTCTCGCCCGAGGTAGCACCATAAAAAGCTACGTTGCCTATGATGATATTTTCCTCGGCGCTAAATTCAGAGGATTTTGGCGGAGTTACCACAAGTTTTCCTCCCGAAAGGCCTTTGCCAAAGTAATCGTTTGCATCGCCTTCTAGTCTAAGCGTTAGTCCTTTTGGGATAAATGCACCGAAAGACTGGCCTACACCACCCGTGCAGTGTAAAACATAGGTGTCATCGGCAAGTGAATTTATGTGTTTTTTTGTAATTTCAGAACCCAAAATAGTTCCCACTGTCCTATTTATGCTGGAAAGTTTTATGCTTTCACTGTGAGGAGTTCCACTCTCTATCGCCTTTTTGAATTTCTTGATTAAAACCGCCTCGTCTACGGTTTCAGATAATTTGAAATCATAGGCATTTTTAGGATTATATGTTTTTTCTTCTACATTTGCATATTCGCTTGAAATTATCCTGCCCATATCGACAAGCTCTGCACGTTTTGTCACTTTTTTATCCTTAACCTTAATCAGGTCGGTTCTTCCTGTGAGCTCGTCTAGGCTTTTAACGCCGAGTTTTGCCATAATTTCACGGAGTTCCTCTGCTACATAGCGCATAAAATTCATGACATATTCGGGTTTGCCTTTAAATCTTTTTCTAAGGCATTCATTTTGTGTTGCTATGCCGACGGGGCAAGTGTCTAAATTACATACCCTCATCATCATGCAACCCATGGCTACAAGCGGTGCCGATGCAAAACCAAATTCTTCTGCACCAAGTATCGCAGCAATTGCCACATCACGTCCGCTCATAAGCTTTCCGTCAGTTTCCAAGACCACACTGCTTCTAAGCCCGTTTTTAATAAGCGTCTGATGCGCCTCGGCAAGGCCTAACTCCCACGGCAAGCCCGCATCTAAAATTGAGCTTAAAGGTGCCGCGCCTGTTCCTCCGTCGTAACCCGATATTAGTATTACAGAAGCACCTGCCTTTGCAACACCGGCCGCAATAGTTCCAACTCCCGCCTCTGACACCAATTTAACGGATATTCTAGCCTTTCTGTTGGCATTTTTAAGGTCATAAATGAGCTGAGCTAAGTCCTCTATAGAATAAATATCATGATGAGGAGGAGGAGAGATGAGCGATACACCGGGGGTGGAGTGCCTTGTTTTTGCAATCCACGGATACACTTTTGCGCCCGGCAAATGTCCGCCCTCGCCGGGTTTTGCCCCCTGCGCCATTTTTATTTGAATTTCCTGTGCCGACATAAGGTACTGGCTTGTCACGCCAAAACGGCCTGATGCCACTTGTTTTATCGCACTGTTTTTCTCTGTGCTTAGTCTGCTAGGCTCTTCGCCGCCTTCGCCTGAATTCGATTTTCCGCCGATTTTGTTCATCGCAAGCGCCATACACTCATGCGCCTCTTTTGATATAGAGCCGTAAGACATCGCACCCGTTTTAAATCTTTTTACAATCTCGTCTACAGACTCAACTTCATCAAGCGCTATAGCCTTGTTTTCATCAAACTTAAACGCGAGCAAACCTCTTAAGGTATGCGGTTTATGCTCATCGTCTACCATGGCACTGTACTCTTTAAATCGTTTATAATCCCCATTTTGCACAGCCTGTTGAAGCGCTATGATGATAGCAGGGCTGTAAAGATGGTCTTCCTTGTCTTCGCCCGTGCGAAGCCTTAAAAATCCTGTGCTGTCTAGTGTGTTGTCCGTGCCAAGTCCAAGCGGGTCAAAGGCTAGAGAATGTCTAAACTCTACTCCCTCTTGTATTTCACAAAGGCCTATTCCCTCTACACGAGAAACCGTGTTTGTAAAATATTTGTCTATGACAGCCTTGTTTATGCCTATTGCCTCAAAAATTTGGGCAGATTGATAGGACTGAAGCACAGAAATTCCCATTTTTGCCGAAACTTTTACTATTCCGTGTAAAACGGCATGGTTATAGTCTTTAACCGCCGTATAAGGGTCTTTGTCTAGCACTTTTTCTTCTATAAGCTCTTCTATGCATTCATGCGCAAGATATGGACATATTGCACGTGCGCCATAGCCTAGCAAGGTCGAAAACTGGTGGACGTCTCGTGGCTCGGCACTTTCTAAGACTATAGACACTGCAGTACGCTTTTTAGTCCTTACCAAGTGCTGCTCCATGGCCGAAACCGCAAGCAATGACGGGATTGCGACATGGTTCTCGTCTACCCCTCTGTCTGAGAGTATTATGATGTTTGCGCCGTGCTTATACGCTTTATCGCATTTTACAAATAACTGATCTATCGCATGCTCTAATGATGTGTTTTTATAATAGCACAGCGAAATTGTTTCCGTTTTGAATCCTTTTTTATTTAAATTTTTAATTTTAATTAAATCCGTGCCTGTAAGTATAGGATTTTGCACCTCTAACACATTGCAGTTTTCGGCGCCATCCGCAAGCAAGTTGCCGTCTGAGCCCAAATAAACTGTGGTGTCCGTTATAATTTCTTCACGAAGTGAGTCTATTGGTGGATTTGTAACTTGGGCAAACATTTGCTTAAAATATCTAAAAAGCGGCTGATGTTTTTCCGATAAAACAGCAAGCGGAATGTCTGAACCCATTGAAGCCGTCGCCTCTAGTGCGTTTTTGGCCATGGGAAGTATTACCTGCTTTACATCCTCGTAAGTATAGCCAAAAACCTTGTAAAGTTTTGCACGTGTTTCCTTGTCGTACACAGGCACTTTTTTATTAGGCAAATTTAATTCACTTAAATTTAGCAAGTTTCTGTCAAGCCATTCTCCATATGGATGCCTTTTCGCATAGTTGCGTTTAATTTCTTCATCGGAAATAATTTTCTTGTTTATCGTGTCTACAAGAAGCATTTTGCCGGGCTGTAGGCGTGATTTTTTAACTATATCCTCAGAAGGTATGTCAAGCACGCCGACCTCTGATGAGAGTATAAGCGTGTTGTCTTTTGTCAAATAGTATCTTGACGGACGCAGGCCATTTCTATCGAGCACTGCACCCATCATGTCGCCGTCTGAATAAAGTATTGCGGCAGGGCCGTCCCACGGCTCCATCATAGTTGCGTAGTAGTGGTAAAAATCTTTCTTATTTCTATCCATATATGGGTCATTTTTCCATGGTTCGGGTATGGCCATCATGACGGCAAGCGGCAAATCCACGCCGTTCATATATAAAAATTCCAAAGTATTATCAAGCATTGCAGAGTCCGAACCCTCGCCGTTTATCACGGGTAAGACCTTAGCCATTTGCTCTCCAAGCACATCGGAAAACAGCGTTTCTTCACGTGAAAGCATTCTGTCTGCATTTCCTCTAATTGTGTTGATTTCGCCGTTGTGAAGAATTACCCTGTTTGGGTGCGCCCTCTCCCAGCTGGGGTTTGTGTTTGTCGAAAATCTTGAGTGAACCATTGCTATAGAGCTCATGTAGTTTTCGTCTTGCAAATCAATATAAAATTTACGAAGCTGAGTCACTAAAAACATGCCTTTATAAACCAAGGTACGAGAAGACAGGCTCGAAATATATGTATCGTTTGAGCTGTGCTCAAATTCACGACGGATAATATAAAGCTTGCGGTCAAATTCTATTCCTCTTTCCAAATCTTCGGGACGTTTTATAAAGCACTGTTCTATACATGGCATTTTATCAAGAGCTTTTTTTCCCAATACAGACGAGTCCACAGGGACATTTCGCCAGCCTAAAAACTCTGCGCCCTCTTTTTTTGTTATTAACTCAAATAATTTTTTAGCCTGCTTTCTTTTTTGGGGATTAGTGGGCAAAAAGAACATGCCGACGCCATAATCACGCTCCCTACCAATATCGAAGCCAAGGCTTAGTTTACTAAAGAAATTATGTGAAACTTGAACTAAAACTCCAACGCCGTCACCGGTTTCTCCCAAGGCATCTTTACCGGCCCTGTGCTCCAATTTTTCAACAATTGACAGCGCATCAGACACTACACGGTGACTTTTTATTCCGTCCACCGACACCACTGCGCCTATTCCGCACGCATCATGTTCATATCTTTTATCATAAAGTGTATACGCCATTTTTAAACCTCCAAAAAAATATAGGAGTCATGAAAACAAAACATATCCGAAAACATGCCTTTTCTCACGACTCCATTGTCATTAAATATTAATTTGCTTGATTATATCATACTATCTAATAAAATGCAAGGCATAAATTACTTTTTACCTACAGCTCAAAAAGCTCCTTAAAATTCTCTTTTAAATTAGGGTAGAGTTTTTTATATATCGTGTAGTATTTTTGATACTTCTTATTATTTTCTGCCATGGGACTTAGGCTTTCTTTGGTTTTTACCATTACATTTACGGCACTTTCTATACTTTCATAAATCTTACTTGCCACCGCGGCCAAAATTGCTACCCCAAGTGCAGGGCCTTCCTCGTTTTCTACGATTAAAACCTCGTTTAAGTATAAATCAGCCATCATTTGACGCCATAATTTTGACTTTGCACCGCCTCCACAGGCATACATTTCTTTTGGGAATACTCCCATTTCGTTTATCACATCAAGGCAGGATTTTTGCGAGTACATCACGCCCTCCATCACCGCTCTTGCCATGTGATACTTTGTATGAACTCCCGAAAGGCCGAAGAACAGTCCTCTGGATTTTTCGTCTAAAATAGGGCTTCTCTCTCCCATTAAGTATGGAAGATACAGGAGTTTTTCGGCGCCTATCTCTATTTTTTCTACCTCTTCGTTAATTTTGTCGTAGCCGTCTTCGCACAGATTATCCCTAAACCATTTAAGCGACATTCCGGCGGCCAGCGTGCAGCTCATCACCGTGTATTTGTTTGGCACTGCGGAGCAAAATGTGTGCACCCTGCCCATTTTATCAATTTGTGGCTCTTCGCTGTGGGCAAAAATCACGCCCGAGGTGCCTATGGTCGTAAACGCCTTTCCCTTGCTTACAACGCCCGTCCCTATTGCGGCAGAGGCATTGTCGCCTGCGCCAAAACAGACTATGGTGTTTTCTGAAAGCCCTGTAATTGCGGCGGCTTCTTCCGTTAAATTTCCTGCTATGTCGACGGATTCCTTACACTCGGGAAGTAGATTTTCATCAATTTCCAGTTTTTCTAAAATTTCTTTAGACCAACACCTGTTTTTTACATCGAACAAATTTGTACCCGAGGCGTCGGACGCATCTTGGCCAAATTTATTTGTAAGCATATATCTCACATAGTCTTTTGGAAGCAGTATTTTATGGCATTTTTCATAAATTTCGGGCTCGTTATCTCTTACCCACAAAATTTTGCCTGCCGTAAAGCCTGTAAGTGCCGGGTTTGCCGAAATTTCTATAAGGCGCTCTTTTCCGACTTTTTTTGTGATTTCATCACACTGCTTGCCCGTTCTTCCGTCGCACCAAATAATGGAGTTTCTAAGCACATTTCCGTCTTTATCCAGCATGACAAGTCCATGCATTTGCCCTGAAATTCCAATGCCCACAATTTTTTCTTTGTCGACATTTTCGCTTACTTCTTTAATGGTTTTTACCGTGGCATCCCACCAGTCTGACGGCCTTTGCTCTGCCCAGCCGTTTTTAGGCTGAATTAATTCATACTCCACGGTAGCACTTTTAATTTTTGCGCCCTTTTCATCAAAAAGCACGGTCTTAGTGCCAGAGGTACCAAGGTCTATTCCAAGTAAATATTTCATAGTAGCTCCTTAATTTTCCATTCTCAGTTAAATGGATTTTCCGATTTATACAGCATTCCTTTTGGCTGATTAAAGCCTATTTCCTCATGCTCTACGCCGAGGTATTTGAACACTTCAAACAAGGTTTTGCCATAATGTCCGAACGCTACCGCTCCGTGGTGGGGATAATTTTTTTCTACCAGCACATGCCTATAAAAACGTCCCATTTCAGGTATTGCAAAGACGCCAACGGCTCCAAAAGAGCGTGTAGACACCGGCAAGACTTCGCCATGCGCTATGTAGGCACGCAAAATATTGTCTGCCGTGCTTTGCAGGCGGTAAAATGTGATGTTCGACGGCGCTATGTCGCCCTCTAGCGTTCCTTGTGTCACTTCTTCGGGCAAGGCCCTTGCCATGATGAGCTGATGCTTCATAGCACAGCTTGAAAGTTTTTTTGATGTGGTGTTTCCGCAGTGGAAGCCCATGAACACATCTTTATTTGTATAATCAAATTTTCCTAAAATATCGCTTTCAAACATGTCTTTTGGTACGGTGTTATTGATGTCTAGCAAGGTGACGTCGTCAAGACTTATACAAGAGCCGATAAACTCGCTAAGTGCTCCGTAAATGTCGACCTCGCACGAAACGGGTATGCCTTTTCCGGTAAGACGGCTGTTTACATAGCAGGGCACAAATCCAAACTGAGTTTGAAATGCCGGCCAGCATTTTCCTGCAATCGCAACATACTCTCTGTATCCCTTATGATTTTCCACCCAGTCAAGCAGTGTGAGCTCGTACTGTGCAAGTTTTGGCAGAATTTCTGGCTTTAAATTGCCCCCTCCAAGCTCGTTTTCCATGTCTTTTACGACTTCTGGTATTCTGGGGTCGCCCTCGTGCTCGTTAAAAGATGCGAATAAATCAAGCTCCGAATTTTCCTCGACCTCAACACCTAAATTATAAAGCTGTTTTATTGGCGCATTACATGCAAGGAAGTTTAAAGGCCTTGGGCCAAAAGTTATTATTTTTAGTTTTGACACGCCAACTAACGCCCTTGCTATCGGCACAAATTCGTGTATCATGTCGGCGCAGTCTTCGGCATCGCCCACGGGGTATTCGGGAATATACGCCTTAACATTCCTAAGTTTTAGGTTATAACTTGCGTTTAACATGCCACAATAGGCATCTCCCCTGCCGTTTATCAAGTTGTCACCACTTTCTTCTGCGGCGGCAACAAACATACATGGGCCGTCAAAATGTTTTGCAAGTAAGGTCTCTGCAATTTCAGGGCCGAAGTTTCCAAGGTATACCACCAAGGCGTCACAGCCTGCATTTTGAATGTCTTTTAGCGCCTCTACCATATGTATTTCGCTTTCGACTATGCATATTGGACATTCGTATAAATCCACATTATTATACTTTTTTGAATACGCCTCTATTACCGCTTTTCGCCTGTTTACCGAAAGGCTTTCGGGGAAGCAGTCACGAGATACCGCAACTACTCCGATTTTAATTTTTGGAATATTACTCATATCGTCCTCCTGTATTTTATTTATTTTCATTAAAATATTCGTCCATTTCAAGGAAGTCTCCGTCCTTACAAAAACGAGCAGTGCCCCTTCCCTCTTTTTTGACACGATACATTGCCGTGTCTGCAAGATGGAAAATTTCTTTTGATGTGCTTGCATCTTTAGGATAATTTGCTATGCCTATGCTGCAACCACAGCTCATTTGTGCGCCTTCGTAGTCATATGTTTTTCTAAAAATTTCAAACAGCTTATTAATTATTTTTTTAATACTCTCTTTAGAGTCTTGCTCTTTTAAAAGCACGACAAATTCGTCGCCGCCTTGTCTGTAAGCTCTAAGTTCATCGCTACAAATGTCTGATAGGTCTTTTGCTATGCCTTTTAGCAGTACATCTCCTGCCTCGTGACCTAGCGTGTCGTTTATGTTTTTAAAGCCGTCCAAATCACAAAACAGCATGTACCAACTCTTTCCAAATTTTTGAGAGTCCGCTATAAACGCCTGCACATCGTCGTGCATTGCACGCCTGTTTGGAAGCCCTGTAAGATAGTCAAACAGCGCTAGTTTTTCTATGAGCAGTTGTGACCTTTTGCTCTCGGTAATATTGACACTTGCTATCAAGTGGGCAATCCTGCCATCTGTCCACGGGAAAGACGAGCTCAAGACCCTAAACCACTCTTTGTCTATCTGTCTTTGATAATCCCACTGATAAGTTTTGTTTAAATTTCCGTTTTCGTCTAAAAGTTTCGGCTGTGGGCAAAAATCGCAAGGCGCCTCCTTGTCCACATAAATTGCTTCCCAGCATTTTTTACCCAGCATATTTTCCACTCCGCCATAAGGCTCTGCCATGGATTTATTTGCATACAACACGTCATATGTGTAGTAATCATTTACATAAATGTCTATTCCAACATGGTCAAGCACATTTGAAAGGGTCGCCTCGGCGTTTTCAATGTTTTTCTTGAACATTTCAAGCTTTACCATATTGGAAAGCAAGGTAAGCAGCGAGCAGGCCTTGTCTATTTCCGCCTTAGCATGCCTTGACTGCTTTCTTCTGTCCCCTAGCCCTACAAAGCCTACAAGTTCAAAGCGCTGATTTAGTATTGGGATAAACACGAGCGTGCCAAGCCCGAAAATATCTAAAAGCTTTTGCTTAAATTCACTTTTTTCTTCAAAGCCTGTGCAGAGTATTACTTTTTGCGTACAAAGTGTGCTGAAGTCTTCAAGCCCCAGTAGGTTTTTAATATCAAACTTTCTTGAAAGCAAACCACTTTGCACCTTTGCAAAAAATTCCTTTCTTGCAAATTTGCCCCTGCCGTCATACTCGTATATAAATGCATGGGAAATATCAAAAAAGCGACAAATCTCCTCTAAAAAATCACTTTTGGACATATCTTCATTAAGTATGCTGAGCTTTTCTATCATTTTTTGGAAAAAGTTTTCCTGATTGTTTTCCATATTGCCACTCCACTTCCCCATTTGACTAAAATTTAAATAATTTTATATAATATTATACCAAATTATTAGTGCTAATAGCAAGTAAAATTAATATTTATTTTTTTGCATAAAAATACCGACCCCCAGCAGTTAGATTTGACTCTAACTTTCGGGCGGTCGGCAATTTTTTTGTCTTATTTACGGATACCAAGCTCTGCGATTAGTGAACGATATCTTGTGATATCAATTTTAGTTAGGTAGTTAAGAAGGCTTCTTCTTTGTCCTACCATTTTAAGTAGTCCACGGCGTGAGTGGTGATCCTTTTTGTTTGCACGTAGGTGCTCTGTTAAATCATTGATTCTTTTTGTCAAAACTGCGATTTGTACCTCAGGAGAACCTGTGTCACCCTCGTGTCTTGCATATTTTTTCATGATTTCTGTTTTTTCTGTTTTTAGCATAATAATCCACCTTTTCTGCGTTTTCCGCAATATAATTTCGCCATAGCCTCAGGTATGGGTGGTGAAGTCCTATATCCGTGACTAAGGTCGCCTAAAGATAATAACATAAAACCAACTGAATGTAAAGAGTTTTTAAGAATTAAAAAACTCAGCGTGTCAAAAAAGTCCCACTTTTTTTGCACACGCTGTCGGACTGTCAAAAAATCTGCAAGACAAGGAACAAATACGCTAAAATGACCGAGTAATACAGAGGTATATGAGGGAAATTTTAGGGTATTTGTGACGCAGGAAGCAAAAAATCTGCTATCGGCAGATTTTTTGCGTTTGCGGGTTTTAGGGCAGTCTGAGTTTTTAAGAATTAAAAAACTTTTGCCGCCTTTAGTTTCTCTACTATTTCACTGCTTTCTTGGCTTGTCTTTCCTTTTACCGAAAGATAAACTTTAATTTTTGGCTCTGTTCCTGATGGGCGCACTATGTATTTTGCACCGTTTTCAAGCCTTAATTCCATAACGTTTGATTTTGGTAGTTTAATTTCTTCTTTTACATCGCCTTCGGTTTTTACAGATAGAAGATAGTCGCTGTTTCCAACTACTTTGTAGCCTGCAATTTCTTTTGGGGTATTATCTCTTAAATCTGTCATGATCCCAGCCATTTTGTTCATGCCGTCTTCGCCTTCAAAGGTAAAGTTTAGTAAATCGTTTTTATAATATCCGTATTTTTCATAAAGTTCTGTCATAACATCTATTAGTGTTTTGCCCTGTGCTTTGTAGTGTGATGCCATTTCGCAAATTAGCATAGAGCCGTTTACTGCATCTTTATCTCTTACATAAGTGCCTGATAGATAGCCATAGCTCTCTTCAAAACCAAATACATATGCGTCTTCTTGACCTTCGTTTTCAAGCTCTGCTATTATGTCGCCTATGTATTTAAAGCCTGTTAACACTCGTCTAAACTCTATGTTATAATCTTTTGCTATGCAGTCTACCATGTCTGTTGAAACAACTGTTGTGACCGCAACACGGCGCTTGCCTACCTTTTTATTTTTTGCAATAAAGTCAAGTAAAAGTATTCCCACTTCATTGCCTGTCATGAGCTTAAATTCATCGCCTTGTTTTACGGCAATGCCCACACGGTCGCAGTCTGGGTCTGTTGCTAAAAGCAGGTCGGGTTTTACTGTGTCACAAAGGTCTAAGCCTTTTTGAAGCGCCTCTTTAAACTCAGGATTTGGATAAGGGCAGGTAGGAAAATTGCCGTCGGGCATTTCTTGCTCTTTTACCATGCTTATGTCTTTTACGCCGATTTTATCTAAAATAGAAAGAACACAGCGTCTTCCGCTTCCGTTAAGTGGTGTAAATACCACGCTTAAATTGTCACAGTTTGTGTCTAGTACACGCTCATTATAAACCGCATTTAAGAAAGCAGATATGGTGTCTTCGTCTATATATGCAACCATTTTATCGTTAAGCGCTTTTTCAAAATCCACTCTTTTTACATCGTCAAAAATGTCTGTTGTTGAAATTTCACCCATGACCGCATCTGCCATTTCCTCTGTCGCTTGGCAGCCGTCGCTTCCGTATACTTTGTAGCCGCTATATTTAGCAGGGTTGTGGCTTGCCGTGACACAAATTCCTGCATCTGTTTTTAAATGCCTAACTGCAAACGAAAGTGCAGGAGTTGGCATTAACTCTTTATATAAATAAACTAAAATATTGTTTGCAACTAATACCCTTGCCGCTTCTTTTGCAAACATTTCGCCTTTGTTTCTGCTGTCATATGCTATGGAAACACTGGGAGTTTTCCCCTCTTTTTTAGTGCTGTTTAGATAATTTGCAAGCCCCTGCGTCGCCTTTCCTATGGTGTAAATATTAATTCTATTAGTTCCGGCACCTATTACCCCTCTAATACCTCCGGTACCAAAGTCTAAATCCCTGTAAAATCTGTCATTAATTTCCTCGTCATTGCCTTTTACCGACAATAATTCCTCAGATAAATCTTTGTCTTCCAGCTCCCTAGAAAGCCATCTTGTATATTTTTCCATGCTTGCCACCCTTTCTAATTTATATATATATTAAAAATACCAAAATTTTTGCCTTGTGTCAAACTATTTCTTTTTAATATTTAGTAAACTTATTAGTATAGATTTATCTTTAATCTCCACTACTGCATACTCTAGGTATGCCATGCAGGAACCCGGGTTTACTATATGTAGTCCGTCTTCGTATCCTTTATACTGTATATGCGTGTGTCCGAAGCACAAAACCTGCGCCTTTGCCTGTTTTGCGGTAAAAATAATGTCGTCTAAACTTCTTTTTACAAAAAATGTATGCCCATGCGCCACCATAAATTTTGTTTCGCCGATAAAAAAAGTTTCAACGGCAGGCAAATTTGAGCGCCAGTCGTTGTTGCCCCTTACCTTAATCACTTTCATATTAAGCCCGTTTGGGATATCTTCTTCGCCGTCGCCGCAAAAAATTAGGGCTTCGCAGTTTTTTTCTTCTTCTAAAATTTTTTTGACATTCAATTTATTCCTGTGGCTATCGGATAATATAAGCACTCTCATAGTCTGTCCTCTTTTCATAATAGTAACACATCTTGCATAGTATGTAATAAGGTCTAAATATATTATAAGGGATTTGATGACTTTGAACAATAACCAACTTGAAAATCTTTTAAAAATTACCGCAAGCAGGCTTGGCACTACGCCTGAGGAGCTTATGAAAGCCGCACAAAGTGGCGACATGGGAAGTATTTTGCAAAATGCGAAAGACGGAGAAAAAATTCAAAAAGTTCTATCCGACCCAAATGCCGCACAAAAATTACTGTCGGGCTCGCAAGCGCAAAAGCTCATAAATATTCTAGGACAGCAAAAATAATTGTCGAGAGTTGTGGTGAAGTCCTGCGAAAATTCCGTCTTCACTACCGACTCTTTAACTCAAATTTTAAGGAGGGGGCGCCATGGACGACTTAACGGCTAAACTAAACGAAATATTATCAGACCCTAACAGTATGGATCAGATAAAAAACATAATGAGTGGCATGAATTTAAACACGGCCACAGCTACGGCAAACCCATCTGTCGGCGCCACTCCTAACATTAACTTAGACGGGCTATCCTCCCTTTTAGGCGGTGGAGGAGGTGGGGGACTGGGGTCAATTCTAGGTACAGTGGCTCAAAACCCTGCCATTTTAAATTCACTGACCGGCGCCCTAGGAGGCTCGGGAGGCGGTTTGGGCTCGCTTCTTGGCGGTTTAGGTGGAGGCGGAGGCGGAGGAATACTTTCATCAATCATAAGCGCTGCCGCACAAAACCCAGCGCTTTTAAGCTCGGTGCTTCAGGGATTTACGGGTGGGCAAAGTGCCCCTACACAAAGCGCAAATAGTAACTCTGACACGAACTCTTTAAACACCCTGCTTTCTTCAATTTCGCAAAACAACACCCAGACAAACACAGACAACTTAAACACTATTTTAAATGCGCCTGCAATAAGGGGACAAAACATCAATATGCAAAACGACCCCAACGCAAAACTTTTACTGGCACTTAAACCCCTGCTTTCAAAACCCCGACAAGACAGAGTGGACGAGAGCATTAAAATTTTGCGTGCAATGAAAGCGTTTCCCGGCCTTAAAGACACGGGAACACTATCGGCGCTCTTAGGTGTCAGGAGGTGAAAATTTGGCTGAAAATTTTGACAAAATGAGAAGAGATGCCATTTTGCGCACAAGGGAGATGTACGCAAAGGCAAAACTGCCGCACTACGAATTTAAAGACGACCCGAGAAACATAAATTTAGGGGAAAAAGAGGGGAGTCCCGCCGAGTTTTCACAAAGTTTATTTACTGGAAATTCCCAGGAAATAAACGTAAAATCAGGGGATGCCGAGTTTAATTTGCTGCTTAATTTAATCAATATCTTGGCAAAGGAAAACGCAGACAAATCCCTACTTTTCGCCCTTTTTTACATAATGGGGTAGTTTATAATTGAGAGTTGAGAGTTGAGAGTTGAGAGTTTATATCGGACGCAAAAAAGTCAGCCTACTAAATAAATTAGGCTGACTTTTTTATTTAATTATTCACAACAAACTCAAAAACAGCGTCGTTTAGCACTATGCTCTTCATGTAGTTTTCGCCGTATTGTGTGGCGTATGAAGACCAGTCTAGTGAGCCGAAATATGCGTCTACGTCGGCCGTCTCAACTGTAATGCCATTTTCTTGGGCGATATATAGTACAAGCATGATGCTTTTTGCGCTTTCTTCAATGTTTGCACTTTCTGAGGCTATTAGCTCTTCTACTGTTGTAAAACCGTACTGCATAACGATGTCTGCTTCTGTCACGCCGTAAGTATTAGCCGTGAGGGCAATTTGGTCTTCTATCACGTCTTCAAGATAAGCTATCAAATTTGCAGGCATTTCGTTATAAGTTATTAGATCTAAAATTTGAGCATTCAAATATGTGTCTCTTTGTGTCCTGTATTTTGACGTCTTAACCGCGTCGATATAGTCCTGTGTGGTTTCGTACTCTCCACTTGAAACACCAGAAATAAATTCATCGGTAAATTCAGGGACGATATTTTGCGATATAGAATTAATTGTTATATTAAACACTGCATCTTTTCCTGCAAGGTCTGTAGAGCCGTAATCGTCAGGGAAAGTCACGTCTATGTCAAAATTTTCGCCTTTTTTATGGCCTATAAGTTGCTCTAAGAAGCCGGGGATATAGCTTGTTACGCCTATTGTTACGTCTGTTCCCGCGCCGCCTGTGCTTCCGCCTTCAAATTCTACGCCGTCTATAGAGCCTACATAATCAATGTTTACTGTGTCTCCATCTACTATAATGTATTCTTCATCTTCTACCGGCATAATTTCTGTATAGTTTGCAAGTAAATTTTCAACTTCAAGGTCTATGACCTCGTCTGTGACTGTTAAAATATCTTCCGGTATTTCAAGGCCTAAATAGTCGCCAACTTCCATGTAATCTGCGGCAACTAAATCTTTAAAATATCCATCTTCTGTGTAGTAATCGCTTTCAAACAGTGCCTCGTACTCCTGTGTCTCTTGGCTTTCTGTATCTACATCTTCGCTGTCCTCGCTTGTGCTTTCTGAGTTAGATTCTTCCTCACTTGGCTGTGATGACGGCACCTCTACCTCTCCCATGCTGCAAGCGGTGAAGCTTCCTAAAAGCATAAGGCATACAAGGCTTAATACTAGTATCTTTTTCAAATTTATTTTTCCTCCAAAATTCTATTTTATCATAACACCGACTAAATCGGTGTCTAAGACCTCTGTTATTTCTACGTTTACAAACTCTCCGTAGGCGGGCTTTTTGCTTGCCGCAAAGAAAATTTTTCCGTCTATGTCGGGTGCGTCTTTATAGCTTCTTCCAAAATAGCACTCTGCATACCTGTCAAAGCCTTCGACCAACACCTCAAAAACTTTGCCGATTTGGCTCTCGTTTTGCTCGTCTAAAATTCTTAGCTGGGTGTCTGTTACAATTTCGGCACGCCTTAGCTTTACATCTTCATCAATTTGCTCATCCATATCATAAGCTATAGTGCCCTCTTCCCTTGAGTATGCAAAACAGCCCATATGCTCAAATTTTTGCTCCTTGATAAACTCGCAAAGCTCGGTAAAATCCTCCTCCGTTTCGCCCGGAAAACCTGTTATAAACGTGGTTCTTAGGGTGATATCGGGTATCATTTTTCTTATTTTTAAAATAAGTTTTGAAAGCTCTTCACGGCTTCCTGTCCTGTTCATAAGTTTTAAAATGCGACCACTTGCATGTTGAAGTGGCATGTCTATATATTTTACTACCTTTTCCTCGTTTTTAATCACGTCTAAAAGTTCGTCCGTAATTGCATCGGGATAACAGTATAAAAGTCTTATCCATTTTAAATTTTCTATCTTACATAGCTCTTTGACAAGAGATGCAAGCGAGAATTTTTTGTATAAATCTATTCCATATCGTGAGGTGTCTTGTGCCACCAAAACCAGCTCTTTTGCGCCGTTTTTCACGAGCTCCTTGGCTTCACTTAGCACATCTTCAATCTCACGGCTTCTGTACTTTCCTCGTATTAGGGGTATTGCGCAGTAGGTACAGCAGTTGTCGCAACCCTCTGCTATTTTCAAATATGCAAAATACGACGGCGTTGAAAGCTCTCTTTTTCCGCTCATCGGAATGCTTAACATGTCAGGAAAACTTTCTACAGAGTGACCGCCCATCATCTCTAAAAGAAGCGTGGCAATTTCACCGTTTGCGCCTATGCCAATTACGGCATCCGCCTCGGGTATGTCTCTCATTATTTCTTTTTGATACCTTTGTGCAAGGCAACCTGTTATAACAATTTTCTTAATTTTGCCCTCTGCCTTAAGCCTTACAAGCTCCAAAATTTCGCCTATAGACTCCTCTTTAGCACTTGTGATAAATCCGCAGGTATTTACTATCGCAATATCCGCCTGTGCCGGGTCAAGCACCGTTTCAAAGCCGTTGTCTTTAAGCGTTGCCATAAGCATTTCGCCGTCTACTTGATTTTTTGCACAGCCAAGACTCACCATTGCCACTTTAATTTGCATGTTTTACTCCGTTTCTAATTTTTTACTATAAAGTTTTTTGTTTTGCGCGTTATAATTTCTGCCTAAATTGTAAATATGTTTATTTTTGTATGCAGTAGCAATCTCCTGTGGCGTTATATCATAGCATAAAAGGGCGTCGTTTAAATACATTAAAACATCCGCCATTTCGGTGCAAAAATGCTCACGCACTATGGGGTCGTTCATTATTTTATCGTCGCCTTTTTTCTTTATTATGCTTATGCTTTCGCCGAGTTCTTCCACAAGCCACAATATTCTGTTTCTGGCATATTTAGGCTCAAAGCCCTCCCATTTTGGGTTAAGAGCTAACAGCTTTTTCTGCATATCAAACATCTCGGTAAAATTTAAATCTTTCATAGTTATTTGAGTGAAAAGTGAAAAATGAAGAGTGAAAAGTTTTGGTGAAAAATCCTGCGGATTTTTGAATAAATAAATCAAAACATGTGAAATATTTCAGCATATAGAAGTTTAGAAGCTAGAGAGGCTAAAAAATATAATCAAAAAATGCGAAGCATTTCTCTACCACTCTTCACTTTTAACTCTTCACTCTTCACTTAAACACATAAAATGCGTTCATTACAATTTTCAGCTCTCCACCGCTCTCCTTATTTCTTCCCAGTTATATCCCATTCTTTGAAGTGCCGCTACTGCCCTTCTTTTTATTTTTTCGTCTTCTTTATATCTTGGATACTTCTTCTCTAGAATTTCCAAAATTTTTTCAGACGGGTCTTCTTCGTACTCTTCCAAAATTTCGCTTATAAGCTCTTTGTCTATGCCTTTTAGTCGCATTTCTTGCCTTACCCTTATTTTGCCGTACTTTTTCCTTATAAACAACTCTTTTGCATACATTTTGGCAAAAACATCATCGTCTACAAGGCCTAAGTTTTCCATTTGCTCACAGGCTTCTTTTGCGGCTTCTCGGTCGGTAGTGCGAGAGATTTTGTCTATAAGCTCTTTTTTTGAGTGATTTCGCCCACTTAAGATATAAAGCGCCTTTTCCTTTGCACGGCGAAGCTCAGACTGTTTTATAAGCCCTAAAAGTTCTTCATCGCTTAGCTTTTGCCCTATTTTCAAATGATTTATAAGGCAAATTTCTTTATCGAGCTTTACAGCCGCCTCGCCGTCTATGTATATGTTATTTAAACCCTTTCTAATGGGTCTTATGTCGGTAATAGTCATTAGTCGTCGACTTTAATGTCTATGTCTGCCTTGACAGATTTTCTTTTCCCTGTGGGTGCCGGAGCAACTTCGACCGCAACAGGTGTAGCTGCAGGTGTAGGCTTTGGCGCAGTTTTTGCATAGAGTTTATCGGAATTTTCCTTGACCTTTGTTTCAATTTCTGCATAAATGTCGGGATTTTCCTCTATAAATTTCTTTGAATTATCTCTGCCTTGTCCAAGTCTTTGACCCTCATACGAGAACCATGCACCGCTTTTTGCGACTATGTCGAGTTTTACCGCTATGTCGATAAGCTCGCCAACTCTTGAAATTCCTCTGCCATACATTATATCAAATTCGGCCTCTCTAAAAGGAGGAGCCGTCTTATTTTTTACAACTTTCGCCCTTGTTCTTGAGCCTATAAGCTCTGTGCCGTTTTTAAGCGCCTCTATTCTTCTTATCTCAAGTCTGACAGATGAATAGAATTTAAGTGCACGGCCGCCGGGGGTAACCTCGGGATTACCATAAACAACGCCGACTTTTTCACGAAGTTGGTTAATAAAAATTGCAACGCAGTTTGATTTTGAAATTGCGCCTGCAAGTTTTCTTAAAGCCTGAGACATAAGTCTTGCTTGAAGACCTACGTGGGCATCACCCATTTCGCCCTCGATTTCAGCCCTTGGAACAAGTGCCGCAACGGAGTCTACAACTATTACATCTATAGCGCCCGAGCGCACCAAAGCCTCGGTAATTTCCAACGCCTGCTCGCCTGTGTCGGGTTGTGAGACGAGTAGCGATTCAACATCTACGCCCAAAGCGGCGGCATAGACAGGGTCAAGTGCGTGCTCAACGTCTATGAAGGCCGCATTGCCGTTTTTTTGCCCCTCTGCTATGCAGTGTAGTGCCAGGGTGGTTTTACCCGATGATTCAGGGCCATAAACCTCTATAATTCTTCCCCTTGGAAGTCCTCCCACGCCTAAGGCTAGGTCTAAGGAAAGTGAACCTGTAGAAACCGCTTCTACATTTAAAGAGCTATGTTGGCCAAGTCGCATAATTGCGCCCTCACCATAAGATTTTTTTATTGCACTAAGTGCCGTTTCCAGCGCCTTTGATCTATTATCGTCCGCCATAATAACCTCCTGTTTGATAATTAATAATTGTTAGTTAATAGTTAATAGTTATTAGTTATTAGTTATTAATTATTAATTATTAACTATTCATTATTAACTATTCATTAGCCATTATACTTTGTCTAAGTTAAAATTGCAATGCTTTTCATCAAAAAATCGAACAAATGTTTTATTTGAATTTTTTTAGTCTGTTTTTTATGAATGGGGTTTGTATTAAATGGGTGAGTGCCGTGACGCTTACACACGAAAAAATTATAATCGGTATAAGTATTATTACCATGGATATATTCAGTGGAACTAAGAAAAATAAATCGCTAAAATAAATTAGGGCTATGACAAAACACGCACTCAAAAATATTACTAAGGCAGAGCGCATTATGCTAAACGGAAAACACACCCTTATCATCAAAATAATTGCGGTTATAGTCGTGGCAATTACGCAAAGGGTTGAAAACTGCTCGTTTGTAAGCCCCATGCTATTTCTAAATATCAGCAAAAATACTATATTAAACACCGTGCTAAGCCCTGCCGGCAATGATTTTTCTATTACGCCTACCAAAAAGTTCCCCTTTACACGAGCCTTGTTAGGTTCTAGTGCCAGCAAAAACGAGGGTATTCCTATGGTCAAAGTGCTTATAAGGGTGAGGTGTATCGGCTGAAATGGGTAGGGCATGGACAAAAACACGAAGATGAGCGCCATGAATACCGAGTAAATTGTTTTTGACAAAAACAGTGTTGCCGAGCGCTGTAAATTGTTAATAGAGCGCCTGCCCTCTCGCACAACAACGGGCATAGAGGCAAAGTTTGAATCTAATAAAACTAGGTCCGACACCGTTCTTGCGGCATCAGAGCCCGACGCCATTGCTATGCTACAATCGGCTTCCTTGAGAGCCAAAACGTCGTTTACTCCGTCGCCCGTCATGGCAACCGTGTGGCCTTTTCTTTTTAATGCCTTAATAAACTCAAGCTTTTGGTGAGGCGTTACCCTGCCAAAAACGCTGTGGTTTTCCACAACTTCTTCATAGTCTGCGTCGTCGTCTAAGGTGGAGCAGTCTATATATCTGTGCGCATCTTCAAGCCCTGCACGCTTTGCAATATTTGCAACCGCCACGGCATTGTCGCCCGAAATTATTTTAAGTCCCACGCCTTGCCCTGCAAAATAATTCAAAGTTTGTTTTGCCTCAGGCCTTATCATGTCGCTTAAAATCACAAAGCCCATAAGCTGTAAATCTTTAGGCAAGTTTTTCTCATCAAAATCGTCTTGCGACTTTGCCACCACCAAGACCCTTTGCCCGTTTTTAACGTACGGGTTTATAAGGCTTTTATACTTTTGAATTGTATCGTGAAAAACAAATTCTCCGGCACCCATTACAAGACTGCCAAGCTCAGAAAAAGTGGCACCGCTCCATTTTCTTTGTGAGGAAAAAGGAATTATATTTTTTATTTCGTCTGAAATATTCGTCTTATATTTTTCTGATATCGCATCAAATGTGGGGTTGTTATCGTCTAAGGCACAGCACAAATGATTTAAGGCGTCCTTGATGTCACCTTCTGTAAAGCCATTCATCTCTATAAGCTTATCTACTTGCATACTGCCCTGTGTTATTGTGCCGGTTTTGTCAAGACACAAGACATCTACTCTAGCTAGGGTTTCAGAGCAGTAGAGCTCTTTTACCAAGGTTTTGTGTGTGGCAAGACGTATTACCGTAACCGCAAACACAACCGAGGTCAAAAGCACAAGCCCCTCGGGTATCATGCCTATGAGTGCTGCCACCGTGCTGACCACGGAATTTTGAAGCGAGTCGGCAATTAAAAAATACTGTTTAGAAAACAGAATAAGCCCCACCGGAATTATGCTAAATCCTATGAATTTTACTATAAGGTTTAAGGAGCGCATTATTGCCGAGTTTTGCTCTTTTTCATATTTTGCCTGACTTGCAATTTTTGTTGCATAATTTTCTTCGCCAACATTCTCTACCCTTGCATGGCAAGAGCCACTTACTATAAAACTGCCCGACAAAAGCAAGTCTCCGACATTTTTTGTAATTGTATCCGCCTCGCCCGTCAAGAGCGATTCATTGACTTCAACCGGAGTATCCCAAACCACGCAGTCTGCACAGACTTGATTTCCGGCCTTTAAATATAGTATATCGTCTAAGACTATTTCATTTACAGCAATTTCTAAGACCTTGGCATCTCTTACCACATGCGCCTTTGGTGCGGAAATTAAGGAAAGTTTATCTATGGCCCTTTTAGAGCGTATGCCCTGAAACGAGCCTATCGCCGCATTGCTTATTATTACGCCCATAAAAAGGATATTTCTATACGAGCCCACCAGCAATACTAAAATTGCAAGTATAATATTTATAGTATTAAAAAAAGTAAAGGTATTTTCAAAAATAATCTGCTTTTCAGATTTTGTTTTTACTCCCTTATCATAATTTACAAGCCCCTGACTTATTCTTTCATCAATTTGGTCTTTATTTAGACCGTTTTTTATATCAGGCGTAAATCTTTTTACATTAACCGATTTAATTTTATGTGCCTCGAGATTTTCCGTCAAAATTTACACCTCCAAAAAATAATAAGCTAATTATACTACAACGACGAGTAAAAGTTAAGTAAATATTTATTAATTTTCATCTATAAATGAAATTTCAAGTAAAAATTTTGTTCATAAAAAAGAATATTTTTATACACTTTACCTAATGAAAAGGGTGAAAATTTCTTAAAAACAGAATAAATTCCTTCTAAAAAGGCAAAATATGTAAAATATGATAAAAAAACAATCAAAAAAGGAAAAGAATTTAATTTGACATTTTAACTAAAAGATACTAAAATTTATCTATGATAATACACAAAAAATTTTAATTTAAAAGGAGCGAAACACTAATGGCAACAAAGGCGGCAGCAAAAGTAAAAACATATTTGATTACAAACAAGAGAACTGGCAAAGTTTTGCACACATCTGCACTGGGTGCGGTAGAGCAAGCAAGTGTTAATTACACAGACAACGAACTTTGGATAACCGAAAAAGTTGAAGGCAATGTTTTTAAAATAATAAATAAGGCAAACAACATGGTTTTAGACCTTGTCGCCTTAGGTGAAGAAAACGGTACACTGGTTCAAGTTTGGGAAAACGTAGAGTCAAGCACTCAAAACTGGGAACTAAAAACAGCTTCAAGAGGATATAAAATAATAAAAAATGTTTATAACCAAAAGGTTTTAGACATTAAAGATTTAACCGACGACGACGGCGCTGTTATTCAAGTATGGGACGAAGTAGGCGGAGATAATCAAGAATGGAAAATCACTGAATATCCCGTGCCTGTGAAAAAAACAGTCACCAAAAAGAAAGTGGTTACAGCAAAGGCAGAAGAGCCAAAAGCAAAAGAAGCGGCTAAACCTGCACCAAAAGCAAAAACTGCAACAAAACCAGCTGCTAAGACTGCAACAAAAACAGCTACAAAAACAGCTGCAAAAAAGACTACAACTAAAGCTAAATAATAAAAGAGGCTGTGTCGTAATTGTTATAATATATAAATTTTTGTAGGGGCGAACCTGTGTGTTCGCCCGAAACTAATGGTAAAATCCAAGGTTTCGGGCGGTCACATAGGACCGCCCCTACAATAATTAACTATTAACTATTAACTATTAACTATTAACTATTAACTATTAACTAATAACTATTAACTATAAAAGGGCGGCCGTCGGCCGCCCTTTTATTTAGTCTTTATTTCTCTCTTCAAGAAGTTTTTCTATTTTGTCGTGTGGGTCTATGATAGAGCTTATGGATAAATCGTGATTTAGTGCCGAGATGAATAGTGCAATGTATTTTGACACGTCAACTTCAAAGAACCATGGCTTATTTTTAAGCTCTGGGTTTAAATATGTTAAATTACTTCCAAAAATTCCGTCGATAACGCCGTCTTCATAGGCTTTATCGAATTTTTCAAGGCCTGATGTGAAGATGGTATAAGTTGCATAGCTAAAGAATTTTTTAGCGCCTTGTTTTTTGACTTCGTAAGCTATGTCAAGCATAGAGTCGCCTGAAGCTATGATATCGTCTGAGACAAAAACACTTTTGCCTTTTACGCTCTCGCCTAAATACTCGTGGGCAACTATAGGATTTCTGCCGTTTACAATTCTTGAATAATCACGTCTTTTATAAAACATTCCCATTTCAACACCTAAAACAGATGCATAGTACATGTTTCTGTTTAAAGCGCCTTCGTCTGGGCTTACTATCATAAAATCGTCTCTTTTTATAGACAGGTCAGGGAAAACTCTAAACAGTTTTTTAAGCACCTGATATGATGGCATTAAATTATCAAAACTCATTATAGGAACTGCGTTTTGCACTCTTGGGTCGTGGGCATCAAATGTTACTATGTTCGATACACCCATGCTTTTTAGCTCTTGCAAAGCGAATGCACAGTCTAGAGATTCTCTATAGTTTCTTCTGTGTTGTCTTCCACCGTAAAGAATTGGCATAATTACATTAATTCTGTAAGCCTTGCCCATTGCGGCTTGTATAAGTCTTTTTAAGTCTTGGTAGTGGTCGTCTGGCGACATGTGATTTTTAAATCCAAAATAATCATATGTTATGCTGTAATTACCCACATCGACAATAAAGAATAAATCCTTACCTCTTATAGTAGAGTAAATCATGCCCTTGCCATCACCCGATTGAAACCTCGGGCAGTCGTTTTCTACCGTGAACGAGTCCACGTCCATGCCGCCTTCTTTTGCCCATCTAAGCAAATGATACTCAATCTTATCAGAAAGCTCTTTTGCACCCTCGAGTGGCACAATGCCAAGCGGTGCTTTGTTGTCATTTGGGTCGAAATAAATTGGTTTTTTTTCCATCAATATCATCCTTTCACATCAAAAAAGAAGTTCAATACATTATGAAATAAGTTTACCACAATTAACTGCATTTTTCCACATTAAATGACAGTAAATTCAATATTTCGTCTAATCCAATAATACTCGTACCTCAAAAGGCGAAAGTTTGATGTAATTTAACTGTTTATCGTTTATTAAATCGGTGTAAAGTTTGTCTAGTGAGAGGTTTTATGCTTTGTTATCCATTTATAAATGCAGTCATATTTATAGACCCCACTCGCGATAGATACGCCAAGGTCGATAAGCTCCTTTTGTGTATAGGATAATTTCACATTATTTAAACTTAATGTCATTAGCATTGTTAATATGCCAATTCTCTTATTCCCATCTACAAATGCATGATTGCCTATAATTGCAAACGCAAGTCGAGCCGCTTTTTCTTCTATACTTGGATATTGCTCGAAATCTTCAAAAAAATTGCTTGCACTGCTAACCGCTGACTCGAGCAAGGCTATATCCCGCACACCGTCTGAACCGCCCGTTTTTAAAATTAGCTTTTTATGAATAGATATAATTTCACTCGTTGTAAGTAATATCATTTTGCAAGCTCCAAAAAGGCTTCCATATTTTCTTCAATTAAATCATCGGCTGTGCTTGATATGGCTTTAGCTCTTTTTTCTCTCATAGTTTGAATTTCATCATACTCGTCAAAATCGACAATTACGTAGCGTGGTTTATTGTTTTTTAAAATAACCGCCATTCCGCTTTCGTCCACAAGACGTACCACCTTAGAAAAATTTTGGTTTGCGTCTGTCATTGCAATTAAATTATCTGTATTTACTAACATTTATTATCACCTCAACTATATTATACGCTAAAAATAGGATAAATACAACCTATTTTAATCAGACAGATAATACTCGTACCTCAAAAGGCGAAAGTTTGATGTAATTTAACTGTTTATCGTTTATTAAATCGGTATAAAGTTTGTCTAGTGCAAACTCTATCTCCTTGTCAAGGTAGTTCTCCACAAAGATAAACGACTTTTCGCCCTCTCTTTTGTGTGCGCTTACGCCAAATGGAAGGTCTATAGGCAGTGCTCTTTCAAGGCTTGTATCTTGTGCAATTTTGGCATAAAGCTCATTTAAACCTTTTTGCTCTATATTTGCCGCCAAATAATACGCCTTGCCTTTTTCATAATCATTTACCGTAAGTGCCGGATAATCTTTATAGAAATCTTCGTCATACTTTGCAAGCACTTTTGCGCCTTTTGTGTGAATTAATGCGCATAGCTCTCTCACTTCAAATTTGCCTTTAAACGGCGCATCTTCTGTCATGCTCACATAGTTTTTGTCCTCGTCCCAAAGACCGTCTATGCTTTCGTTCCAAACGCCGAAAACGTCCATCATCTCGCCCGGCCAGCCGCCTAAGAAGCATAAATCTGTCTCGTTTACTATTCCGCTGTGATAGGTACTTATAAGCGTTCCGCCGTTTTTTACAAACTCACGCATTTTATCTTGTATTCCGTTTTTGTACATATAAAGCATGGGGGCTACCAAAACTTTGTACTTAAAAATGTCGCAGTCATAATTTATTATGTCCACATTTATTCCCATATCCCAAAATGCACGGTGATGCTTTAGCACTGTTTCCACATAATGCATGCCGCTTTTTGATACTCCGCCGTCCTCTGTGAGGCTTTCTCCTCGTCTAGGGCCGGCGCTTTCTTCAACTGCCCAGCGGTTTTCCCAGTCATACATTATTGCAACTTCACTGTTTATTTTGCTTTCATACATCATGTCGCTAAGTGAGTTTAAGGTTTCTCCGACCGCTTTTACGTCTCTAAACTCTCTGGTGCTTGTGTTTCCAACATGGTCAACTACCGCTCCGTGGAATTTCTCAAAAGAGCCTCTGCTTTTTCTAAATTGGAAATACTGTATGGAGTTTGAACCATGTGCAAGGGCTTGAAGCGCACTTGCATGGTGGACGCCGTCCCTTTTTAGCTTGCTTACAGGTGTCCAGTTTACACAGCTTGGTGTGTTTTCCATAATAAGGAAATTTTCGCCCTTAATTCCACGCATTAAGTCGTGTGAGCAAGCACTTCTTTGCGCTATTTTCACATTGTCGCCATTATGCCACCATGGGTAGTTATCCCATGACACCACGTCTATTACATCTTTAAATTTAAAGTAGTCAAGCCCGTCGTAAAAACCCATTAAATTTGCGGTGGTGGGTGTTTTGTCGTCAAATTCTCTTATTGCTTTTATTTCTTCCTTGCAAAAATCTACCGTTTGGTGGGTTACAAAGCGTTTCCAGTCAAGGCTTAGGCCGTGCACGCTCATCTCGCCGTGAAGCATAGGCGGTCTTATCTGTGAAAAATCTCCATATGTATGGCTCCAAAAATCTGACCACCACGCATGGTTTAGCTCGTCTATAGTCTTATATTTTTCTTTAAGCCAATTAATAAACTCCTGCCTGCAAAGCTCGCAGTAGCACTCTCCGCTGTACTCGTTTGAAATATGCCACAAAATAAGGCCAGGATGTTTTGAAAAACGCTCGGCCAAAGCCTTGTTTATTTCGTAAACTTTTTTTCTATAATATGGGGAAGTGTAGCAGTGGTTGTGCCTTATTCCGCTTAAATCACGCACGCCTGCCTTTGTCACCCTGCGCACTTCCTCGTATTTTTCGCTCATCCACAAGGGTTTTGCCGCCGATGGTGTGGAAAGCACTGTGTAAATTCCATTTTCATACAAATTATTTATAATTTCCTCAAGCCAGTCAAAATTATAAACGCCCTCCTGTGGCTCTAAATGCGCCCACGAAAAAATGCCGACGGTGGCACTGTTCATGTTTGCCTCTTTCATAAGCCTTATGTCTTCTTTTAAAATTTCAGGGTACCTCAGCCACTGCTCAGGGTTATAGTCTGCGCCATGGATAAAGTGATTAAACTGGATTTTTTTGTCCGCCATAATTTTACCTCTTTTCATATTAATGCTCCATTCCGCCGCTTCGCACGTTCGGTGAAACCGAAACTGTGCAGTGCATATAAATTAATTTAGTTTGAACTTGCTTCAAACTAATATCTTAGAAAAATAATATCATATAAAACACCAATAATAAACTGACTAAATCACTAAGTATTTGTAAACTTAATTGTTGGAAATGAATATAATAATGGAGAATGGAGAATTTTCGGTTACATAAATTATATAATAAAAATGCTTGCATTTTTCACTACAATTATTCATTATTAATTCTCAATTATTAATTATACTAATTTTCTTTACAATTTGCTTAAAATAGCATATAATTTAATTAATTATCGCAGAAAGGGAGTAGCTATGTTTACGAAACTGAAAAATGACTTAGATTTGGTTTTAAAGCGTGACCCTGCGGCAAGGACCAAGCTTGAAATTTACCTCTTATATTCGGGGTTTAAGGCGGTTCGCTCTTATAGAAAGGCAAACTGGTTTTTCCGCCATAACATGAAATTTATTGCAAGATTTATTTCTCAAAGGTCAAGAAAAAAAACCGGAATTGAAATACATCCCGGTGCGACTATAGGAAAAAATTTATTTATAGACCACGGAATGGGCGTGGTGATAGGCGAAACCACAGAGATAGGCGACAACTGCATAATCTACCAAAATGTAACGCTTGGCGGCACTGGTAAGGAGCACGGCAAGCGCCACCCGACTCTTGGAAACAATGTTTTAGTAGGGGCGGGAGCCAAGGTTTTAGGCCCTTTTAAAGTGGGAGATAATTCACGAATAGCCGCAGGTGCGGTGGTTTTGAGTGAAGTGCCGGAAAACGCGACGGCAGTGGGTGTTCCTGCTAGAATTGTAAAAATTAACGGGCAAAAGCAGGCTGAATTTTTAGACCATATAGGAGTTACAGATCCGATAAAACAAGAATTTTCCAAAATGGAAGAAAAAATAAATGAACTTGAAAAACAGATAGAGTATTTAAAAGGAGAAAGGCAAAACAATGAAACTTTATAATTCACTTACACAAAACAGAGAGGATTTTATACCGAGGGAAGAGGGGAAAGTGTCGATGTACACCTGCGGCCCTACGGTTTATCATTTTGCACATATAGGCAACTTGCGCTCTTATATTATGGAAGATGCGCTGGAGCGTTTTTTGTCGTATGAGGGGTATGAGGTTAAAAGGGTTATGAACATAACCGACGTCGGCCACCTTGCAAGCGACGCCGACACGGGCGAGGACAAAATGCTAAAAGGTGCTAAAAGAGAAAATAAAAGCGTTTTGGACATAGCAAAATTTTATACAGACGCATTTTTTGCAGACTGCGAAAAACTCAACATCAAAAAGCCTGAAATTATAGCGCCTGCAAGCTCTTATATAGCAGAGTACATAGAGATGATAGAAACTCTTATTAAAAAGGACTATGCATATTTTGCGGGCGGAAACGTGTATTTTGACACGTCTAAACTTGAAAAATACTATGTTTTTGGAAATTTTGAAGAGGAAGACCTTGAAATAGGCGTGAGGGACACGGTAGAGCAAGACGAGAATAAGAGAAACAAAAGCGACTTTGTCTTGTGGTTTACGAAGTCAAAATTTGAAGACCAAGAGCTTAAATGGGACAGCCCATGGGGCAATGGTTACCCCGGCTGGCACATAGAGTGCTCGGCAATTTCAATGAAATATTTGGGTGAGTATTTAGACATTCACTGCGGCGGAGTGGACAACGCCTTCCCACACCACACAAACGAAATTGCACAAAGTGAGGCATACACAGGCCATAAATGGTGCAGTCACTGGTTCCACGTACTGCATTTAAACGATAATTCGGGCAAAATGAGCAAATCAAAGGGCGAGTTTTTAACCGTTTCCCTTCTAGTAGACAAGGGTTATGACCCCATGGCTTACAGATTTTTCTGCCTGCAATCTCATTACAGACGTCCGCTTGCCTTCTCTTTTGACAGCCTAGATAATGCAAAAACAGCATATGAAAAATTGCTTTCAAGAATTTCTACCCTTAAAAACGAGGGCGAAATTGACCTTGACAGCGCAAAAGAATTTAAAGAGAAATTTATCGAAGCAGTTGGAAGCGATTTGAGCACGTCTTTGGGACTAACCCTGATTTACGACGTTCTAAAAAGTGATTTAAACGATGCGACAAAGCTGTATGTAATTAATGATTTTGACAAGGTTTTGGCGCTTTCCCTCATAGAAAATGCCAATAAACTAAACGTGGAAGAAGCTGTAGACAGCGAGCTTTCTCAAAAAGTTGAGGCCTTAATAGAAAAAAGAGTACAGGCGAGAAAAGACAAAGACTGGGCAAGTGCCGATAAAATTCGTGACGAGCTAAACGAGATGAACATAATAGTAGAAGACACTCCACAAGGAATTAAGTGGAGAGTTAAAAGTTAAGAAAAAAGGGACGGGTTATCCGTCCCTTTTTTAGTGAATAGTGAAGAGTGAATAGTGAATAGTGAATAGTGAATAATGAATAGTGGTAGTGAAAAATCCTTTGGATTTTTTCGATTGTATTTACGAGGGACTGTAACTATTTTGATACAGCGTATCAAAAATTGTGAAGCGTTTCACCAAACTCTTCACTTTTCACTTTTGTGAGCTATCAACTAATCTCCATTCCCTCCAAAAACGGCAGTGGGTCTACTCTTTCTCCGTTTTCATATATTTCAAAATGAAGATGGTTTCCTGATGAATTCCCTGTTGAGCCCACATAGCCTATCACCTCGCCCGCCTTGACGCTTTGCCCCTCATTTACAATTAGTGAGCTACAGTGTGCGTATCGTGTAGAGTAAACTTCGTCGTGCTCTATAAAAATAAAATATCCCCAGCCGCCGCCCCACGGGTCGGTACTGTTTATGGCACTTACCACTCCGTCTTTTGATGCGAGTATCTCTGTGCCGTAATTTGCAGCAAGGTCAAAGCCAAAATGTTTTTCCTCACTGTTCCAAAGGTCTGACACATAGGCGTAATCAGGGCAAGGCAACATGAAGCTAGGCTGTGCTAAATTTTCCACATTTGGCGAGTGTTCCTCTGGTGCGTCCTGTGGCGCAAAATTAAAACTTAGCGGAAAATCCCAGCCTATTTTATTTGACTGTAGAGAACTTGATGTTTCTATGGAAGAAATTTGCTCCTCTTCTTCACTTAATTTTATTATGCTTAGCTGTTCTTTTTGTATGCTTATTTCCTGTCTTATTGCCTCTGTCTTGTCTGCTATTGAGATTATATCGCTTACAAGCTTTTCATCGCTTCTTGCAATGCTTTGTATATAAGAGTATTTAAGCTCGAAATTGCTTGCCTTTGATGCGGCTAAAATCAGCTGCAAATTTGCGCTGTCGGTACCGCCGGAAAAATACAGATTTTTAATTAAATCCTTACAAAGCGACAACGCTATATCAAACTCATTTTCATACTCAATCAATTTAATTTCAAGATTTTCTATTATTTCTTCTACTTCCCGTGAGGTTTTTACATTATTTACTTGTGTACTCTGCACGTTTTGCAAGGGCAAAAATAAAATGATACAGAGCATTGTGAGTGATTTATATATTGCATTTAATTTTTTCATGAAATTATACGTCATCCTCTCTGTTCTTTAATCTATTTTACGCAAAAAATATAAATATATACATAAATTACCAAAATACGCTATTTTTGAGTAAGTTCGTTTGAAGACTCAAATTTTTTTGCAGTTTCAAAGTTAATAAACGCTTGTAAATACATCAAATTTATGGTACTATGTTCATATATAAGTAAAATTTTAGAAATGGAACTTAATGATGAAATCTTTGAATATTTTATACATAGATGATTTGCAGCTAGAAACGGAAATTGCAACCGTAAAATTTGATGAAAAAGAACACTGCCTTGTAAGAATTCATGTTTCAAACGATGACAAGGACGGCGCACTTTCCCTTGCAAAAAAAATGAAGACCTTACTGCCTCATGCCCATGTAGTGGGCTGCTCCTGCGCCGGAGTTATGTACAAGGGGCAAATACATGAAACCGGCACTTTAATTTCAATCATAAGCCTTGAAAATACTCAAATTTTCTCTGGAATTTACCCTATAGAAAAAAGCGAAACACTGGCGGCGGTGTCAAATAAAATTCTTTCAAATGTCTTAAACCGAGAAGTGGCACTCGCAATGCTTTTTATAAGCGACGATAATTTGCACGTCGGCGATTTGATGGACGATTTAAGAGATAAAACAAAGGGCATTACCTTTGTCGGCGGTGTCGCAGGGCTTAGCTTTAAAACAGCTACTAATAACACCTTTGTTTTTAACGAGGACGCATGTTTTGAAAGCGCAATGGCACTTGTGACAATTGAGAATAAATATATTCTCACTTATGCAGACGTAGTGACAGGACAAGAAACCTTGTTAAGCGCTCATACCGTGACAAAAACGGACGGAGCCAAGCTTTTAGAGGTAGATAATACTCCGATTAATTCATGGCTTAAGGACAATTTAGGAATTTCAAAATTTGAAGAAATTGAAAATTTAGACCTTCAGGCAAGCGAGGAAGAATTTTTACATTATCCCTTAGTGCTAGAAAACGCGGGAAGCAGTGGGCGCTTTTTAAGACATGACAAACCCACAGATTCCATAATGCAGTATGGCTCAAGCTATTTTAAAGAGGGCGACCAATTTAAGACTTCTTACCTAAGCCTTTTTAAAACCAGCGAAGAATGGCAGACCGTCTGTATAGATTTGCAAAAAATTTCTGTAGAATACATGTTTTTTTACTCTTGCATAGCAAGGCGTTTGTACCTTAAAGGCCTTGCAAATTGGGAGATGGAAGCCTTTAAAGACCTTGACATTTGCGGTGCGTTTTTAATGGGTGAAATAGGCACAAAAATTACTAAATCCTATTTTTATCATGGCGCATGTAGCATGTTTACGCTGGCACAAAAAGAGAAGTATGCAAAAATAAATTTATCTGCATTTGAAGATATTTCAAAGCTTAAAGACTCACACGATTTGCGTTTAAACCATATTTTGCAAAAAGACAGTGCAGATGTTAAGTTTGTAAACGCAGTCGTCTTTGCACAAAACCAGTCCCAAAGCAGAATGATTGAAAGTCTTTCTTATGGCCTAAAACCCATGGCAGACTTTTTAAAAGAGCAGGTGGAAAAAAAGTACGACAAACTTTGTTTTATCACCATAAAAACTTTAGACGAGCAGGCAAACTCTTCCTCTTTCTTAAAACCTGTTTGTGAATATACGAAGGACTTCGTTTTAAATCAGACAAGATCTTCTGAAATAAGTTTTTATAGCTTTGACAATAACAGTCTATTTTTTACGGCAGACAGCGACTTTAGCTCCGATAAATTTAACGAGCTTTGCCAAGTTCTTTTCTCAAGCTTCAAATCACAGTTTTCACAGGTTTGGGGCAATAAAATTATTATCAACATGGCAATTACCGACACAGGTGTTGGAATATCCGAAATTTCTGAAGTTGCCATAAGCACAGAATTTCAGTCGACTTTGGAAAAAGTCATAGTCTGTAATAATATTAATGCAAAATCAGAAATTGTGCAAAAAGAGTTTGAAATTGTTTCAAAGCTTGTTTCAATAATAGAAAATGATGGCGTGGTGCCTTATTTCCAAGGCATATACGACAATAAAAATAATAGATTTTTCGCATACGAAGCCTTGATGCGCTTAAAAGAAAGTAGCGGAAAAATGCTTTTCCCCGGAGATTTCATGGAAATCTCGAAAAAATATGACCTTTATAAACAACTAAGCCTTTTGATGGTTTTAAAGGTTTTGGATATCTTTGAAAAAAGAGACGATATAGTCACTCTTAACATCTCTATGTTAGACGTACTTTCAAAAGAATTTACGGATAAACTTTTTGAAAAACTTGACCAAATGAAAAGTGCCCACAACTTTGTTTTTGAACTTGTGGAGACAGAACAGTTTGACGAAAGAGAAGCCCTGCAAAAATTCATACGCAAAGTAAAAAATTACGGAGCAAAAATTGCCGTAGACGATTTCGGCTCCGGGTATTCAAATTTCATTGAAATTGGAAATTTAGAAATAGATTACATTAAGCTTAACGGCTCTTTGACAGAACTTTTAGGCACCGACACAAGCTATGATAAAATACTGGAAAGCATTTCCTATATGGGTAAAAAAATGCAGGTGGAAATGATAGCCGAATGTGTTGAAACAGCCGCAATGCAAAAGAAAATTGTGCGCTCGGGCATAAGGTTTTCACAAGGCTACCTCTTCTCTAAGCCCATGCCGTACGAGGTGCTTGAAGAGGTTTCAAGAAATAATCCATTGCCACCTAAGAAAAATCAAAAAAATCGCACGGCAAGCGAAGTAGACGACTTTTTCCAAAATTCAAAACAGACAAAAAGGGAAAAGGCTATACTTTATTGGGGCGGCGTTGTCGCAACCTTGCTTGCAATTGTAGCAATATTTATCTTTGTTTTTAACAATAACGAAAAAGTCGTTGCAATGAGCGACACTTTCCAGGTAGAGCTTGCAACCGCAGCGGCAGATAAAATAAGCGCCGTGACCGAGGGCTCTTCTTTGCTACTCCTAGCGGCAGAGTCTTCCGTTTCTTCAAACAGGACTACCAATGAGGATATTTTTGAGGGCCTTAAAGAAGCGACTGAAACCTCGGATTTTGATAACATATACATAACATTTGACGGAATAACGGCAAAAAGTGCCGACGGCAGCGTTTTAAATGTAGACATATCAGAAAGCTATAGCAAAGGCGCACAGGGTGATGTCGAAATTTTATCACCTATGACAGACCCTGAAACAGGAAAAGACTTTTTCCTACTTTCCACACCTATATATAACGACGGCGTAAAAACAGGAATGCTTTATGGAATGTATTATACAGAGCATTTTGCCTCCCTGTTAGACGTAAAATCCTTTGGCGGAGAAGCTTTTTATCATTTATGCGAAGTCGACGGAACTCCGGTTGTATTAAGCGGTGACAGCAACAATCTCTTTAAAGACGGAGATATGTATACATTTATAGGCTCTCTCACAATAAAGAACGGCCACACGCCGGAAAGCATTAAGGCCGATATGGAAGAGAATAATCGTGTTTTACTAAAATACGACGCAGGCGGCACAGAGCGCACCGCGGTAATGGTGACGGTGCCCGGCACACCATGGTGTGTCGTAAGCATAATTTTGGACGACGTTGTAATATCCATGGTGGGTGAAATTATTTTATTTACTGTAATGTTTGCAATTTTTGTTGTTATGATATTCTTAACATATATTTTTGTTAATATGATAGTACATTCAAGAAATAGCCGCAGGCTAATTACAGTTTTAGAAGACAGCTACTCACTTGCAAACAGTCTTCAAACCAGTTTGGAAACGGATATTTTGACAAGAACCTACAGTCGTTCGACGGCAATAGAGAAAATTTCTGAAGCAATTGCTAAGAACACTAATTCTTTACAGGCATTAATCACGCTTGACATTGATAATTTCAGTTATATCAACAGCACTTTCGGCTCTGAGATTGGCGACACTTATCTTCAAGAGTTTGTAAGCACAGTTAAAAGCCGACTTAGAAGCAAGGATATAATGGGAAGAATCGATGGAGACGAATTTATAGTTTTACTTGATAAAATAGAAAATAAAGAAGAAGCTATAGACATAGTCGAGAAAATTTTTGCAAATGCACAAAAAATTAAAATTAACAATTCATTATTCACGGAAGTTTCTTTAAGCGCAGGCATTGTGATTTCAAGTAAGAATGACGATAGCTTCGAAAATTTAAACGCAAAATCAAACAGTGCTTTAAAAGAGGCAAAAACTACAGGAAAGAATAAGTATATTACCTATGACGATATTTAATTTGCTTAAATTCTATATAAAATACGGTATATTACAAAGGGAGGTAAATTATGAAAAAACAATTGGTTTTTAGGCTTACTAAGTTGTTTTTAACGGTAATAATAATTAGCATAGCGGCAACTTTGGTAGTTGAGTTCTTTTCTTTAAGAAGTACGGCAAATAAACACGCCCAGGAGGTGCTGACCGAAATTGAAACGGTGGTATCAAAAAACATTTTAGAGTCTGAGCTTACTATAAACGAATTAAATTCAGGCTACTTTGCAAAGGCCGACGCTATAGCGCTTATTTATGAAAGCATTTTGGACGAGGATAAGACTATAGAGGAATTTAAATCTATTGCGGACGCTTTGCAGGTGGACGAGATAAATTTATTTAACGAAAACGGCGTGCTATTTAGTGGTACTAACGAAGAATATTTTGGCTCAAGCTTTAATTCAGGCGAGCAGATGCAGTTTTTCAAACCAATGCTCGAAGACCGCAGTTTGCGCCTTATTCAAGAGGTTATGCCAAACACCGTAAGCGGCAAAGATATGCTTTACTTAGCTGTATGGAGCGATAAGGCGGACACTATAATTCAAATAGGAATCGACCCTACAAGAATTATAGAGGCGACAAAACTCACTTCAAACGAAAGTTTATTTACACTTTTAACGACTTCGGCGGGCGAACAAATCTTTATAGTGGACAATGATACTCAAGATGTATTGCTGTCTACAAACCCCGATATTTTAGGAAAGAGCATTTATGATATAGGCTTTGACATTGACATGCAAAACTTGCCTACATCTGATTTCTTCAAAACGATTGACGGCTCACTTTCCTTATGTCAGATAAGAGAAATTAATTCAGAAATTTTTGTATATGCCTCAGACATATCCATAGTTTTCGGTGCGATACCGCAAAATGTTTTAACCGTTGCCGTCTTTATAGCCGTGGCCTCTGTGTTTGCAGTATTTTTGATTTTGAAAATTTTTGATGACCTAATTATTAAAAACGTCAACAAGCTAATTGAAGAGATGAAAAATATTACAGCCGGAAAATATGACCATAAAATAGAGATAAATTCTCTGCCGGAATTTGAAGAGCTTAGCAAGCATGCGAATTTGATGGTAGAAAATTTAGTCATGATGGCAGGCAAAATGTCTACAATTTTCGACTATGCCGACATGCCGATGGCTATGTATCAGTGCGGTATGGAAAATTCGAGAGTTGTTGTGACAAACAAATTTAGTTCTCTATTAAAAATAAGCGATGCCGAAGCAGAAGAGCTACTATCCGATAACTTTGTTTTCCTTGAGAAAATAAGCACTATCTGCTCAAATGCCTTTGATGCGGATAAAGATATTTATATGTATGAAACAGCGGCAGGCGACACCGTTTATCTAAAAGTCAAGGCGTATTTTGAAGACAGCGGAACATGGGGAATTATTCAAGATGTCACCGAGGAAATGGAAGAGAGAAAGAACATAGAACACGAAAGAGACATGGACTTCCTCACAAATATTTTCAGCAGACGTGCCTTCATACGTTCCATGACAAAGCTGTTTAGATATCCACAAAAAATCAAATACGGCGCGCTTATAATGATGGATCTTGACAATTTGAAATACGTAAACGACAATTTCGGCCACGAGCACGGCGACAAATATATTTGCAAGGCGGCAGAAACCTTATCAGGGTGCAGTGCTCCTAATAAAATCACTACAAGGCTCAGTGGCGACGAATTTGCAATATTTATTTATGGCAATTCCTCAGAAGAGGAAACTCAAGGCTATGTAGACTCGCTTTATAACGATTTTAGAAACGCAAAAATTGACACCCCTGAGGGAGAATTTACCGTAGGAATTTCCGGTGGATACCTCTTCTATCCCGACCATTCCACAAGCTTTAAGGAAATGATGGGACTTGCAGATGAAACCATGTACATGGTTAAACATTCTACAAAGGGAGCCTTCTTAAAATACAACCGTGAAAATCATGTGTCCATGGACAGAGACGAAGACGATTTTGATGAAGAAGAATAAATAACATTAAAGGGGCTGTGACGAAATAGAATAATTTTCGTCACATTGACGAGCAAATGTAGGGGCGTGACCGCCCGAAACCTTGGATTTTACCATTAGTTTCGGGCGAACACACAGGTTCGCCCCTACAAAAATTTATATATTATAACAATTACGACACAGCCTCTTTTATAACCAAAATGGCGCAGAGAAGATTAATTCTCTGCGCCACTTTGGTTATATTACAGTGCCCGGGGAGGGCGTCGTACTCTAAATTATGCTTTTACTGTGTCTAGTCCCATCAACTTTTTCATTTGCGGAACTGTAAATACAAGTGCCGCTCCTACCATGGTAAATACCGCTTCCGGTAGCATAAATGTGCCGTTGTAAGTTAGCGAGTACCATAGAGGGCTCATTCCCTCGGGAGCAAATGAAGAGAAGATGAATACTCCTGAAATTAAGTGGCAAACAAATCTTAGTGCCACTGCCATAAACACCCCTGCCATTATTCCTATTGTGCCTTTTTTTCTAAAAAGTCCCGAAAGGCCTAGGACCGTGAATGCGACAAGATAATCAAAAATTGCAGAGCCTATTACCGCCTGCGCGCTTACACCCCAGCTTAAAACGTCTGAAATGCCCGTTGCAAGTTGCAGTAGTGAATATATAAAAGCCACTACAAGCCCCCATCTTGTGCCATAAGTAATTGCAATAAAAGCAATTGGAAGCATCGACAATAATGTTACCGAGCCACCCATTGGCAGTTCCCAAATTTTGAGAAAGCTTAGACCAAAAGCCATTGCCAGCATTACTGCACTTACCGTCATTTGTTGAATTTGCTTAGTTTTCATTTTTTTACCATCCTTTATTTTTTCTTTGCAAAAAGGACTGCCGGAGAAAAATAAAAACCGCAGGGCATTGCCTGCGGTTTGATTTTACATATCATCCCTTCGTCGGCATTATCCGTATCAGGTTATAAGGGTTTTGACGATTACGTCACTCTCAGCCGAATTAATTTTCAGCTCCCCGTTTTGCTAAATAATCATACCACATTCTTGCCTTAAAAGCAAGCTTAAAATGCCCTAAATCTTTGATATCTTGCAGTAAGCATCTCTTCTTTTTCCATACTAGAAATAAGCGCAATTTCTTCGTCTAATTTTGTTTGCAGTTTAGAAAATACCCTGCTAAAATCTCTGTGCTCTCTTATAATTTCTTCTACCACGCCAAACTTTAACATGTCTTGTGCGGTAAGTTTTAAGCACTGTGCCGCCTGCGAAGCCCTTTTTGAATCCTTCCACAAAATGCTTGCACAGCCTTCGGGAGAAACAACAGAGTAAATTGCGTTTTCTAAAATCCACACCCTGTCTGCAACCGCCAAGGCTAAAGCTCCACCAGAGCCGCCTTCGCCCACTAAAATAGATATTACGGGAACTTTAAGTCCCATCATTTCCATAAGATTTTCTGCAATTGCCTGTCCTTGTCCACGCTCTTCTGCGCCTATTCCGCAAAATGCGCCCGAAGTGTCGACAAAACAGATTACGGGGCGGTTAAATTTTTCTGCCTGTTTCATAAGCCTTAAGGCTTTTCTGTAGCCTTCAGGATATGGCGAGCCAAAATTTCTTTTAACCCTGTCCTTTGTGTCTGTGCCTTTTTCCATCGCAATTACGGTAACGGGTTTTCCGTTAAGCCTTGCAATTCCGCCGACTATTGCGGCATCGTCTGCAAATCTTCTGTCGCCGTGAAGCTCTGTGAAGTCGGTAAAAATATTATTTATATAGTCAAGTCCTGTTGCGCGGTTTTTTCCCCTTGCCGCTTGGACTCTATCGTATGCACCGGTCATAGTTATCTCCTTTCCTAATGTCTATGCGTGTAATGAAAGTATTTCATATAATTTTTCTTTTTGATTTTGTCGTGCGCAAATCAGGTCTACAAATCCATGCTCTAAGACAAATTCTGCCGTTTGGAATTCTTTAGGCAGTTTTTTTCTTATGGTTTGCTCTATAACACGTCTGCCTGCAAAGCCTACTGTAGCCTTTGGCTCAGACATTATTATATCGCCCTCCATTGCAAAACTTGCAGTCACTCCGCCCGTTGTGGGGTCGGTCAGCACCGTTATGTATAAAAGGCCTTTATCGCTGTGTTTTTTTACGGCGGCAGAGGTTTTTGCCATTTGCATTAAAGATAAAATTCCCTCTTGCATTCTTGCACCGCCTGAGACTGTGTAGCCTATTACAGGCAAGTCATTTTCGCAGGCATATTCAAAAATTCTTGTAATTTTTTCGCCGACTATAGTGCCCATAGAGCCCATCATGAAGTCGGGTTCCATAAAAAACAGTGCAGTTTTTATTCCATTTATTTCTCCAACACCGCAAACAACGCCCTCTTTTTCACGGCTTACAAGTTTGGCTGTTTTAAGCTTGCCCTCATAGCCCGGAAAATCTAGGATATTTGTGCTTTGAAGCTCTCCGTAAAATTCTTCAAAGCTCTCGCTGTCTGTAAGATAGGCAATTCTTTGCCTTGCATTTAGTCTAAAATGATGACTGCATTTGCAGACATTTAAGTTCTCCCAAAGCTCTGTAACGGAAGTCGCAAAGCCACAAGACGGGCAAGTAGTGGTTATCTCTGTCGCCGCTTCTCTTAAAACTCCGCCCTTTTCAAGCTCATTTTGAGGAGATTTAAACAAACCCATTAGTTTCATAAGTTTTCACCTCTTTATCAGTTTTCTTCTCTCTTTTTAATAAAATCGGTATAATAGTCGCCGCTTTGGAACTCTTTATCCCTTATTATTTCAATTTGTCCTTCAATGTTGTTTGGTGTGCCGTCTATTACCAATTCACAAAGTGAGGACTGCATTTTTCTTATTGCTTCTTCTCTGTTTGATGAGAAGACTATCATTTTGCCGAGCATCGAGTCATAGTAAGGCGGTATGTCGTATCCTTGATATAAAAAGGAGTCAAACCTTACCCATGGGCCTGCGGGAACGTGTAGGAATTTTACTTTGCCAACGCCCGTTGCATTAATTCTGCACTCTATGGCAGCGCCTCTTATCCTTATGTCCTCTTGAGTAAATTCCAAGTCTACACCTGCGGCTATTCTTATTTGCCATTTAACAATATCTCTGCCACAAACAAGCTCAGATACAGGGTGTTCTACTTGAAGCCTTGTATTCATTTCCATAAAATAGAAATTTTCTTCTTTATCCATCAAAAATTCTATAGTACCTGCATTTACATAGCCTACAGCCTTGGCAGCCTTTGTAGCCGCCTCGAACATTTTCGCCCTTGTATCCGCACTTACAAACGGTGATGGTGACTCTTCAACTAGCTTTTGGTTATTTCTTTGAATTGAACATTCTCTTTCGCCAAGGCATACCGTGTTGCCCTTTTCGTCGCATAAAAGCTGAACTTCTATATGCTTTGCGGGGAATAAGAATTTTTCCATATACATGCGACCGTCGCCAAAGGCCATTTGCGCTTCGTTTGAGGCGGTTTTAAATGCATGTTCTATTTCGTCTTCTGACTTTACAAGTCTTATTCCTTTTCCGCCACCTCCGGCACTTGCCTTTAGTAAAACGGGGTAGCCTATTTCTTTTGCTCTTTCGGTAGCATCAATTTCGTCTTTAAGAATTTCTGTTCCCGGAATAATTGGAACACCCGATTCTTTCATAAGTTGTCTTGCGGCATCTTTGTCGCCCATTCTTGAAATGATGTCGCCCGATGGGCCTATGAAGACTATTCCGTTGTCTTTGCACATTTTGGCAAACTCTGCATTTTCCGCAAGAAAGCCGTAACCCGGATGTATCGCCTGTGCTTTTGTGACGAGTGCCGCGGAAATTATGCGCTCTTTATTTAAATAGCTATGTTCTGATTTTGCAGGGCCTATGCAGATTGCTTGGTCTGCAAGGGCTACGTGCAGGCTGGTAGCGTCTGCCTCGGAATACACGGCAATCGTGAAAATTCCCATTTCCTTACAGGCTCTTATCACCCTAACGGCAATTTCGCCCCTGTTTGCAATTAAAACTCTTTCAAACACTGTTTTTCTCCTTCTTTATATTAGTGAAGAGTTGTTGTGAAATTCTACGAATTTTTTGATTATATTTTACTCATTTAGAAGACTATCGTAAATATAATTAAAAAACGCTTGCGTTTTCACGTTCACTTTTCACTTTTCACTATTCACTTTTCACTTTAATTATACTTTTATTAGCGCAAATGAAAATTCTGCTGATACGCATAGCTTTCCGTTTACATAGCCTTTTCCTTTTGCAAAGTAGAAGGCTCCTCTTGATTTAATTAAAGAACACTCTGTTTCAAGTGTGTCGCCGGGTTTTACTTGGCCTTTAAATTTAACTTTGTCAAGGCCTGTAAAAAATGGAGTCATTCCTTTTTCTCCGACATCTGATAGCAAAACGCAGGCAGATTGTCCGAGCATTTCGCACAAAATAACGCCGGGCACTACAGGATTTCCCGGGAAATGTCCTTTTAGGAAAAATTCATCTCCCTTAATATGACATTTTCCTTTTGCTACTTCGCCGTCTAATACGACTTCGTCCACCAAAAGCATGTTATCTCTGTGTGGGATTATGTTTTTTATTTCTTCTCTATTCATAATTTCACCTTATTTCACTCTAAATAGAGGCTGTGAAAACTCTACAACTTGGCCGTTTGTGACAAGTATGTCTACAATTTCACCCTCTACTTCGCTTGTGATTTCATTCATTAGTTTCATAGCCTCTACTATGCACAAAACGTCGCCTTTTTTAACTTTTGAACCAATTTTTACAAAAGGCTCGCTGTCTGGTGATGACGCCGCATAGAACACTCCAACTGTAGGAGATGTGATAACTTCGCCCTCTGTTACAGGGTTAAGCTCTGCCGCAGGTGCACCGCTTATAGGAGTTGTCGCCGCCGCAGGCGCTACCGGCACTACAGCAGGCATGGCAGGGGCAGTGTTATAAACAACATTTTCTAAAGGCTTTCTTTCAAGCACTATATTTGTTTCACCCTCAGTTACTTCTAAGGCTGTAAGTTCATTTTCTTTCATTATTTTAGCAAGTTTTTCAATATCTGCAATTTTCATAATTTTCTCCTTTTATTTTAGTGAAGAACTAAGAGTGAAGAGTTATGGTGAAAATCCTGCGGATTTTTTGATTATATTTACGAAGGTCGTAACTTTTACAATCAAAAAACGCTTGCGTTTTCACATTCACTATTCACTTTTCACTATTCACTATTCACTTTTCACTTTTTTATATTTTTCTAAACGCAACACATGCGTTGTGTCCGCCAAAGCCTAGGCCGTTTGACAGCGCCATTTCTGCCGAAAATTCACGTGCTTTATTTGGGCAGTAGTCCAAATCGCACTCTGGGTCTGGTTTTTCGTGGTTTATAGTCGGTGGTATAATGCCCTCTTTTAGTGCCATTACGCAGGCTATTGCCTCTGCAGCTCCTGCCGCTCCTAGCATATGGCCTGTCATTGATTTTGTAGAGCTTATCACGGCTTTTTTCGCTTTTTCTTCGCCCAAGGCTTTTTTAATTACCAGTGTTTCTGTCTTATCGTTTAAAGGTGTTGATGTTCCGTGTGCGTTTACATAGATTTTATCTGTGTCTATTCCAGCTTCTTCTATGGCAATTTTCATCGCACTCGCACCGCCAAAACCATCTGGGTCCGGTGCTGTTATGTGGTGGGCGTCACAAGTTGAGCCGTAACCTACTATTTCGCCGTAAATTGTGGCTCCTCTTTTTACTGCATGCTCGTACTCTTCAAGCACTAAAGCCGCGGCGCCTTCGCCCATTACAAATCCGCTTCTTCTCTCATCAAAAGGACAGCAAGCAGAATTAATGTCGTCATTTTGGCTTAGTGCCATCATGTTTGCAAAGCCTGCCATGCCTATAGGGCCTATTGCGGCTTCCGCTCCGCCTGCAACTATTGCAGTGGCATAGCCGTGTTTTATCGCCCTGAATGCCTCGCCTATGGTGTTGTTGCTTGTTGCACAAGCAGTGACCATTGGAAGACAAGATGCCTTTGCCTTATATTTAATCGCTATCATTCCGCCACAAATATTTGATATTAGCATGGGAATAAAGAAAGGGGATACCCTTTTAGGTCCTTTATCAATCATTTTTTCAAGCTCGGCCGAGAAAGTTTCTATTCCGCCGATGCCAGAGCCAAAATACACGCCAAATTTTTCTTCTTCAATATTTCCTACTATACCGCTTTGCTCTACCGCTTGACTTGCGGCGGCCATGCCGTATTTGCAGTAAAGGTCGGCTTTTCTAGCCTCACTTTTTTCCATATACGGTGACACGTCAAAATCTTTTACCTGTGCGGCAATTTTTACCTTGTATTCTGTCGTGTCAAACCTGTCTATTTCGCAAACTCCGTTTACTCCGTTTTTAAGATTTTGCCAAAATGTTTCCACATCGTTACCTATAGGGGTAATTGCCCCCATTCCGGTTACAACAACTCTGTTCATTTTCTTATCCTCCTAAATTACATTGCCATTCCGCCGTCAACTCTTAGCACTTCTCCTGTTATGTAAGAAGCTTCATCGCTTACAAGGAAAGCTACGGCATTGGCTATATCGTCGGGTGTACCCATACGTTTTGCAGGTAGACCCACCATTAAATCGTTATCTTCTGAAATATTTGCTGTCATGTCTGTTTTAATAAATCCGGGTGCTACGGCGTTGCAGTTAACATTTCTTTGTGCAAGCTCACGTGCCACAGATTTTGTAAGGCCTATAAGTCCTGCCTTTGATGCAGAGTAGTTTGTTTGCCCTGCATTGCCCATCATGCCTGAAACAGAAGAAATGTTTACGATTTTACCGCTTTTTCTTCTGATAAAGCCTTGGTAGCAAGCCTTAATCATGTTAAATGCGCCTTTTAGATTGATGTCTAAAACCAAATCCCAGTCGGCGTCTTTTATTGTAAGCATAAGCCCATCTCTTGTTACACCTGCGTTGTTTATTAGAATATCAACGCTTCCAAATTCTTTAATTACTTGTTTTACAACGGCCTTTGTTTCTTCAACGCTTGAAACATCACAGCGGTAAAATTCGGCTTTTACGCCTAGCGCTCTAATTTCTGCCAAAGCCTTGTCGGCATCTTCTTGTGCTCCAACACAAAGTACTGCTATGTTAGCACCTTGAGAAGCAAGTTTTAAGGCAATTGACTTGCCTATTCCTCTTGTAGCGCCTGTTACTATTGCATTTTTTTCTTTTAAATTTATCATTTTTCTATCTCCTCTATAGTTTTATTTAAACTGTCTATATCCTCTACATTAAATACTTTCACGGTTTTATCGGTCTTTTTGATTAAGCCGCTAAGTGTTTTGCCGGCTCCCACCTCTATGAAGGTATCCACGCCGTCTTTTATCATGTTTTCAACTATTTCTTGCCATCTCACGGGGTTTTCCATTTGCTTTATTACAAGCTCTTTGCCGTTTTCGCCGTAAAGCTCTGCAGTGTAGTTTGAGTAAAGCGGTGTTGTGGCTTTGTTAAACGTAAAGTTATCAAGCTCTTTAGCAAGTTTTTCGCATGCACCACTCATAAACGGGCAGTGGAAAGCGCCACTTACATTCAAGACCATTGCACGGCCTTTAATACCTGCAACCTCTTTTGCAAATTCCTCAATTTGTCCTTTGTCGCCTGCCACAACTATTTGTCCGGGGCAGTTGAAGTTTACAGGATACACTTTGTCAAATTTCTCACATAGCCCTAAAACTTGCTCTTTAGAAAGTTTTAATATTGCCGCCATGCCACCTGGGCAATCTACTGTTGCCTCTTCCATAAACTGTGCCCTTTTAAGCACTAGCGAAAAAGCCTCTTCTTCGCTTAGCACTCCGCTAAATGCCAGTGCCGGAATTTCTCCTAAAGAAAAACCTGCCACCACGTCTGCCTTAACTCCTTTTTCTTCTAATGCCTTTGCCGCAGACAATCCCACACAAAAAAGTGAGGGTTGAGTGTTTACCGTACGACTTAAGACATCAAGCTCGCCATCAAAGCAAATTTCTTTTAAATCCTTTTTTTGCTTTTGCGCCATGTCAAAAACTTTTTTTGCCGCCGCACTTTCTTCATAAAGGCTTTTTCCCATTCCTTTATACTGAGCGCCTTGGCCTGAAAATACAAATGCTATTTTACCCATAAATTTATATCCCCTTTCTTACCAAACAAGCACACAAGCCGCACTGCAAAGTCCTGCACCAAAGGCAGAAATGACTACTTTATCGCCTTTTTGCAGTTTACCCGCCTTGTTTACTTCGTCTAAAAGTATTGCAACGCTTGCCGCAGATGTGTTGCCTGTTTTTTCTATATTAGAACAGAATTTCTCGGGAGAAATGCTTGTTCTTTTTGCCGCTTCATTAATAATTCTTATGTTTGCTTGATGAGGTATTACAAGTTTTATGTCCTCATCTGTCACGTTTGCCTTTTCCATAACGCTTTGTATGTCGCGCGCCATTGCATTTACTGCAAATTTATATGTTTCTTTGCCGTTCATTTTTATAGTGGTTAAATCTACTTTATCCCCTTTATAATACGGAGATGTACCCGTTACCGACGGGGCACATAGCACTTCGTTTTCGCCATAGCTGTGAATTTCACAGGAGAGCATGTTGTCTGCATTTCCGTCAACCACCATTGCACCTGCGCCGTCTGCAAAAATTATGCAAGTGTTTCTGTCTGTCCAGTCCACAATGCTTGAAAGTCTTTCCGCACCTAATATAAGTATTTTCATGTCAGGATTAAGTGCCAGCTGTGCCGCCGCCATTTGAAGACCAAACACAAAGCCACTGCACGCAGCGCCTATATCAAACGATGGGCAAGAGGCGCCTAGCCTGTTTTGCACCATACATGCAACCGATGGAGTTGCATAATTTGATGAAATTGTGGCAAGAATTATCATGCCTAAGTCTTTTGCATCTACTCCGCTTTCCTCTAAAGCTTTTTGTGCCGCATAAAAAGCCATGTCTTCTGTCGAGTCGTTTACAGAAAGGTTTCTGCTTTTAATTCCAACTCTTTTGGTAATCCACTCATCGCTTGTTTCCACAAACTTTGACAAATCTTCGTTTGATACGCTGTTAGGAGGCACATAACTGCCTGTTCCAAGTACTCTAAATTTCATTAGTATTTACCCTTTCTGCGTCTATGACGTCTTCGGTATTCTCTTGTGTGGCCTTTGATAGGCTTAAATTTAGTTTATCAAGTGCCGATTTTAATATTTCACGCTCTTCCACCGTAAGTTCTTCTCCCACATTAGAAAGAGCACTCATTTGCAGTCTATTATGAATTTCAAAAACTCTTTGCCCCATGACTGTAAGGCATACCCTTACCACTCTTCCGTCATGACTTGAGTTTTCTTTTTTTAAATAACCTTTTTTTGCAAGCTTGCCCACCGCTACCGTGGCCGACGGCCTTGTTATTGACAAAAACTGAGCTATGTCACTTACCGTAATTCCGTTTTTATGTCTTTGCAAAAGCGCTATTAAATGTATTTCACTTAAGGTAAAATTCAAGTTACCTCTTTTTAATGTATTCTCTTCAAGACGGACCATATTTTTATGAACGTCTGAAAGTTTTTGGCTTAGCTGTTGCTGAAATGTTGCCATAAAAATACTCCCTTCTAAAAGTAATTAGTTAGTCTAACTACTTTTGTATTCTATCACGTGTATTTAAAAAAGTCAAACATTTTATATAAACGCTTGTAATTTGCCTGTTTTTCTGCTAATATGAAGTGTAGACCGCAGTTTAGCAGTGAAACGAGGACAAACTTAGCATTTTGTTTTGGTTTTATTGTTAAACAGCGGAAAAAAATAATCTGCAAAACGCAGTAAGAACGGAGTAATATTATGTTTGAAAATTTTAAGGTTTTTGAAACCGAATTTGCCGGTAGACCCCTAGTGGTTGAAACCGGAAAAATGGCACAACTTGCAAACGGTCAGTGCCTAATTCGCTACGGCGAAACCACAGTGCATGTGGCAATTACAGCCTCTGCAAAACCAAGAGACGGAATTGACTTTTTCCCATTATCGGTTGATTTTGAGGAAAAACTATACTCAGTAGGTAAAATTCCGGGTTCATTCCTAAAAAGAGAGGGTCGTCCAACAGACAAGGCGGTACTTGTTTGCCGTATGATAGACAGACCAATTAGACCTCTTTTCCCAAAAGACATGAGAAACGACGTGTGCATAGTTTGCACAGTCATGTCGGTTGACCAAGACTGCTCACCTGAAATTGCCGCTATGGTAGGTACATCTTTAGCGCTTTCAATTTCTGATATCCCATGGAATGGCCCTATTAGCGGTGTATCTGTTGGACTAGTCGACGGAAAATTTGTTTTAAACCCAAATGCACAGGAAAGAAAAGTGTCAGAAATGGCAGTTACTGTTGCTTCAACATCTGACAGAATAGCAATGATAGAAGCGGGTGCCAACGAAGTGTCTGATGAAGACATGTATGATGCTATCATGGCAGGACATGAAGAAAACCAAAAAATCATTAAATTTATCGAAGACATCACAAAAGAGATAGGCAAAGAGAAATTCTCTTACCCATCAAATGAGCCTGATGCCGACATGTTTAATGCTGTTAAAGATTTTACTATTGAAGACATCAAACTTGCGCTTGACACAGACGACAAGACTGTAAGAGACGAAAGACTAAAACCAATATACGAAAAAGCACACGAAAAATTTGCCGAAATTTACCCAGACCAAGCAGGAAAAATTGACGAGTGCCTATACAAAACACAAAAATACGTTGTAAGACGTTGGCTACTAGATGAGCAAAAACGTGTTGACGGCAGGGGAATGGACGAAATTCGTCCGCTAAACTCACAAGTCGACTTGCTACCAAGAGTTCACGGCTCGGGCATGTTTACAAGAGGTCAAACTCAAGTTTTAACTATCGCAACTTTAGGCTCTATAAGAGATAACCAACTTTTAGACGGTATCGACGACGAAGAGTCAAAAAGATATATCCACCACTACAACTTCCCATCATACTCAGTTGGTGAGGCTAGACCATCAAGAGGTCCTGGCAGACGTGAAGTAGGCCATGGCGCACTTGCAGAGAGAGCTCTTTTACCTGTAATTCCAGAGGTTGAGGACTTCCCATACACAATTAGACTAGTATCAGAAGTATTGTCATCAAACGGCTCTACATCACAAGGCGCTATCTGCGGTTCAACACTTGCCCTAATGGCGGCCGGCGTTCCAATTAAATCACCTGTTGCAGGTATTTCTTGCGGACTTATCACAGAGGGCGACAGATGGATGACCATGGTTGATATTCAAGGCCTAGAAGATTTCTTCGGCGACATGGACTTCAAGGTTGCAGGCTCTAAAAAAGGTATCACGGCCATCCAAATGGACCTTAAAATTACAGGTCTTACACCTGAAATGATTAAAGAAGCATTTGAGAAAACAAAACTTGCAAGAGAATATATTTTAGACGACATCATGCTTCCTGTAATAAACACACCACGTGAAGAGCTTTCTGAGTACGCACCAAAAATGCTTTCTACCATGGTTCCTGTCGATAAAATCAGAGAAGTTATAGGCTCAGGCGGTAAAGTAATTCAAAAAATCTGCGCAGAGTGCGAAGTTAAAGTTGACATTGAAGACGACGGAAAATGCTTTGTTTCGGGCATAAATATAGACAACTGCCGCCGTGCTATGGACATCATAGACACAATAGTAAACGACCCAGAGGCCGGTTCTTACTACACAGGCAAGGTAACAAGACTTATGGACTTTGGCGCATTTGTTGAAATTGCACCGGGCAAAGAGGGACTTGTTCATATATCAAGGCTTGACATAAAGAGAACAGACAAAGTAACCGACGTTGTAGACGTTGGCGATGTCATTAAAGTCAAGGTTTTAGAGGTTGACGACAAAGGCAGACTAAATCTTTCAAGAAGAGATGCCATGATAGACCTAGACGGCGCAGTAGCGGAAAACACAATTTCCGACGCACCAAGAAGACCAGCTCCAAGAAGAGACGGCTTTAGAAGAGACAGAAACTAATAAATTAATTCGTTATAGCGATTAAAAGACTGCCACTATCATTTTGATAGTGGCAGTCTTGCGTGCAAAAGTTTTACTAAATTTTTTTCAAAAAATTTCGGGTTCTTAGGGCTGAGCCCTA
>CAYJJU010000002.1:0-170621 GCA_964370635.1 uncultured Eubacteriales bacterium | reverse complement strand
TGTTCACGTGCACCACTAATCGACGCTTCTATCCCAGCCGTGGTACTCTAGGTAGAAACGAGCTGCATTAAGCAGCTATAGCAACTTTATTGTTGTTATTTAATTTATATTTTACGGCTTTTATAGCGGGTCCGCACCGCTACTCGCTTACCAGGGCTTACAATCCCCGTCGAAACCTTTACGCCCCCATGTATAAAATAATAAGTAAGAGTGAATAGTTAAGAAGTTTTTCTCTTAACTATTCCTTTACTATTAGAGGTTTTTAATAAAAGTATTTGCTAAATCTATCCAGTTTGCACAGTTAAGCTGCATGTTTCCACCGTTTGTATCGCGTGTTTCTCTGGTGGCAAGTCCTAGGCCGTGAGGGCCTTGTGGATAGATGTGCATCTCAAATGGCACACCTTGCTTTTGCATTCTGTCTGCAAAGACCATGGAGTTTTGCACTGGCACTACCGTGTCATCAAACGTGTGCCATAAAAATGTTTTTGGTGTGTTTTTTGATATGTGATTTGGTATATTGACTAAATCTATGTTTCTTTTTGGGTCGTCGCCTAAAAGGTGTTTGAAGGACTGAGTGTGTGCCGCTTCTACCGCCGAGATTACGGCATAAGACAGTATCAAGGCGTTTGGCTTTACAGCCTCTGCCGATAGATTTAATGCCTTGTAGACAAATTCTTTATCCCAATGAACACCAAGGCTTGCCGCCAAGTGTCCGCCTGCTGAAAATCCCATTACCACAATTTTTTCGGGGTCTACATGCCATTTTTCTGCGTTTTCTCTCACCATTGCGACGGTTGACGCAAGCTCTAAAAGCTGGGTTGGAAACGGGGCAGGGGAGCATGAATATCTTAGCACCACCGCGTTAAATCCGAAAGAGTTTAACTTTATTGCAATTGCCTCGGCCTCTCTGTCTGAGGTGAACATGTACCCACCACCCGGGCAAATTACAACCGTGGGTCTTGTGCGATTTGGGTTGATTTCAGGGCTGTTATCCAAAATATATGTGTATACTTTGGGTTGATAGTCTGTTTGTGGAAGATTTAAAGGATCAAAATCAAGCTTTAAATCAATAATTTCATGTATCATATTTCCCTCCTTAATTATTAATTGAATACTACTCTTGTTGTCTCTGTTTTAAGTTTCTTGCAATTTCTCTTTTTGCATCTTTTGAGGCTATGTCGGCACGCTTATCATAGTTTTTCTTACCTTTGCAAAGGCCTACTTGGACTTTTACTTTTGAACCTTTGAAGTAAAGGGAGATGGGGATAAGTGAAAAGCCGTCTTGCTTTACAGTGCCGTAGAGTTTCATGATTTCTTTCTTGTGCATCAAGAGTTTTCTAACCCTCACGGGGTCTTTATTAAATATATTGCCCTGCTCATACGGGCTTATGTGGCAGCCGTTTATATAAATTTCGCCATTAATTATAGAGCACCAAGCGTCTTTTAAATTAACCCTGCCTTGCCTTAAAGATTTAACCTCGGTACCGGCAAGCTCAATGCCTGCCTCATAGCTTTCCTCAACAAAATAGTCATGGTAGGCCTTTTTATTGCTCGCTATGGTTTTTGTATTTTCCTTAGGCATAAGCCTACCTCCTTTTTTGAGTAATGATTAAAGGTGAATTACTTTACTTTGGGTTATGTTCATAATCTCCCAAAGGGAGATTGACTAATGGCTAAGGGTGAATGGTGAATGGAGAGGGACTTAATTGGACCAAGTAAATAAATTTCCCAGTGGTATATCAAAACCTAAATGTTTATACATATCTATATCGCAATCAGCACAACCTACCCAAAGCGAAGATATTTTTTCATTTTTACAATATCCAAAAACAAAATCCAATAATCTTTTTGCAACGCCTTCTTTTCTATACTCAGGTATTATATAAAAATCTTCAAAAACGCCACTGTATGAGCACTTAAATGTTGAAAATGTCTTTGAAATCGAACACATTGCAATTAGATTTTCATTATGTTTTGCAACAAAAAAAACAATTTCATCTTTTTCTATAGCCACCCTTAGAGCTGATAATTGTTGTATTTCAAGTGGATTTTCTCCGATTTCTTTCTTATATCCATCAAGAAGTGGTACTAAAGTGTTAAAATCAAAATTAAATTTTTCAAATCTCATAGTCATTCACCTTTCAGCATTAGTCTTTAGCTTTATATTTGACTTTGTCAAATATAAATAACCTGCACGTTTTAAATATTATTAAATCTCAACAGCGTTATAGCTGTAAGATGTATTTAAATGCGCTTTCCTCAGGGTTTTTATAATAATTTTCTTGGGTTACATTTAATTTATAACCGCAATCGTCAAAAACTTTTTGCATGCTGATATTTGAAGACCTTGTTTCTGAGCAAAAGCGCTTTGCTCCGTTTTTTCTCATTTCCTGTGTAACGTGATTTAGCAGTTTGTGCGCTAAACCTTGTTTTCTGTAATTTGGGTGAACTGCAATGTTCGTTACCTTAACAAAATCTTTTTCAGGGTACCAGTTATATATGAACACACAAGCAAGTATTTGTTTATTGTCTAATATAGAATAATAAACTGCCGTTTCGTCTTCTAATAATGAAACCCAATCGCCCTCATTCCAAAAATCAGTCGGAAAACATAATTTATCAAATTTCATGATGGACTTAACATCAGAAATGCCAAGTTTCGTAATTTTATCTATCATTTTCCCTCCTGTTTGGGTGATTGGTAAAGGTGAATTGCTTTACTTTGGGTTGTTAATTTTACAAAAATCTACCCGAGTTATACTTCTTTTGAGCCTTGTACATTATTGTAAAACCAATAGTCATACCTAAAAAAAGAGGTAGTATAATAATTATTGATGAAAAAAACAATCCCAAAATACCAGATAGTAGACAGCCTATACCTACTATACACTGTCCTATCCCCATAAGCGAAGCATATGGTTTTATATCTTTGTCTTTTATTTTTTTCCAAGGGTAATCGTGGATTAATGTGGTTTGGGGTTTGTTTTTTATTTTAAATCCGAAATAAAGTGCCAATAAACCCACTGGAATTATAATTATAGAGAATAACCACATACTGTGTCCTCCATACGTATTACGTAGATTTACAAGGTTTAAATGTATCTACCAATATACTTAACACATTTTACTGTCTTTGTCAAATTTGTTTTATATATTTTTCCATGATAAAGTTTGTAAGCTTTACACCGCTTCTTGTGACTATGTTTTCTTTTATGGTGCTATAGCCTCGTTTTTCAAAAAAAGGCTTGGCAGTTATTGATGCGTGGGTGGTTAGTTTTTTTGCGTTATTTAACACGGCGTGATTTTCAAGCTCTTTTAAAACTTTCGTTGCGACTTTTTTGCCTTGGTGGTCTTTGTGGACATATAGTCTATCGACATATCCGCTGTCGTCTATGTCGCCAAAGCCTATAATCTCATCATTTTCTACTGCCACAATGGTGAAATGTTCCAAAAAAGATTTATCCCAAGCATCGGTGTCGACTTTGCCTGTCGCCCAAACATTTAACTGCTCTTTTGTATAGTCTTTTGCATTAATTGTATGAACTGTGTAGTAAAACAGCTTTACAATCTCTTCGCAGTCGTTTGATTTATATTTTCTGATATTCATAATTTCCTTATTTTATCCGTTTTTCCATGCATATTACGGCGTCAGCAGTTTTATATCCAAGTTTGCCGTAAAAATGTTTGTGCCTTTCTAAATATTATAAGGTTTTTGCCAAAAATAAGCAAGGGTTGTGTTCATCCCACAGAAGTGGAAAGACTTCAAGTGGGTAAAAACCCATGCCAATATAAAATTTTCTGGTTTTATCATAGCTCTTGCTCGCCCGTGATTCGTCTAAGGTTTTTACGGTAAGAAATTTATAACCATTTTTCACACAGTAATTTTGGGCATGTTCAACAAGCTTCCGCCCCATGCCTTTCCGGTGATACTCACTGAGAATGCCCATAACACAAATTTCAGCCGTATACTGATTATGCACTTTAATGGCGATAAAGCCGATGGGCTTGTCGCCTGTAAAAACAGCGAAAAAAGGCATATTTTTAACGCTTTCAACGTATTCTAGTATGCTTTCTTCAATCCCAAACCAATTTGGTAAGGCTCTTAAGATGTCGTTACAAATAGTTGATTTAAGAAATTTGTCGGATAATTTTTTAATTTCCATTTAGTTTAGCTCCTACATTTATATAATAAGGGTCGTCTGCCCATTTTTGAGGGTTGGTGTCGATGTATTGCCATATGTTTTGATAATCTTGCTCAGTTCTGATTATGTGGTCGTAATAATTACGCTGCCAGATATGCTTATCAAATGGCGGAAATAAATTCTCCTTGACACCTTTAATATATGCATTTGTGCTTTGCGTCTTAAACCATTTTACCATTTCATGTAGGGGCGAACCTGTGTGTTCGCCCGCTTTATTTTCAATGATTAAAATAAAATGTATATGATTTGGCATAATCACGTATTTGTCAATTTTTACATTACAATATTTGTTTTCCAATTCGAGCAAGCAATTTTCGATAAGTAGATGCGGTTTATTCGGGCGAACACATAGGTTCGCCCCTACGGTATTATAAAATAAATTTGCCTTATTATAGGTACATATCGTCACATAATATGCACCGTTATGTGAATAATCATATTCCTGCAATCTTATACTTTTTCGTTTTGGTAAATCCATAATATCACCTTAACACCCGTCTGCTGAGGCGAGATATAGGGGGAGGGGGAACCATGATTTTGCAAAGTCGGGTAGAATGTCAAGCTCGCCCATTAAATTTCCGTTTGGAGAAAATAACTGTGTTAGTGCTTCAAACTCTGTGAAGCTTACAAGCGGTTTCTCGTCACTTTCCAAAACTCTTGCGTGACCATTCTCTACGGTGATTTTATAAGTTTTGCCTGATATTTCTATATTAATACAGCCATCGCTTAATTTTTTATAGCTAAGCTTAAGGTTTAAAAACGCCTCTAAAACTTTTTTAGGGTTTGCAAGTAAGAAGCTATACTGTGTGGATTTTTTTACGTTTTCACAAAGTTTTGCAAACTGTGGAATTAAATCCATTTGAGTTTCGTTTAAGGTGAATTTAAATTCAGTTTTACTGTTTTCATCCAAAAGTTTTTTAATAAATTTTGGGAGTAGGGCAGGGTCTTTTAAATAAATTTCACCTATATATCCATTGCCGCCTTTTACAAGGTAGCCTTTAAATTCATCGTTATCTGTAAGTGCGATAAGTTTGTTGTTCCAAGAGTGCATAATGTTTAAAAACTGCTCGTCACTGCCGTTTCGCACACCTAATAATGGGATGCTTTTTTGTAAATTGCGCACTTCTTTTATAAGTTCTTTATCGCTGTTTGTAATGGTGACAAGCTTTACGTCGTCTGTCGCTACATCCTTATAAACATGCTTAACATTGTCTTCGTTTACATTAAATAGTAGCTCGGTGCCGGCAATTTCAAAACCAAAATACTGATATCTCTGCCTTTGACCGCCTAAAAATCCTAGGTCACAGCTTTCTCTGATTTCTTGAACGCTGTCGTTCATAAGTTTTTTCATATAGCCTTTGCCACGTGAGTAAGGGTGAGCCGAAACAGTGCCTATTCCACCGACTTTAAGTGTATAGTCGCCGACCTTTACATCGGATTTTTGTAGTAGCACCAAGGCTTTTATCTTATCGTCTTCTTTGCAGACATAATGATAAATGCCGTCTACGGTGTTTTCATCACTGTAAAGTTTTGGTAGAGTTTTTTTGAAGTCGTGCGGATTATGTGCGTGGCTAAACACATAATTTGCAAAGTCTATGATATCTTCGTAGTCTTTTTTAGTATCGGTTACATAATACACAGCCATAAGATTACACTTTCCCTTCAATTTTTGTCCAAACTCCGTCCACTTCGACATAACGGCGTTTTTCGTTAATTTCCATTTTCTTTTCGATTTCTTCGCCTAAATTTATGCCTTGCATTTCTGCAATGCCCAGCAAATATATGGCAATATCGGCAAGTTCTAAGCCGAAGTCGTCTTTTTTCTTATCATAGGCTTCCACAGCCTCTGAAACTTCGGTATGTAAATATAAAAACTGCAAATACATGTCAGTTGTGTTAAAGCCTTGGTTTATTTTGTTTTGATAAACTCGTTTTTGTGCAGCTAAAGTATCCATATTAATGCTCCTTTTTTACAAATTTCAACATTAATTATTCATTATTAACTATTAATTATCAACTAAATAAAATTTTGAAAAAATTTTATTTAAAGCTCTTTCCTGCCCTCAATTGCCCTTGAAAGCGTAATTTCGTCGGCGTATTCTAAGTCTGCGCCTACGGGTATTCCATATGCAAGCCTTGTCACCTTTACACCCAGTGGCTTTATTAGTCTTGAAATATACATGGCGGTGGCCTCGCCCTCGACTGTGGGGTTTGTCGCCATTATTACTTCTTTGACCGTGCCGTCGCTTAGCCTTTTTAAAAGCTCTTTTATTTTGAGCTCATCAGGCCCTACTCCGCCTAAAGGCGAAATTGCGCCGTGAAGCACGTGGTAGCCCGCCTCGAACTCGTTTGTTCGCTCTAAAGCAAAAACGTCTCTTGGGTCTTCTACCACGCAGATTATCTCTTTGTTTCGGCTGTCACTCTTGCAAATTGAACAGGTTTCACTGTCGGTTAAGTTGCAACACACTTTGCAGTAGGTAATTTTTTGATGTGCATCTAAAATTGCCTGAGCAAATTCCTTTGCATCTTCATCGGACATGTTTAGTACATGATACGCCACACGTTGTGCCGATTTATGTCCTATTCCCTGAAAACTCTCAAACCAGTCCACCAGTTTTTCAAGTGGGGCTATGTGATACTGCGCCATGATTAAAACATTCCTGGAATATTCATTCCGCCTGAGATTTTTTCCATTTCTGTGTCTTTTTCTGTAACAGCGGCTCTTATTGCCTCGTTTACAGCGGCAATAATGGTGTCTGTCATCATTTCTATGTCGTCTGGATCTACGATTTCGGGTTTTACTTCTATAGATTTTACTTCAAGTTTTCCGGTAACTGTAGCACTTACCATGCCGCCGCCCGTTGCTACTGTGTACTCTTTTGCTTCAAGTTCAGCAGTAACTTTTTCCATATTTTCTTGCATTTTTTGTGCTTGTTTTGCTAGTTGTTGTATGTTTGACGGACCGCCGCCACCCATTCCTTGTGGTAATCTTGCTTTCATAATTTATCTCTCTCTTTCTTTTTTTTATTATTTTTCAATTACTTCTATTCCTGCCTCGACTGCATCTTTTATGACTTGGTCTATGGCGTTTATAGTTTCACTTTGTTTTATGTCGTCCTTTAAATATGGACCTATGTTATATCCTTTGCCGGTTACATTTGCTATTGCCGCCTTAAGGCTGTCTCTGTGTGTTGCGTTTTTTCTAAGATACTCAAAGGCAAGCTCCGAGCCGTCTATAAGCACGTAATTTCCGCTTAAATATGCGGTAGAGCCGTTAAATGCCATGCCCACAGTCATTGAATGATTTTTCATAATATGCATTACATCGGGCCATTTATCAAAGACTTTCGCATTTTTTGATAGCTCTTTAATGTCTTTGTTTTCCTGAGCTATTGCCATGGGTGTGGGTGGTTTTTGCTCCTTAGTCGGTGTCGGGCTGTGTGCTACGGCTTTTATTGCGCCGTTTTCAAGCGCCTCAAGTCTTCTTAAAATTGCAAGGTTTGATGTGTCTATTTCGGGCGAGCACAAACTGACAAAAGCCATTTCCATTTCTACCCGTCGATTCACGCTTTTCATCTTGTCAAGCGCTATGCCAAATCTCTCAAGTGCGTGCAGTATAAGGGTAAGCGGCATGGAAAGTGCTTGTTCGGTCATTTTTTGGAATTCTTCGTCCGAGGCTCGCACCATTCCTCTTGCATTTTTAGTGGTTTTTATGAGCATTAAATTTCTAAAATGGGTTATAAGCTCACCGCAAAGTGTGCCTATGTCTTTAGAATTTTGATGAAGCATATCTATTACTTGCAGGGCATCTGCGCAGTTTTCGGTTTTTATTGCGTTTGCAAGGTCGATTAAATGCTCTCGCCCTACAACGCCTGCCATATCATTTACTAAATTTATGTCGATTTCACTGCTTTTTGCCATGCATCTATCAAGCATAGACAGGGCGTCTCTCATGCCGCCGTCGGCAAGTCTTGCTATTAAAAGAGCGCTTTCGTCGCTTATGCTTGCGTCTTCAAACCCACACACCGCCTTAAGCCTGTCCGCTATGTGCTCGGGTGTAATTCGCCTAAAGTCAAATCTTTGACAACGTGATAAAATTGTAGGAAGCAGTTTGTGCACCTCTGTTGTTGCCAAGATGAATATTACATGAGAAGGGGGTTCCTCTAAGGTTTTAAGCAGGGCATTAAAGGCAGAGTCTGAGAGCATGTGCACCTCATCGATTATATAAACCCTGTATTTTGCGCTTGTCGGAGTGAAGTTTGCCTCTTCAATTAGCGCCCTTATGCTGTCTACGCCGTTATTACTTGCGGCATCGATTTCCATTACATCGAGTATAGCTCCGCTTTCTATCCCCTTGCAGTTTTCGCACTCGCAGCACGGGTCGCCGTCTTTTAAATTAAGGCAGTTTACAGCCTTTGACAAAATTTTTGCACAGGTAGTCTTTCCCGTGCCCCTTGAACCTGTAAACAGGTAGGCATGAGAAACTTTATTTTCTGAAAGCGCATTTTTGAGCGTCATAGTGACTTGTTCTTGTCCTATTACATCTGAAAAAACAGCCGGACGATATTTTCTGTACAGTACCTTGTAAGCCATAAATTCCCCTACTTTCCATAAAGATAAAAAAACAAGACAGTTTCCGAAAAATATGTGAACGGACAGGCACCCTGCATCGCACAAGAGAAACCGCTTAATGCTGCTCGGTTCCCCGCCTGACATGGTTCACGGGCTCTCGCCGCGCAGACCTATCCGCTCGCATATTTTTCGGCCAAAACCTGTCCTGCCTAATATACGAAAAATTATAAAGTTTTAAAATAATGCCTTGACTAAGCTATTATACACTTAAACTTTAAAAAATTCAAGAGGTAAATCTTAATTAATTAATAATTTCCAATTACTTCATCAAGTCTTCCCGTGTCGGGGTCCATTAGGTATCCTCCTACGAAGACGTCTTTCGGTATTAGTGGGTGTTTTTTTATTAAATTTACCGTTTCTTTTACAGAAATTGCTGGGTCTTCAAAGCCCTTAAACCACTCGTTTACGTCACAGCCCATATATTCCATAAAGTCCATATCTTCCTGAGAAACGCCCCTTTTTAGCATTTTTTCGGTGATTTCTTTAGGATTTACACTCTGCACGCCGCAGTCGTAATGCCCTATTACCAAAATTTTCTCGACGTCTAAGTCGTAAATGGCTATAAGCAAGCTTCTCATAACGCTTCCAAAGGGATGGCTTATGAGCGCACCTGCGTTTTTTATGATTTTTACATCACCGTTTTTAAAATTTAAGGCGGCCGGAAGCAGCTGTGTAAGCCTTGCGTCCATGCAAGTCAAAACGGCTATCTTTTTTTTAGGAAATTTGGAGATATGGTATTTTTCATACTTCTTACTTTCGACAAATTCCTTGTTATATTTTACTATATCGTTTATACTCACGTGTTGCCCTCCATAATTTTAGAAATTGTATGAATTATACAGCAAATTCACATTAAAAGCAAGCTCTGTAATATTGCACAAAAAATCGGGTTAAACTTTATTGGTATTTCTGGATATAAAACAGTGGAAAAACGTAAAATCCTGTGATATAATTGTCCTTGTATTAAATACATTAATAATAAAATTGTATGGAGGCTGTGGACATGAACGGAAAAATGCCAGCACTAGTAAAAACAAAAGCAGACGTAGGACTCACTTTAGAAGAGGTGGATATACCACAAATAGGTATTAATGATGTGCTTATAAAAATAAAAAGGACGTCGATATGTGGAACCGATGTACATATTTATAACTGGGACGAGTGGTCACAAAAAACCATTCCTGTACCCATGGTGGTAGGGCATGAATTTGTGGGCGAAATTGTTGAAACGGGCTCTAATGTAAGAGGCTTTGAAATAGGCGAGCTTGTATCGGGAGAGGGGCATTTAGTGTGTGGACAGTGCAGAAACTGTCTTGCAGGCAGGCGCCATCTTTGCATGAGTACTCAGGGTGTCGGCGTAAACAGAAGCGGCGCTTTTGCAAAATATCTTGCAATTCCAGCGACCAATGTGTGGAAATGCACAGACGGAATTTCAGAGGACATTTACTCCTTGTTTGACCCACTTGGAAATGCGGTGCATACGGCGCTTTCATTTGATTTAATAGGTGAAGACGTGCTTATAACAGGTGCAGGTCCCATAGGAATAATGGCGGCCGCTATTTGCAAACATGTCGGAGCAAGGCATGTAGTCGTTACCGATATGAATGAGTATAGACTAAATCTTGCAAAAGAAATGGGTGCAACTCGAGTCGTTAACGTAAAGGAAGAAAGCCTTACAGATGTCATGGAAGAGCTAAACATGAAAGAGGGCTTTGATGTGGGACTTGAAATGTCGGGAAGCCCTGTGGCGTTTTCGTCCATGGTAGATGCAATGCACCACGGTGGCAAAATTGCACTTTTGGGCATACAAAAGCCGGGCACTACGATAGATTGGGACAAGGTTGTGTTTAACGGGCTTACACTAAAGGGCATTTATGGCCGAGAAATGTATGAAACTTGGTATAAAATGACCTCAATACTTCAAAGTGGCTTAAGTATTGATAAAATAGTTACACATAGATTTGATTATAAAGACTTTGAAAAAGGTTTTGAAGCTATGAACTCAGGCATGAGCGGTAAGGTTGTGCTTGACTGGACGACCGCATAAGGAGGAAAATATGAAAAATTCACTTAACACATTTAAACAAAGAGTAGAGGGCATTAAAGCCGAAGGACTTTACAAAGAAGAGAGGGTAATCACCACTCAACAAAGTGCAAGAATTAGCACAAACAAAGCCACAAATGTACTAAATATGTGCGCAAACAACTATCTAGGGCTTTCAAACAACCCTGAGGTCATAAAGGCGGCAAAAGAGAGCTATGACACATGGGGCTATGGGCTTTCCTCTGTAAGATTTATCTGCGGAACACAGGAAATCCATAAAAAACTGGAAAAATCAATAAGCGAGTTTTTATCGACGGACGACACAATTCTTTACTCGTCATGTTTTGATGCAAACGGCGGACTTTTTGAAACGCTTTTGTCGGACAAAGACGCTATAATTAGCGATGAACTAAATCACGCAAGCATAATTGACGGCGTAAGACTTTGTAAGGCTCAGCGATTTAGATACAAAAACAACAATATGGAAGACTTAGAAGCGAAGCTGATTGAGGCAAAAGATGCCGAGATTAAACTTATAGCGACAGACGGAGTTTTCTCAATGGACGGCACAATAGCCGACCTTAAGTCAGTTTGCGATTTAGCCGACAAATACGACGCACTCGTAATGGTTGACGACAGCCATGCGGTGGGCTTTGTAGGTCAAAAGGGCAGAGGCACGCCTGAACACTGCGGAGTTTCTGACAGGGTTGATATTATTACGGGAACTTTAGGCAAAGCTTTAGGCGGAGCAAGTGGCGGATACACAAGCGGTAGGCAAGAAATCATAGATTTGCTAAGACAAAGAAGCAGGCCATATCTATTTTCAAACACCTTAGCGCCTGCAATTGCAAGTGCCTCGCTAAAAATATTTGAAATGCTGTCTAGCAGCACAGAAATTCGTGACAGACTCGAAGAAAACACGAAATATTTCCGCCAAAGTCTTGTAGACTTAGGCTTTGATATTCCAAAATCGACACATGCAATAGTGCCTGTAATGCTTTACGATGAAAAGCTTACGGTAGAATTTGCAAAGAAAATGATGGAAAAAGGCGTATACGTCGTAGGATTTTCTTTCCCTGTCGTGCCAAGAGGCAAGGCAAGGATAAGAACACAAGTTTCAGCGGCACACAGCAAAGAGGACCTAGACTTTGCGATTAAGTGCTTTAAAGAAGTAAAAGAGGAAATGGGAATATAAAACAATTGCGCAAGAAAACGTGGCGAAAAGTAAGACTTTTCCGCCACGTTTTTGTTTTCATATTAAGATGAAATTAGAGATGAAAAAAATCATCAAAGCTGCATTTGAATATTTCTTTCAAAATACGCAAATCACTAATTTTAATATTAAGCTCGCCTGTTTCATATCTCGAGTAAATTGAGCGTGTTGTACTTGAGCCTGCAAGTTGTAATTTAGTTTCAACATCTTTTTGAGTTAATTTATTTTCTTTACGTAGGCGCTTAATATTATCGCCTATACTACTGTCTTGCCTAAGCTTGTCCATAAATTACACCTCTTTGCTCAATATTATTTGCATTTTGCTTAATTATATGCTACAATTAGCGCATAAACGCTCAATATTTTGAGCAAAAGCATGACGGTGATTAGAAATAATAATTTATAAGTGTGAGTGAAATCTAAAAAAGGAGGTATGGAAGTTATAGATACATAAACTTTAATTCATATCTAAATCGACATCATGCAAAATTGAATTTGGAGGATAGTCTTATGAAAATATCAGAAAAAAGCACGATTGAAAAATTTTTTATTCAGTTTGTTGTGACACTGGTAGGTGCGGTAGTTTTGCTAATTTCATTCTTTCTACCATTTGTTAGCTCATCGTCTGAAAGCTTTAATATGTTAGGTATTATTGATGAGTACAGTGAAATAGGGGGTGCAGTTGGAACTACAATTATTGTTGTGGTAATTCTGCTTACAAGTTTTACGGTGCTTACAACTTTGTTTGTATTGTTAAGAAAAGCAATTCCAACTATTATTTTTAACATTATATCTTTGGCAATATTTTACGCCTTAACATGGGATTTTCAGGACAGAGGAGTTGTTAGTGAGTCAAGGTTTGATTTTGGCATATCTTATTACCTATATTGGGTTGGATTTATAATTATATTTGTAGGTGGGGTATGGTTATTGATAGCAAAAATAAAGCGAAAAAAAGCACTTGAAATGACTGCGGAGGCTAAATTATGAAAAAAATAATATTATTAATGCTCACAATTGCATTAATATCATCTCTTGTGTCGTGTAGTGTTGAAACAAGTGAAAAATCTTCATCACAATTAACAGTGGGGGAATCTGAGGCGATTGATGAAAGACCTGATAATATAGAGGGTTTTTCTAGCATATTAAATGTGGTTACAGAAGATTTTAATTCGACTATCGGTGAGCTATCAGCACAAGCCGATACCTTATATGACGAAGTTGGCGATACATATGATGATTATGTTAAAAATAGCCAACTGATACTTGATTATTATGAACTAATGCATAGTGAGTTCATTGCTTTATCAGAAAGAACAACTCAACACTCGTACGACTATTTCAGAGAAGTCGTGGCAACTATCGATAACACTGACTCAGACGCAATAGAAGATGCTATGGACGACTTTTATGATGATGTTTACGAATATGCTTATGATGAATTTTATGATAGCATATATGAAGATATCTATGATGACATATATGATATGTATTATGACGGTATAATAGATGATGCTAATGATACAGTTGAATATAGCGAGTGGAGTGATACTCGTTCAGAGGCATATGAAAACTGGAGCGATGCTCGCTCTGAAACGTATGAGCAGTGGAGTGATGCTCGTTCAGAGATTTATGAAAACTGGACAGATGTTAGAAGCGAATTTCGGAATGATAATTTTGATATTGAAGCAATTTTGAATTTTGATGCAAGTGTTGAACTGCACGAATCGTTAATTAATTTGACAACTGAGATGCAGAATGAATTTGAGACTACAATATCCACAATTGAAAATGAATTAATCAGTGTTTATGATGAAGTTGGCGATTCTTATGCCGATTATGTTTCTAATCGTCAGTTGATTTCAGAATGGTATGCTCTTACTCAAGAACAAACAAACGAACTGTTTGAGCAAATTGCGCTCAAGTCAGTTGATTATTACAAAGAGGTAGTTTCAGTTGTCGATACTGACGATGCTGATGCAATTGAAACCGCAATGGAGTATTTTTACGACACTATATATGAAGAAGCATTTGATAGTTACTACGAAAGAATATATGAAAATATTTTCGATGCTTTATATGAAACATATTATGATGGTATAATCGCAGATGCATTAGATACAGAAGATTATAGCGAATGGCTTGATATTTCCAGCGAAGCATATAGCGACTGGTTAGATGCTAATTCAAATATTTATAGTACTTGGTTAGATGCTAATTCTGACTTGTATAGCATATGGTTGGATGTCAATAGCGAAATCATTTGGAATGATAATTATGATATTGATGCGATTATTACCAGTAGTAATGCAACTGAGGATAATGTAGAAACTGAAACATTAGATGGAGAAGACAATTTAGATAATAATAACGAAATTATTGATAATGCTTCTGATGATGAAACAAGCGGAGATGCTGGTGATGGTATTCGCCCTGAATTTAAAGAGGCAATTGATACATATGAAGCGTTTTTTGATGAATATATTGAATTTATGAAAAAATATAGCGAATCAGAAAGTGATGTAAGCCTTTTAGGTGATTATATGGATTTTATCGAAGAGTATGCCGATACCATGGAGAAATTAACCGTACTTGAAACACAAGAAATGAGTACCGAAGAAATGTTATATTATACAGAAGCAATGCTAAGGATTAATAACAAATTATTAGAATTGACCTAATGTGCACTTTCGACACCTTAAAAAAGAGGCTGTGTCGTAATTGTTATAATATATAAATTTTTGTAGGGGCGAACCTGTGTGTTCGCCCGAAACTAATGGTAAAATCCAAGGTTTCGGGCGGTCACGCCCCTACATTTGTCCGTCAATGTGACGAAAATTATTCTATTTCGTCACAGCTCCTTTCAGATTGTTGAAAAAACCACAAGTAAAGAGGCTATCGCATTAAGGTGAAAATAAACAAAAAGTAGGGGAGGGCTTCCACGCCCTCCCTAAAAATATGTATAAAATTGATGTTTTCGGACAGGCATGGAAGCTACTATGGTTTATTTATTTTGACGAAATAATCCGTTAATGCGATAAGCCCTTTACTTTGATATTAAGATGAAATTAGATGCCTTTTATAAATTTCATCACCTTTTTTTCTTGTGCATTTGGGTTGAGCTTGTATATTTGCGCACTTATTTCTTCTGCCGCTTCATCTTCGGAAATTTTTTGGGCGATTTTAAAAATGTCTTTACTCCAAAATTCTTCTGCCCTGCAAAATACCGTCGATGACCAGCCGTATTCCTCGCCGAATTTGTTGGTTTTTTGCGCTGTGCCACACATTGTTATGTACATTTTCATTTGCAGCTCGGTCAGTGCTCGGTCAAATTTAGATTTTTCTTCTTTAGAAAAATTTCCGAACTGCTTTATCAGCTGTAAAGGCAGTGTGCCGTGTTCGCTTAGGCAGTCGTAAATTCTTTTTGCGAAATTACTAATGTTTCCGTCCATATAATCTTGAGTAAAGCTTTTGCCCTTTCGCCTTGCGGCAAGAAAATAGGGGTACCACTGCTTTGTGATATAGCCACCTTTTCCGAAAAATAACTTAGAGTAAGCGATGTCGTTTCTCTCGTTTAAAACACGAACACGCCACTCCCATGGGTCGGTGTCCATGTCTCCAGTGTGCCAACGCACAGGCGTTTCATAAGGAGGAGTTTCTTTCCAGCTCCAAGTGATTAAGGAAAAAATCCCGTCCGAATTCCCACCCGAAAGAGAAAATCCGCTGTTTAGTAAATTTAAAACGAAATCATCATAATTATATATTTTCATCATTTCACCATAGCTTTGCTAATTAGTCGGTAGCGCCTTTAAATGTTTACGAAAGCTCGGTTTTGTTTCCCATGTATGGTCTTAGGGCTTCTGGGATGCTCACTGAGCCGTCGGCTTTTAGGTTATTTTCTAAAAATGCTATTAGCATTCTCGGTGGTGCTACAACTGTGTTGTTTAGGGTATGGGCTAAGTATTTTCCGTTTTCGCCGTTTACCCTGATTTTAAGCCTTCTTGCCTGTGCGTCTCCAAGGTTTGAACAGCTTCCCACTTCAAAATATTTTTGCTGACGTGGTGACCATGCTTCTATGTCGACAGAGCGCACTTTAAGGTCGGCTAAATCGCCAGAGCAGCACTCTAAAGTTCTTACCGGTATGTCTAGTGTTTTAAACAAATCTACCGTGTTTTTCCACATTTTTTCATACCATATTGGGCTGTCCTCGGGTTTGCAAACTACTATCATTTCTTGCTTTTCAAATTGATGTATTCTATAAACGCCACGCTCTTCTATTCCGTGTGCGCCTTTTTCTTTTCTAAAGCAAGGTGAATAGCTTGTCAATGTGTGTGGCAAGCTTTCTTCCTTTACGATAGTGTCGATATATTTTCCTATCATTGAGTGCTCGCTTGTGCCTATTAAATACAGATCCTCGCCCTCAATTTTGTACATCATTGCGTCCATTTCGGCAAAAGACATAACGCCTGTAACGACTTCACTTCTTATCATGTAAGGCGGAATGCAGTAGGTGAATCCCCTGTCTATCATGAAATCTCTTGCATAAGAAATTATGGCAGAATGTAGCCTTGCGACATCGCCCATTAGATAATAAAAACCGTTGCCTGCAACTTTTCTTGCGCTGTCTAGGTCTATTCCGTTAAACTTTGCCATGATGTCGGCATGATATGGTACTTCAAATTCAGGAACAATGGCCTCGCCGAAACGCTCAAGCTCCACGTTTTCGCTGTCGTCTTTACCGATTGGTGTTTTTGGGTCTATGATATTTGGTAAAGTCATCATGATGGTCTTTATTTTTTCGTCAAACTCACGCTCTAAGGCCTCTGATTTTGCAAGTGCTTCAGACTGCGCTGTCACCTGCGCCTTGACCTCTTCGGCTTCTTCTTTTTTGCCTTGTCCCATTAAGGCACCTATTTGTTTTGACAACTTATTTCTGTTTGCCCTAAAAGTGTCGGCCTCTTGTTGGTTGGCCCTTTTTTTCTCGTCAAGCTCTATAACTTCGTCTACAAGTGGAAGTTTTTGCTCTTGAAATTTATTTTTAATGTTTTGTTTTACAATATCGGGATTTTCCCTTACAAATTTAATATCAAGCATATTTATCTCCTTTTTAGTTGATTATGTAGGGGCGCCCCTGTGTGGGCGACCGTTGTCTTTCAAGCGGCCGATGACCGCCCCTACAAATATCAATTCTAAACTTTATCTAAAGTTTCTTTTATAAGTCTTATGCGCTCAGCTAGTTTTTCTCCGTTTTCACGAACGCCTTTTACTACGTTTTCGGGTGCTTTTGACATGAAAGTTTTGTTTTTAAGCTTTGCATTTACCGTGTCAAGTTGTTTTTGTGCGGCCTCTAGCTCTTTTGTAAGCCTTAAAGTTTCCGCCTCTTTGTCTACAAGCTCGTCCATTGGGATATACGCCTTGCAGGCATTTGTTACTATTGCGACGGCTGACGACGTGTCAAAATCTGCTGTAAAGCTAAAGTCACTTACATATGAAAGCTTAGAAATAGCGGCTTCTTGCGATTTAAACAACTCCTCATTTGCGGTTTCTATGGAAAGTTTCGCCTTTTTAGACGGCGGAACGTTCATTTCTGCCCTTCTTGCCCTTATAGAGCGGATAAGCTCCATCACGTTTTCCATGTCTTGTTGCTCTTTTGTAAAGCAAAGGTCTTTACAGTAAGTCGGGAAGGCTTCAATTATCAGCGCCTCGCCCTCGTGAGGAAGTGCTTGCCAAATTTCTTCTGTGATATAAGGCATGAATGGGTGTAAAAGTTTTAAAGTGTTGCTTAGTACCCACACTAAAACATGTTCTGCGCCGTTTTCAGGGTTGTTTCCTGAGTTAATTGTGATTTTTGCAAGCTCTATATACCAGTCGCAGAAATCGTCCCATAAGAAGTCGTAAATTTTGCTTACTGCTGTGCCGAGTTCGAATTTTTCAAGGTTTTCGGTAACCTGCCTTGTAAGCTCGTTATATTTTGATAAAATCCACTTGTCGGAAAGGGACAGATTTTTTGGAAGCTCGCATTTTACGTCTTTATTTTCTAAATTCATCAAGATAAATCTTGCGGCATTCCAAATTTTATTTGCAAAGTTTCTGCTGGAGTTTACCTTCTCGTCGGAATATCTCATGTCGTTTCCGGGGCTGTTGCCTGTTACTATGGTAAATCTTAGGGCATCTGCACCGTATTTTTCTATCTCTTCAAGTGGGTCTATGCCGTTTCCTAAAGATTTGCTCATCTTGCGACCCTGTGCATCTCTTATGAGGCCATGGAAGAAAACTGTGTCAAACGGAATTTTTTCCATATGCTCAAGCCCTGAGAATATCATTCTTGCAACCCAGAAGAAAATGATGTCATAGCCTGTTACAAGTGTGTTTGTTGGGTAGAAATATTCTAAATCCTCGGTTTTTTCAGGCCAGCCAAGGGTCGAAAATGGCCAAAGTGCCGATGAAAACCAAGTGTCAAGTGTGTCTTCGTCTTGTAATAGGGTGGTGCCACCGCATTTTTGGCAAGTTTTAGGTGCGTCTTCGCCTACTATAACTTCGCCACAAGAGCAGTACCAAGCAGGGATTCTGTGTCCCCACCAAAGCTGACGGGAAATACACCAGTCTTTGATATTTTCCATCCAGTTATAATAAGTTTTTTCCATTCTTTCGGGAATAAACTTAATTTCTTTGCTCCTAACTGCGTCTACAGCAGGTTTTGCCAGTGGCTCCATTTTTACAAACCACTGAGTAGACACTCTAGGCTCTACGGTGGTAGTGCATCTGTAGCAAGTGCCAACATTGTGCTTTATAGGCTCTACTTTAATTAAAAGCTCTAATTCTTCAAGTTTTTTTACTATGGCTACTCTTGCGTCTTTTGAGGACATTCCGCAGTACTCGCCACCGTTTTCATTAATAACGGCGCTTTCGTCCATTACGTTTATGATGGGAAGTTTATGCCTAAGTCCCACTTCAAAGTCGTTAGGGTCATGTGCAGGTGTTATTTTTACAACGCCTGTTCCAAATTCCATATCTACGAAATCGTCGGCCACAACAGGAATTTCTTTGTTTACTATAGGAAGTATAACTGTTTTTCCTATGAGATGGCTGTAGCGTTCGTCCTCAGGGTGAACCGCAACTGCCGTGTCACCAAGCATGGTTTCAGGCCTTGTTGTTGCAAGCTCCACAAAACCGCTTCCGTCAGCTATAGGATATTTAATATGCCAAAAACTGCCGTCTTTTTCGATAAACTCAACCTCTGCATCAGAAATTGATGTCTTGCAGTGTGGGCACCAGTTTATTATTCTTTCGCCTCTATAAATAAGCCCTTTTTCATAAAGTTTTACAAAAACGTGGTTAACAGCCTTGTTACAGCCGTCGTCCAGGGTGAAGCGTTCTCTCTCCCAGTCACAAGATGCGCCAAGTTTTTTGAGCTGCTCGATAATTCTTCCGCCGTAGTGCTTTTTCCACTCCCACGCACGCTCTAAAAATTTCTCACGGCCTAAATCCTCTTTTGTAAGGCCTTCTTCTTTCATCGCTTCAACAATTTTTGCCTCTGTCGCAATGGAGGCGTGGTCGGTGCCCGGTAGCCACAAAGCGCTATAGCCTTGCATACGCTTAAATCTGATTAAAGTATCCTGTAAGGCGTTGTCCATGGCATGCCCCATGTGAAGCTGGCCTGTAATGTTTGGCGGTGGTATAACTATAGTATATGGCTTCTTATTTTCATCACGCTGGGCGTGAAAGTAATTTCCTTTTGTCCAAAAATCGTAAATTCTCTGTTCAACCTCTTTAGGGTCATAGGCTTTTGCCAGTTCGTTTGTCATTTTAAAAACTCCTTTATAAAAACTTGCTAATAAATTATTATGTCATTTTGAAATGAGAATGTCAAGTTTTTGCTCAATATTTATGATTAAAAACTTGCTTTTTCCACATATTTGCCTATTACTTCTAAATGTTCCTTTAAATCGCTTTCGCTTAGCTGCTTATATTCTTTCATTGTATATTCTTTATCTATCATCTCATATTTACTCTCACCCATTTGGTGAAAGGGTAGGAGGTTCACTGTTTTGATGTTTAAGGATTTAAGCAGTTTTCCGAAATTTTCCATGTCCTCTAAACTGTCGTTAAAATTTGGGATTATGGGTATTCTCACTATTACATCTTTCCCGTTAAGGATTGCCGTTTCTAGATTTTTAAGTATAATTTCATTGCTAACGCCTGTAAACGTCTTATGCTTTACATCATCGTAATGCTTTACGTCAAAAAGCAGTAAATCCACACGCTTTAAAAGCCTTGCAAAATTTTGCTCGCTTGCATAACCGCTGGTTTCGCAGGCAAGGTGAATGTCCTTTTGTCGTAAAAGCTTGGAAAGCTCTTTAATAAAATCTAAGTGAAGTAGGGGCTCGCCTCCTGAAAAAGTGACACCTCCGCCGCTGCTTTTATAAAATTCTATGTCTTTTATAGCCTCGTTATATACTTTTTCCACCGAGCGCTTTTTGCCCGAAAAACTTGCGGAAAATGTAGGGCAGTCGCTTACAACAAATTCGTTTTCATGACATAGCAAACAGGAAATGCACTTTGATTTGTCCTTTAAGATTTGAGGATGAGGATGCTGACTTTCGGGGTTTGCGCACCAAATGCATTTTAATGGGCAACCCTTAAAAAATATGGTTGTGCGAATGCCTGGGCCGTCGTGCAGGCAAAATTTTTGGATATTAAATATAGTTGCTTTCATAACTTATAAATTACTCCCTTAAACTGTTTGACAGTTACTAATTTTCGGTAGTATAATAATAACATGTTAATTTCGGGTTTTCAAGTAAAAATCATGAGGAGGTCACAATGGAAAAGAAAGGCATAAAGTTTTACCTTAGATTGTTTTTGGCGACATTTTATCTAAGTGCGTTTACTTTTGGCGGGGGTTTTGTCATTATTGGGCTTATGAAAAAGAAGTTTGTCGACAACCTAAAGTGGATTGATGAAAAAGAAATGGTGGACTTTACGGTAATAGCGCAGTCTTCTCCGGGTGCGGTGGCTGTTAATGCATCACTGCTTTTAGGCTTTAGGGTTGCGGGGCCACTCGGCGCAGTGATAACCATTTTTGGCACAATTTTGCCGCCCCTCATAATTATCTCTGTAATTTCGCTTTTTTACACGGCTTTTAGAGATAATGTAATAGTAAATAATGTGCTTTTAGGCATGCAGGCAGGCGTTGCGGCGGTTATTTGCGATGTTGTAATCGGCATGGGTTTAGGAATAGTAAAACAAAAAGAGTGGGTGCTTATAGCGCTTATGGCGTTGGTTTTTACCCTAACATTTTTCTTTTCTGTAAATGTGATATACATAATTATAGGATGTGCGGTAATAGGACTTGTTTACACTTCTTATAAAGTAAGAAAAGGGGTGTAAATATGATATTATTAGAACTTTTTTGGAGCTTTTTTCAAATTGGCCTTTTTAGTGTAGGCGGAGGAATGGCTGCAATTCCCTTAATTCAAAGTCAGGCAGTAGAAGTAAACGGTTGGCTTAGCATTACAGAGTTTACCGACCTTATCACAATAGCAGAGATGACACCGGGCCCAATAGCGATTAACTCTGCAACCTTTGTAGGCATACGTGTAGCAGGCATTCCCGGTGCCTTGGTTGCAACTTTTGGCTGCATTTTGCCCTCGTGCATAATAGTGTCGCTTCTTGCAATGCTTTACTTTAAATATAGAGATTTACAGCTTATGAAAGGGATTTTATCAGGACTTAGGCCGGGCGTTGTGGCACTTATAGCCTCGGCAGGTGTGTCGATACTTATACTTGCCTTATGGGGTGAGCATGGTTTTACTACGGTTTTAAGCGATGTCAACTTTGTGGCGTTAATACTATTTTTAACGGCGATAATAATTATGAGAAAATTTAAGCCAAATCCCATAATAGTGATGATGGGCTGTGGGGTAGTAGGTGGCATTGTTTATAGTATAATTTAATGTGAATTTTGGTTTGAAAATTCATAAATTTATGGTATGATAGACTTATAATTTATTTAGGAAAGAGGTTAACGAATATGTCAGAATATTTTGGAAAATCCGGCAAACGTATACTTGAGTTTAGAGAAGAGATTATGAGCACGAAATCTTCCGTATGTAGTCAAAGAGCGGTGCTAGCAACTAAAGCTTACAAGCTTTACAGGAACGAACAGACGAATATTCTAAGGGCGAAAATGCTAGAGAATATCCTTGATAACATGGATGTTTTCATAGAAGACAACACCTTACTTGTAGGAAATCAGGCAAAAGTTAACAGGGGAGCACCTGTTTTTCCAGAGTATGCAATGGACTGGATAGTAAATGAGCTTGACATGTTTGAAGACCGTGACGGCGACGTTTTTACCATATCGGAAGAAACGAAAAATGAAATAAGAGAAATTGCACCGTTTTGGGAAAATAACACCTTAAAAGACAAGGGGCTTGCCGCTTTTCCTAAAGAGTGCAAAGAGCTTTATGACCTTGGAATAATAAAGGCTGAGGGCAATATAACAAGTGGCGACGGCCATGTTGCCGTTGAATATGAAAAAATTCTTAAATTTGGACTTAAGGATTATTTAAGGCGTGCAAAAGAAAAAAGAGCAAGTCTTGATTTAGGAGATTTTGAGCAGTTAAAACAAAGCTATTTTTATGACGCGGTAATAATTACACTGTATGCGGCAATTAATTTTTCAAACAGATACTCAGCCCTTGCCACGAAAATGGCTGAAAAAGAGACAGATGAAACGAGAAAAGCAGAACTTTTAGAGATAGCAAGAATTACGAAAAAAGTGCCTGAAAACCCGGCCGACACTTATTATGAGGCAGTCCAGTCGATTTGGATGGTGCATGTAATACTTCAAATTGAGAGCAACGGCCACAGCATGAGTTATGGGCTTTTGGATAGATATTTGTATCCGTTTTACGAAAATGACATTAAAAAGGGAATTATAAATAAAGACACGGCTTGCGAGCTTTTGGAGAATTTATGGCTTAAAACCTATACAGTCAACAAGGTGCGCTCTTCAAGTCACACAAAATTCTCAGCAGGCAGTCCGCTTTATCAAAACGTAACAGTCGGCGGTCAAAATTTAGACGGAACAAGCGCTGTAAATGAACTGAGTTACTTAATTTTGAAAAGCGTTGCAAGGATTAAACTTCCACAGCCAAACCTTACTGTAAGGTATTTTAAAGGCTTAGAGCCTGAGTTTATGAATGAGTGTGTAGAGGTCATAAAATTGGGCTTTGGTATGCCTGCATTTAACAGTGACGAGATTATTATTCCAAGCTTTTTAAGCCGTGGAGTCACAAAAGAAGATGCAATAAACTACAGCGCAATAGGCTGTGTTGAGGTTGCAGTGCCCGGCAAATGGGGATACAGATGCACGGGTATGAGCTTTATAAACTTCCCAAAAACGCTTTTAATTGCAATGAACGACGGCATAGACCCTGCAAGCGGTAAAAAAGTTTGGAGCGGTATGGGGCACTTTAAAGAAATGAAAAGTTTTGATGAAGTGTTTGCCGCATGGGATAAAATTATTAGAGAATACGGCAAAATGGCAAATATCATAGACAGCTGTGCCGACTTGGTGCTTGAGCAAAATGTGCCAGATATATTCTGTTCAGCCCTAATTTCCGACTGCATAGGCAGAGGAAAAACGCTTAAAGAGGGCGGTGCCGAGTATGATTTTATCAGCGACTTACAGGTGGGTATCGCAAATTTAGGCGACAGCCTTTATGCTATTAAGAAAACTGTATTTGACGATAAAGAAATTACTACGGAAGAGCTTTGGGAAGCACTACAAACTAATTTTGACGGCGATAAGGGCAAAAAAATTCAAAATATGCTCTTGAATGTTCCAAAATACGGAAACGATGACGACAGAGTCGATGAGTGGGTCGTAAAGGGGTATCAAAGCTATATTGATGAAATGAAGACTTTCAAAAACACAAGATACGGCAGAGGTCCTATAGGCGGTGTTTATTATGCGGGCACTTCATCAATTTCTGCAAATGTTCCACAAGGTGCAGGCACTAAGGCAACACCTGACGGCAGATTTGAGGGCGAACCTTTAGCAGAAGGTTGCAGTCCGACACACAGCATGGACACAAGCGGCCCTACAGCCGTGTTTAAATCGGTATCAAAGCTTCCAACAGGCGATATCACGGGAGGCGTGCTTTTAAATCAAAAAACAACACCCGAAATTTTAAAGAAGGAAGAAAATAAACTAAAACTTATCTATGCGGTAAGAACCTTCTTTGATGCGCTAAAAGGCTTCCACGTGCAGTTTAATGTTGTGGACAAAGAGACGCTACTCGATGCGCAGGTTCACCCTGAAAAACACAGGGATTTAATAGTGCGTGTCGCAGGTTACAGTGCGTTCTTTAATGTGCTGTCAAAGCGCACACAAGACGATATTATAGCAAGAACAGAACAAGAATTTTAATTATTTGAGGAGGAAAATATTATGCATTTTAGTGGAATGGAAATCATGCTAGACACAGCAAACCTTGAGGAAATTGAAAAAGCTTTAGATATTTTTCCAATAACAGGAGTAACAAGCAACCCGACTATATTAAAAGCGCTTGGAAAAGTGGACTTGTACGGACATTTAGGTAAAGTTAAACTACTTTGCGGAAACAGAAGCTTGCATGTTCAAGTAGTAAGCGAAACGGCCGAGGAAATTATTAAAGAAGCAGATGTTATAAGAAAAACACTTGGGCTTAACACATATATAAAAATTCCTGTAAATAAAGAGGGATTAAAGGCAATAAAAGCACTTTCAAGTAAAGGCGTAAATATAACGGCAACGGCGGTTTACTCTTCAATGCAGGGCATACTTGCCGTTTTAGCAGGGGCAAAATATGTTGCAGTGTATTTTAACAGAATGGAAAATAACAATTCCGACCCAAGCCTTACAATAGAAGAAATTTCAAATTTCATCGCCGAGGGAGGATACATAGCAAAAGTTTTAGGCGCAAGCTATAAAAATGTGGGACAGCTGGTAAAATCGTTTAATAGCGGAGCAAGAAGCATCACAGTAAGCCCCGATTTACTATATGCGGCGGTAGAAATGGCATCAATAGACAAAGCAGTTGCAGATTTTAAAGTAGATTTTGAAACAATAAACGGCAGCGGAAAGACCATGGGCAATTTGGGGTAAGGCGGCGTTTTATGGATATGCAGTATCGCAAACAGCTTAGGCTGAGAGATTACGATTACAGCCAAAACGGAGCATATTTTGTTACAATTTGCACGCATGACAGAGAATGTTTATTCGGTGAGATTGTGAACGGGCAAATGAAATTAAATCAATATGGCAATGTTGTAAATCATAATGTAGAAATTTTGTCAAATTTATATGATGATATTAGTGTTGAGAAGTATATCATCATGCCAAATCATGTGCATTTAATTTTGCTAATATGTAGGGAACGCATTGTATGCGTTCCAAGTGGAGAACATGCAAAACTGGATGTACCAAAGATAATTCAAATTTTTAAATCGTCTGTTAGCAAGGGTATACATGCAAAACAGAGGGATAAGAACGCATACAATGCGTTCACTACGGTGGTGAAGGTGTGGCAAAAATCATACCACGATAGAATAATCCGAAACGAAGCAGAATATCAAAAGTTTTGGGAGTATATCGAAACAAATCCGTTAAAATGGGAACTTGACAAATATCATAAGGAGCTGTAAAAATGCTTGAAGTTAAATTTTATGATGAAGTAGACGATGCTTTGCTTAAATTCGCTGTCATTGTGGCAAAACACAAAGGAAAATGGGTGTTTTGTAAGCACAAAGACAGGGATACCTATGAAATTCCGGGTGGACATAGGGAAGAAAATGAAAATATCGACGACACGGCAAAAAGAGAGCTTTGGGAGGAAACGGGCGCTAAAGATTTTACAATAAAAGCTGTTTGTGTCTACTCAGTGGTAAAGGGCGAGGCCGAAAGCTTCGGAAAACTATATTTTGCACAGATTACAGAGTTTGAAAAACTGCCGTCTATGGAGATTGAAAAAATAGAGTTTTTTGACGAGGTACCCAAAAATCTCACCTATCCACTAATACAGCCTAAGTTATGGGAGAGAGTGAAAAATGAAAATTAATGACAGTCAAAACGTCAAGTCGCAATATGAAAATGACGAAAAACTGAGTACAAGAATTTCTATTCACGAAAAATACAGCACTAATAAGCAAGGATTTTCAAACTGGATTTTAGACCAGTTTGAAATAAAAGAGGGCTTTAAAATTTTAGAGCTCGGCTGTGGCAAGGGGTGCATGTGGGAAAATTGCGTTTTGCCACAGGGCGTAAAGCTTTACTTGACCGATTTGTCCGAGGGTATGCTTGAGACGGCAAAGAAAAATAAGTATAAAGCCGATGTGATTTTTAATAAGGTAGACATCGAGAAAATTCCATATGAAGATGGTAGTTTTGACATGGTAATTGCGAATATGATGCTCCATCACGTGCCAAATTTAGAAAAAGCCTTGTCGGAAGTCAAACGGGTATTAAAAAAGCACGGCAAGTTCTACTGTGCAACATTTGGCGAAAACGGAATTACAGAATATATAGAATCACTTATTAAAAATTCAAATTTTAAATCACAGCAAAACAAGGAGTTTACTCTGCAAAACGGAGAAGAAAAGCTCAAAAAATATTTTATAAGTACAGAAATGCGAAGATATGAAGACTCATTAGAAGTCACACAAACACAAGATTTAGTGGACTACATAGTTTCAATGGAAAGTTTTGTGGATATACAAAGCTGTAAAGTTCAAAAGCTTCACGAAGTTCTTGAAAGCAAAAAAGTAGGCGGAAAAATTTTCGTGCCAAAGGATTATGGAATGTTTATTTGTAGAGGGTGACGAAAAGACGGTGGAAGAACTGGCGACTTTCGTCTTATAAAAATAGAGAAACAAAACAAAAGTGAGGAGAATGAATATGAGAGCAGTATTATCGGTAATAGGAAAAGACACAGTAGGAATTTTGGCAAAGGTCAGTACAATTTGTGCAGAGTATAATGCCAATGTAACGGACGTTACTCAGTCGGTTTTGCAGGATATTTTTGCAATGATTATGCTGGTGGATATTTCAAAAATGAATAAATCACTTCCACAGCTTTCCGATAGAATGACAGAGTTATCAAAAGAGTTAGGGCTTTCAATTTATGTAATGCATGAAGACATTTTTAATGCTATGCATAAAATATAGGTGGCGCCATGATAAATGTATATGATATTTTACAGACAATTAAAATGATACAAGACGAATGCCTTGACATCAGGACAATAACCATGGGCATATCGCTTTTAGACTGCATAGACAGTGATATTGACATAGCTTGTAAAAAGGTTTACGACAAAATTACAAGGAAGGCTAAAAACCTTGTAAAAGTTGGGGAAGAGCTAGAAAAAGAGTATGGAATACCCATAATAAATAAAAGAATTTCTGTTACTCCCATAGCGATAATTTCTGCCGCGTGCGGAGGAAGCCCTGTGCCCTTTGCAAAAACTTTAGACGATGCCGCACGTGATGTCGGCGTTAACCTTATAGGTGGATATTCTGCACTCGTACAAAAAGGATTTTCCGCAGGTGATTTAGAGCTTATTAATTCTATACCGGAAGCACTTGCCGCCACAGAGCGAGTATGTTCGTCTGTAAACATTGGCTCTACTAAGACGGGAATTAATTTAGATGCCTGCAAAATTATGGGAAAAATTGTAAAAGAATGCGCCGAGCTTACGGTGGATAAACAGTGCTTTGGCGCGGCTAAACTGGTGGTTTTTTGCAACGCAGTAGAGGATAATCCCTTTATGGCGGGTGCGTTTCATGGCGTGGGAGAGCCGGACTGCATGATAAATGTAGGAGTATCGGGCCCCGGAGTTGTGCGTGCGGCAATTGCAAAATATCCCGATGCGGATATCAGTGAGCTTGCAGACATCATAAAGAAAACTTCCTATAAAATCACAAGAGTTGGACAGCTTATAGGAGTTGAGGCCTCAAAAAGACTGGGCGTTCCTTTTGGCATAGTCGATTTATCGCTTGCTCCAACCCCTGCGGTCGGAGATAGTGTTGCGCATATTTTAGAGGAAATCGGCTTAGAGCAGTGCGGAGCGCACGGAACTACTTGTACCTTGGCGCTATTAAATGACGCCGTAAAAAAAGGCGGAGTCATGGCTTGTTCAAGAATTGGCGGACTTTCGGGCGCATTTATCCCAGTATCAGAAGATGCAGGAATGATAGCCGCCGCGGAAAGTGGCTCTATTACCATAGACAAACTAGAAGCAATGACGGCGGTATGCTCTGTAGGGCTTGACATGATAGTAGTGCCCGGAGACATCACAAACGACACCATAGCGGCGATAATCGCAGACGAGGCCGCAATAGGCATGGTAAATAACAAAACCACTGCCGTGAGAATAATACCTGCAATAGGCATGGAAATAGGCGACGAGCTCGACTGGGGTGGCCTCTTCGGAAAAGGACCGGTCATGAAGATTAATTATAACTCCCCGTCTAAGTTTATAAATAGAGGTGGACAAATCCCGGCACCTCTTCATAGCTTGAAAAATTAAAGGAGAGCAATATGCGGAAAGTTGAAGATTATATTGACTTACTTAAACCTAAGGTAGAAGCTCTATTTAAAGACGATGCCACAGGGCATGACACCACTCATTTAGAAAGAACCATGAAACTTGCCTTGCATATTTCAAGTAAAGAGGGCGGCGACAGGGTGCTTGTAGGAATATCGGCGTACCTTCATGATGTCCACAGGATAATGCAAAGTAATCTTGGCAGATTTGTAGAGCCTGCAGAGTCTATACCGACAATACGAGAGCTTATTTCTGATTTAGATTTATCAGACGATGACAAGGATGAAATTTGCAATGTGATTAAAAATCATGAAAACTATAACTGGAATAAAGGCAATGAAGAAAATTCAATAAACTGCCATATAGTGCAAGATGCGGATAATTTGGATGCTTTAGGAGCTATAGGCATAATAAGAACCTTTGTTTACGGTGCAAGCGTAGGAAGGCCGATGTATGATGAAACAAAAGAGCTAGAGCCTAAGGGTGATTATGTAGAAGGCGATAAAACCGACCCGTCGGCAGTGCACCATTTCTACAGCAAAATTTTTAAGCTTGCAGACCATATGAACACCGCCACGGCAAGTAAAATGGCAAAAGAAAAAGTTGAGTTTACAAAAGAATTTATCAAAAAATTTATAGCCGAGTGGAGCGGTGAGATTTAAATGAGATGTGGGAAACGAAGGAATTTAGAAAAATTGAACCAATACGATGAAGTAGGAGGTGTTATTTTGGATAGACCGAATTTATATCAAGTTTTGCCGACGGATGATTTTAAAGTTTATCTTTATTATGATAATGGAGAAATAAAACTTTACGATTGCGCCTTTGTTTTAAATGGTGGTAAGATTTTTGATAAAATTAAAGATATAAACGAATTTAAAAGATTGTGTACAATAATGAACAGAACACTTGCCTTTGATATATCAGAGGAACGTGACCCATGTAATTGCATAGATGTTTGTCCTGATACTATTTATGCGGAAAGTGCTGCAGTTCAAAATGATATTCTAACGGCGTAAAATATAAAAAACAAAGGGGAAAAAGAAAATGATATACAGAAAAGTAGGAAGAATTAAAGAGGAAATATCGCTAATGGGGCTTGGTTGCTGGAATTTTGGCGGTAACTGGGACAATACTAGTGACGAAAATTCGGTTAACATCGTTCATAAGGCGATTGATTTGGGTGTCAATTTCTTTGACGTTGCGCCAATTTACGGAAATGGTGTGTCAGAAACTGTTTTGGGCAAGGCAATAAAAGGCAAGAGGGATAAGGTTTTAATTGCTTCAAAAGCAGGACTTATTTGGGACGAAAACGGTGCTGTTACAAATAATCTCTCTAAAAAAAGCATGCTAAAGGAAATTGACGATAGCCTTATGCGCCTAGGCGTTGATTATATTGACCTATATCAAATGCACTGGCCTGACCCTGCGACTTCTTTAGAAGAGACAGCAGATGCGCTAAATGAAATAAAAAAATCTGGCAAAATTAGATACATAGGACTCACAAATTTTTCTGCAAATGACATTAAAAAGCTTATGACACTGACGGAAATCGACTCTCAACAAGGGCTTTACAATATGCTTGAGAGAAACCCGAAAACTTATCACGCAATCACTTTGGATTATAGAACAGAGAGCGAAATTTTCCCGATTGTGCGTGAAAACGGACAAGCATTTTTCCCTTACAGCCCGTTCTTCCAAGGGCTTTTAACAGGCGAATTCCAAAACGGCGCAAAATTCTCTAAGGACGATGTAAGGTCTGAAAATCCAAAACTTTGCCCACCGCTTTTAGATACTTACCTAAAACCTGCAAGAGAACTTTATGCACTTGCTACAGAAAATGGCCTGAAAATGATGGACTTAACCATGAACTGGCTTAAAGCACAACCCGAAATTACCTCTATTATTTGCGGTGTAATGAACCCTGAGCAAATGGAAGAGAATGTAAAGTCGATGGACTTTGCAGTATCCGAAGAAATCATGGCAAAAGTAAGCGAAATTATAGCGCCTTTTGAGATGCTTTAAAAAATTTAGGAGGTTTTCATGTATAAAAAATATAAAAAAGACATGGAACACTCCTATGTCTTAGGCCCCTTTCCCGTGTTTGAGCTTATAAACAATAAGCCCGAAAAAGTTATAAAGGCAATAGTTTCACAAAAATTTAATGACAGCGAAAAACTTTCAAAACTCTGTGCACAAAAGGGCGTAGAGTTTCAAATTGACGATAAAACTTTAAATAGAATTTCCGATAAAGAAATGTGCTATGCCGCGGCGGTTTTTGAAAAATATAATTCTGATTTATCAAAAAATGATAATCACGTCGTGCTACATGGTCCATCTGACATGGGAAATTTAGGCACTATCATAAGGACGATTTTAGGTTTTGGAATTAAAGATTTAGCCATAATAAAGCCCTGCGCCGATGTGTTTAATCCCAAGGTTATAAGGGCGTCTATGGGGGCAATTTTTAAGCTGAGAATAGCCATATTTGAAAGTTTTGAAGAGTATCAAAATGAATATGGAGAGGGCAGGGATTTGTTCCCCTTTATGCTAAATTCAAGTAAAGTACTTACACCTTACACGGTGCCGGAAACCCAGCGTTACACGCTTATTTTCGGAAATGAGGCAAGTGGCCTTCCCGAAAAATTTGAGAAAATAGGCAAACCCTTATTTATTAATCAAAGTGAGGATATAGACTCACTAAATCTAGCCGTATCTGTTGCGGTTGCAACTTATATATTTAATTCAAAATGAAAGAGGATGAAAAAAATGGTAAAACATATAGTATTTTACAAACTTAAAGATTATAGCGAGGAAAATGCACAAAAGCTTTGCGACATGTTTATGTCGATGGAAGGCAAAGTGCCAAAGGCCAAGAATATAGTGGCAAGTAAAGATGCTTTACGCTCAGAGCGCTCGTTTGATGTTAGTTTAGAAGTAAGTTTTGACAGCATGGAAGATATGGCAGAATACCAAGGCTCTGCATATCATGTAGAAGTAGTCAAGGCGTATGTTCATTCTGTTATTGAAAAAAGTGTGTGCGTGGACTATCAATATTAATATCTAAGAAGGTGGTTTTATGATTTTATTTATAATTTTAGTGGGCTCAATAATATTAGTGTCGCTCCTTGCGTCGATATTCTTTTTTAATCTTGCGTGTGTAAGAGATAAACCAAAGCCGACAGAGTTTGTCCTCAAAACACCGGAAAGCCCATGGGCAAAAAATTATGATAAAATCATTTTAATAAAAGAAAGATTCAAGGCGATAGAGCAGGAAAAAATAGAGCTTAAATCTTTTGATGGAATAAAGCTTTCAGGCACTTTATATAAGCCAAAAGAGGCGGTTTGCGGAAAAGTGGCGCTCTTAATGCATGGTTTTAGATGCCATGGAAGGGACGATATAATCACCACTGCGGAAATGTTTTTAGACAAAGGTTATAGCGTGCTTATGATAAGCCAGCGAAGCCACGGAGAAAGTGGCGGAAAATACATAACATTTGGAATTAAAGAGCGCTATGACTGTAAAACTTGGTGCGAGGAAATTGTAAAAAGATGCGGTGAGAGCACCCAAATTTGCCTTTTCGGTGTGTCTATGGGTGCCGCAACGGTGATGATGGCAAGTAGTTTGGCTTTACCGAGTCAAGTGAAAGCAATAATTGCCGACTGTGGCTTCACCTCTCCGTACGAGATATACAAGCACGTATTAAAATTAAACTATCACTTACCGCCTTTTCCGATACTCAGTGTAGCCGATATTTTCGCCAAAATATTTGCAAAGTTTAGCTTTAAAGAAGCAAGTGCTGTAGAAGCACTCGGGAAAAATAAAATCCCCGTGCTTTTTATTCACGGAGATAAAGACCAATATGTTCCAACAAGGATGTCGAAGGAAAACTATGAAGCCTGCGCATCAAAAAAGGAACTTTTAATAGTAAAAGATGCGGTGCATGCGGTGAGTTTTTTAAATGAACCGGAGCTTTGCAAAAGCACAATGTATAAGTTTTTAGATGAAAACTTTGAGAGTTGAGAATTGATAGTTGATAATTGATAGTTGTGTTGAAATGCTTTGCATCTTTAATTGTAAATCGTAAGGGAGTCGTTTCGGCTCCCTTCAGTTTTTTTTAAAACAAAAAAAGCGTAGCTTTTCGCTACACTTCTTCACTCTTACTTAAAATAAAAATTCCCACCTGACCGTAACTTGCTTCTCAATAACCTGCTACCAAAAAGCAGGTGGGTGCTCACCCTGTTGGCTCGCGCTCCCTTCGTCCGACGTCGGAAAAAACCGGGCCGGGAGGTCTGCAATCCCTCAACAGGAGAGAAGCTCCCTAAAAAATGAGTGTAGGGTTATTTGTGCATGATAGGCGCATCAGGCAGGAAATATTTGCTTTAGTCTTCGTCGTAAAATTCTTCTTCAAAACGACGCTCAAAAATTTCAGCAAGCTTATTTAAAGTATCTTCGTCCTCAACTTCCATAAGTTGCTCTTCTCCGTCTTCGCTGTCAATTTCAAAAATATAATATGTTTCGGGTTCAACTCCAATGTCTTCGGGATCTTGAAGAGTTGGAACCAATGCAACAAAATGTCCGTCATCGGTTTCGATTTCGTCAATAACCTCAAATTCATGCTCGTTTCCGTCATCGTCTAAAAGCGTTATTAAATCGGCCTCGTATTCATTATTCATTTGCCAATCCTCCTAAATATTATTGTGTATCTATATTGTACATTGTAAAAGCGATTTAGTCAATACAAAACTCAATTTATCATGTGCGTTAGTAGTGTGTACATAAATATTATATTAATTCAAAGGTTTTATTATTCATGTTTAGAATAAATAAAAAAATCTAATTATTTTTAAAAAAACTATTGACAAATTGCACAAATAGGTGTAAGATACAGATAAAGAAAGCAAGCGGGAAAAAAGAAGAAAAAGATAAGTTCATAAAAGAAAATCCCGTTAAAACTTAAGTAAGAGTAGAGTAGTTTTAAATGTTTTCTTTAAGAGTTAAAATGAATGCGAAAAAGAAAGGGTGAGTCCATTGGAAATTGAAAAGCAGCAAGTCGGTTCCCTGATGGGCGCCGATGAAAGAACAGCTTTATATGGTATGGAGTGCAATACCGTATATCAGTCAAAAAATTCAGTTATCGGTAAAATTTCAAGTGTTTGCATTTTAAGAGTTTTATAAACTTTAAGTTCCATCGTTTTATGGTTTCGTTAAACCACATCAGTTTATCTTGGTAATGTTAAAGGCATTTATAAAATAATTGATGTAAAAGATTGCTTGAAATAATAAAAAGACTGTGGTCTTTTAAAATATATAAGTTATACTTAAAAATTTAGTAAATGAGTTTTAGTTTATCTTATTTGGGTGTTAGTATCGCATTTGCGATAAGTTTTTACTATACATGAAGAGAAAGTGTGTAGGGGAAAAACTATAACCGAGAAGGGATGATTACAAAATATACGAGTTATTTAGAGGTAGACTGTGTAAAGTTCATAAAAGTAAGTGATGAAAAAACCACAGGAGCTGAGTAAATAATTGGTAGTGTTTGGTTAGTAATATAGCCTTTGAAGTGTTGGAATTAGGCAAATGTCAAATCAAATGAATGTAGAGTTGATTTGGTGTTAAAGGTTATGAAATATGAAGAAGTAGTATGGCCGAGTTTTTTATTAAATAATAATGGCAGACATGATTTTATTTAGGCGATACGAAGAGATGACGGTTATATAATTACACGCAAATAGAGAAAATAGTATAGTGTTTGTCCGATAGAGTTTTAGGACAATTTAATAGATAAGAAAGCTGGTAGTAAAATTAGATTATAGGTTATTGTAAGTAGATAAATTGTTAGTTATTAGTATGATAACTAAAGTTAATTAATCTTGACTACGATATAAGTTTTAGACATCAAAATTAGTAATGAAATGTTTTAAGAGGGTAATCCAATGTACTAGTTAAAAGTTCTTTCAATTAAATAAAAGTTAATAATAATATAAATTAGAGGGTTCCCTGCAAAGAAAGGGAGCCCTCTTTATTTTTAATTTAAATATATGGCAAAAGACATCGAGGCCGCAATTTACTTTGAAGCCTTGATTATTTTTAAAACATAGTATACAAGCGTTCCTACTATAGAAAGGGTGGCTAGCCACACGGGCATAGTAAAAGCAAATACAATGCTCATGAATAAAAGGCCGAGCACAAAGCATACTACAAGTTTTAAATCTACTATCAAATTTTTTGTAATATGTAGTAGTTGGGCGATATTGGCGGCTTTTGCATTAGATAAAGTATTCCACGCCGACGGGAATAGCTCTATTACACTGAACACAATAAAGAAAACAGTAACTAAAATTGGAAAAACAAGGAGCTCCCCTCTTGTCATAGGACTATCGGCCGCTAAAAGTATTTTTGGAATGTTATTCCAATTGAAAATCAAATAAGAATACATCGCAAGCTGAGATAAAATCGCTATTAAATTTTTAATTTTCATTAAAAAAGTGCTCTTTACTTTCATGCTAACCTCCAAAGAAATTATTTTAATAATTTTATCATAAAATAATTAAATATTCAACACTCACTTTAAAATACACGTTGCGCTCCACGAATTTTACAGATATAATATAGGTACAAAAAATATCTTGTGGGGGTTTTATGATTAATTTAGAAATAGTAAGCTCGCTTATATCAAATCAGTTTCCAAAATGGAAAGACTTGGAAATTAGGCCGGTGGAAAAAAGTGGGCATGATAACAGGAGTTTTCACTTAGGGGACGACATGATAATAAGGCTACCCAGCGCTAAAGCATATGTTCCTCAGGTGGAAAAAGAGTATAAGTGGCTACCGTTTTTGTCACAGTTTTTAAGTCTGCCTATTTCTTCACCCATAGCAAAAGGTCAGCCCGATGAAAATTATCCTTTTCCGTGGCTTGTAAATCGCTATATAAAGGGCGAAACTTTAAGTGCGCACAATATGAAATCAAAAAACAGTTTTGCAAGGGAACTCTCGCAGTTTTTACTTGATTTGCAAAAAATAAATACCGAAAACGCACCCGTGGCAGGGGCGCATAATTTTTATCGTGGCGGAGATTTGGCGGTGTACCACGATGAAACCGTAAAGGCTCTTGAAAGCTTAAAGGGCATGCTTCCGACCGATAGGCTGCTTGAAATTTGGAAAAAAGGGCTAGCCTCCAAATGGGAAAAAACACCTGTCTGGATACACGGAGATGTAGCGCCCGGAAATTTGCTTGTCGATAAGGGACATTTGTGTGCGGTAATAGATTTTGGAATTATGGGAATTGGCGACCCGTCTTGCGATTATGCCATGGCGTGGACTTTTTTTGATAGTCAGAGTAGAGAATTTTTTCTTAAGAATATAGATAAATTCACGGTAGATAGGGCAAAGGCTTGGGCGCTTTGGAAGGCGCTTATCACCTATGATGCAGATGAAAATTCGAAAAGAACAATAAATGAGATTTTGTCGGAGGAGGAAACTAAGTGAAAACTATAGGACTTATAGGAGGAATGAGCCTTGAGAGCACGGCTTCTTATTATCAAATAATTAATGAAAAGGTAAAAGAGATATTAGGCGGCCTGCACTCTGCAAAAATTTTGCTGTACAGTGTAAATTTTGCCGAAATTGAGGAATATCAGGCTAAAGGGGACTGGGATAAAAGCGGTGAAGTTTTATCACAAATAGCGCTGAAACTGCAAAATGCTGGGGCAGATTTTATTGCGATTTGCACCAACACCATGCATAAAGTAGTACCGCAAATCGAGGCTAAAATTAATATACCTATACTCCACATAGCGCAGTCTACTGCAAATGCGATAAAGGCGAAAAACCTTAATAAAATCGCACTTCTTGGCACAAAATATACGATGAAACAAGATTTTTACAAGCAAAAGTTGATTGATGAGGGAATTGAAGTGCTAATTCCAAACGATGAGGACATAGAAATTGTTAATGAAATTATTTATAAAGAGCTTTGCCTTGGTGAAATTAAGGCAGAGTCAAAAGAAAAATATTTGCAGATAATTAATAGGCTTGAGGGCATGGGCGCTCAGGGTGTAATACTGGGTTGCACGGAGATTGGGCTTTTGGTGTCGCAAAAAGATATTTCTCTGCCTGTTTTTGATACTACGCATATTCACGCTGTAGACATTGCGGTGAATGCCATTTGAAATTATAAATTAAAAAATTTTGATATATATATTGACAAGATGCGGATTTCGGCTTATAATGACATCAGATAAAAAATATTTGATATGAAAGCAGGAAGAATTTTATGAAAAAACAAAAGGCAAGTGGCATAAGTTTTTTTGAAAGATATTTAACGCTTTGGGTTGTAATTTGCATGGGTTTAGGCATACTTATCAGCCTATTTTTACCGATTATACCCGAGTTTTTAAGTCGTTTTGAGTACGCAAATGTGTCAATTCCCATTGCGATTTTGATATGGCTTATGATTTACCCCATGATGATGAAGGTCGATTTTAAAAGCGTAAAAGGCGTAAGCAAAAACCCAAAAGGCCTGTTTCTTACTTGGGTGGTAAACTGGTTAATCAAGCCGTTTACAATGTTTGGAATTGCGTGGCTCTTCTTTTTTGTACTGTTTAAGGGCTTTATAACGCCTGAGCTTGCTACCGACTATTTGACAGGTGCAGTGCTTCTAGGTGCGGCTCCTTGCACGGCGATGGTGTTTGTGTGGAGCCACCTTACAAAGGGAAATCCGGCATATACAGTGGTTCAAGTTGCTACAAATGACTTGATAATTTTGGTGGCATTTACTCCGATAGTTGCATTTTTACTTGGCGTGGGCGGTGTAAGCGTTCCGTGGGACACACTGATTTTATCTGTCGTGCTTTTTGTTGTAATTCCGCTTTTAGGCGGCGTTTTAACAAGGGTTTTCATCACAAAAAACAAGGGCAAAGAGTATTTTGAGACGAAATTCATACCTAAATTTAATAATGTGACGATAATAGGGCTTTTGGTTACACTAACTTTGCTGTTTTCGTTTCAAGGAACAGTTATACTTGAAAATCCACTGCACATAGTTTTAATAGCGGTTCCGCTGATAATACAAACATTTTTAATTTTCTTTGTGTCATACTTCACGGCAAAAGGGATTAAACTCAGTCATGACATTGCAGCACCTGCCGGAATGATAGGCGCATCAAACTTTTTTGAGCTATCTGTCGCAGTGGCGGTTGCGCTGTTTGGAACACAAAGCCCTGTTGCAATTGCTACAATAGTAGGAGTTTTGGTGGAAGTGCCAGTCATGCTCGTGCTTGTAAAAATCGCAAATAATACAAAACATTGGTTTAAAAACAAATAATCACCAAATATAAAATATTTGTCAGGCTAGCCGAGTTCATATAACCCGAACTCGGCTAAATTATTTTTTGCTTGACAAATATTTTTTTTGGTGTATTATATACCTATACCCCCTATGGGTATGCGAAAATAAAAAGGAGGTTTATTTATGAAACAGTGTATGGATACACAGGCGATAGGCAAGCGCCTTAAAAGAATTGAGGGACAAGTGCGAGGCATACAGAAAATGGTGGAGGAAGATAAGCCTTGTGAAGATATATTAATTCAAATAGGCGCAATTAAATCCGCACTTCACAAAACGGGGCAGGTAATACTCGAAGGGCATATGCATCACTGTATTTTAGATGGAATAAAAGACGGAAACGAAGATGAAACCATAGATAAATTGATTTCGGCATTAAATCAATTTTCAAAGACAATTTAGGAGGGCATTATGTTAAAAAAGGTAGATAAATTTTTAAACTCTGTGCCGATGTTGTGGGTGTCCGGGCTTTGCCTTGCGGTGAGTTTTGTCGGCGAATACATTTTCCCGCTTACTTTGGGCGCCGAGAATGTAATAATGGTAAATTTTGCATGGGCGTCAATACTGATTTCGGGCATACCGCTTGCATATCTTGCCTTATGGAGGGTTTTCACACAGCGCTTTATAAGCTCGGCACTGCTCATAACTATAGCGATGATAGCCGCCGTGTCTATAGGCGACATATTTGCGGCAGGCGAGGTTGCATTCATCATGGCGATAGGCGCGTGGCTTGAGGATAGAACGGTTGAAAAAGCAAAAAAAGGCATAGAAAAACTGTTGAACCTCGTGCCGACTCAGGGAAGAGTCATTACTGCCGACGGCGAAAAAATGGTTGAGGCAAAAGACATTAAATCAGGGGATATTATAAGGGTTTTACCGGGAGAAAGCTTCCCGTCTGACGGAATAATAAGCGTGGGAAACACAAGCGTCGACCAAAGCATAATGACAGGGGAGAGTTTACCTGTCGACAAGGCTGTAGACGATGAAGTGTTCACGGGAACCATAAATCGCTATGGCTCTGTCGATGTAAAAGTCACAAGGTCGTTTGAAAATTCTTCACTGCAAAAGATGATTAAGCTTGTTGAAGAGGCGGAGAATAACAAGGCTCCCATGCAAAAAATTGTCGATAAATGGGCGGCATGGCTTGTGCCGATTGCAATTATCATAGCGATAGCAACATATGCGATATTGGCATTTGGGTTAAATCAGCCCGATGATGCCTTGGTGCGTGCCGTTACGGTGCTTGTTGTATTTTGTCCTTGTGCCTTGGCACTTGCAACGCCTACCTCAATTATGGCGGCGATAGGGCAGGCGACAAAAAAGGGCGTTTTAATCAAATCAGGAGAAGCGCTTGAGCGCATGGGTACGGTGTCGACTATAGCTTTTGACAAAACAGGAACTATAACTCAGGGAAAACTTTCGGTAAGTGACATTAAAGCCTTCGGTGTTTCTGAAAATGAACTTATGCTGTTGACCTCTTCTGTAGAGGGTCGCTCTGAGCATCCTTTAGGCAAGGCTGTCGTAAACTATACAAAAGGAAGCGGCGTTAAGCTTTTAGAAATAGACAAGTTCATGATGATGGTAGGAAAAGGCGTTACTGCCATAGTAGACGGGAAAAATATTTTCTGCGGAAATGAAAAACTCATTGAGGACAATGCAGGAATAAATTTATCGCAAGAGATAGTAGATATAATTTCCACGCTTAGGGGAGAAGGCAAGGCTGTAATTATTGTGTCTACACAAGAGAGTGTGATTGGCGTTATAGGCCTATCGGACGAAATTAAAGACAGTTCTGCCGTGGCTATTTCCTCGCTTAAATCCGCAGGAATTGACAAAACGGTGCTTCTCACAGGCGACAATGAGAAAAGCGCAAACTTTATTGCAGGAAAAGTCGGAATTAGCGAAGTTTACTCCTCACTACTTCCGGAGGGTAAAGTTGAAGCCGTTAAATCCATGATGGAAAAATCAAGCGGCATATGCATGGTAGGCGACGGAGTAAACGATGCACCGGCATTAAAAACCGCAACCGTGGGCATTGCGATGGGCACTATGGGAAGCGACATAGCGATAGACGCCGCCGATATTGCCATAATGGGCGACGATATCTCCAAAATTTCATACATTAAGAAACTTTCAAACGCAACTATTTTCTCGATTAAATTTAATATAACGATGTCGATGGCAATAAATGTTGTAGCAATTATTTTATCGGTAATGGGTCTATTAAATCCGGCGACCGGAGCACTGGTGCACAATGCGGGCTCTGTGCTTGTCGTATTAAATGCGGCAAGGCTATATGATAAAAAGATTTAATTTTACCGTTATTTCATAGCATTTTCAATAAACCCCATAATCTTTTGAGCTTTTGTGTTATTGAGGAAAACGAAGTTAAACTCGTGGTGTATACGCTTTTCTTTAATTTTAAAGTAAGAAAGATTGGGGTTTTGCTTTTGCATTACATCATAGACAAAGGATATCGCCAAATTGCTTTCGACAATATTTTCAATTACCTTATTACTGCTTATGATGGACTTTTGCTTTATGCTATCTACCGAGTAACCTTGACTGAGCAAAAAATTCTCAAAAACCCATCTCGTGCCCGAGCCGTTTTCACGAAGAATTATATTTTCGTCTAAAATTTCTGTAAGGCTGGGCTCCTTGCCAGCAAAACGATGTTTTGGCGAGCAAATTCCCACTATTTCTTCGTCGGATATCTTTTTGTAAAGGTATTTATCTTTATCTAAATACCCCTCAAGCAAGAGTATGTCAAGTTCGAAATGGTTAAGTTTGTTTATGAGGTTTTCGGTGTTGTCTATAATGAAATTTACTTCACACTCACTTTGCAAAATGAGTGCGTGGTTTAGTTTGTATTCGCCAATGGTTTTTGTTGCGCCTATGTTAATTTGGAGCTTGTCTTTTTTTGATAATTCTTCATTAACAGAAATATTTAGGGAAATAATATTTTTGGCATACTTTTCAAGCTCTATCCCTTTGCTGGTTTTTTTTAGTTTTCTATTTGAATAGTCAAATAATTTGCAGCCATAATGCTCTTCTAAAAATTTTATGTGCTGGGTCACTGCAGGCTGTGTCATTCTTAAATTTTCGGCAGTTTTGTGATAGTTCATTACATTGCAAAGCTCTAAAAAAGTGTAAATCCTATTGTCTAGCATAATTTTCCCCCTGTGATAAATAATTTTTATCGTAATATAATAAATGATTATTTGATTTTATCATGATTTTGCAGTAAAATCAAGGTATCAAAGAAAATGAGGAGTTAAAATCATGGTAAAAAAAGTACTAAGCATTATTCCGGGAGTTGCGGTAGCCCTTGCAATAGCTTTTGTGGCGACCTTTATCGAAGGACTGCTTCCAATACACCTAATAGGTGCGTCGGTAATTGCACTGTTTATTGGTATAATTATCAACACTTTCTTTCCGGTTTCTGTATTCAAGCCGGGCTTAAAATTCACTTCTAAAAAAATACTGAAATTTGCAATTATTCTTTTGGGTGCATCACTGAGCATTCAAACAATACTTACTGTTGGAACACTTTCATTAGCGGTCATGTTTTTTACCCTGTTAACCTGTTTTGGTGGCGGTTATTTTATAGGTAAAGCACTTGGACTTGACTGGAAGCTATCTAACTTGATATCGGCAGGAACAGGAATTTGCGGCGGTTCTGCCATTGCGGCAATTGCGCCGGTCATAGATGCAGAGGACAAAGACATAGCCTACGCAATGTCGGCGACATTTATTTTTGATATGATAATGATAGTCGCATTTCCATTTATGGGACATATGTTAGGCCTTAGCGACATGGCATACGGTCTATGGGCAGGAACTGCGGTAAACGATACTTCAAGCGTTGTGGCGGCCTCTTATGCCTATAGTGAAGCCGCAGGCGACTTTGCAACTATGGTAAAACTTACCAGAACACTCACAATTATTCCTACAGTTTTGGTTTTTGCATATGTAAACATTAGGGTTAAATATAGAGAGAAGGTAAAAGCCAGCCACGCAATAGACCATCTAAATCAAAAAGCGGAAAAATACGAAGTTAGCCAACTCGACAAAATCGAAACTTTGTCAAATGGCTCAGAAACTATGGCTAAAAAAGAAAAAACCACAAGCAAAATCAATTTCTTATCAATTTTCCCTTGGTTTATAGCAGGATTTATAGGACTGTCAATCGTAAATAGCTTTGGATTTATTCCACCCGAAATGTCACTAGTCATGAAAAATGTCAGTAAATTCCTAATGGTTGCGGCACTTGCAGCTATAGGAATGAACACCCAGTTAAGAGACATGAAAAAATCGGGTTTTGCACCTATGATTCACGGATTTACAATATCCGCACTGGTCGTTATAGTGGCAATAACCGTGGAATGGTTCATGGGAATAGTATAAAGTAAAATAGAATTATAGAATTTGTTTTTGTGACGCAAAAAGTAAAAAATGAGCCAGCCGGCTCATTTTTTTGTTTGCAGCTTTTTAAAATATAATCAAAAAATGCGAAGCATTTCGCCACAACTTTTCACTCTTCACTTTTCACTCTTCACTGAAAAATGCTACGCATTTTTTACTCAATCTCCGCAAAATAAATCTCCGCCCTGTCCTGCATAGCCTTTGCGCATTCTTCTGCTGTCATTAGGCCGTTATAAAAGTCCATTTGTATTGCATCTAAAGCACGGCCTAAAGTCGTTGAAGGCAACTTTGTTGCAATGGGTAGCTCCAGTGTTTTTATTACATAATCATAAAAGTCTGCCATATACACCTCTTGCGTTTCGCCTACTGCGTACGCATCGCACAATTTTTTGAAATTATTTTTATTTATAGGAACAAAATTTTCAAACCTATCGCCCTCCCATTCTCCGATGGTATCATAAGAAGTTGACACGGTTTCACTCTCATATATGCAGTATTTTATAAATTCCCATGCAAGTTCAGGGTTTTTGGCATCTTTTGGAATGCTCACATTATTTCCTTTGATTAAAAGTTCTCCCTCAGATGTGGTAATCGGAATAACCTTTGAGGCATTCGCTTGATTTGAAATTAATTGAACTGCGTTGCCTGTGACTGAAGTTGCTCCTTCTACTAAATATTCATCTCTTTGAAAGAAAAAATCTGCACCATCGATATTTAAAGTTCCAAATGGAATGTCTGTGATATCGTACCCATTAGTAGTGTTAAGAAAATCTAAAAATTCTTCACTTTCAAAACTTACAGTCATACTTTCTCTATCAAATGCACTTGCCCTTTCTTCAGATGTAAGAGGACCTTTTCCTACATATTCCGGCCTACCCAAATGAGTGATTTCAGGGAATAATCCACTGTCAAGAACCGTATAATATGTATCAAATAAAAACTTATAGTCCACACTTTCCATCTCATCAACGCTTATCCCCACGCCATCAAGCACATCTTGTCTAAAACGCACAGAGTTGAATAGAAAAATTGTAGGCATGCTATGAAGCCCCCCTGCAATTTCCCAGGCCTCTAGCACTTCCATGAAAAAATCTTCTTTTACAAACGTTTCATCATTTTCAATAAACTCATTAAGGTCATATAAAAGTCCGCTAAAGGCAAAGTCGTTATTAAAATCACCCAAGCAAAAAATCAAATCCGGAGCTTCGCCTGCGAGCAATTTAACACTTAAGTCATCCATGTATTTACTAAGTGCAAGTGTTGTTTCATCAGGTGTTAAGGACATCGTATCCACACTCGTGTCGTTTAATATAACTTCAACCTCGGGATGGAGTTTTTTAAAGCCTTCAATAAGAGAACCAAAACCTGCATATTCTTGTGGTACATACTCGGTAGATATCACAAGCACATTATTAGTATCGTCACTGTCTTCTGATTCGGTGTCGCTCTCCTGCTGGGCACTTCCCATATTCTCAGAATAAATCTGGGCACTTTGGTCGGTGCAAGATATTAATGAAATTAAGCTTAAAATTAAAATTATTGATATAAACTTTTTCATACCGCTCCTCCTTTTGTTTTGCGTAAACCTCACGGGCGACGAAACGTCGCCCCTACAATGAAACCGTGGTTTTGACAATTTATAATCAAAAAATGCGAAGCATTTCGCCACAACTTTTCACTCTTCACTTTTCACTCTTCACTTTTCACTCTTCACTTTTCACTCTTCACTTTTTACTCAATCTCCGCAAAATAAATCTCCGCCCTATCCTGCATAGCTTTTGCACATTCTTCTGCTGTCATTAAGTCGCTGTAGTAGTCGAATTGTATTTCTCTGAGTGTACTGTTTAGCGCTACATCTGTAATCCCTAAAGTAAGTGGAATAGCCAATGCGTTTTCTACATATGAAATAAGTCCTTCTATTTCCTCCACTGTGTACGTAACTTCCTCTTCGTTTATACCTCTGTAAACAAGCTCTTGAATTACTACGTTCATTTGGTCTACCTTGTAAAGCTCTCTGTTTATAAATATTGCACCGCTACTTCTAGTTCCAATTACGTTTTCTTCCTCGTCATAATAATTCGCTTCTTCTGTCTCGCCTATATAAAACTTTATAAACTCCCACGCAAGCTCTGCGTTTTCTGCATTTTTAGGGATACTTATTCCCCCGAAAACTGTGGGTACTAGCTGACCTGTAGATGATACAAGTGGAAAAGGACGTGTTGCATTTTCCATTTCTCCCATATAAAATTTTGCACCCTGACCAACAGACTGTGAAATTTCAAACAAATAGTCATCAGTGGCAAAAACCCCTATATCGCCTATTGCAGCTCTCAGTTGAAAAGGATTTTCCACTGCATCAAATTTTTTTGTAGTTTCTAAATATTCTATAAATTCGGGTGTTTCAAAGTTCACAGTCATTGTTTCAGGGTCATACGCCGCTGCATATTCTTCATCTAGCAATACTGCTTTACTTGAAAATTCCTCTCTCACCATATATTTAATTTCTGGAAAGGCTCCGCTTTCAACTGTTTTAAAATACAAATCGTACATAAACTTATAGTCGACTGTTTCGATATTGTTTTCATCAATCTCAAAATACTCCAAAACATCGCTTCTAATTCTTACCGACTCAAATATTATTTCTGTCGGAAGCACATATAGTCCACCCTTTATTTCACTTTGTTCCAAAATATTCATAAAGTAATGCTCTTTTATAAACTCAGGGTCGTTTTCTATAAATTCGTATAAATCATATATTATGCCACTTGGAACAAATTGACTGGTGTAATCTTTACTGTTTATTATCAAATCAAGAGGATTTCCTGCAACCATATTAACACCTAAATCGTCTTCGTATTTTTCTAAAGCGAGCATATATTCCTCCGGCGACAAATCAAATGCAGGAACCGCCGTGTCATTATATTCTATCACGACATTTGGATGAACTTTATTAAATTCTCTAAGTGTATTAGCCCATGGGTAAAAATATTCCGGCTGAGAAGAAGACGATATTTTTAAAGTCCCCGAAAGTGTACTTTCTGCTGCCCCTTCATCACTGACAGTGTTTTCATCTTCTTCGCTTTGATTAGCACTTCCCATATTCTCAGAATAAATCTTCGCACTTTGGTCGGTGCAAGATATTAATGAAATTAAGCTTAAAATTAAAATTATTGATATAAACTTTTTCATACCGCTCCTCCTTTTGTTTTGCGTAAACCTCACGGGCGACGAAACGTCGCCCCTACACTTTTTATTCTATTTCTGCAAAATAAATCTCCGCCCTATCCTGCATGGCTTTTGCACATTCTTCTGCTGTCATTAGGCCGTTATAAAAATCTGTTTGTAAATTATTCAACTCTTTTACTAAAATATTTGAGGGCATTCTTGTCGCAATGGGTAATTCAAGTGATTTTATTACATAATCATGATACTCTGTCATGTAAACCGTTTGTAGGTCTCCTATTGAATAAGCATCACATATTTTCTTAAAATTATTTCTATTTATTGGAATTGAGTTAAAGAATCTGTCTCCGTCCCATTCTCCAATAGCGTCAAATGCGATTGAAACTGTTTCACTCTCGTATATACAGTATTTAATAAATTCCCATGCAAGCTCAGGGTTTTTGGCATCTTTTGGAATGCTTAAATTATTCCCTTTTACTAATAACTCTCCCCCAGATGTTGTAAGGGGAATAGCCTTTGAGGCATTATCTTTTTCTGAAACCAAGCAATCTGCATCGTCAGTATATGAGCCTGAACCTTCGGCTAAATACTCTTCTCGCTCAAACAATGTATCCGCACCAGCCATCATAAAACTGCCGAACGGATATTGTCCAGCTTCGTAATTTAATGTAGTGTTGAGGTAGTCTAAAAATTCTTCACCTTCAAAATTTACAGTCATTGTTTCTTTATCAAATGCATTCGATATTTCCTCTAACGCTAAAATTCCTTTTCCAACATATTGCTCTCTGCCTAAATGAGTGATTTCAGGGAATAATCCACTGTCAAGTACTGTATAATATGTGTCAAATAAAAATTTATAGTCTGCACTTTCTATTTCGTCAAGGCTTATTCCCACGCCATCAAGCACATCTTGCCTAAAACGAACCGATGAAAACTCAAAAGTTGTGGGCATGCTGTGCAGTCCACCTGCAACTTCCCATGCCTTTAATACTTCCATGAAAAAATCTTCTTTTATGAACGTTTCATCATTTTCTATGAATTCATTAAGGTCATATAAAAGTCCGCTAAATGCAAAGTCGTTATTAAAATCACCTGTGCTAAAAATCAAATCCGGAGCTTCGCCTGCGAGCATTTTAACGCTTAAGTCGTCCATGTATTTGTTAAATGCAAGTGTTGTTTCATCAGGGGTTAACGCCATCATGTCTACACCCGTATCGTTAATTATAATTTCAACATCGGGGTGGAGTTTTTCAAAGCCCTCAACAAGGGGGCCAAAACCTGCAAATTCTTGTGGTATAAGATCAGAAGATATCACCAGCACATTATTAGTATCGTCACTGTCTTCTTCTGATTCGGTGTCGCTTTCCTGCTGGGCACTTCCCATATTCTCAGAATAAATCTTCGCACTTTGGTCGGTGCAAGATATTAATGAAATTAAGCTTAAAATTAAAATTATTGATATAAACTTTTTCATACCGCTCCTCCTTTTGTTTTGCGTAAACCTCACGGGCGACGAAACGTCGCCCCTACAATGAAACCGTGGTTTTGACAATTTATAATCAAAAAATGCGAAGCATTTCGCCACAACTTTTCACTCTTCACTTTTCACTCTTCACTGAAAAATGCTACGCATTTTTTACCCTATCTCCGCAAAATAAATCTCCGCCCTGTCTTGCATTGCATTTGCACATTCTTCTGCGGTCATTAAGCCGTTATAGAAATCTACTTGTATTTTACTTATAGTACGGGCTAAAGTCGCTGAAGGCAATTTTGTTGCAATAGGTAACTCCAGTGATTTTACTACATAATCATAAAAGTCTGTCATATACGCCTCTTGTGTTTCCCCTACTGCGTACGCATCACACAATTTTTTGAAATTATTCTTATTTATGGGGATAGCACTTTCAAATCTATCGCCCTCCCATTCTCCAATAGCGTCCAAGGCAGTCGAAACAGTTTCGCTTTCATATATGCAGTATTTTATAAATTCCCATGCAAGCTCAGGGTTTTGGGCATCTTTTGGAATACTGAAGTTATTCCCTGTTACGAAGAGTTCTCCCTCGGATGTGGTAATTGGAACAGCATTAGAGGCGTTCGCTTGTGTTGAAACTAAATAAGTTGCTTTACTGACACTTGTAATTGAGCCCTCTACTAAATATTCATCTCTTTGGAAGAGAAAATCTGAGCCGTCTAGAGCGAAAAAACCAAATGGAATGTCTGTGACATCGTACCCGTTAGTAGTGTTAAGAAAGTCTAAAAATTCTTCACTTTCAAAACTTACAGTCATACTTTCTCTATCAAATGCACTTGCCATTTCATCAGATGTAAGAGGAGCTTTTCCAACATATTCCTCTCTGCCTAAATGAGTGATTTCAGGGAATAAGCCACTGTCAAGAACTTTATAATATGTGTCAAATAAAAATTTATAGTCTGCACTTTCTATTTCATCAAGACTTATCCCCACGCCATCAAGCACATCTTGCCTAAAGCGCACAGAGTTGAACATTAAAATGCTAGGCATGCTATGCAGTCCACCTGCAATTTCCCAGGCCTCTAGCACGTTCATGAAAAAATCTTCTTTTATGAACGTTTCATCATTGTCAATGAATTCATTGAGGTCATATAAAAGCCCGCTAAAGGCAAAGTCGTTATTATAGTCACTTGTGCCGTAAATCAAATCTGGAGCTTCGCCTGCGAGCATTTTAACACTTAAGTCGTCCATGTATTTGTTAAATGCAATCGGCACTTCATCGGCTGTTAACGACATCATATCTACACCCGTGTCGCTTATTATAATTTCAACATCTGGGTGAAGTTTTTTAAACCCCTCAACAAGGGGCAACACCCCGGAGAATTCCATTGGCGCTAAATCAGAAGATATCACCAGCACATTATTATTAGTATCGTCACTGTCTTCTGATTCGGTGTCGCTTTCCTGCTGGGCACTTCCCATATTCTCAGAATAAATCTGGGCACTTTGGTCGGTGCAAGATATTAATGATATTAAGCTTAAAATTAAAACTATTGATATAAACTTTTTCATAAGTCTTCTCCTTTTGTTTTGCGTAAACCTCACGGGCGACGAAACGTCGCCCCTACAATGAAACCGTGGTTTTAACAATTTGTAATCAAAAAATGCGAAGCATTTCGCCACAACTTTTCACTCTTCACTTTTCACTCTTCACTAAAAAATGCTACGCATTTTTTACCCTATCTCCGCAAAGTAAAGTTCCGCTCTGTCCTGCATAGCTTTAGCGCATTCTTCTGCGGTCATTAGGCCGTTATAGAAATCCATTTGTATTGCATCTAGCGCATAACCTAGAGTTGATGATGGAATTCTTGTTGCTAGCGGTAACTCGAGTGCTTTTATTACAAAGTCATAATACTCTGTCATATACGCCTCTTGTGTTTCACCTACTGTATACGCATCACATATTTTCTGGAAGTTATTTTTGTTTAGAGGAATAGCATCATAAAATCTATCTCCCTCCCACTCTCCGATGGTATCATAAGAAGTTGACACTTTTTCGCTTTCATATATGCAGTATTTAATAAATTCCCATGCAAGCTCGGCGTTTTTGGCATCTTTTGGAATACTTAAATTATCCCCGCTAAGTAATAATTCTCCCTCAGATGTGGTAATCGGAACAGCCTTTGTTGCCTTCGCATGCTTACCGGTTAAACTAAAGACTCTGGAAAGTGTTGCGTACGAACCTTCTACTAAATAGTCATCTCTCTCAAATAGACTATCCGGGCCATCTATGTAAAAACTTCCAAACGGCTTATCTGAGACAAGGTATCCGTTAGTAGTATTAAGAAAATCTAAAAATTCTTCACTTTCAAAATTTACTGTCATACTCTCTTTATCAAAGTTTCTTGTTCGCTCCTCAAATGTTAAAATTCCCTTACCTACGTATTCTTCTCTGCCCAAATGTGTGATTTCAGGAAATAACCCACTGTCAAGTACGGTGTAATATGTATCAAATAGAAATCTGTAGTCTACACTTTCCACGCCCTCAAGACTTATTCCCACTGCATCAAGTGCATCTTGCCTAAATCGAGCAAATCCAAATGTAAATGCCGTCGGCATGCTGTAAAGTGCGTCTTCAAGCTCCCATGAATTTAATACTTCCATGAAAAAATCTTCTTGTATAAAAGTTTCATCATTTTCTATAAACTCATTAAGGTCATACAAGAGTCCGCTAAAGGCAAAGTCACTATTGGAGTCGCCTGTGCTAAAAAGCAAATCCGGAGCTTCGCCTGAAAGTATTTTAACGCTTAAGTCGGCCATGTATTTTTCATATACAATAACGCTTTCAAGAGGTCCGACAGTGAAGGGGTCTATGCCGGTTTCGTTCAAAATAATTTCAACATCGGGGTGGAGTTTTTTAAATCCCTCAACAAGGGGCAACACCCCTGAGAATTCCATTGGCGCTAAATCAGAAGATATCACCAGCACATTGTTGCTTGTGTCAGTACCGCTTTCTTCTTCCTCAAATACAGTGTCACTCTCCTGCGCAGTACTTATCATATTCTCAGAATAAATCTCGGCAACTCGGTCGGTGCAGGATATTAATGAAATTAAGCTTAAAATTAAAATTATTGATATAAACTTTTTCATAAGTCTTCTCCTTTTGTTTTGCGTAAACCTCACGGGCGACGAAACGTCGCCCCTACACTTTTTATTCTATTTCTGCAAAATAAATCTCCGCCCTATCCTGCATAGCTTTGGCACATTCTTCTGCTGTCATTAGGCCGTTATAAAAGTCCATTTGAAGTAAGTTTAATGCACCTGATAACTGGATGTCGGTTAAACCTGCCGCGACAGGTAGCTCAAGGGCACTTTCTAAATATGAAAAATATTTGGCTGTAAAATCTTCATCTCTTTTAAAATACTCGAAAGTGCTTTTTGCATTGTTTAAATGGTTATTCCTATTTATTTGTATTAAACCATTACCCTTGCTTCCATACTCATGGCCGTCTTCTGTTTTAAATGTAACTTCGCCCTCGGATATGTGGAATTTAATAAATTCCCATGCAAGTTCGGGGTTTTTAGCGTCTTTTGGGATAGTCATGCTTTCAACTGCCTCTACTATGAGTTCTCCTTGAGAGGTGACAACGGGATATGCCTTGGTCACATTTTCTTTTTCATCGATCAGCGCATCAGATGGCGAGGGTGCGACATTCATGCCGACTGCTATATAACCATCTTGCGAAAATAATTCGCCCTCATAAGCTAAAAATGCAAATGGGCTGTTTTGCTCGTATTTATTTGTCGTTTCTAAGTATTCTATAAATTCGGGTGCATTAAAATTTACCGTCATTGTGTTAGAGTCAAAAGCCACGGCACGCTCTTCGTTGTACATTAACGCCTTGCCGTCAAAAACGTCGAATAATATTTGTTTAACATCAGGTAAATTTTCGCTTTCTACTGTGTCAAAATATAAATCATACAAGAATTTATAGTCTACGGTGTCAATTTCGTCTTCGCTTATCCCTAAATTGTCAAACACATCTTTTCTAAATCTTATAGATTTAAATGTAAACTCGGTGGGCATTCTGTATAGACCACCGTTTATTTCTTGCCCTTCTATGACGTTCATATAGTAATCTTCATAAATAAATTCGGGGTCGTTTTCTATAAATTTGTTTAAATCATAAATTAGTCCGCTTGGCACAAACTGAGTTGTATAGTCGCTCATGTTTACAATCAAATCGGGAGCGCCGCCCGAAATCATCTTAAGGCTTAAGTCTTGTTGATACTTTTGCATTGCAATGTCATATGATTCAAAACTTGCCGACAAAACATCTATAGCCGTGTCGTTAAAAATCACTTCCACATCGGGATAAAGCTCTTGAAATTTACGAATCGAAGCACCCCAACCCATTGCATCGTCTTGAACTAGTGCCGTTGAAATTTCAAGTGTGCCTGAAAGTTCTGTTTTTGCATCACTTTCCAAATCGCTCACACTGTCACCGCTTCCCATATTCTCAGAATAAATCTTCGCACTTTGGTCGGTGCAAGATATTAATGAAATTAAGCTTAAAATTAAAATTATTGATATAAACTTTTTCATACCGCTCCTCCTTTTGTTTTGCGTAAACCTCACGGGCGACGAAACGTCGCCCCTACAATGAAACCGTGGTTTTGACAATTTATAATCAAAAAATGCGAAGCATTTCGCCACAACTTTTCACTCTTCATTTTTCACTCTTCACTAAAAAATGCTACGCATTTTTCACCCTATCTCTGCAAAATAAATCTCCGCCCTGTCCTGCATAGCCTTTGCGCATTCTTCTGCGGTCATTAGGTCGTTTAGATAATCTTCTAATATCTCTACTACGGCGGCAAGAAGCTCATGTGGTGGCTCTGCGCCTGCTATCTGTAAATCCAAAGCCTTATCAATATACGACATAAACTCTTCTTTCTGTTCATCACTATATCCTACTAGAGATGCATTAATATAGGTCTCGGCATTATTTTTATTTACCGGCATATAGCCCGAATATTTTGTTCCGTTTACTTTTCCTATACTTAGTAAAGATGTATCCATATTTTCTACTTCACTTATGCAGTATTTAATGAACTCCCACGCAAGCTGTGGATTTTCTGCATTACTTGGTATTGACATTGCATTGCCTGGATTAATTTGATATTCACCGCTTGAATTAAGTAAGGGAATTGGCTTTGTTAAGCTTTCGTCCTCTCTTAACACCCCTTCCGGACCATATGGCAAATGTGTTGATACGCTCATGCCGATATAAGGATAGTCCTCAGGTATCGGAATGGAATAATCAGAGTTATTATAGGAATCAAAATTACCTATTGGCATTGTGTCCTGTGCAGTATAGGCATTTACAGTTTCAAGATAATCGATAAATTCGGCTGTGTTAAAGTTAGCAGTCAAAGTTTCTTTATTAAAGTAGACAGGCAATTCCTGCAAAAACCCATAAGCCTTTCCGTATATACCTATATGTGTAAAATACGGGACTTCACCACTTGCCATCGCCTTATTGTAGACATCGTAAATGAATTTATAGTCTATACTTTCAAGCGTATCGGGCTGAACATCTGCTGCTTCTAATACGTCTATATTATGCCTGTGAAAATCAAATGTAGCACCATCGGCAATTGAGTATAGACTACCATTAATTTCTCCAAGCCTTAATATCTCTTCAAAATAATCTTCCGTATTAAAGCTGTCGTCTGCCTCGATAAATTCATATAAGTCATAAATTAGTCCGGAAGGCACAAAATTTGTAACATAATCTTTTTCGTTATATAGCAAATCAGGCGCATCACCACTTAGCATTTTAATACCTAAATCCGCCTTGAATTTTTCATCGTCCAGAGCTCCGTAATTATCAAGATAATTATGACCGTCATTAATAATTATCTCAACCTCAGGGTGAATTTCTTCAAATCCGTCCCGTAAACCCTCTATAGATGTTCTACCTGTGTTTTCTGAGTCGCTCCAAATTTCAAGAGTGCCAGAAAGCTCTGTGCCCTCTGGGATAATTTCGATTTTCGCCTTTTCTGTGCCTGAACCTGTGCTACAGGCTGTTAGGCTTATTAAGATTGTGCCGAGTAATATTGATATAAACTTTTTCATACCGCTCCTCCTTTTGTTTTGTGTCTACACTGGAAATTGTGGTTTTAACAATTTGTAATCAAAAAATGCGAAGCATTTCGCCACAACTTTTCACTCTTCACTTTTCACTCTTCACTGAAAAATGCTACGCGTTTTTTATTCTATCTCCGCAAAATAAATCTCTACCCTGTCTTGTATTGCTTTTGCACATTCCTCGGCTGTCATCATGCTATTTAAATAATCTGCAACGATTAAGGGAATAGCTATATTAAGTTCTAGTGGCGGGGTGGCTCCTGCGGATGGTAAATTCAAAGCAGTATCAATATACGACATAAATTCTTCTTTTTGTTCACTGCTATATCCAGCAAGTAATGGTGACATATAATGCTCTAAATTGTTTTTGTTTATGGGGATTCCGCTCCAAAATTTTGCTCCGTTTGCCTTTCCCCAATATCTTATAGACGCATCGTAATTTTCTGTTTCGCTTACGCAGTATTTGATGAATTCCCACGCAAGTTCTGGGTTTTTTGAGTTGCTCGGTATTGACATTGAGTTTCCGGGCAGAATTTTATATTCACCGTTTAAATTAAGGTAAGGAATAGGCTTTGTTAAACCCTCAACTTCCGCCAACATATCCTGCGCGCCTCCTAACAAGTCAGCAGCTACAGAAACCCCTATATATGGAAAATCTTTCGGAAGAGTCTCGGGAAAGCCATAATCAGCGTAAATTGGATGCACCATGTGTCCTATTGGCCTAGTGTCAGGCCCCGTATATGTTTTTGCCATTTCTAAGTAATCTATAAATTCGGGCGAGTTAAAACTAGCGGTCAAGTTATCTTTATCAATGTGCGCAGACAATTCTTCAAAAAAACCATGAAATGCTCCACCGCCGCCTATGTATTCAAGCTGTGGGACTTTGCCACTTGCCGTCGCTTTATTGTAGACATCATAAATGAATTTATAATCTATGTTTTCAAGCGTATCTGGGTCGACCTCAGCCGCCGTTAGTACTTCTTCGCTTAATCTATAAAACTCAAATAGCGCACTAGCAGCAATTGAATATAGACCACCATTTATTTCTCCAAGTTTTAATATTTTCTCAAAATAATCTTCTGTATTAAATCTATCGTCTGCCTCAATAAATTCATATAAGTCATAAATTAATCCGGCAGGCACGAAGTTTGTCACTAAGTCATGGCGGTTATAAAGCAAATCAGGCGCATTGCCGCTTAGCATTTTAATGCCTAAATCCGCCATGTATTTTTCATCAAGTGTGTTTCCATCGGAGTCAACGTAGCTGTTTTCATCGTTAATAATTATGGTAACGTCGGGATGAAGTTCCTCAAAACCAAGTTTTAATGAATTTATATCAGTATGTTGATGCGCTATTGCATCGCTCCAAATATTAAGCGTGCCCGAAAGTTCTGTACCCTCGGGAATAATTTCGATTTTGGCCTTTTCTGTGCCTGAGCCTGTGCTACAGGCTGTTAGGCTTATTAAGATTGTGCCGAGTAATATTGATATAAACTTTTTCATAACGCTCCTCCTTTTGTTTTGTGTCTACACTGGAAATTGTGGTTTCGCCACAACTTTTCACTTTTCGCTCTTCACTCTTCACTGAAAAATGCTACGCATTTTTTATTCTATCTCCGCAAAATAAACCTCCACTCTGTCTTGCATAGCGCTTGCACATTCTTCAGCTGTTAGTAAATTATTATAGTAATCAACTACCAACCGGTAAAGCGCAGTCCTTAAATCCGAAGACGGAATATCGCTTATCAATTCGTATTGGTCATAGGTGTATACAAGCGAGATAGTTTCTTCTATATATTCTTCGGGGAAGCCTTGAAGACATTTTTGGAAATATTTTTCCATATTATTTTTATTTATGGGTGTTGAGCCTGAAAATCTATCGCCACCCCAATACCCTGCCGGTATGTCTTTGTCCAAATATATTTGTATTTCTTCACTCTCATAAATACAGTATTTAATGAACTCCCACGCAAGTCCGGGATTATTTGCATTTGTCGGTATGCTTACTAGTCCATCACGCACCGCCAATTCCCCAGCAGAAGTTACCACCGGATAGGCTTTTGTTATTTTACTGTCTTTCCCCATGACTTCTTGAGGATTTGATGGAGATATAGTAACGCTCACTGCAAAAAAGTCTGTAGCTTCTATTAATTCATCCACTCCATCAATAAACAAATACCCATCTGCTCCACCGCTTGGCGCATTATGTGCTTTTGCTGTTTCAAGATATTCTATAAATTCTTCTGTTTCAAAGTTTGCAGTCATAGTTTCACGGTCAAAACAAGCCGCCATCTCTTGTGCAAGAAAATACATTGACCCATAGCCGTCTTTGCCTATATATTTAAGTTCAGGTACTTCTCCGCTTGCTATCGCTTTGTCATAAATTTCATATAGTAGTTTATAGTCTACTGCGTCTATTGTGTCAGGGTCAATTCCTGCGGCCTCTAAGACATCTACTCTAAACCTAATAAACTCTATCGGAGCTGTGTATAGTGGCATACGATACTGCTTTCCGCCAAGCTCACTAGCTTCAAGTAAGTTCATAAAATAATCTTCCTTTATAAAAGTTTCATCATTTTCTATAAATGAATTCAAATCCATCAGAAGTCCGCCTATTGCAAAATTTGAGCTATAATCAAAAGAGTGATGCAATAAGTCAGGCGCTTCTCCCGCAAGCATTTCTACTTTTAATTGCTCGCTATATTTCACCCTTGAATCATAGTCGTCATATGTTTCGTTGATTTCAATTTCAACACCAGGATGCAAGTCCATAAACCCATCTGCAAGCGCGAATAACCCTACCCCGCTTATTTCTTCAGTATCGGTTGAAATAATCAGCGTGCCCGAAAGCTCTGTGCCCTCTGGGATAATTTCGATTTTCGCCTTTTCTGTGCCTGAGCCTGTGCTACAGGCTGTTAGGATTATTAAGATTGTGCCGAGTAATATTGATATAAACTTTTTCATAACGCTCCTCCTTTTGTTTTGTGTAAACCCTACGGGCGAGAAACGTCGCCCCTACTGTCGTGTTAAATCTAAAAGTTTACACATATATTATTTTTTCATCAGCTTAAATGTAGGGTGCGGCATCCTCGACGCACTGCAAGGTTTAATGAATTTTTTGGTAAGCCATGAGGGACGTCGAGGACGCCGTCCCCTACTGTTTTGTAAAGTTTTAGGTTTAACTAAATACTACAATAAAAAAATGCATTATTGTGGCATATATAAATTTTGCCACAATAATGCACTTTCAATGTTCATTTTCTAATAAAAGAAAAGCTAAGTCATCTAAGCTTTAAAGCCTCTAAAATAATTTGCACAGCCTTGTCTTCGTCAAAGACATTAGTGTCTATGGTAAGGTTATAGTTTGACATGTCGTTCCATGTTTGATTTGTGTAGAAATTGTAATAATTTGAGCGCTGCTTATCTTTTTTTAGTATATAATCATTTGCCTTTTTCTTCTCTGCAAGGCCGTTATCTATTACCCATTTTCTGCGTTTTTCCATGCCGGCGTGAATGAAAATTTTAAACAAATTTTCATGCTCTCTTAAAATATAATCCCCACATCGTCCGATTACAACACACGGGCCTTCCTCTGCAGCTTTTTTTATTATATTTGTTTGCAGTATAAACAGTTGGTCGTTTATCGGCATTTCAGACGTATTTCCTGCAAGGCGTATTCCAAGCGGATAACTGCCCATTACCATGGAATATAAAAGACTGCTTCCAGCCTTTTCATCTACCTGCGCAAAGACTTCTTCACTAAGCCCGCTCTCTTTAGCCGCTATGCCTATGAGCTCTTTGTCATAATAGGGAAGATTTAAAGCCTTCGCAAGCTTAATTCCAACCGTATGACCGCCGCTTCCGTACTCTCTTGCAATAGTAATTACCGGTAACATAATAACACTCCCTCGTATAATTATTTTTTATTCTTCTAATTATATAATAATATTCCCAATGGGAAATGTCAATATATTTTACACATTTTTTAAGTAAAAATCTTGATAATTTTTGATAAAAAAGTTATAATTACATTTAACGGTAAACATCTTTCACCAAAACTTCACAAAGCAGTGTTAAGATGATGAAAATTCAGATTGAACGGAGAATTTATATGTATCATATTTTAATAGTAGACGACGAAATGAATATCAGGCTTTTAATAAAAAAATACGCCGAGTTTGAAGGTCACACCGTAACCGAGGCGGAAAATGGCATGGACGCTGTGACGATTTTTACAGATAATCCGGATAAATTTGACATAGTTATTATGGACGTCATGATGCCCGAGCTTGACGGATTTTCCGCCGTGGCTAGGATAAGAAAAATTTCTAAAGTGCCCGTGCTCATGCTTTCGGCAAGGGGAGAGGAGTACGACAAAATCCACGGTTTTGAACTTGGTGTAGACGATTATGTCACCAAACCTTTTTCTCCAAAAGAATTATTGATGCGGATTAACGCTATAATTAAAAGAACCGTCGGCGAAAAGGAGAATAGCAAAGATGTTTTCAGCGCAGAAGGGCTTAATGTGGATTTTTCCGCAAGAATTGTGACGGTAGACGGAAGTCGCGCAGAGCTTTCACCAAAAGAGTACGAGCTTTTATTTTATATGATTTCAAATAAGAATATTGCGCTTTCACGTGATAAGCTTATCTCTAATGTATGGGGCTATGATTTTTACGGAGATGACAGGACTTTAGACACCCATATTAAGCTATTAAGAAAAAGTTTAGGGCCTTATAATAAATTTGTAGTCACGGTAAGAGGGGTAGGATACAGGTTTGAAATTTAATTTTTTAAAGAGAAAAAAAATAGGAATAGGCACGCAAATATTTTTGGGTTTTGGAATTTTTACCGCCCTTGTAATCTTGCTAATTTGGATTTTTCAGATAACGCTTTTAAATTCATTTTACAAATTTATTAAAGAGCAAGAAATAAAGAGTACCGCACAGTATATTGAAAATCAATATACAAGTGATAATTTGACGGCGGTGCTTGAAGATGTGGTTTTAAACTATAACACAGATGTGCTGATTGCCACAGAGTTTGGTGAAACCGTGATAAGTGCCACCTCGATGAAAAGCACTTTTTTTAATAGAATAAGCAGCACACAGCTCATGTCTATGTATGCTCAAACAAAGGCAAGCGGCGGTGAATTTTTGGAAAGCTACACTATATGGGATTTCTCGCAGGGTATAGGGGGCGACGCTTTTTTGGGAAATGCTCCCTTGCAGGAGAATAGCTCATTGCCGGAGGGCTTAGTCTTTTTAAAGACAATAACCCTAAGCGATGACACGAATCTTTTATTGCTTTTAAGCACCACGGTAACCCCTGTTGACTCTACTGTAGAAACATTGAAATTTCAGCTTTATTCACTTACGGCACTGATGATTTTGCTAGGCTTAAGTGTGGCAATTTTCATTTCAAGGAAAATATCTAAACCCATAGTACAGATAACTCAAGGGGCAAAAGAGCTCTCTAAAGGCAATTATGAGATAAGTTTTGATGTAAAGGGTGGAGGGCACGAAATACTTGCGCTGTCTCAAACCTTAAACGTTGCGGCAAAAGAGCTTAATACTGTTGAATCTTTAAGAAAAGAGCTCATTGCAAACGTGTCGCACGACCTTAGAACGCCGCTGACTATGATAAGTGGATATGCAGAGGTTATGAGAGATATTCCGGGCGAAAACACGGCCGAGAATATTCAAATTATAATCGACGAGGCGACAAGGCTTAAAAACTTGGTGAACGACCTGCTTGATATTTCAAAGCTGGAGTCCGGGACTCAAACGCTTATCATGGAGCCCGTAAACCTCACTGAGAGCATTAAAAAAATACTGTTAAGATATGATAAATTGGTCGATTACAACTTTGATTTTTATCACGGTGACGACGTTTATGTCATGGGTGATGACTTAAAACTAACGCAGGTAATATATAATCTTGTAAACAACGCGGTAACTTATACAGGGCCTGATAAAAGAATAGTTTTGACACAAAGCGTAATTGATGATAATATAACTATTAAGGTAGAAGACAGCGGAATAGGAATACCTAAAGACAAACTTAAAAATATTTGGCAGCGTTACTATAAAGTGGAAAAAGAACATAAGCGTGCGCAAATCGGCACTGGCTTAGGACTTTCCATAGTAAGTCAAATTTTAGACCTTCACGGCGGCACCTATGGTGTGATAAGTGAAGAGGGGAGTGGAAGCTGTTTTTGGTTTACTTTAAAGGCACTGGATTATAATGATTAAATTAAATTTGAGGAGGTCATCATTATGGAAAATACTCAGCTTAAAAATCAACTGCACGAAGTGGCACAAAGGATACGCACCTTAAGGGAAATCATGGGAATATCTAAAGAGGACATGGCAAGTAAAACAGACGTAAGCACAGAGGAATATGAAGCATATGAAGCAGGAAACAAGGACTTTAGCTTTACATTCATATACAAATGTGCACACGTGTTTTCTGTCGACCCTACAGACCTTATAACAGGCGTAAGTCCTACCCTTTCAAGTTATAATATTACAAGAAAAGGCGAGGGGCTTCCCATTACAAGAAGAGAGGGCTTTAAGTATTTAAACATGGCGCCTCTTTTCAAAAACAAGGCGGCAGAGCCATTTTATGTCACTATGCCATATAGCAAAAAGGATGAAAATTCTCCAATTAAGGTATCGACTCATTTAGGTCAAGAGATGGACATAGTGGTAAAAGGCAGCATGAAAATGCAAATTGGAACACATACAGAAATACTTAATGAGGGCGACACCATTTTCTATGACAGCTCAACAGAGCACGGCATGGTAGCGGCAAATGGGGAAGACTGCGAGCTCATAGCGATAGTGTTTAAGGCAGACGAAAACGAAGAAAGCCATGCAGAAAGTAATTTTGAAAAAATAGTAAAAAGCAAACTTTTAGAAAATCAGCCTAATGAAGTTGCAGAGGCTTTTATTAAAACAGAGCTTGATGAAAATAATATATTAAAATCTATCTCGTTTATTAATGAAGATAAATTTAACTTTGGTTTTGATGTAGTCGATAAAATTGCAGACAAAAACCCCGATAAACTTGCGATGCTACACATATCAAGAGAGCATGAAGAAAGACGTTTTAGCTTTGGCGATATGAAAAAATACTCAAATATGACGGCAAATTACTTTAAAAGTTTGGGAATTAAAAAAGGCGACAAGGTAATGCTTGTACTTAAAAGGCATTATCAGTTCTGGTTTGCAATAACCGCCCTACATAAACTTGGTGCCGTTGCAATTCCTGCAACAAATTTACTTATGGAGCATGACTTTGTGTATCGTTTTGATGCGGCAGACGTATCGGCACTTGTGTGCACATCAGACGGCATGGTGTCATGGGAAGCGGAAAAAGGTGCCACAAAGGCTAAAATAAAGCCGACCCTAATATTATGCGGCGAAAGCCGTGAGGGCTGGCACGACTTTAATGATGGCATAGCAAAACAGAGCGATATTTTCTTAAGAGACGAGGACACATCTTGTGGTGATGACCCAATACTTATGTTTTTCACCTCGGGAACTACGGGATACCCAAAAATTGCACAGCACAGCCACACTTACGGGCTTGCGCATTATGTCACGGCAAAATTCTGGCACAATGTAAACCCCGACGGCATACATTTTACTATTTCCGACACCGGATGGGGCAAGGCTGTATGGGGAAAATACTATGGTCAATGGCTATGTGAAGCGGCAATTTTCACCTATGATTTTGATAAATTTGATGCAAACGATTTGCTTCCTATGTTCAAAAAATACAATATAACCACCTTCTGCGCCCCACCGACCATGTATAGATTTTTCATAAAAGAAGATTTATCAAAGTTTGACCTTACAAGCCTAGAGCACTGCACGGTTGCAGGCGAGGCGCTAAACCCTGAAGTCTACGAACAGTGGAAAAAAGCGACGGGACTAAGCCTTATGGAGGGCTTTGGACAGACAGAAACTACTTTAGCCGTGTATAATCCTGTGGGAACAGTGCCAAAACCCGGCTCTATGGGAATTTTAAATCCGCTTTACGAAATGGACGTCATCATGCCCGACGGAAGCTCCGCTCCTCAAGGCGAGACAGGCGAGATTGTAATAAGGACAGGAAATAAAAAGCCTTGCGGACTTTTCGACGGCTATTATAAAGACGACGCACGCACTAAAGAAGCTTGGTGTGACGGCATTTACCATACAGGCGACACCGCTTGGAAAGACGAAGACGGCTTTTTCTGGTATGTAGGACGCACCGACGATCTGATTAAATCCTCAGGCTATCGCATAGGGCCTTTTGAGATTGAGAGCGTCATTATGGAGCTTCCATATGTCTTAGAATGCGCAGTAACTCCGTCGCCAGACCCCATTAGAGGTCAAATTGTAAAGGCTACTGTAGTGCTCACAAAAGGCACTGCGCAAAGCGACAAGCTAAAAAAAGAAATTCAAGAATATGTAAAATCGCATACAGCTCCTTATAAATATCCCAGAATAGTAGAATTTAGGGACTTTTTACCTAAGACTATCAGCGGAAAAATTAGAAGAGTAGAGCTTAAAGATTAATTATTTACACAAATAAATCCGCTCTCTTTGTGAGGGCGGATTTCAGCGTGTCAAAAAACCATGGCGTTTCGTCATAATGACAATTATTAAAAGTTTTACTAAATTTTTTTCAAAAAATTTCGGGTACTTAGGGCTGAGCCCTAAGGCGTTTTCCGCAGAAAACGAAATCTTATCCTTAGAAGAGCATTTTTGAAGGTGAATTTTGCCCTAAAAGGGCAAAAGAGGAAAGTTTTTGCGATAGAAAAAGTTTCCTTATGCCTAACCATTTGTGCAACTTTTTTCCTAACAGAGGTTTATTGGCAGTCTGAAATCCGCCCTCACAGCGAGGGCGGATTTTTTTAATACCCATATGTCTTTTTGTATCGTCTATAAAATATCACTGCAATGATAAATGCTAAAAATTCCGCTATGGGTACTGCAAGCCATACTCCGTTTAAGCCAAATATATTTGGAAGCACAATGAGTGAGCTCACTAAAAATACAAAGGTTCTTAAAAGCGATATGCTCGCCGATATTTTTCCGTTTGAAAGCGATGTGAACATTGCCGAGAAAAATATGTTAAATCCCATAAATAAATAGGCCGGTGAAAACAAAATCAAGCCGTTTCTCGCCATTTCAAAAGTCGCACTGTCTTGTGAAATAAATATGCCCACCGCTTGATTTGAGAACAGTAGCGTGGCGGATATCACTAAGACTGAGGCGGCGGCTGTGATTTTAAGACTTTGCCCCATGACTTTATGAAGGGCTTGCTTGTTGCCCTGCCCGTATTTGTAGCCGATAATCGGCGCTACACCTATGCTGTATCCCATGTAAATGGCATTTTGGAACATTTGTAAATATAGAATTACACTGATTGCGGCAACGCCTGCATCGCCCACTAAACTTAGCAGTATCACATTAAACATTATGGTAGTAACCGAGCCTGCAAGCGAGCTTACAAGTTCTGATGAGCCGTTAAACATGCCTTGAAATAGTAGTTTGAGTTTCAATTTTGGCTTTGAAAAATAAAGGTTTCCCTTTCTTTTAAACATAAAATAAAACAGGGCGATTATTCCGGGTATTGAGTTTCCTATTCCCGTCGCAATTCCGGCGCCAGCTATGCCCAAATTGCCTAAATTGGGAGAAATTAACACATAGTCTAAGATAATATTAGTTATTCCACCTGCAACGCTTATGATAAAGCCAAATGTAGGTTTTCCTGCGGTTACCATGAAAGATTGTGCCAAGACCTGAAGCACGACGGGTGCCGCAAAGCCTGCCAAGCTGAGCATGTATACTTTTGAAGGTTCATACAGGCTCTCACTCACGTTTAATCCCTTGAGTATCGCATCGGGGAAAGTAAAAACCGCAAGGCTTGCAAGAAGGCCTAAGGCCGTGCCTATGATGTATAGCACGCTTAAAAATTCTCTTGCCTCCTTATTCTTGCCCTCGCCCATAAACCTTGCGATTATCGCATTGCCGCCTGTTGCCAACATGAGGCTTACGGCAAGTAAGACGCCGAGTAAGGGGAAAACTATGTTGATTGCCGCTAAGGCATTCTCACCCACAAAGTTTGATACAAACACACCGTCAATGACTGTGTAGGTGGATAAAAATATCATTGTAAATATGCTGGGTAAAGTATATTTTAGTAGTGCCGCCATGCTAAAATCCTTAGCAAGCGGATTGTTAATATGCATTTTATACCTCTTTCAATTTTTCGTCGTAAATTTCCTGCGCGTAAAATTCAATCATTTCGCAAAGCATTTTAAGCGCATGAGTGCCATACTTTTTTTCAAAATATTTGGCAACTTTTCTGTCTGCCTTTTTGTCATCGCTATTATAAAAGCTCTTTTCAGGGTTTGTCGCAAGATAGAAAACACGCCTGTCTTTTTGACTTTGCGTCCTTATTATATAGCCTTTTTTTACGAGTATATTTATTTTTTGCGTCACCGCAGGCCTCGTTATTTTTAATAAATCGGCTATCTGAGACGAAGTGTACCTGTTTGGGTGCGCCTCGATGATGTTTAAATATAAGGTGTCGTGATACGACAAGTCCGATGTGTCAAAATCTGTGTAAGAACGCTGTAAATCCGTTATGGCCATGTTGTGAAAAAGCTTGTCCATGGATTTTATAAATCTCTCTTCCATAAATATCTTCCTTTCGATAAGTATTTTTACTTAATTACTTTTACTTAACTATTTTAGCTTAACTATTATTATTTGTCAAGAGCTTATTATTATCTTTTTAAAATTGCTGATTAATGGATTATAAGAACATAAAAAAACAATCTAACACTTTTATCAAGTGTTAGATTGTTAAGACTGTCAATAAACCCTTGTAGTGAAAACACTCTACAAAAGGGACGAGATAAGGAAAGTTTTTTATCGCAAAACTTGCCCTTTAAGGGCAAAATTCACCTTTAAAATGCTCTTCTAAGGATAAGATTTCGTTTTCTGCGGAAAACGCCTTAGGGCTCAGCCCTAAGAACCCGAAATTTTTTGAAAAAAATTTAGTAAAACTTTTAATAGCCGTAATTATATTGTTTTTTAGAAGCTATTTTTATCTGTACGACACTATTTCGTAGCCGTTTTCTCTTAGTGATTTTACTACCTCGTCTGCATGTTCACGGTTTCTTGTTTCCATTCTAAGATGCAAATAACATGAGGTTATATCCATGTTTTCATCGGAGCGGTCGTGCCTTACCGACACTACATTTGCTCCTAAATCTGCAATAATTCTAGAAACAGTTTGAAGCTGACCCGGTTTGTCGGACAGCGCAACGCTTATGTCTATAGAACGCCCGTCTTTTAGTAAGCCTCGGCCTATTACCCTTGATAAAATCGTCACATCTATGTTACCACCCGACACTATGCAGGCGACATTTTTTCCCTTTATGTCAATTTTATCAAACATTGCGGCGGCTACTGCAACGGCGCCTGCGCCCTCGGCTATCATTTTGTGTTGCTCTATCAAAGCCAAGATTGCAGAGGAAATTTCGTCGTCGGTAACGCTTACTATTTCATCAACATATTTTTTGCAGATGTCATATGTGATTTCTCCCGGGCATTTGACCGCTATACCGTCTGCGATGGTCGTCACATGTGAAAGAGTCTCTCTTTTGCCTTTTTCTATGGAGTTTAGCATGGACATAGCGCCAAAAGCCTGAACACCGTACACCTTAACATTAGGGTTAAGCGATTTTATCGTGTAGGCTATGCCCGAGATTAAACCGCCGCCGCCTATCGGCACAATTACGGCGTCTAAATTTTCAAGTTGCTCCAAAATTTCAAGGCCTATAGTCCCTTGCCCTGCAATTACGTCTTCGTCGTCATAAGGATGAATGAAGGTGCAACCCAGTTCTTCATGAAGCTCTCTTGATTTTTCATAGGCGTCGTCATACACGCCTTTTACAAGGATTACGTCTGCGCCATGCCTTTTTGTTGCCTCAACCTTTGATATTGGTGCGCCCTCTGGTATGCATATTCTCGCCTTGATTTTATTTTCTTTTGCGGCAAATGCGACGCCTTGCGCATGGTTTCCTGCAGAGCAGGCAATTACGCCTGCGGCTTTTTCTTTTTGGGATAACTGCGACATTTTAAAATACGCGCCACGAAGTTTAAATGAACCCGTGTTTTGTAAATTTTCTGTCTTTAGGTAAATGTTTGCATTGGGGTTTAATAAAGGAGCATGGACAAGCTCTGTGCATTTTGCGACGTTTTTAAGCACATAGGAAGCCTGATATACTTTGTCTAAACTTAACATTGTTTCCTCCTCATTCTACGGTCATTGCCATAGCACCTGTGCGAAGCATTTGAACTATTCCATAACCCTTATAAAGTTCTACAAAAGAATTTATAGTCCTTGGATTGCCTGTAATTTCCACTATAAAGCTCTTGTCGTCAACATTTAAAACGTTTGCATGAAATACGCTTGCTATTGAGATTAATTTTTCGCTTTGTTCATTGTTATTTTTTACTTTTAGCATTAAATATTCACGCACCACGGCGTTTTCTGTGTCTACTACATCTACATTTATTACATCATAAAGTTTTGAAAGCTGTTTTTCTGCCTGTCTTGCAGCGTTTGCATCGCCTCTTACAACTATGATAAGGTGTGAAATTTCCGGATTTTCGCTTTGGGCGGCGACAAGGCTTAAAATATTAAAAAATCTTCTGCTAAAAAGGCCTGATATACGCTGAATTACACCTGTGTGGTTTTTTGCTGTTACTAAAACCAGATAATCTTTTTCTGTCATAATTTTATCCTCCTCACATTTCTAGTATGGGGTCTTCGACCGATGCGCCTGTGGGCACCATGGGAAGCACGTTAAAGTCTTTGTCTATAACGCAGTGAATAAGTACGGGTTCATTGGCGCTTAAAGCCTCTTTAAGCACAGATTCTATCTGCTCTTCTTTTTCAATTTTTAGCATTTTAATGCCGAATGCTTTAGCCAAAAACTCATAATCTGTTTTCTTTTCAAGGGTAGTGCTTGAAAAACGTCCGTCGTAAAACAGTTTTTGCCACTGCCTTACCATGCCTAAAACTTGGTTGTCAAAAATCATTTCTATTATGGGAACATTATATTTTGAAGCAGTTGCAAGCTCGTTTAAATTCATGTGGAAACTTCCGTCGCCTGCAATGTTAATGACTTTTTTTGTAGGGTTTGCAAACTTTGCGCCTATACTGGCTCCAAGGCCGTAACCCATAGTGCCAAGTCCGCCGGAAGTTAGCATTTGTTGTGGCCTTCTAAAGGTGTAGTACTGTGCCGTCCACATTTGATGCTGTCCGACTTCTGTGGTGATTACAGAGTTATCGTTTGTCATCTTGCTAAGTGTCGATAAAATAGATTGAGGCGTGACACCTTTTCCTTTTTGTACTAAGGGATACATGTTTTTCCATGTTTCTATTTCGTTCATCCAGTCGCCGTGCTCGCACTGTGGAAGTGCCTTTAAAAGCTCCTCCAAAATGACTTTGGCATCACCTTTAAGCCTTACGGAGACAGGAATATTTTTGTTAAACTCTGCGGCGTCTACATCGATTTGAATTACAGGGAAATTTTTTGCGAAAAGTTGTTGATTTCCGATGACCCTGTCTGAAAATCTGCTTCCAACTGCGATTAAAAGGTCACAATGTTTTATGGTTTGCGCAGACACTTTTGTCCCATGCATTCCAAGCATTCCCACATAGCGTGAGTTTTCTTGGTCAAAACCACCTTGGCACATTAATGAGCAAGACACGGGCGCGTCAAGTTTATCTGCAAACTCGTGTAAGGCGTCTGTAGCGCCCGACCACATCACTCCTCCGCCTGCATAAATCATAGGCCTTTTGCTGTTTTTAAGCATATCTATGGTTTTATCAAGCCACTCTTTTGGCGGAAGCTCGGCACTTGCCTCTATTTTTTTAGGGGCAACAGGGGTAAAGTCGCACATAGCGCCCGTAATGTCTTTTGGTATGTCGATAAGTACCGGCCCTTTTCTGCCAGAATTTGCAATTACAAAGGCTTCACGCACGGTGTCGGCAAGCTCCTCGACATTCTTAATAAGAAAATTATGTTTAGTGATGGACATGGTAATTCCCGTAATGTCAACCTCTTGGAAGCTGTCAAGGCCTAATAGTGAGCGACCGACATTTCCTGTAATTGCAACCATGGGCACAGAGTCCATATAGGCTGTTGCAATGCCTGTGACAAGGTTTGTGGCTCCTGGGCCCGACGTTGCGATGCAAACGCCTACTTTGCCGCTAGAGCGTGCATAGCCGTCTGCCGCATGTGCCGCACCCTGCTCGTGAGAAGTAAGCACATGTTTAATTTTATCTTCGTATTTATAAAGTGCGTCATAAATGTTTAAAACCGCTCCTCCGGGATAACCGAAAACGGTGTCTACTCCTTGCTCTATAAGACATTCCATGATGATGTCAGAGCCATTTATATTTTTTGTGTTCATAATAATTCATCCTCTCTAATTAATAAAATAAGCCTTCATCTCTTAATAAGAGATGAAGGCTAGACTTCACGGTACCACTCTAATTGCCGCCTAAACAGCGACCACTCAGTGTATGCTAATACATACTGTCCTGTAACGGGGACTACCGTTTTTCCCTAATAATCATAAATGTTCAGGAAAACTGCTACGAGATGAGCAGACTGCAAGCTTCCTGTTGTCTTACACCAACCGACAACTCTCTAAAAGAAAGACCCTCACACCAATTCTCGTCACTGCATTATGTGTATATGTAGCTAATGATACTAGAATTTTGTTGTTTTGTCAAGGGTTTTATAGCTTGAATTCCTTTTTTATCATATTTGCCACGCTGTCAGGGGATAAGTTTGTGTTGTCTATTCTCATATAATTTTCAAAAGGAATTTCGCCGTCATTACTTACAAGGCGGTAATTTTTATCCTCGTTTAAAATTAAACCCTTAGAAAATTCTATGTTTTGCTTTGATTTTTTATGACTGCGTCTATTTTCCGTTTCGTTTCGTTTAAGCCTTGTTTCTTGGTCGGAAATTAGCTCGACACAGTAAATTTCTGCGCCTTTTTCCTTAAAAATATTTGTCACATGTTCCACATATTCTCTGTCGCTTTCCATGTCAAAGGCCCACATGTAAGTAAAAATCATGCCGTATAAATCCGATTTAGAAAATTCCTCAAATATTACTTCACGCAGTTTTAGTATGGCTTTTCCTTCAAATCTGCCGAAAATATCAATGGCGGCTTCTATCATCATATGGTTGTGAAAAAGCCTTAAATCGGTGATTTTCATAAGTTCTTGCCCCACGGTCATTTTCCCTACCGCTCCACTGCCGATTATCCATATTAGTTTCATCTTTTATCCCTCCAAAACATTTTCTAAAAGCCATTTCGCCACGCCGTCCTCATCGTTTGACGGGCAAAAGTCTTTTGCTACTGCCTTTATTTCTTCTCTTGCGTTTTGAACGGCAACGCCTATGCCGCAGCCTTTTATCATGCTAAGGTCGTTGTGGTCGTCGCCAAAAGCTACAACTTGCGATATGTCAATGTTTAAATGCTTGCAAAGTTTTTTAATTGCATTTATTTTTGTGGCTTCATTGTTCATCACCATGCATACCCCGTCTTTTGATTTTTCCAGATAGCAATTTTCGGGTATAAATTTTTTTACATCCTCTGCCTGTGCATCGCTTAAAGCCACCAAAACTTTGTCGGCGGTGTCAAAAGCTAAATCAATTAGATTAGATTTATTATAATCTATGCCCTTCCAGTATTTCCCGGCATCAAAATTTGCGTAAATTTTATCCTGATATTCGACAGCAATTTCTAAATTATCACTATAGTCTATCAGTTTTTTAATAAATGCAATAGCCTTTTCATGCTCTATTCCTACATGAGAAATATTCCCGTTTGGAAAATTAATCACGGCACCATTATGGCAAATAAAAGCATCAGGCGTGAAATATTTAAAAAAGCAATTAGTATATCTTATAGGCCTTGCCGTTGCAAAGGCCGTAACCACACCATTTTCTCTGCATTTTTCCAAAATTTCCGCCGTGTATGGCGAAATGATTTGCTGTGAATTTAAAAGGGTATTATCCAAGTCGCTTACTATTAATTTTATCATAGCTACCTCCTTATATTATTGGCACCTTGTTAACTCTGAAAGTATACAATAGATATCGAGATGTTTTAGTTCAAAACAAGGCGGAGGATTGAGGAATACTTGACGTATTCCGATTGACGACAACGCAGTTTTGGGTAAAAACAGCCGATAGATATGTAAAGTTTTAGAGTTGAGAAGGTGCTATAGTCTGCTTTTTCTAAGAATTTTTTTAATGAAAATCAGCGATAAAGCCGTGATTGAAGCCGTGATTGCAAGTGAAACGGCAGTGCTTACTTTTATGAAATTGCCTAAATTAATATTTTCCGATACGGAAATTTCATTATCGCTAAAACCTATACTAAACTGGGTGCTATAGCCGTATTTATAGCCAAGCTCCGCACTCTGCGCGCCGTTTGATATGTAGATCAAAACATAGGAAGAGGCGACGGCTAGTAAAATTGATAGCGCCAAAACTACCAAAACTGCGCTTAAAATCGACATTATGCACTGAAAATTACTCATGCCCACGGCTTTTTCAAGCACCGTTCTCTTTTGCTCTTTAACGACGAAGAAGAATATTAATATAATTACAACCACTATAGAAACATTAATACCGACTATCATGAGTAGACCCGAAAAACTGCGTGTTTGCTCTAAATTTTCTTTGATTTCGCCATATCCTCTGTCGTCAAAACTGATGTCAAACAGCTCGTTTATGCCGTTTTCTTCAAATATTTTTTCAAATTCTCCTATGCTTCCGTTTGGAATTTGAAAAGACGTTGTCTGCGCCTTCATAGTGCCAAAATCCGCAAGGTTATTTTCATAACTTTCGCTTATAGAGTTTTGAGGAATGATAATCATGTCCCTTGCTATTTCGGTTTGGGTGTAATGCTTGCTCGCTGTCAAGGCGCTGTTATATATGCCGACTATTTCATATTCTTCCTCAAAGAAAACTTCGTATTTTTCGCCCTGTGCATTTAAAAGTAAAAAGTCAAATAAAAGCACATTTCCCTTAGAAAATAAATATGTAGGCGAGGTGTTTTCGTTTGCAAAATACAAGGGTAAGTTTATTTTATCGCCTAAATTCAAGTTGTTGTTTTGCATAAATTCTTCGGGAACAAGGCATGTTTTCGCCCCGCTTTCGTACTCTTCGCTTGTGATATCACGACCAGCTGTTATCATTGCTGTTTTATCGTGAAAATCGGCTATAAGTGCCGTGCTTTTTGTCGCTATTACAGGCAAAGTTTTGTCTAAATCGACAAGGGCGCTAGGTAAATTAAGCCAGTATTTTCCCATGTCACTTTCGTAAAATTTATCGTCAACTTCGGCTATTGAGCCTATTTGATTTAAAATATCGCTCTCTATCTGCTCTCCGCTTTCGTCCCTTTGCGTGTTTCTTGTGCTCCAGTTAATCCCCGCAAAAAATTCTATTCCGGAACTTGGCTCAAGCGTTCGCCTGAGTGATGTCACATATGTTTTGCCGACTTCTAAGTTTATTGGGCTTTCATTTTCCACATCGCAAAATAAAATCACCGTTTCGCCGTTTTCATTTTTCTTCGTACTTTGGGAAGTGAGCTCTCCTGATAATATTTTTGTGACCGTTATTTCAACAGGCTCATTTGGCACGCAGTCCTCTTCAACCTTAAATTCCACGACGGGGTGATACTCAGAAAGGCTGTAAAATAGTGCATTGTCCTGCAAAACATAATCGGTTTTTGCGCCAAAATACGCCCTTTTTGTAGGCTCTATTAAAAACGGTGCGTTAAGCTCTACAAAAATTTCCTCGCCTAGTATTTTTGTGTATGAGGGAACTAAGTAGTTTGTGTACTCTTTATTGACCCAGTCCCAAACCTCCACCTGCTCCTGTGAATCGCTTTTTTGCTCTACCGTTCCTATGGTGATAAATTCCGATTGCAAACTTTCCATTTGCTCTGAGGAGTTTAAAAATAGGTATAGCGATAGTATGCAAATTATCATGGAAAGGCTCAGCGCAATGAGCAGTATGCAGGCCTTAAGCGGTGACCTAAACAACTGTTTAATACTATTTTTCATAGGTCAACACACCGTCTTTCATGGTATAAACCACATCGGCTTGCGCCACAATTCTTTCATCATGCGTCACCATTATCAAAGCGCAGTTTTCCTCTTTTGTCAGGCGCTTTAATAAATTTACCACTATTTCAGAATTTTCAGTGTCCAAACTGCCTGTGGGCTCATCGGCTAAAATCACCTTGCTTTTTGAGGTAAGCGCCCTTGCAATTGCCACCCTTTGGCGCTCTCCGCCGGAGAGCATGTTTGGCAGTTTTTTTAGTTTATCGCTGCCTATGCCGACGGCGTTTAGCTTTTCTATTGCTCTTTCTTCTATGAGTTTTTTAGTGGAAAGCTTTGCAATAGTTGCAGGCAGTACGACGTTTTCAAGGACAGAGAGTTTTTCAAACAGGTTGTACTGTTGAAAAATCACGCTCACTATTTCTCTTCTGTAAGTGTCACCGCCTATGTCAGAGATTTTTTTCTCATCAAAACATATGTCGCCCTCGACCACTTCCATTAAGCCGGCAAGAAGCATTAGCAGTGTACTCTTGCCACTGCCCGAGGCTCCGCTTATAGCATAAAATTTGCCAGGTAAAAATTTGCAGTTGACATTTTTTAGTGCATGCACCTTTTGGTATTTGCTCTCATAGGTATAATTTAAATTTATGACTTCTAACATGTTCACCCCTCCTTAATCATCACTGCCAAGATGTTTTACAAAATCCGTTTTTAAAAGCATAGAAAGTGCCAGCCTTGAACCGACGCTCGTCAGCATAAAACACAGCAAGACTAATCCCAGTGCCCAAATAATAGAATGGAGTATAATTAAAAGCACAAATAAGCCTGCCACCGACACAAAAGCATTTATTATTAAAACCGAATAAAAGTACAAATTTTTAATTTCTTTTATGCTTTTTCCTATGCAGAAGTATAGCGCAATTTCTTTTAGCGACTGTCTGTAAATCATCAAAATGACCACTATGTTTAGAATAAGTATGATCAGGGTAAAGGGTGTTGCGAGCATATAAAACATGTTTAGCATATTTTCGATAGGCCCTGCGGTTTCGATGAATAGTCTATCGTCAAAGCTTATGTTATTGTCGTATAATTTCTCCTGTGCCGAAAGAGAAGCCTCTTGAAAGCCGTTTGTGCTTAAAAGTAGCTTAAATTCATTCAAATTTGTGGGGTCTTCCACCTTGGCACTAAATGAAGAATAGGTAAGTTCTTCGCCCTCGTTTTGAATAAGTTTTTCTAAGACTTTAATTGGGGTTATAATTTCGCTTGACTGAGAACTTTCGTAAAAGTCTATTATCTCAAGTTCAACTTTATCAAGAGGCAAGAGCTCAAAAACGCTGTCATTATTTGTGAATTTATACATAAAAATTTGAAGCGTTAGCATGTCGCCAACCTTTAAATTATTAAACTCTGCATAATTTTTAGGTACGACACAAACGTTTTCTTCTAAACTGTCAAAATTTTCGTCAAAATTACTCACACCGACCACGGGTATATTAGCGCTGTTTTCTGAGAGTTCATCTCGTCCTAAAGCCATAATGGTATATACTTCATTTTCTGTGTAAGTTGTATTTTCTAAAAGTTTTTTGGCTGTGTCGCCACTGATAGTCAGTTGATTGCTTTTAGTGCCGTTTGCATTTACAACTTGCATCTCGACCGATATGTCATCTGAAATATTTTCAAGCAAATTTATGTTTTGCACTATATTTCCAAAATAAACACCGATACACGTAAGGCTTATCAGCAGTACGAGCAAAAGCAAAATACTGCGAAGTTTGTTAACTTTTATCTCTCTTATTATCTCAAACATGAATTTGTCCACCCATTTTTATTTTATTATAGCATAATAAAATAAAAAATGCACTATTTACTTTTTTGATTTTTTGTTGTATAATATAGGCAGAAATAAGGTAACGGATGGTGAAAGTTATGGTTATGGATATAGCGGCTTTAAGCATGGCAATGAGCTCGTCGAGCACCATGCAACAAGTAAGTTTAAGCATGGCGAAAAAAGCAATGGATACAACTGAGGCGACATCACAAAATTTACTAGAAATGATGAACGCAAACAAACCCCCAATGGCCCCGGGGAAGAATATTGATGTTTATATCTAATGAAAAAGCTGACCTTTTCAGGCCAGCTCAGACTGTCGAAAAACCCACAAACGCAAAAAATGAGCCAGCTTGGCTCATTTTTTTGCTTCCCGCGTCACAAACACCCTAAAATTTCCCTCATATACCCTCGTATTACTCGGTCATTTTAGGGTATTTGTTCCTTGTCTTGCAGATTTTGGACAGTCCGGCAGCGTGTCAAAAAAGTAGGACTTTTTTGACACGCTGAGCTGACCTTTTCAGGCCAGCTTTTTATTATATCTTTATCTCAAACCCATATTCTATAAGAATTCTATCGTCTATTTTGTCTTCATAAAATCCTTTTGCGGCTTGAAAGTTTAATTTTTCGTATAATTTAAACGCAGGGGTGTTTCCCTCTACTACTAGTAGTCTTAGGTAATCTGCAGCCTTGCTTTTTGAAATATTTATGGCTTTATTTATAAGCTCTGTAGCAAGCCCTTGTCCTGTGTATTTTGGGTGTATTGCAAGTCGGTACATGTAAAGCGATGTCGCACTTTCGTCCGCCCACACAAGTTGTGATTTTTCGCCGTTTTCCTCACAAAGTGAGAACATTGCAATTACTCCGTCTTTTTTGTTTTCTAAAACATGAAGACGCTGTTTTTTTATGTCGGGCTCCATCATTACTAAGGGGTAAACGTCGTCCCAAATGAAGATTTTATCTTCTTCCATTTTCTTTACCACTTCTTTAATTAGAGGTTGAAGCTTGGGTAAATCTTCAGGTGCTGCGAGTCTAAATGTCATAGATGACATTTTTATGTCATGAATTAGTTTGTCTACATTTTCTTCAGTGGTAGCCCAGCTTGTGCAAATTCTTATAATGTCATGTTCGTCGTCGTAAGGCCCCCAAAATTCAAAAATATAATCGTTTTCAAGTGCTTTGAAAAGCGATTTTGTCATAATGACAAAAATTTGATTTGTTTCTTGTTTGGAATAAAGATTTATCGAACAATCGGAGAGTGCTTTCGATATTTTTTCCGCCATTTTTATTGCGTGGTCGGATATTTTTTTATATAAGCCATCTTCAAAGAGGCTTAAAAATTGAAGCCCCAAAAGTCTGCCCTTGGCAAGCAAAGCGCCTTTTTGTTTAATTATGTATCTAAAGTCTTCTTTTAAATTGTCGTTTGCAATAATTAATGCCTCGCCAAAGAGTGTGCCTACTTTCGTGCCTCCTATATAAAAGGCATCGCAAAGTTTAGTTAAATCATGTAGTGTTAGGTCGTTTTCTTTTGAAGATAGCGCATAGCCAAGCCTTGCACCGTCTAAATATAGGTAAAGTCCGTGCTTTTTGCAGACCTTGCTAATTTGAGTTAATTCCGATTTTTTGTAAATTGCACCGCTTTCGGTAGAGTTTGAAATATAGACAAGCTTTGGCTGTACCGTGTGCTCCATTGCGGGGTCGTTTACATGGTTTTCAATATATTTTTCTATGTCAGACGCCAAAAGTTTGCCGTCTTCTTTAGTGTTAATTGTAAGCACCTTGTGGCCTGTTGCCTCAATTGCGCCCGTTTCGTGCACACTTATATGCCCGGTATTTGCACTTATGACGCCTTGATGAGGCCTTAGTGCACTTGAAATAAAGCTTAAATTAGTCTGCGTTCCACCCACTAAAAAGTGAATATCTATAGTTTCGTTATCACAGGCTTTTTTTATAAGCGATTTTGCCCTTTGGCAGTACTCGTCTTCACCATAGCCTATAGTTTGCTCCATATTAGTATTTATTAGACTCTCTAAAATCTTCGGGTGCGCACCCTCGGTATAGTCGCAGTTAAAATATATCATTACAAGGCTCCTTAAATTTTAATTCAAATAATTTTACTATAAAGATGTTAAAAAGTAAAGATTTAAACTCTATTTTGTATTGACAAAGTAAATTTTATGTAGTATAATCTCAAAAGCAGTGTAAAGAAAATAGCTTTACAGAGAGTGAGGGGTTAACGATGGCAAAAAATTTGCAAATCACGGTTTTGCTTGATTTTTACGGTGACATGCTTACCGATAAGCAGCGTGAAGTTGTGGAAAATTATTATAACGACGATTTATCTTTATCCGAAATTGCGGAAGAAAAAAATATTACACGACAAGGTGTAAGAGATGCTATAAAGCGCTCTGAGGCTCTTTTGGTAGACATGGAGGAAAGACTCGGTCTTGCAAAGCGCTTTAAAAAGGTGCAGGATAAGCTTGCGTTTATCTGCGACTGCGCGGTTGAGATAGGTGAGCTTAATGAGGGCAGTAATGAGGACATAGAAAATGCTGTGTCGCAAATTATTTTGGCCGTCGAAGAGCTTGTGGAAGAAGAGGGGTAAACTATGGCGTTTGAAGGTCTTGCAGACAAACTTGGTAATGCCTTTAAAAAACTTCGTGGCAAGGGCAAACTTACCGAGGGCGATGTTAAAGAAGCAATGCGTGAAGTTAGGCTTGCACTACTTGAAGCCGATGTTAATTATAAGGTAGCAAAAGATTTTACAAAATCTGTAACAGACAGGGCAGTAGGCGCTCAGGTTATGGAAAGTCTTACTCCGGCTCAAATGGTTGTAAAAATAGTAAATGAAGAGCTTACAGCGCTCATGGGTGAAAAGCAGGAAAAGCTTGTTTTTCCAAGTAAGCCTCCGGCAGTCATTATGATGTGCGGTCTTCAGGGTGCTGGTAAAACCACACATGCGGCAAAACTTGCGGCAATGCTTAAAACTCAAGGGCACAGGCCACTGCTTGTGGCGGGCGATATTTACAGGCCTGCAGCTATTAAACAACTACAAATTGTCGGCGAACAGGCAGGAGCAAAGGTGTTTGAAGCAGGCACACAAAGCCCTGTTAAAACAGCAAAAGAAGCGCTTAAACATGCCAGAGATTTTGGTAATGATTATGTGATTATAGATACGGCAGGTCGACTTCAAATAGATGAAGTCTTGATGGAAGAATTAAAACAAATTAAAGATGCGGTAAATCCTACCGATATTTTACTTGTTGTAGACTCCATGACAGGACAGGAGGCCGTAAATGTCGCAAAAACTTTTGATGAGAAGCTTGAAATATCGGGTGTAATCCTCACAAAACTTGACGGCGACACAAGGGGCGGTGCTGCCTTATCAATAAGGGCCGTTACCGGAAAACCCATTAAATTCTCAGGTACAGGCGAAAAAATAGGCGATTTAGAAGCGTTTCATCCCGACAGAATGGCAAACAGAATTTTGGGAATGGGCGATGTGCTGACCCTTATAGAAGAAGCTCAGCTAAAGCTTGATGAAAAAGAAGCGCAGAAAACTGCCGATAAATTAATGCAAAACAAGATGGACTTAAATGATATGCTAAGTCAGTTTGAGCAGATTAAAAAAATGGGTCCGCTAAAGGGTATACTCTCAAAACTCCCCGGCGTTAAAAATATAGATGATATGAATATTGATGACAGGGCTATGGATAGAACTGCGGCAATAATTTTATCTATGACGCCTAAGGAGAGGACAAAACCCGATATTATAGATGCAAAAAGAAAAAGAAGAATTGCGGCTGGTGCCGGAATGAAGGTTGAAGACGTAAACAGGCTTTTAAATCAGTTTAGACAAATGCAAAAGATGATGAAGCAGTTTTCAGGCAAAAAAGGGAAGAGAAAAATGCCGTTTAATATGGGCAATCTTCCGTTTGACATGTAGTATTACCAAAGTTTCACTTTTGGTCAATATATAATTTTTATTTAATATTTTGGAGGTAACATTATGGTTAAAATCAGACTTCGCAGAATGGGCGCTAAAAAAGCTCCTTTCTACCGTATAGTTGTAGCAGATTCAAGAAACCCTAGAGATGGCTTATGTATCGAGGAAATAGGTTATTACAATCCTATGGAAGAGCCAAGTGTAGTAAAAGTTGATCCTGAAAAAGCAAAAGAGTGGATCGCTAAAGGCGCACAACCGACTGATACAGTTAAAGCTTTGTTCAAAAAACACGGCGTTATTTAAGGATGTTTTTTATAGAAAGGAATATTCAAAATGATGAGTGAACTTTTAAAAAGCATTGCACAAGGACTAGTTGAGTTGCCTGAGGAAGTTAGCGTGACTCAAGACGAGGTTAATGAAGCGGGAATTACAGTTTATCACCTACATGTGGCACAGTCTGACATGGGTAGAGTTATAGGCAAACAAGGAAGAATAGCCAAAGCCATAAGAACTGTTATGCGTGCGTGTGCAACAAGGGAAAATGAAAAAATTGCTGTTGAAATTGATTAATTGCAGCTAAAAAGTAGCGAAGGGTGTGCTTGTTTTATTACAAGTTGTAACCTTTCGCCTTTTAATTGCAAAAAACATGGCAAAATAAGTTAAAAATATTGGTGGCAGTATAAACAAAGTTTAACTTACGTTTTTTTGTTTTATTGTCTATAAATTTTGCATGTCCCATTTTTATTTGACAGATTAAGCAAATATTTTCCGTTAAAGCATGCAAAAAATAAGTTATTAAACAATATCACTAAATTATAAAAATTTTGGTACATTTGACTTTATGTAAAGTTAATATTGCTAAAAACATCATTAAAATGTTGAGTGAATATGATAAAATATACACGAAAGGAAATGTGTGAAACGAATGAGGCAATTTTTAGAAGCGGGTAAAATTGTGGGAACGCATGGCGTGAAAGGAGAATTAAAACTGGAATGTTGGACGGATTCGCCATCGGTCGTAAAAAAGGCAGGCAGGATTTATTTTGATGAAGGTAGTGAAGATGCAGGACTTGAAAGTTCTAGGCTTCATAAAAACTTACTTCTTATAACTCTAAAAGATGTAAATGATGCAAGCAAAGCCGACCTTTTAAGAGGTAAAGTGGTTTATCTTGACAGAAAAGACATTAAACTTCAGAGCAAACAGTATTTTATTGCAGATTTAATTGGTTTAGAGGTTTACGACGGAAAAAATGGGCAATACTATGGTGTGATTGAAGATGTCTTTAAAACAGGCGCAAATTCTGTCTATAAAATCGTAAACCAAAATAAAGAGTATCTTTTCCCTGCGGTTGACCATATGATTAAAAGTACCGATATAGAAAAAAATAGGATAGAGGTTTTACCCATAGACGGCATATTTGATGACGGAGGATACAGCGATGCGGATTGATGTAGTAACGCTATTTCCGAAGACTTGTAAGGCCGCCTTAGACGAAAGTATAGTGGCAAGAGCCAGAAAAAAAGGCCTTTTGCAGATTTGTTTTCACCAACTAAGAGACTTTTCAAATAACAAGCATAAGACGGTAGACGACACGCCTTTTGGCGGAGGCAAGGGCATGCTTTTAAGCCCTGAGCCCATTGCCAATTGTTTTGATAAAATTTGTGAACATTTAGGAGAGTCGCCACATATAATTTACATGTCCCCGAAGGGTAAGGTCCTAAATCAAGAAATGGTTAGAAATCTTGCACTTAAAGATAATTTAATCATTCTTTGCGGACACTATGAAGGGGTCGACCAAAGGCTTATTGATGAATATGTAGACGAGGAGATATCTTGTGGAGATTATGTCCTTACCGGCGGAGAACTTCCTGCCGCAGTACTCATAGACTCTGTCTCAAGAATGAAACCGGGAGTGCTGTCAGAGGACGCTTGCTTTGTCGATGAAAGTCATTTTGATGGACTTTTAGAATATCCTCAGTATACAAGGCCTGCTGTGTGGCGAGATAAGGAGGTGCCAAAAATATTGTTGTCAGGAAATCATTTAAACATAAAAAAATGGAAGACAGAAAAGTCAATTGAGGCAACCAAATTAAATAGACCCGACTTGCTATAAATTAGATTTTAGAAATATGATTTCTAGTTGCTTCATATTATTTTTCTATCAAAGAAAAGTAAATTAGAAAAATTTTGTTAAAAAACACGAATAAAATGTCGCATTTAAAAAAATCATAGGTAATCAATACGAATTTGGTAAATTTCTGTTGACTTATGGTGCATTTATAAGTATAATAAAAAAATATTGTTGAGAAATGTGCTCAGCAAAATAAACAATTTCATTGAATTTAGGAGAGTGAATTGCATGTTCGATAAGGAAGTTATGGTTCAAAACCAGGTGGGTTTACATGCTCGCCCAGCTACTTTCTTCATACAGAAGGCGAATGAGTTTAAAGCATCAATATGGGTAGAAAAAGAAGAGAGAAGAGTTAATGCAAAAAGTTTGCTTGGTGTTTTATCACTTGGCATAGTCGGTGGAACGGGAATCCGTATCATTGCCGATGGTGTTGATGAAAAGGAAGCTGTTGACAGCTTAGTAAATCTAGTAGAATCCGGTTTTGCGGAATAAATTTAACACTGATGAAAGCACCGTGAAACCACGGTGCTTTTTTTAGTGAAAACCCTGCGGATTTTTTGATTATATATTTGACAAAACCACCAATCACGGTGTAGGGACGACGTTTCGTCGACCGCGTGGTTAGTGGATTTTGAGGTAATTTGCGGGCATTTCTAAACTACGTAAAAAGGAGGACAAAATGACAGGCGAGAATAAAAATTTAAAAAAACTTCGGGAAAGAGCAATGTCACTTCCTTTGGCTCCCGGAGTTTATCTTATGAAAAATGATAAGAAAATTATAATTTATGTGGGAAAGGCAAAGGCGCTTAAAAACAGGGTTAGCCAGTATTTTGGCTCGGATAAAAACCATCAAGACAAAGTGAAGAAAATGGTTTCAAATGTAGAAGATTTTGAATATATAGTGACAGATAGCGAGTTTGAGGCCTTGGTGCTTGAGAATAGCCTCATTAAGCAGTATCAACCAAAATACAATATACTTTTAAAAGACGACAAGGGCTATAGCTATGTGAAAATAACAAAACCGCCTTGGTCAAACATTTCTCAGGTAACAAAGGTAGAAAAAGACGACTCAAAGTACCTAGGGCCCTATTTAAGCATATTTGCAACTAAAGAGATTGTAGATGAAGCCAAGAAAATTTTTAGGCTCCCATCATGCACAAAGCGCTTTCCAAATGATTTTAGAAAAGGCAGGCCATGCCTGAATTTTTATATTAAGCAGTGCATCGCTCCGTGTACGGGAAAGGTAAAAGAGAGCGATTATTCCGAGCTTGTGCTTGAGGCGATTGAATTTATAAAAGGCGGATCTAGTGCCAGCATACAAAATTTAACTGAAAAAATGGAAAAGGCGGCAGAAAATTTAGAATTTGAAAGGGCTGCAAAAATTCGAGACAGAATTAGCGCAATAAAGAGGGTCAGCCAAAAGCAAAAAGTTGTAATGTCCTCTACGCCAAGGCAAGACATTATCGCCGTCGCACAAAACAAGCAAAGGGCGGTTGTTACGGTGTTGGTGTTTGAAAATAACAGGCTTTGCGACAGGGTGAATTTTGTGTTTAAAGACTGCGAAAGTGCGGCGGAGCTTCGTGCAGATTTCATAAGGCAGTACTATGACAGGCAGGATAACTTGCCACCATTTATTTATATAGACGAAGAAATTGAGGATAGAGAGCTTTTAGAGCAGATGATATCGGAGAAAGCAGGCAGAAAAGTTAGCATTTCAGTGCCGCTAAAAGGCGACAAGTTAAAGCTTGTCAAGATGTGCATGACAAATGCCGCCGAAAAGCTCTCAGACGGTGAGTACAGAAGCGGCAAAGAACTCTCGGCGCTCGATGAACTTGGAAGGCTTTTGGGCTTTAGCACGCCTCCCTCATATATAGAGTCCTATGATATATCAAACCTTGCAGGAAGTGAAAATGTTTGCGGAATGGTAGTTTTTGAAGATGCAAGGCCGCTTAAATCGGCGTATAGAAAGTTTAAAATTAAAAGCGTGATAGGGCAAGACGACTATGCATCTATGTCCGAGGCCATAAGCCGAAGATTTAAGGAATATGAAAACCTAAAAGACACAGGCGAGGGCTTTGGCAGACTTCCCGACTTGATTTTGCTTGACGGAGGAAAGGGGCATGTGTCTGTAATAACAAAGCTTGTAAGGGGTTTAGGCTATGAAGTGCCAATTTTCGGCATGGTAAAGGACGACAAGCATAAGACGAGGGCGATAGCGCAAAACGGGGGCGAAATAGCCATAAATTCTACCCGTAAAGCATTTACACTTGTCTCGCAAATTCAAGACGAAGTACACAGATTTGCGGTGTCTTACCATCATAATAGAAGAAAGAAAGGCGCATTTTCCTCCTCGCTTTTGCAAATTGAGGGGGTCGGAGAAAACAGGGCAAAACTTCTTCTAAAGCATTTTAAAACGATAAAGGCCATGTCAGAGGCGAGTGAAGAAGAGCTTTCAAAAATAAAGGGAATGGACAAAAAAACTGCCTTAAATGTGTATAATTATTTCAATAAGGAATAATTCACTGCCTAAATTATTACAAAATGTAATTTTTTGTATGAATTTTTATTTAAAAGGTTGACATATTTCTGATTTAATGTGATAATAGTAGCGCTAAAAAATATAAATTAGACAGGCATGGTATATTATGCGAATTATTTCAGGCGTGAGTAAAGGCAAGAACCTTGTCAGCCCACAAGGGCTTGATGTAAGGCCTACATCAGACAGAGTAAAACAGGCTTTTTATAATATAGTTCAGTTTCAAATTGAGGGAAGAAGTTTTTTGGACTTGTTTGCAGGTTCGGGTCAAATTGGGCTTGAGGCGGCAAGCAGGGGAGCGAAAAATGTTGTGCTAATAGACAGCTCTTCTTCGTCGGTTAAGATAATTGAGCAAAACATACTTGCCACATCCCTTGGCGATAAGGTCAAGGTAGTAGAGGCAGACGCCCTGATGTATATAAAAAACACGGCAGAAAAATTTGACATATGTTTTTTAGATCCGCCGTATTTAAAGGGTATAATAGAAGAAGCATTACCTTTTGTTGTAAACAAAACAAATAAGGGCGGAATAATAGTATGTGAGCACCCTGTAGAAGAAATTTTACCCATGCAGTGTGAAGATTTTGTAAAAGTTAAAACTTATAAGTATGGAAAAATATCATTGAGTGCTTATAGAAATAAAGATTTTGTGTAAAGAATTAATTTGATTTGGAGTGGCTGTTATGAAAATTGCAGTATGTCCCGGCAGTTTCGACCCGGTGACTTTAGGGCATCTGGATATTATTACTCGTGCTTGTAAAATTTTTGATAAGGTTATAGTCGCAGTGCCGGATAACCCTAAAAAAAGGGCAAGTTTTACAACACTTGAGAGAATTAATTTAATTAAAAAGGTCACTAAAGGTTTAAATGTAGAGGTTGTGCCGGTGAGGGGTCTGCTTGCAGATTTTGCGAAAAATGTAGGCGCTACCGCAATTGTAAAGGGTCTTCGTGCCATGACAGACTTTGACTATGAATTTCAAATGGCACTGACTAATAAAAAACTAAATCCCGAGCTAGAAACTATGTTTTTAGCAACAAGCTCTGAAAATATGTTTTTAAGTTCTAGCATGGTAAAACAGGTTGCAGGCTTTTCGGGTGATATATCGCATTTTGTTCCAAAGGAAATTTTAGAAGAAATAAAAGAAAGATTATGTGCTAAAGATAAATAGCACAAAGGGAGGGTAATAAACATGGATAACAACCAAAACAGCATTCAAGATTTACTAGACGAGCTATTTGACCTGTTTGAAAAAGGGTGGGTGATGCCGCTTTCAGGAGGAAAAACTTTTGTCGATACTCAAGAGGCAAAACAAATCTTAGAGGAAATTAGGGAAGCGCTTCCATATGAAATCGAGGAAGCAAAAAAAGTGCTTTTTGAGGCAGACCAAAGAATTAATCAAGCAAGAAAAGAAGCAGAGGGCATAATAAAAAATGCCGAAAATATGGCAAATCAAATGGTTAACGAAACCGAAGTTGTAAGGCAGGCTCAGGCAAAGGCAAATGACCTTATGATGCAAGGACAAACCAAATTTAATGAAATGCGCCAAGCTTCAAGCTCCTATGTAGAAGACATAATGCGTAGGGCGGACGAATCCTTGTCGGATGTAGTTGCAGAGATAAGACAAAAAAGGCAAGAAATCAAACAAAGCCAGCATAATGGCCAAATGTAATAATAAAGGCGAATTAGCACTCCACTATATATGGTGGAGTGCTTTTTTTATTATTCTATATTGAGTAATAATAGAGATTTACATAATTTTCTATTGCAAAAAGGCCGGTTTTGCTTTATAATTTCTATATACCGGTGGGTAAAAGTGCATGTAAATGTCACGTTGTGGCATTAAAGTGGAGCGAAAAGGAGGAAGTTGCATGTTATATGGTGAATATCTGCATAATTTAGACCCTAAGGGTCGTGTAACTGTACCTTCAAAATTTCGTGAGGAACTCGGCGCTTCGTTTTTTATAGGAAGAGGCGTAGATGGTTGCCTTTACATGCAGTCAAAGGAAGAGCTTGACAGAATGCAGGAGAAAATAAGCGGAAGGCCTGCAAAAATTGCGGCTCAACTTTCAAAGTTTTTCGTTTCGGGCAGTGTTTGCGTCGAAGCGGACAAACAAGGAAGGGTGTTAATCCCACAAAACTTAAGACAGCATGCAGGACTTTTAAAAGAAGTTGTAATTGCAGGCACAGGGCCTAGGGCAGAAATTTGGGATGCGGCAAAATGGAATGAATATATAAGCGCCATAACGCCGGAAGTTTTAGATGAAGCCATTGGCGACATGATTCTTTAATTAAAAGCGAGAGTGAATAAAATGGAATTTAAGCATGTATCTGTCTTGTTTGAGGAAAGTATAAAAGAGCTTTCGATAAATGAAAGCGGAATATATATAGACGGCACGGCAGGCGGCGGAGGTCACAGCAGTGCGATACTAGAAAAACTCACAGATGGCAAACTGCTTTCTATAGACCAAGACCCCGATGCAATAGCCGTTTTAAAAGAAAAACTTTCAAAATATAAAAATTCTATACTCGAGATGGGTAATTTTTCTCAAATGGAGGAACTATTACACAAAAACTCCATAACACAGGTAGACGGAGTTTTGCTTGACATAGGCGTATCGTCGTTTCAGCTAGACGAGGCGGACAGAGGCTTTTCCTATCATAACGATGCGGTGCTCGACATGAGAATGAGCAAAAGCGGAATCTCTGCAAAAGACATAGTAAACGAAAAAGATGCAAGGGAAATTGCAAAGATAATAAGCATGTATGGCGAAGAAAAATTTGCAATGTCCATAGCAAAGGCAATAGTGAAATACAGGGCTCAAAAACCGATAGAAACTACATTAGAGCTTTCTGAGGTGATAAAATCGGCGCTACCTGCGGCGGTGAAAAGAGAGGGTGGACACCCTGCAAGAAAAACTTTTCAAGCCTTGAGGATAGAGGTAAACGACGAGCTTGGCAATTTAAAAAAAGGCCTTAAGGCGGCGTTTAAACTGCTAAAACCGGGTGGAAGACTTTGCGTGATTACATTTCATTCGCTTGAAGACAGGATAGTTAAAAAACAAATGAATGAATGGTGCATAGCCTGCACTTGCCCAAAAGATTTTCCAATTTGTGTATGCGGTGGCAAGGCCCAGGCAAAGGTAATATATAAAAGAGGGCTACTTCCCTCACAAAAAGAAATAGATGAAAATCCAAGGGCGAGAAGCGCAAGACTTCGAGTGCTAGAAAAATTATAGAAAGGGTGAATTGATGGGCAGATATGGTAAGGCGGGCGATATATACGATGGCAATGCAGCAAGAAATGTAGCTGCTCCGTCAAGAAGACCCCAAAGAGTACAGGAAGAAAGAAAAAATAATGTCGTAAAAATCAGCGATAAGGATTTGAGAAAGGCAAAATTTAGAAATTTAGTCCTGCCTCAAATGGCAAAGCGAATAATTGCGATGTCACTGCTTTTTTCTGTGGCGATGTTTATAATAAACGGACAAGTTGAGCTGTCGGCACTCAGTGCAGAACTTAGCACAAAAGCAGAGTATTTAGCCGAGCTTGAGAGTATTGAAGTGACAAGAGGCATGGAGATAAATAATTTCTCCGACATAGAAGAGCTTGAACTTTACGTAAGCGAAAATTTAGGAATGGAAAAAATTAACAGCAGCCAAATTATATATGTTAATTTTGCAAAAGAGGATAAAGGCGAGGTATTTGTGGAGGAAACTCCAGGATTTTTTGAATCAATATTTAATACCATTGGTTCATGGCTGTCATAATATAAAGTTTTTTAGAATAAATCTGCAATAAGGTGGACGAAAAATTTTTCGACGCATACTATCCTAACCCGCTTTGCAGTTAAGGTAATTAATAGAGGGTTAAGACGGATATCTTGACCCTCATTTTACTGTTTATATATGTTTAAAGGAGCGTAACATGTTTAAGAGCAGAAGAAGCATAGAAAATGCAAAGGCAATACTGGTTTTTGGCGTAATGTTAATATTATTTTTAGTTGCCATAGGTGCACTTGTCAATTGGCAAATTGTAAGAGGCGAAGAGCTAAAAATAAGGGCTACAAATCAAAGCCTTGTTCCGACAGAGCTTTCTGCAATGAGAGGAACAATATATGACGCAACAGGCGATAAAATACTTGCACAAAGTGCCAGTGTTTGGAATGTTGCGCTCGATTCCAATTACATAGAGCAAAACAGTCAGGACAAAGAGCTTTTGGCATCTGGCCTTGCAAGCATATTAGGGCTTGAATATGATTACGTGTATGAAAGGGCTAGTTTAGAGAGTAATTTTACCTATATAGCCAAAAAAATTGAGAGCAATACAAGGGATCAAATTCTTACTTTTTTAGATGAAAACGAAATAGGCGGAAGCGTCATTTTGGAAGACGATTATAAAAGATATTATCCATACGGCTCCACAGCCTCTGTAGTTATAGGCTTTACGGGAAGCGATAATTCAGGACTTGCAGGACTTGAGTACGAATATAACGAGCTTTTAAGCGGTACGACAGGTCAAATGGTAAGCTTTAAAAATGCACATGGAACAGACATGCCGTTTCAATACGAGCAGTTTATAGCGCCAGAAAGCGGAAACGATTTAATACTCACCATTGATGAAACGGTGCAAAGCATTGTTGAAAAGCATCTTAGAGAGGGCATAGAAAAATACGAGGCTAAAGAGGGTGCGACCGCCGTGGTTATGGATGTAAACACGGGTGCGATAATAGCCCTTGCAACAGGTAGCGACTACGACTTAAACGACCCATTTACCATAGCGGATGAAGATGTTTTAAAAGAAATAAATGCAATGCCTGACGAAGAGCAATCTGCCGCAATAAATGATGCACTGCAAACTCAGTGGAGAAACAAGGCGGTAAGTGACACGTATTATCCGGGCTCGGTTTTTAAGCCAATAACAGGCTCGTCGGCACTTGAAACAGGTGCAATAACTTCAGACACAACTTTTACCTGCACGGGCTCATATGTTCCTTATGAAGGAGCAGACCCGATTTCATGTTGGCATACTCTAGGACATGGAACACAAACAATAGAACAGGCAATTTCAAATTCTTGCAATCCATTTATGATGCAAATGGCAGACCAGCTTGGAATACAGGAGTTTTATTCGTATTTTGAGGCCTTCGGCTTTGCAGATGTCACGGGAATAGACTTGCCGGGTGAAACACAAGGCGTTGCAAGAACGGGCGATGAGATGGATTATCTCGACCTTATGGTATACTCGTTCGGCCAAAACTTCGGTGTAACGCCGATTCAAATGATAACAGCGATGTCGGCCGTTGCAAACGGAGGATACATAGTTCAGCCTCATGTGGTAGACAAGGTAATTGATGAGGAAGGCAATGTGGTGCAAGAGGCAGACACAACATATAAAAGACAAGTAATTTCGGAAGAAACTTCTAAGGAAATGGCAGAAATTATGCAAGAGGCCGCAACTAACGGAACAGCACAAAACGGAAACGTTCCCGGTTATAAAATTGCAGGTAAAACAGGTACGTCTGAAAAGATAGATAAATGGGTACTAGACCCCACTCAGCCTAAGGAATATATAGCATCATACTGCGGTTTTGCTCCGGCAGATGACCCACAATATGCGTGCCTTGTGTATTATGATGAACCAACGGATGCATCGGGCTCGGGTCAAGCGGCGCCTACTTTCTCGTCAATTATGAGAGAAATTTTACCGTACTTAGGGGTAGAGATGAGCTTAGAAGACGGCATAGAGCAAGTGGTTGTGCCATCTGTTTTAGGGCTTAGTGTAGAAGAAGCAAAGACTGCCATTGAAGAAAAAGGTCTTGAATGGGAAGTTTTTGGAGATGACAGCGAGGAGATGACGGTTTTAGCACAAACTCCATCGTCGGGAACGCTTGTACTCGAAAGCGGTCAGGTCATAATTTATACGGAAGAAAACTTAATTAACGAAAACTTAGTAAAGGTACCTGACTTTACAGGTAAAACAGTTTCGGAGTGTAATGAGCTAATTACTTCATCAGGGCTTCAAATGATGTTCTCAGGCGCCTCAAGCACCGGTTATCTGCTTGCAGAAAATCAGGATGTGGTGGCAGGGTCTATGGTTGAACCCGGAACGGTAATCACGATAACCTTCATAGATTACAGCTCGGGTGAAACGACCACCGAAACGGCTATTATAGACAACTAATTTAGGGTATTTAGGAAAAGGAAGGAAAAACATAATGAATAGTATGTATGTTACTTTAGGGGCAATTTTGGGTTTTTTGATAACCGCAGTGCTCGGAATTTGGATGATACCGTTTTTGCACAAACTCAAATTCGGTCAAACTATAAGAGAGGTAGGCCCGTCTTGGCATCAAAAAAAGCAAGGCACACCTACAATGGGCGGACTTATGTTTATCATAGGAGTGGTGGTTGCAGTGATGATTTGCGTGCCGCTTCACCTAAGCTCTTCGGGAGAGACATTTTTAGTAATAACAAGAATTTTTTCGGGACTTTTAATGGCGGTTGCATTTGGAATAGTCGGTTTTTTTGATGACTTTATTAGCATAGTCAAAAAAAGAAATCTAGGCCTTACCGAAAAACAGAAGCTTTTGCTACAATTTCTAATTGCAGGGGGCTACCTTGCCTCGGAAACCATTGCGGGGGCTAGCACACAAACTTATATACCTTTTATAGGTTTAGTGGACTTAGGGTACGCATATTATGTGTTAGGCGCACTGCTTATCGTGGGCGTTGTAAATGCAGTTAACTTTACAGACGGAATAGATGGCCTAAACGGCAGTGTGACATTCTTTGTTTGCCTTTCGCTTATGCTGTGCTCGTTCATACTTTTCTATCAAGGTGTTGCAATATTTGCGGCGGCATCTGCCGGTGCTTGCATAGGATTTTTACTTTGGAATTTCCACCCTGCAAAGATATTTATGGGCGACACGGGCTCACTCTTTTTAGGAGGAGTGGTTTGCGCATTAAGTTTTGGCATAAATAGACCGATTTTATTGCTACCTTTGGGTATAATATATATTATTGAAATAGTTTCAGTTGTGCTTCAAGTCCTCTATTTTAAACTGACAAAGGGCAAAAGGCTATTTAAAATGGCGCCCATACATCATCATTTTGAGATGAAGGGTTGGAGCGAAGTGAAGATATGTGTAGTATTTTCATGCATCACCATAGTAGGTGGGGCAATAGCTGTTTTAAGCACAATTTACGGCTAATTCATATCAAATTCATGGAGGTAAATCGTAATGGATAGAGCCGTGAGTAAAAGAAGTACTCAAAATCGTGCCACTGCGACAAGAAGACAAAGAGATGCACAAAGAAAAATAAGAAGATCTGCATCTGTAAATAACATTAGATATCGCCTTTTCAATTTGGGAAGAGGCCTTGATATACCCATACTCACTTTGGTGTTAATACTTGTAAGCATGGGACTTATAATGGTTTTCTCTGCAAGTTATCCAAACGCATATTATTCAGGAAACAGCTATGGATACATCATGAACCAAGCGCAGTTTGCCGTCATAGGCATAGTTGCAATGCTTTTAATCTCGGTTGTAGATTACCACGTTTTAAAGCGTTTTAACAAGTTATTTTTTATAATTACATTAGTCTTGCTTGTAATGGTGCTCGCCTTTAGGGGGACAGCCATAGCGCCTTTACAGGGCACAGCAAACAGGTGGCTTAACTTAGGTATTATAGATTTCCAGCCCTCAGAGGTTGCAAAATTCACCTTAGTATTAATGCTTGCAAGCATTATATCCTCGGCAGGAGATAAAATTAAGACTTTTAGATACGGAGTTGTGCCATGCTTTGGTGCAACACTTGCAATTGGATTACTTATACTGTTTGAAAGACATGTTTCGGCAACAATTATCGTGGTGACGATAGCGGCAATACTTATGTTTGTCGGCGGAATAAAATTTAGATGGTTTGCCATAGTTTTGGGTGTCGCAGGAGTTGCAATACTGTTCTTAGTGTTAGCTACAGATATTTTTGCATATGCTGCCGCAAGGCTTGAGGGCTGGTTTGACCCGTTTAGTGTGTATCAAACGAGACAGTCGATTTACGCTATAGGCTCAGGTCAACTTTTCGGCGTTGGTTTAGGGCAGTCAAGGCAAAAATACCAGTATTTGCCCGAACCGCAAAATGACTTTATTTTTGCAATAATATGTGAAGAACTAGGCTTTATCGGCGCTACAATTATTATATTATTGTTTGTAGCACTTGTTTGGCGTGGTGTTTATGTGTCTATAAGGTCAAAAGATAAATTTGGCATGCTCGTAGGGCTTGGCGTCACATTCATTATAGGATTGCAGGCAGTATTAAATATCTGCGTTGTAACGGCGGTAATACCAAATACCGGTATAAGTTTGCCGTTTTTCAGCTATGGAGGCACGTCGCTTGTCACCTTGCTTGCAGAGGTGGGCGTATTGCTTTCGATATCTAGAAGCTCATATGTAGAAGCGACTTAGGGGGAAGTTTATGAGAGTATTATTTACAGGCGGAGGCACCGCAGGGCATATAAATCCTGCACTTGCAGCCGCAAATTATTTAAAAAGCAAAGACCCAAACACCGAAATTTTATTTGTCGGAAACAAAGGCGCAATGGAAGAAAAACTTGTGCCTCCGGCAGGATATGACATTAAAACAATAAGCATATCAAGCTTTAGCAGAAAAATGACGCCTAAGGGCATAGCCAAAAATTTTTCTACCTTGGCAAAAATTGTGACGGCATCTGCCGCCGCAAAAAAAATAATAAAAGACTTTAAACCCGATGTCTGCGTGGGCACGGGCGGATATGTTTGCGGTCCTGTAATTAGAGAGGCGTCAAAACTTAAGATACCCTGCGTTTTGCATGAATCAAACGCCTATCCGGGTGTTACGGTAAAGCTTTTGGCAAAAAGGCTACACACCTTGATGATAGCCTTAGAGGACGCAAAAAAATACCTTCCCGAAAGTGTGAACATTGAGGTGACGGGAAACCCTATAAGGGCAGAGCTTTTAGCGGTGAGCAAAAAAGAAGCAAGGGAAAGATTAGGGCTTGATAACAGGCCGATGATACTCTCCTTTGGTGGAAGCTTGGGCTCGGCGGTTTTAAACGAAAATATGGCAAGCGTAATTAAAGAATCAGTGGGAAGCGGAAAATATCAGCACATACACAGCTATGGCTATTCAAAATATAATAAACCCATGCCGAAAATGCTTTCTGAAATGGGTGTCGTTATCGACGAAAAATCAAATATCAAGGTTTTAGAGTATATTAACAACATGGCAGACTGCATGGCGGCGGCGGATTTGGTAATATCCCGCTCGGGCGCTATGAGTGTCAGCGAAATTCAAGCACTGGGCAAGGCATCAATTTTAATTCCATCTCCAAACGTTGCGGAAAATCATCAGTTTCATAACGCAATGGCGCTTGTTAATAATGGAGCGGCGAAAATTGTAGAAGAAAAAGACTTAAACCCGACTGTGCTTATAGAAAAAATCGACGAAGTGTTCTCAAAAGACGGTGAAGCCCAGAAAATTGGGAAGAAAGCATACGAAATGTTTGTTCCCGACGTTGATGAGAGAATTTATAAAGTAATCTGCAAGGCAGGCGGCTTAGAAATTTAAGTTATCACTTAAATTTCACCAAGGCATATTATGAATTATACATAAATGCAAAAGGTGGGATTTATATGATTTATATCGAAGGACCATCTAAAATACAGGGTGAAATAAAAATACAGGGTGCAAAAAACAGCATTTTACCTTTACTAGCCGCTTCAATGGTGTGTAAAGGCGAAAGTGTGCTACATAATTGCCCGTGCATATCCGATGTCGACACTGCCGTAAAAATCTTGGCTCATCTGGGCTGTGAGTGCAGGCGAGAGGGTAAATCCTTAATTATCAACACGGATAACTTGAAAAACTGCGATATACCTCACAATTTAATGCGTGAAATGAGGTCTTCCATAGTTTTTCTTGGCAGTATTATTTCAAAGTTTAAAAAGGCATACCTTTCCTTTCCGGGTGGCTGTGAACTAGGGGCAAGGCCAATAGATTTACACCTATCTGCCCTTAAAAAGATGGATGTTGAGATTGAAGAAACACATGGCACTATATGTTGTAGTGCGCCAAGAGGTATAAAGGGAAGTAGCATTACACTGTCCTTTCCAAGTGTCGGCGCCACCGAAAATGTAATGCTCGCGGCTGTGGTGTCAAACGGCACAACAGTCATAGAAAATGCGGCAAGAGAGCCGGAAATTGTAGACCTTGCAAACTTCCTAAATAAATGTGGGGCTAAGGTGCAGGGCGCAGGCGGAAGCAGGATAGAAATTGAGGGCGTAAAAGAAATTTACGGCTGTGAACATGAAATAATGCCGGACAGAATAGTTGCGGCAACTTACATGGCGGCGGCCGCTGTCACAGGCGGTGAATTGCTATTGAAAAACTGCCCTAGCTCCTCAATTATGACGATATTGTCGATTTTTGAAGAGGCAGGTTGCAGGATAATAAAAGACGCAGACAGACTATATCTTTGCGCACCAAAAAAATTAGAGGCCATAAAAAGCGTGAGAACCATGCCTCACCCCGGATTTCCGACAGATGCGCAGGCACCTATAATGGCAATGGCGGTACTCGGGCAGGGAACTAGCATGTTTGTAGAAAACATATTTGAAAGCAGGTTTAAACACGCAGATGAGCTTAAACGCATGGGCGCAAAAATTAATATTGAGGGCAAGGTCGCGGTCGTAGAAGGCGTTGAAAGCCTTTGGGGAGTGCCTGTGTACGCAAGAGAGCTTCGAGGCGGAGCGGCACTTATAGTGGCAGGACTTGCAGCGCAGGGAAAAACAAGTATAACAGGCGTTGAGTACATAGACCGTGGTTATGAAGACATAGTAGGAAATTTAAGGAATTTAGGAGCGCAAATTAGCAGGACGTAAAAGGAGGGTGAAAAGTGGAGCAAAGACCACAAAGAAGAGTGACACGAGACGATACTGAGAGTGTAAATGCCTTTAGAGAAAAAAGCAAAAAGGAAAAGCAAAACAAGAAGAAAATTATCTTAGTCGGCGTGGCAATGCTTGGATTTATGATAGTAGCCTTCGTCATCATTTTAATATTTTTTAGAGTAAATAGCATAACGGTGGTACAAAACTCGTCAAAATATACCGATGAAGAACTGCTTTTGGCAGGCGGAATTTCAAATGGTAATAACCTACTATTTTTTAATTCTGAACTTGCAAAAGACAAAATAATGGAAACATATTCTTATGTTGAAGACGTAAATTTTATAAAACACTTTCCCGCTACGCTTGAAATTGAAGTTGTTACAGCAGAAATTTGCTACAATTTTTTAAATGGAGATGTCCCTACATATGCAAGTGGCACGGGAAGAGTGCTAGAAAGCGGGACGACTGTAAGTGGCGAGTTTACCGATGTAAAGTCGGGTGCGTTTACAGTGGAGGAGAATTATATAAAATTTGAGGACACGACAGAGCACAGCGCATTTTATGAGATAGCAAAAAGTCTTGAAAGCACAGATATTACCAAAATAAGCGAAATTGACACCACGAATATTTATCAGATAAGAATGCTTTATGACGACAGAGTGGAAATGGAGCTTGGCGACGCAATAGATTTAGAGGAAAAAATTAATTTCGGACTGGGAATATTTGAAAAAGAGGGAATTAGAGAAGACGAAAAAGGTGTGCTAGATTTAACTTTCGCAACAGAGTCAAACAAGGCGTATTTTGCAAATAGCGCAAACGAAAAGGACGAGACGCAAGAAATTACAAGAGATGACTCCGAGGACTCTCAAGAGGGAGAAGATGGCGAAGAGAGTGAAGAAAGCGAAGAGGGCGAAGAGGGTGACGACTCCACTTCGGAAGACGAGGAAGAGTCACAAAGTTCGGTCGATGAAAATCTGCCTCAAAGAGGTGACGACATACCCGATGTGTAAAGCTATAGTGCATTACAAACCCTAAAAAATGCAAAAAATGCCAAATTATTACACAAAAATTAAATATGTAAAGTAAATTTTTAAAAAAAATTGTGTTTTTTTTCGATATAGCCTTGAAATTTAATCAAAAAGATGATAAATTATAAAGTACAATGTATTTAACTTATGTAAAGTCTTTTGATATTACAAAGTAAAGTTGCTTTAGCAAGGATTTTATCTTTAAGCTAAGTTGAAAATTAATAAAAAATAAATTTAAAAGAAATAAAAAATATTAGGAGGAATAATAAAATGCCTTTCGAAATTGACAACATGTTAAATGAATCACCACAATCAATAAGAGTAGTCGGAGTGGGCGGCTGCGGAGGAAATGCCGTTAACAGAATAGCTGCCGTTGGAGTTCAGTCGGTAGAGCTTATATGCATGAACACAGATAAGCAAGCTCTGTCAAGATCTCAAGCGCACCAAAAAGTGCAACTTGGAGAAAAAATCACAGGCGGCAGAGGTGCCGGATCGAAACCTGAAGTGGGCGCAAAGGCGGCAGACGAAAGCCGTGAAGCGATTGCAAATATACTAAAAGGTGCGGATATGGTATTCATAACTGCAGGAATGGGTGGCGGAACAGGTACAGGTGCCGCTCCTATAGTTGCCGAAATTGCAAAAGATTTAGGCGCACTAACCGTAGGTATAGTTACAAAACCTTTCGCATTTGAAGGAAAAAAACGTATGGAGCAAGCAGAGCAAGGCATTGCATCTTTAAGAGAGCATGTCGACTCACTTGTCGTTATCCCAAATGAAAGACTAAATCTTGTAAGCGAAACAAAAATCACACTTGCAAATGCCTTCCAAGTGTCTGACGATGTCTTAAGACAAGGCGTGCAAAGTATTTCAGACCTTATACTTGTGCCGGGCTTTGTTAATCTTGACTTTGAAGATGTTAAGTCTGTCATGCAAAATGCAGGATATGCACACATGGGTGTTGGTCGTGCAAACGGCAAAGACAAGGCAGAGCAAGCCGCAATACAGGCTATTTCAAGTCCTCTTTTGGAAACTGCAATTGCAGGCGCAAGGGGCGTTATCATAAACATTAAATCATCTGCCGACATAGCACTTGATGAAATCAATATAGCATCACAGCTTATCACAGAAAGAGCAAGCGAAGATGCAAACATAATTTGGGGTGCGGCGTTTGACGACAATATGGAAGACGAAATGTGCATAACTGTCATAGCAACAGGCTTCCCCGGAATGAATGGTGAATTTGTTCCTGCAAAAGACCCTATGCTTGACTTTATTTCAAATCCGGAAAATGAACTTCCGCTAAACTTCCAGGCGCCTGTAATGTCTGCGCCACAACAACAAAATCCACAACAGCAACAAAATGCACCTGCATCACATATGCCGGATGTCACTCCTGCGGTAGCACCGCAAACAGGTATTCCAGAGGACGATACTTTCACAGACATCATGTCTATATTTAATAGAAAATAAAAAAACTTAGAGATACTGTTATTACGGTATCTCTAATAAATTAAGGGAGAATAATATTATGAGCAAAATTAAAGGCGTGCACCACATTGCACTTTTAACTTCTGTAGAAAAATTTGATAAAACTGTGGCACTTTATAAAGAGACCCTTGGTCTTGAAGTAGTGCGCAGCTGGGGCGAGGGAAATGCTAAAGGCATCATGATTTCTTGCGGAGATAATACTGTTTTAGAAATTATGTCAAAAGAGGAAACAGCAAAAGAGCCAGACGGAGTTTTTGCGCATATCGCCTTTGAAGTTGACGAAGTTGATGCTTTGGTAGAAACCGTAAGAAATGCAGGCTATGAAGTCACAATGGAGCCTACCGATGTGACTATAAAATCAGAGCCTCCATATCCCATAAGAGTCGCATTTTTCAGAGGAGAAATGAACGAGCACGTGGAGTTTTTTAAAGTTTATTAATTTGAGAGTGAGGAAAGGCGTGTGCGTAAATTGTGCACGCCCTCTTTTAATATGAATGAGATAAGAGTGCATACTAAAGACATAGCCGAAATGGCAAAGGTTTTAACGGCAGGGCAAAAAATTCTGCTATCGGGAAAAGTATATACATCAAGAGATGCGGCACATAAAAGAATAGACGAGGCCATCTGTAAAGGTGAAAAGCTTGCCTATGACCTTAAAGATGCCTGCATATATTACGCAGGGCCTACACCGACACCACCTGGGCTTTCTATTGGCTCTTGCGGGCCTACAACCAGTGTCAGAATGGACGCATATTCGCCTAAATTTTTGGATTTGGGCTTAAAATGCATGATAGGAAAAGGCAAGAGAAGCCAAGAAGTAATCGATGCAATGATAAGAAATGAGGCCGTGTATCTTTGCGCCTTAGGTGGCGCAGGTGCGCTTGCTTCAAAATGCATAAAAAGTGCAAAGGTTATAGCCTATGAAGATTTGGGATGTGAATCCGTAAAAGAGCTTGAATTTGAAGATTTTCCGCTTATAGTCGCAATAGACTCTAAGGGAAATAGTATTTTAGTTTGAGGTGACATGAAATTTGACAAATTTAATAATTAGACTTTTCGTGAAAAACAGGGATGATTTAAAGGATTTTGCAGTTCGTGAAAACTATGGTAAAGTGGCAGGCCTTGTCGGAGTGCTATCTAATATTTTGCTTTTTGGTGCAAAATTTATCATGGGAACAATATTTAACTCTGTGTCTGTTGTTGCCGACGCATTTAACAATTTGTCCGACTGCGTGTCCTCACTAATAACGACTATAAGCTTTAAAATGTCGTCAAAGCCTGCCGATAAGGAGCATCCTTATGGCCATGCGAGATATGAATATTTGGCAGGCGTATTTGTTGCGGTACTGATAATACTTTTGGGTTTTTCATTGATAGGCGAATCTGTGGATAAAATATTTAATCCACAGGAATTCACGGTAAATTTTGTGCTAGTAGCTTCACTTTTGATATCCGTGCTAATAAAATTTTGGCAGTATTTATTTTACAGAAAAATTTCTAAATTAATTAATTCAAAAACATTAAAGGCAAGCTCACTTGATAGTAGAAACGACGCAGTAATCACAAGTGGCGTTTTGTGTTCAGGGCTTTTATTTTACTTTTTAGAAATAAATATAGATGCATATCTGGGCCTCGCCATTTCTGTGTTTATTTTAATTTCCGGTGTGAAATTAATTATTGAAACAATTAGCCCTTTGATAGGGCAGGCGGTAGACGGTGAACTCATAGCAAATGTAAAAGAAAAAATTTTGTCTTATGAGGGCGTTTTGGGCGTGCATGATTTGGAAATTCACAATTACGGTGAAGGCAGATATTTTGCGAGTATTCACTGCGAAATGGACGCAAAAGTAGACATAATGCAAAGCCACGAAATCATTGATAATATCGAAAAGGAATTTAAGGACAAGGAAAATATCCGCCTTTTGATACATTTAGACCCCGTTATTACCGATGACGAGGCGGCAAATAGGTTAAAAATTCAAATAAACTCGCTTATTAAAGCGGTTTATAAGAATGTTACAACACATGATTTTAGAGTGGTTTGGGGTAAGACGCATTCAAACATAATTTTTGATTTAGAAATACCGTTTGACTTAAAGGTTAAAGATGAAGAGCTAAGGGAAACTATTACAAATATGATAAGTTCTTTAGACAAGACATATATTGCGGTAATAGAAATTGACAGGGTGTAAGATGGATTTTAGTAAATTAGAAATAGTAAGGCCAAGTGAAGAAAGCAAAGAGGGAATTTGCAAGTTTTTTAAAAAGATGGTTAAATTCGCCTTTGAGCAAAACGGAATTTTTGAAAATTATGGTGTAGAGGAAGAGTATCAGTACAAAGTAAAAACCTTGGAAGAAGACATAAAAAGCAAAGGGAAAGACAGATATTATCTCTTTGCATTTTATGAAAATAAGCCGATAGCCTCGATTTCCTGCGGAAAATCTAATGAGAACATGAATAAATGTTCAAACGGAAAAACTGTGGGAATGGTGGAGATAGGCGGAGTTTTTGTAGACACTGAGTATCAAGGAAAAGGACTTTGCACGCTCATGTTTGATAAAATGAAGGAGCATTTAAAAACTCAGGGGATAAAAACCTATTGCCTAGACTGTGGATATGAAACAGTGGGACAAAAAATGTGGACTAAAAAGCTTGGCGAAGCTGACTTTAAGGTAAAAGATTTTTGGGGCGAGGGCTCGCTACATATGGTGTGGATTAGAGATTTATAACAGTAATTATAAAACCTATACGAAGCACGATAGTATCTCTTGTGACAACAATTTAGAGATGAAAAACCTAGAAAACAGAAAATTAGCCTAAATAAAAAAACAGTAGAGCGCAGTACACGCCTCTACTGTTTTATTGTTGTGCAAATTACTGAGTCTTCCACAAGCTACTCAGCGCTTCTTTTGTAATGCCATCGTTTAGTGTTGCAACTACGCTTGAATTGTTTATAAAGACGGCACAAGGCGAAGTGCTCACACCCAGTCTTTTTGCAAGCCCGTCTGATTTATAAGTATCAATCGCTGTAACCTTGATATCGGCATTCTCTTTTTCAAATTCTTCAAAAACCGAAAGCAACTCACGGTCTGACGCTTGAGAAGCGTTATAAATATACACGAGTGACGGATTTGAGTGGTTTAGGAGTTGCTCTTCATATACTTCAGACTCGGCTATATATTTTTCGGCACTGTAGCCTGCAATTGCGCCGTCTCCGACTGCCGTTGCCACTTGCTTTAAGAATTTAGCCCTAACATCTCCTGCACCGAATACACCATGCACATTTGTTTCCATTTTTTCGTTTGTAAGCAGTTGTCCCGCACGGTCCATGTCTAAAATGTCTTTGAATATTTCCGTATTAGGAATATAACCGATAAATAGGAAACAACTATCTACTTTTACAGGTATTTTTTCACCGGTTTTCAGATTTTTGAGCACGACTGTGTCTAAATGCTCTTCCCCCTCAAAGCTATCTACTACGGTGTTCCAAACATATTCCATTTTTGGGTTTGCTAAGGCTTGGGCCTTGGCAATTTCGTTACAGTCCATCTTGCCCGTGTCGTGCATGACCGATACTATAACTTTGTCCGCAAATTTAGTTAAAAACATGCCTTCTTCAATAGCCGCATCGCCGCTTCCTATTACCATTACGGTTTTGCCGGTGTTTGCAGCAGCGTCACAGGTGGCACAGAAAGAAATTCCTTTGTCGTACAAATATTTATCTTCATTTTGGGCCCCTGTTAAGCGAGGCTTTCCGCCGCTTGCTACGATTACTACTTTTGCCTCATATGTAGTTCTGAAAGTTTCAACTTTCTTTATTTCCCCTTCTAAATCCACAGATTTTACATCGGTAAGTTTAAATTTAACCCCAAATCGTTTGGCCTGCTTTTGAAATGCGTTCATAAGCTCAATTCCTGAAGAACCTTCGGGAAATCCAGGATAATTTTCGATTTCTGAGGTGTAAGTTGCCAATCCCCCCACAAGAGATTTCTCGATTAAAAGCGTCTTGAGCTTTGCACGTCCACAGTATATACCTGCGGTCATACCGGCAGCACCGCCTCCGATAATAACAACATCATATTGCTCTATTTTCTTTTCCATGTTTTATCCTCTTTTCACATTTTACATAAAATACTTTGCAAGCAATTTGCTTCCAAAGAACGCACCTATAAGTAGGAATAGTGCAAACACCCAGCCCGATAGCGAAAATGCCGATATAGCCGAGAAAAATGCGCCTATATTACACCCAAGTGCAAGTCTTGCGCCATAACCCATAAGCAGTCCGCCTAAAACGGCAGCAACAACTTGTTTTATGGACTTGATTTTTTTAAGCTTAAACTGTGAAGCGAGTAAAGCTGAAAGTAGAGCTCCGAAAATTATACCAAAATTTCGGATTGAACCCCCGTCTGATAAAACTCCGTTTGAAAGCGTGGTTTGTGCCTTTTCAGATGCAAAGTAAGACCAGGAACTCACGTCTCCTCCAAAGAGTTCGAATACCCATGCGCCCCAGTTTGCAAAGGTGCTGGTAACACCCCATGCGCCGCCTAAGGTGGCTATGTGTGCAATTTGAAAAACACCCAAAAGCACGGCACCCGCTACATAGGTTAGAGGTTCTGATGCCAGTTTTTTGTAAATCGGATTTTTGCCAAGATTAATAAAAAATTGTTTCAAAGCAAATCCCCCATTTTATTTTGTTTTTTCGATTACGATTTCCCACTCGCCGTCGTCTACTTCTTCAATTTCAACATTATGACCTTGTTTGCGGGCCCATTCAGGCACATTTTTCATAGCACAGCTATGGTCAATAGCGACTACAAGGATATCGCCTATAGATAATTCACCTAGTTTTTTCTCTGTTTTCATTAGTGGTACTGGGCAAGCCTCGCCCAAGCAATCTAAATTAAATTCTGACATAATAATAATCTCCTTTGAATTTTTATTTTTTATTCTGAAGTCCCCATTCTTTTCTTTTGCCATTTTACTGCCGCAATATAAAGTAAAACTATAATTGCAAATTGTACAATTAATGCACCAAACCAGCCGAATACATCGGGTAAGAAAATTTCAGGTGCATTTTCATTAAGATTTCCCCAAAATGCGCCAACATCATGGACGCCCCATAAAGAGCCTGCCACGAAAAATACTAAGGATAGCATTTGCATAGTAAAGCCTTCGCCTACACGCATGACAGTACCTGATGCGCATCCTCCGGCAATTACCATGCCGACACCAAATAGTACGGCGCCGATTACAAGTGGTATGCCTATAGGTGCAACGCTTTGCATGCTAATGCTTTCTCCGCCTGATAGCTCCACGCCTAGTTTGATTGCAAAAAATCCTATGCTTCCTATGGATAATGCCACCAAAACCGCTCTTGTAACAGAGGTGCTACCCGTTATGCAAGGGTCACGAAAAGCCGCCGTGAAACAAAAACGTGAGCGCTGTAAGATGTATCCGAAAATTATGCCAAATCCCCAATATATCGGAAGTGTATTGCTGTCCCCTGATAGGTAATATCCAAATGCTATAATGCCGATAAGAAGTAAAATTGCAATGGGTATTTGACTTTTCTTTGGTTTTCTTGGCGTACGAGAGCGCCTAATGCTTGTGGTTTGCACCGTTTCATTCATCTGTGAAATAAAAATCTCCTCCTTTCATATGTAATTGCAAAAAATCTTAAAATTTATTAAATTTAAGACCTTTAAACTTTCAACGACTTAACTATAACACAAAAATTATTAAATAGGTTAATTAAAATTTTAATAAAACATTAGAAAAACTTATGACATTTGATGAAAAATGTGATATGATATATGAGTAAATTACTGTTTATGATAATTAATATGCTTGTACAGTGATAAATATGGCAGTGTGATATAAGGAAATTTGTTCCGATGTCTATCGGGGAAGTGGAGTGTTTATGAATATAGAGTATGTAATATCGTATATCGAAACAATAAAGCTCGGAAGCATATCCGCAGCGGCTGAGAGATGCAATTTAAGTCAGTCTGCTTTAAGTCAGCAAATAAAAGTGCTGGAAAAAAGCTTTAACACCAAGCTTTTAGAGAGAAGTCCGAAAGGAATTACACCTACACAAACGGGCAATATTGCATATAAGCATTTCTTATCTATGGTAGACTCGTATAACAATGTTTTTGACGAAATAGATAAAATAAATTCCGCCTGCGATACGGTGAAAATTATTTCCACATCGTTTGCCTGCACCTATGCACTCCCATGCACATTTTATCATTTTAGAAACAAATATCCCGACTACACGCTAGAAATAGAGACCTCACAAAGCAATATTATTGAGGAAAAAATATTAAAAGGCCACGGCGATATGGGCATAATTTTAGGCAAAACAAATAATAAACGAATTAGCTGTAAAAAGGTATTTGCGGATAAATTTTATCTTGTTTGCAATCAAGCTTTTGAAATTCCTGAAAATATTAAAAGGGAAGATATTTATAAGTATCCCTTTGTAACGCTTACAAAAAATCACCGTACACAAAAAATGATTACAAAACAGCTTGCAGAAAATCAAATTGATGTCGAAAATCTGAATTTGCTTTATGCGGTTGACACTACCGATGCCATAAAACTTTCTGTAATGAATGGTTTTGGAATTGCCTTTTTACCGTATATGTCAATAAAAAAGGAGCTGTATAATAAACAACTCCGTTTAATAAATTGTGATGATGTAAACTTAGAAGGCACTTATTACTCCATCAAACTGCGAAATTCTACAAGTTTGTGCCTTGGAAAAGACAAGGTGCTTGAGTATATCGAAAAGGTGCTTAGTCAAACTATTTGTTAATGGTAATTTCCCAAACGCCGTTCATCACTTCGTCGGCACTTAGCATGAGTTTGTGATTTTTGCAAAAATCTGTGACAGAAGTCAGCGTACAACTGTGGTCGGTGATTAGCATACACGCCTCACCGTCCTCTATGTGTTTCAAGTTTTTACTAAGCTTCATAATTGGTATAGGGCAAATGTCTCCTAAACAGTCTATTTTTTTAATTTTAATGCTTTTACTCATGCCTTATCTCCTTATTCCTTTACATCGTTAAGTATTTTTGAGCGCACAGCCTCTTTCATCGGCAGTCCCGTGTCATAGTCAAGCTGGCGAGTTTCATATTCTTCGTGCTCACGCTGTCTTGTGTAGCCGTCGTTTTCCCAGTTAGGCGTTTTGTCAGGCCTCCAAGGCCTTGCCGCCCATTGGTAACCCCTAAACATGTCACGGGTTTTGTTCATATGCGCTAAAAGTTCGTCGTGCAGTCTATCTCGCACGGCTTTATTTTTTTCGTCATTAATAAGATTTACCATTTCTTCAGGGTCGCTATCCATGTCGTAAAACTCGTCTGTGTCAAGCAAGTGTATCACGAGTTTATACCTGCCGTCGGTCACGCCCCTCATAATTTGCAAACCGCCAAAACCGTCGTGGTCTACCTCGTAGCGTGTAAACTCCGTGTGTGCATAGTCGTTCACCTTTACAGAAGCTTCATAAATTTGTGAAAGCATGCTTTTGCCCTCCAAAATTTTGGGTAAAGGCAGACCCATATACTCCATTACAGTGGGAACTATGTCTATATGTGAGGCAGGTGCAGTGATGGTTTTACCCTTTTGACCACCCCTTATTATCAGCGGAATATTGCACACTTCTTTATACATAGTGGCATTTTTTGTTTGAAGTTTATGGTTTCCAAGCATGTCGCCGTGGTCTGAGGTAAATACCACTATGGCGTCAGGGCATTTTTCTTCTATCGCCTTTAACACCCTGCCAAACTGCTCGTCGACAAAGCTGTTAGAGCCTAAAAACAGTGACAAGGCCTTTGACTTTACATTAAGCTCCTCGGCACTTTTAAATAAACTATCACCGGCCCAAAGTCTTTGCATCAAGGGCTTATTTTCTAAATTGTCCGAAAAGTTTTTACTTTCGGGCATTTTTGTGTTTTCATACATGGTATTAAATGGCGCAGGGCAAAGGCTTGGGCCGTGCGGCTCATCATACGATAAGGTGAGGAAAAAATCTTCACTCGAATAATTTTCGATAAAGTCTAAGGCTTTGTCGGTGCATCTGTAGGCGTAGCACATGTCGGCAGTCCAGCTGGGGTCATAGGCAGTGTCGTGCTGTCTGCTACGCAGTTTTTCCTCATCGGACAACTCGTCCAAATAAAGCTTCATATCGTACCAATACTTAGGGTCATAGCCCTCGGGGCAAATTCCATTTCCGAAATAATCCGTGCCGTCTAAATGCCATTTGCCAATGTAGCCACAGTGTATGCCGTTATCACTAAGCCTTTGGCCTATGGTCTTAACATTTGCGCCTAAAGGAACGCTGTTAGTCATCATGCCGTTAGAATGCGGAAAAGTCCCTGTGAAAAGCGCACTTCTAGCAGGGCCACAAACAGGTTGGCAGGTGTAGGCGTTTGTGTATAAAATTCCTTCTTTAGAAAGTTTGTCAATATTTGGGGTAATCATGTCGCTATTTCCATAACAGCCAAGCATGTCACACCTTGTAGTGTCGGTCATAACTATAATAAATTGTTTTGCCATATCGCAACTCCCCTTGTTGTTTTTATACATAATATCACATATTAATTAAAAATACCAGTAATATTTGATAATTTATGTTGATTTTATTTCTTTTGAGGTTTATAATTTAAGTAGGGAAGAGTCGATAGTTAATAATTAATAGTTAATAGTTAATAATTAATAATTAATAGTTAATAATTAATAGTTAATAATTGAGGTGAAAATCCTGCGGATTTTTGAATTATATATTTGACAAAACCGCAGGGTTTCCACAAAACAAAGGAGAATTATATTATGAAAAAATTTATATCAATATTTTTAAGCATTGCATTAATAAGCTTAGTCGCATGCAGTGATGAGCAGGCCGATATTTATTCGCAGCATAGGACTATGATTGACAATGAAAATGAGGAAATTACAGAAAGTGAATTTGAAATTACAGAGGACGGGCTTTCGGGCACACTTGAAATTTCCAATATATTCGTTGCAGAGGATTACACAGGCTGGGGGCCTCTTGTAGATGGTTTTATGGACTTGCACCCGAATGTAAAAATAATTTCAAACGACAATGCGGTCGACTTGTCGACTATTGCGCTTGAAACAGGAGATGAATATGCTCTTGCAATGCAAAAGTATGTCGATGAACTAAATGTACAGATTATAAGCGGAAATGCGCCCGATTTAATCTTTGGTGTAAATATGACTTCTGTGCCGCCACATTTACTTATGGACTTAAACGAATTTTTAGAAAATGACCCTGAATATGTGCGTGAAGATTATTTCGACAGCGTGGTAAGGGCGCATGAAGTGGACGGCAAACTGCATGAATATCCCATGACTTTTTATTATTATCTTTATAGGTTTAGGGAAGATGTCATGGACGAACTCGGGATAGATGTAGAAGAATTAGAAGTGGTCGACTATAATTTTTTGTTTGACACACTGGAGAAAATTAAGGAAAGCGGAAAATTTCCCGAAATTAAATACCTTGGATATGAAGGGCAGGAGGGACAGCGAATTTTATATAGCGAAGAGATGACGGCCTGTGTTGACAGTGAAACTTTAGAAATAAATTTTGAGGTACCGCAGTTTATAAATTATCTAAACACAACAAAAGCCTATGTTCCGGGGACACTTCCCGAATTTGGATTTTATACCGGTTCTTTAGAGCCCAGTGTTGCGACAAATTTCTTTGACGAAAAGTCATATTTTGTCGAAGCGGTGAACACGGGTAAGACTTTTTTAAATAAAAGAATGTTGTCGGAGATAGATGGGGTAACAAAGGCGGTGCCTGTAACGACATCGGCTGGCGAAATGATAGTGATTGCAGAGAGTATCGGAATACCGACAAATGCGAAAAACCCCGAGCTTGCATGGGAATTTATTAAATACTGCATAGAAGAAAGTGGGGAAGTTAATACCGATTGGGAATTTATTGGAAAATTAAATGGCGATAGGTTTTTTTACGATATTCCGATAAATAAAAATAATTTTAAAATGTATTATGGAGAAAATTTTGTAGGTTTACCAAAAGAGCAGGAAGACAATTTCTTTGAAGCAGTGTTTGAAGCCTTGGAGGGAAATATAAGAGTGCCCGCAATGGACAGAGAGCTTAGCAATGCGCTATTTTACATACAAACCGATTTTTATAATGACTTAATCACGGCAGAGGAATGCGCAAAGGCCATGCAGGAAAGGGCGGATATTTATATGGGGGAAAACTCTTGATAATTGTAGGGTCGCCCCTGTGTGGGCGACCGCATAATTGAGAATGAAGAATTGAGAATTGCGGCGAAATGCTTTGCATTTAATTAATAATTAATAGTTAATAATTATTAATTGAGGTTAAAATCCTGCGGATTTTTTGATTATATATTTGACAAAACTATGGTTTCATTGTAGGGGCGACGTTTCGTCGTCCGTGGGGTTTCCACAAAACAAAATGAGGGATATATTATGAAACAATTTATATCTGTATTTTTAAGTGCAGTATTAATAAGCCTAGTCGCTTGTGGCACGGCAAAGGTGGAGATTATCCCTGAGGGGACTGAACTTTCCGGCACACTTGAAATTTCGGTCATGGATAATGCAAACGACTATACAGGTTGGTATCCGCTGGTCGAAGGCTTTAAAAAACTTCACCCAGACGTGACTGTTGTGCTTAGTGACACATCTGCCGACGATGAGTCAGAGACCGCACAAGTTTCGCTCGATAAATATTTAAACGATTTAAGAGTCAGGCTTTTTTCAGGAGATACTCCAGACCTTGTGTTTTTATCAAGTGACCTTGTAAGCGAATTTTCAGGCAGTGATTTGTTTGTGGATATAAATGAATTAATAGGCAGTGATGAAAGCTTTAAAAAAGAAGACTACTATATGAATGTAGTCGAAAGTTACGAAATTAGAGGTGAACTTTATGCTATTCCCACGACATTTATGTTTAGATTTGCAAGATTTAGGGAAGACATAATGGACAGCCTTGATATTGACATGGACGCAGTTCATGGTGTCGACTATAATTTTATTTACGGGAATTACAATAAAGCGGTAGAAAATGGAGATTTTCCCAGCCTTAAATATATTTTAAGAGAGCCTTATAACGGAAAAGATTTATTGTCGGTAGAGGAAGAAACGGCCTGTTTTAATTCGGAAGAAATGCAAATAAATTTTGAAAGCGAGCAATATATTAATTATCTGAATACCAGTCGTGATTATGAGGCACCAATGGAGTTCGGCTTTTTTATAACCGCCACCGAGGATAAAATTTTTAGTGAAGACAATTATTTTACAGACGGAATAACATCGGACAACAGAAATTTGACCAAAATAATCGGCGATATAGAAAACGTGACAAAGGCAGTACCGGTCACGGCATCATCGGGTGAATTGCTTGTTTACGGCGGTCATTTGGGCTCAATACCAAAGTCGGCAAAAAATCCCGAACTTGCTTGGGAGTTTATCAAATACTGCATATATGAAAGCGATACAGTCTCGCTTAGTGTAACTGAACTCGGCAAGTGGGGTGGAGACAGATTCTTTAGCTATATCCCAATCAATAAAAACAATTTTAAAAAACAACTAAATGCCACAGCTTATAGCGATGAACAGATTGAGCAGTATCTAAATGCAGTAAACTCAGCACTGGAGCTTGAAATAGCTAGAATTTTCCCAATGACAGAACTACACTTAAGCCTAAGGGAGATTAAAACGGATTTTTATAACGGCCTAATGACAGCCAAGGAATGTGCCAAAGCAATGCAAGACAGGGCGGAGATTTATTTTGCGGAGATAGAGTAAAAAATGCGTAGCATTTTTTAGTGAAGAGTGAAAAGTGAAGAGTGAAAAGTTGTGGCGAAATGCTTCGCATTTAATTAATAATTAATAGTTAATAATTAATAATTGAGGTGAAAATCCTGCGGATTTTTGAATTATATATTTGACAAAACCGCGGGGTTTCCACAAAACAAAGGAGAATTATATTATGAAAAAAGTAGTATCTTTATTTTTAAGTGTAAGTTTAATTTTGCTAGTCGCATGTCATGATGAGCAGGCTGATATTTACTCGGATCATATGAATATTTCTGGTGAAGAAAATGGGGAAACCGTGGAGAGTGAAATAAGGGACATGGGCGAGGGACTTTCCGGCACGCTTGAAATATCCTCCCTTGAAACAGGGAATGATGTAAGCGGTTGGTGGCCTTTGGCACAGGGCTTTATGGAACTTCATCCAAATGTCAAAATAATTACAAATGATAATATGATTGATTACCTAGACATCACGTCTAATGAAGAGATGAGTATAGCAATTGAGGCGTATTCTAAGGATTTAAAGGTGCGCATGACAAGCGGAAACGCACCCGACCTTATATTTGAAGCAAGTTACGAAGTGGATAACCTGTCTTCGTCTAATCTTATTATGGATTTAAACTATTTTCTTGACAATGACCCTGATTATGTAAGGGAAGATTATTTTGAAAATGTAATAGAAGCATACGAGGTTGAGGGCAAGCTTTACTTATATCCATTAACATTTTATTATGGCCTGTTAAGGTTTAGGGGCGATGTCATGGACGAGCTTGAAATAGACTTAGATGCCATCAAAGGTGTAGATTATAAATTTTTGCTAGACACTCTTCAAAAAATTGAGGATAGCGGAAAATTTCCTGAGATAAAATATCTTGGCCGTGAGGGGCGAGAGGGTAAAAATTTTTTCCGTGCTAATGAAGATGCAATTTGCTTTGACAATGAAACTAAGACAATAAATTATGATACTCCCGAATTTATTGAATTTTTAAACGCCACAAATGAGTATGTGCCTGGCGAAGAAACAATAGGGCATTTTTATCTTGATGGACCTGAAGAAATGTTTGAAACAGACTCGCACTTTGCAGAAGGACTTGACACGTATAGGCTTAATGTTCCTAGGGTAACTTCACTTGAGAAAAATATTACTAAGGCGATGCCTGTGCTTTCATCAAATGGCGCACTTATGATTAATGCGGCAACTGTGGCTATTCCGCAAAATGCCAAAAACCCAGAACTTGCATGGGAGTTTATTAAGTACTGCATAGAGGAAAGCGAAGTGATATCAGAAGATTTTGAGCTAATAGGCAAAGAAAATGGAGATAGATTTTTTGGGCAAATGCCGATAAATAAAAATAATTTTGAAAAATATTTTGGAAATATATTTACGGGATTATCAGAGGAAAGTAAAAATGCCTATTTTGATGATGTACACAAAGCACTGGAAAATGAAATTGTAGCATATTTATTAAATGAAGAGCTTTCCGTGTCACATAGTTTCATTCTAAAAGATTTTTACAGCGGTCTAATTTCGGCAGAAGATGCGGTAAAAGCCATGCAGGAAAGGGCTGAGATTTATATGGGGGAGAACTCTTGATAATTGTAGGGTCGCCCCTGTGTGGGCGACCGCATAATTGAGAATGAAGAATTGAGAATTGCGGCGAAATGCTTTGCATTTAATTAATAATTAATAATTAATAATTGAGGTGAAAATCCTGCGGATTTTTTGATTATATATTTGACAAAACCGCAGGGTTTCCACAAAACAAAGGAGAATTATATCATGAAAAAGTTTGTATCAATATTTTTAAGCATTACATTAATAAGCCTAGTCGCATGTGGCACAGGCTCTGGCACGGCAAAAGTTGAAATTATCCCCGAGGGGACGGAGCTTTCGGGCACGCTTGAAATTTCGGCTTTAATAGAAGATGATATTTCCGGTTGGTGGCCTTTGGCACAAGGGTTTATGGAGCTTCATCCAAATGTAGAAGTAATATCGAATGACAATGCGGTGAATTACGATATGGAGGGCACTGAACATGCTGCAGGAGTTGAGGCGTATGTGGAAAATTTGAGGGTGAGATTGGCAAGCGGTGATGTGCCTGATTTGATATTTGATGCAGCTACCCTTATTGAAACAGCCGCTACATCTGGGCTTATTTATGATTTAAACGAATTTATGGACAGTGACCCCGAGTATGTAAGGGAGGAGTATTTTGAAAATGTGATAGAAGCACACGAGATGGAGGGGAAACTTTATCAGTATCCAAGATACTTCTCTTATGAAGCTTTTCGCTTTAGGCAAGATGTGATGGACGAACTCCAGATTGACGTAAGCGAGCTTGACGGCGTTGACTATAGATTTCTTCACGATACACTTGAAAAAATAAATGAGAGCGGAAAATTCCCCGAAATAAAATACATCGGCAGAGAGGGTAGAGAGGGGATGGCTTTCTTCTATTACGAGGAGCAATCGGCGTGTTTAAACAACGAAACCATGGAAATAAATTTCAACACACCTGAGTTTATAGATTTTCTAAACTCAGGAATGTCATATGAAGCAGGCGAGGAAAATCATGGTGGTTTTTACGTCAACGGGCCGGAAAATTTATTTGAAACAGATTCACATTTTGCTGAGGGTCTTATCAATATGGCGCTTAATGTCACAAAAATAAGTAGTGCTCAAAAAAATGTGACAGAAGCTGTGCCAATACTTACTTCAAACGGTTCAATGTTTGTAGAAACAGAAACAATGGCAATACCCAAAAATGCAGAAAACCCAGAACTTGCATGGGAGTTTATAAAATACTGCATAGAGGAAAGTGATGAAATAGAAACTCACTGGAGTCACATAGGTAAACCTAATGGGGATAGATTTGAGTTAGCGCTACCAATAAACAAGAACAATTTTGAATTATTTATTGGACATCATTTACGTGGTAACTCAGAAGAAGCGATAGAGTGGTATTTCGAGAGTACATACAAAGCTTTAGAAAATGAAATTTTGGTAAATCTTATAGACGATGGACTTGCAGAAGTGATATACACTCCACTTAATGATTTTTATAAAGGCTTAATGAGTGCCGAGGAATGTGTAAACGAAATGCAAGAAAGGGCGGATATTTATATGGCAGAAAACTCTTAGTAGTTGAGAGTTGAGAGTTATGGCGAAATGCTTCGCATTTAATTAATAGTTAATAATTAATAATTGAGGTGAAAATCCTGCGGATTTTTTGATTATACATTTGACAAAACCGCGGTTTCATTGTAGGGGCGACGTTTCGTCGCCCGCAGGGCTTCCGTAAAACAAGGAGGGATATATTATGGAAAAATTTGTATCAATATTATTAAGCATTGTATTAATAAGCCTAGTCGCATGTGGCACAGGCTCTGGCACGGCAAAAATTGAAATTATCCCCGAGGGGACGGAGCTTTCGGGTGCGCTTGAAATTTCGGCAAGATCAAGTGCGAGTGATGTCAGCGGATGGTGGCCGTTGACTCAGGGATTTATGGAACTTCATCCTAATGTGGAAATTATTGTAAACGATAATATGATATCTCCAAGTTTGGAAGTTACGGAAGAATCTAAAATTGAAGCACAAATATATGCAGATAACTTAAAAGTGCGCCTAGCAAGCGGTGACGCACCTGATTTAATTTACGATTCAAGCGGACTTGTTGAAACTGCCAGCGTATCGGGGTTGATTTTTGATTTAAACGAATTTATGGACAGTGACCCCGAGTATGTAAGAGAAGATTATTTTGAAAATGTAATTGAAGCGCATGAAATTAAGGGGGAGTTATATAAATATCCCACACACTTTTCTTATGATGTTTTTAGGTTTAGGCAGGATGTTATGGACGAACTTCAGATAGATGTGAGTGAGTTAAATGGTTTTGATTATAAATTTCTTTTTGATACTCTCGACAAAATTATAGATAGCGGAAAATTCCCTGAAATAAAATATCTTGGCCGTGAGGGGCGAGAGGGAAACACATTTTTGCATGCTTTAGAAGTAGAGGCGTGTATCGACAATGAAACTATGGAAATAAATTTTGACAACCCTGAGTTTATAGATGCTTTACGTGCATCGATGGAATATATACCAGGAGAGGAAATACACGGTGCTTTTTATGTCGACGGACCCGAGGAACTATTTGAAACAAATTCGCATTTTGCAGAAGGTCTTTTTAATGGCTCTCTTAATGCATTAAAAACTGCTAAACAACAACAAAATGTCACAGAACATCTTCCAATTTTATCATCAAATGGTCATCTATACGTAAATGCAACTAGCATGTCTATACCCACAGCGGCAAAAAACCCCGAACTTGCATGGGAATTTATTAAATACTGTATAGAAGAAAGTGAGACAATAAATACTTACTGGACTCATATAGGAAAACATGATGGAGATAGATTTGAAAACAATATACCAATAAATAAAGGCAATTTTGAAACGTTTTTCGAGGCGTATTTAGAGGGTGCATCGGAGGAAGTTTTGAAAGATTATTTTGAGAATGTCTACCGAGATTTAGAAAATGAAATTGCCGCACAAATAATGGACTATGAACTTTCAAATAGTATAGGTCATATTTTAGCTGATTTTTTTAACGGACATATCACCGCAGAGGAGGCAGCAAAAACCATGCAAGAAAGAGCGGAGATTTATATGGGGGAAAACTCTTAGTAGTTGAGAGTTGAGAGTTATGGCGAAATGCTTTGCATTTAATTAATAATTAATAGTTAATAATTATTAATTGAGGTGAAAATCCTGCGGATTTTTGAATTATATATTTGACAAAACCGCGGTTTCATTGTAGGGGCGACGTTTCGTCGCCCGCAGGGTTTCCGTAAAACAGAGGAGGAAAGTGTTATGAAAAAAATAGTATCTTTAATTTTAATCTTAAGTTTAATTACATTAATGTCTTGCACCGACCAAAGTGCCCAGATTTATTTTGAGAACATGGGAAGTGCTGAGCAAGGGGGCGATGTGGTATCAGAAAGTGGTGACAGCGACACCGACAGCACACTTTCTGGCACAATAAACATTTCTTTCCTACATGCGCCCGACGGATTTTCTTGGTACCGCATGGCAGAAGAATTTCAAAAAATTCATCCTAATGTAAAAATTGAAACAAACGACACGGCAGTAGAGCTTGACAAGCTTTCTGTTGAAGAAGCCATGATTGCTATTGAAAAATATCAAGACGACTTGGCGGTTAAAATGAACTCGGGCGATGCGCCTGACCTTATAATAAGTCTTGGAAGCTCTGACGGGACTGAATTTATTGCAGGTGATTTACTGTATGATATAAACGAGTTTATAGAAAATGACACGACATTTATTAAAGAGGACTACTTTATGAATGTCATAAAGGCGCAAGAAATAAACGGAGGCTTATATAATTTTCCGCTAGAGTTTGATTTTTCCTCGGTTAGAATTAGGCAAGATGTTTTAGAATTTTTTGAGATTGACGAAAGCTCTATAAAAACAGTGGACTATAATTTCTTGTACGACTTATATTTTAATGCCTTAAATAGTGGCGAATTTACAAGTCTTCAGTATATAAATCGTGAGGAAATGACAGGTAAATCTATGTTCACCGACGAAAGTTATGCATCAAGCTTTAATGCCGACAAGATGGAAGTAAGCTTTAATTCGCCCGAATTTATAGAATACTTAAACACTACAAGTCGCTACGAAAGCATAGGCGCGCCTTTTGGCTTCTTTGAAGTCTATGAAATTCCCTCACTTTTTGATGCTCACGATATTTTAGTAGAGGGAGTAAAACCCACCCAACATAATCACGAGTATTTAATGGGAGAGTCTGAAAATGCCTCAAAGGCATATCCGGTGTCGACCATAAACGGAGAAATTACCGTGGGAACGACCGCAAGTGTGTCTATACCTGCAAATGCAAAAAGTCCCGATTTAACATGGGAATTTGTAAAATATTTGATGGCCGAAAACGACTCTCCGATGTTCGTCGACGAAGAAGGCCATAACGACGGTTTAAAATTTGTAGGATCTATACCGATAAATCGCAAAAATCTTGAAAATTACCACAAATACATGGGGGCAGAATACGGTGCGAGCGAAGAGAGTATAGATAATTTCATTTTATACGTAAACGAAGTGCTCACAAACCCCATAAGAGCAAACTTTAATTTTTCACAACTAATGACACCACTTAACGAGCTTCACATGGACTTTTATAACGGCCTAATGACAGCAGAGGAGTGCGCAGAAGCCATGCAGGAAAGGGCGGAGATTTATTTTGCGGAAAACTCTTAGTAGTTGAGAGTTATGGAGAAATGCTTCGCATTTAATTAATAATTAATAGTTAATAATTATTAATTGAGGTGAAAATCCTGCGGATTTTTTGATTAAATATTTGACAAAACCGCGGTGTTTCCACAAAACAAATGAGGGTTATAATATGAAAAAATTTATATCAATAATACTATGTCTAACTTTAATTACATTAATATCCTGCACCGACCAGAGTACCGAGATTTATTCTGAGGATATGGAAAGTACAACTTTTGCGGGTGACAGTGAGAACGAAACCGAGCTTTCGGGCACTCTTCATCTATCTTCCATGCTAGGTGAAAGCGAATATTCGGGGTGGTCACCTCTCGTAAAAGGATTTACAGAACTTCACCCAAATGTAGAAATAATAACCCAAACAAGTGGAATTACAGGTTTTGAAACTGCGGAAGAAATAATTTTAATGGAAGAGCAATATGTAGAACAGTTAAAGGTGAAGTTTGTATCTGGCGACGTACCGGATATTTTGTTTGAGCCTAAGGATTTATTTTCATCGCTTGCGCCAAGTGGCGTGCTTATGGACTTAAATAAATTTATGGAAAATGATGAAACTTTTATAGAAGAAGATTATTTTATGAATGTCATAGAGGCTGTGGAGATTGGTGGAAAATTATATAGAATGCCAAGCACTTTCAATACCACATTCTATAGATTTAACACCGACATTCTCAAGGCCGCAGGTATAAGCGAAGAGGAAATAACAAGTGTCGACTATAAGTTTGTTATGGACACATTTAATAAGGCGGTGAAAAGCGGAGAAATTCCAGATTTACAGTATGTAGATAAAGAGGGATATGCTGGCAAAACGCTGTTTAGAAGTGCGGAGTACGAGGCTTGTTTTGATATGGATAGCATGTCTGCAAATTTCGATACAGAAAATTTTAGAAACTATCTCAGCGTTATGAATGACTATAATAATTCCCCTACTCCCGACGGAATTTTCTATGCCACCGAAGAAGGAGTGTTACTTTCCGATAACACTTATTTTATGGAAGAAATGATTATGAGAATTTCTGGCGATAGTATATCTTATTTAACAATGGAAAAGGAAAATGCGACTAAAGCATATCCGAGCATGGCGTCAAATGGTGATTATTTTGTGGTAACAAGTCCCAATTTGAGCATACCGACAAGCGCAAAAAATCCTGAACTTGCGTGGGAATTTATAAAGTACTGCATATATGAGAGCGAAAAAGTGACGACTTATACCGATTATGAAAACGTAGGTAAATGGAACGGCGATAGGTTTAATCTAAATATTCCTATCAATAAAAACAATGCGCAAAAATATGCAGAGGCATCAATGCTGGGTTTTTCACAGGAAACAGCAGACGAATTTGATGAATATTTGAAACTTATAGAAACTTTACCCTTTACAGTGTCACAAAGATTCCAAAGTCTTTTTGATACAAATAATAAAATAATTGAGGATTATCTTGACGGGCTGATGAGCCTAGACGAATGCATCCAAGCCTTAGAGAACAGGACAGAACTTTATTTTGCAGAAATAGAGTAAGGAGGAAGCATCTATGAAAAAATTTATATCACTATTTTTAAGCATAAGTTTAATTTTGCTAGTCGCATGCAGTGATGAGCAGGCCGATATTTATTCGGCGCATATGACTATGACTGATACGGAAAATGAAGAAATTACAGAAGACGAATTTAAAATTACAGAGGACGGTTTTTCGGGTACTCTTGAAATTTCTGCCTATAGTGGGGGCGATGGAGCTACTTGGTATGACTTAATACTAGGCTTTAAAGAACTTCACCCTAATGTGAAAATTATATTAAATGGGGAAATTATTGAAGATAACTCGGATATTGGAAATGAAACGGATAACTCAAATTTAGATTATTTAAGTTATTCTAATAAGTTAAAGATTGATTTAGCGGCAGGAGAAGGACCTGATTTAATAATTGGAAATTTTGATTTTGCCTCTGAAATTGCAAAGAGTGGACTTCTTGCAGATTTATATTCTTTTATGGAAAGTGATGAAACCTTTAATAAGGAAGATTATTTTACAAATGTATTTGAGGCGGCGGAAAATTATGGAGGTCTTTACAAAATGCCGACAACTTTTCTCCCAAATGCTTACTATAGATTTAATGTCGAGATTTTAGAGTCGGTGGGAGTAGACCCCGAAGCTATAGAAATAGCAGACTATGAGTTTGTTTATGATGTATATAACAAGGCGGTGGCAAACGGCGAATTTAAAGCACTAAAATATATAGACAAGTACGGAGCTTGGGGTAAGCAACTTGGTATGCGCTCAGAATATATCGCTAGTTTTGACTTAGAAAATAACACTGCAAATTTTGACACACCGACTTTTAGAGATTGCTTGGAAACAGTGTATAACTATAACGCCTCGCCTACGCCTAGGGGCAATATAACTAGAGGAATGATTATAAATATTTTGGGAGACGAGACATATTTTGCAGAGATACTTACAGGCGAAGATTTTTTCTCTGTCTCATCAGTGATAGAGCACGAAAACGCAACAAGGGCATATCCAATGCTCTCATCAAGCGGCGAACTCACTATATCGGGAAGACCCTATATGAGCATACCGTCAACCACAAAAAACGCTGCACTTTCGTGGGAGTTCATTAAATACTGCATAGCAGAAAGCGAAAAGGTAGAAAGGTATGTTGACAGTGGCCTTTGGAATGGAGATAGATTTTTTGACGCTATACCTATAAACAAAGCAAATGCCGAAAAGTATATAGATAAAACATTTAATGGCTATAAGGAAGAGTATGCACAGGAGTTTAAAGTGCTTCTTGAAGAGATGGGTGAGTTGAAGTTAAATCTGGATTTATCATTTCATCAGCTTGCACTAACAAATAATGAGACTATATATGAATACTTTGACGACTTAATTAGTTTAGACGAATGTATAAAAGCGCTACAAGACAGAACGGACATATATTTTGGCGAGATAGGGTGAAAAATGCGTAGCATTTTTTAGTGAAGAGTGAAAAGGGAAGAGTGAAAAGTTGTGGCGAAATGCTTCGCATTTTTTGATTATATTTGTCAAAACCGCGGTTTCATTGTAGGGGCGGTCAGTGGCCGCCCGTGAGAGTTTCGTAAAACAGAGGAGGAGGGTTATATTATGAAAAAGATTATATCACTATTTTTAAGTATAAATTTAATTTTACTAGTCGCCTGTAGCACGGGCACAAGTACGGCAAAGCTTGAAATTATTCCACAGGGGACAGAGCTTTCAGGGGTGCTTGAGATTTCATCAGCAAATGCACCGCGCGAGGGTTCTGGATGGTGGAGCCTTGCAACTGGGTTTATGGATTTGCATCCAAATGTCGAAATTATTCATAACGACAATGGAATAAGTTTTGACCTTACAAGAGAATACGACGAAAGTGTTTTGATGATGGAGCATTATATATCAGATTTAAGGGTAAAACTCATGGCAGGGGATGCTCCAGATATTATATATGATGATTTAGATAATATATCTGATTTTTCCACAAGCGGACTACTTGCAGATTTAAACGAGTACGTAGAAAACGATGAAACATTTAAAGAAGAAGATTTTTATATGAATGTCATAAAATCGGGTGAATTAGGAGGCACTCTAGCCTCGTTTTCTACTCTTTTTTCAGGAATACATATAAAATTTAATAAAGATATGGTAGAGGCTTCGGGTGTGGATTTAGAAGCTGTACAAGTTGTCGATTATCAACTAGTTTTTGAAATTTATAATAAAGTTTTGGACAGTGGAAAATTTCCTGAGCTTAAATCTATCGACAGAAATGGCGGTTATGGAAATACTTTATTTTTATATGATGAATTTTATTCGTGCTTTGATATGGAAAGCTTGACAGCAAATTTCGATACTGAAAATTTTAGGAATTATCTAGTCACAATGAAAGACTATGGAGGCAGTACCAGTGAAAAATGGGTAGAAATTAGCAATGTATATGAACTTTTTGAAGATGACACATATTTAATTGAGTTTGTACATCCAACAGTTTATCAAGATGTAGAAAGATTTTTAATTGAAACGGATAAAGAGAGCAAGCCATATCCGCTAGTCTCATCTGCAGGGGATCATTATATTGTTGTAAGCTCGAGTATGAGCATACCAAAAGACGCAAAAAATCCTGCACTTGCATGGGAGTTTATAAAATACTGTGCATATGAGAGCGAAAAAGTGGCGACATTTTATGATTATGAAAAGGTCGGGCATTGGGATGGGGATAGGTTTTCAGGGAGCATACCAATCAATAAAAATAATTTTGAGAAATACCTTGATGTCACAATGATAGGATACCCTGACGATTATAAAGAAAAGTTTTTGGCTGTTACATCTATGGGCACAGATTTAATTGTTAAGCAGTATTATTATTTTGGAAACCTGTTTGCTATACTCGGCCCAAGTTTTGAAGATTATTATAACGGACTTCTAAGTGAAGACGAATGTGTGAAAAATCTTCAAGAACGAACAGAACTTTATTTTGCAGAAATAGAGTAAGGAGGAAACATCTATGAAAAAATTTATATCAATACTTTTGAGCATAACATTAATAAGCCTAGTAGCCTGTGGTACGGGCACAAGTACGGCAAAGCTTGAAATTATCCCCGAGGGGACAGAGCTTTCCGGCGTGCTTGAGATTTCATCGTTTGCAAGCGCTGACGATAGCAGTCACTGGTGGAATTTAGCACAGGGATTTATGAAACTTCACCCAAATGTTGAGATAGTAGCAAGCGATACTATAACCAACTCAAGCCCTTTGAGAGCTACAGAACAATCTATATTAGAAAAACAACAATATATAGCGGATTTAAGGATAAGATTGATATCAGGTGATGCACCAGACTTGATATTTGGTGGTTTTGAAATTATATCTGATTTTGCACCGAGTGATGTTCTTTGGGATTTAAACGAATATATCGAAAACGATGAAACATTTATAGAAGAAGACTTTTATATGAATGTAATAAGGGCAGGTGAAATAGGCGGTGAATTGGTTGCAATTCCAATTGGATTTTATGACGCAGGCTCAATGCGATTTAACACCGATATGCTAAACACGGCCGGCATAAGCCTTGAAGGCCTTGAAGATGTAGATTATAAATTCGTTATGGATACATATGAAGAACTGATTGAAAGTGGAAAATTTCCTGAACTAAAATCAGTAGACGTTGACGCTGCGATGTCGTATATGCTATTTTTATTGGAAGAAATGTATGCCTGTATAGATTTTGAAAATTTTACGGCAAACTTTGACACGGAAAATTTCAGAAATTATTTAGAAACAATGAAGGCATACATGAACACACTCACCGAAATTGGAGAGAGCGATAAGGAAAATGATATGTTTGAAGACGGCACTTATTTTGCAGAAATACCACTCGTAACCTTATATGATAAAATAAGTCTGTATTTGGGCGATTATGAAAATGCAAGCAAACTTTATCCCATGGTTTCAACGACAGGCGAGCATATTATTTACACATATGATAATATGGCCATACCAAAAAATGCAGAAAATCCAGAGCTTGCGTGGGAATTTATTAAGTACTGCACATATGAAAGTGAAAAAGTAGGGACAATTTTTGACTATGAAAAAAAAGGGCATTGGGATGGCGACAGGTTTGATTCATTCTTACCGATAAATAAGGGAAATCTTGAAAAATATCTTGAGGTCACATTGGTGGGACAAGAAGAGTATTTTAGTGAAAAAATGATAACATATATGGATGAGATTGCGAGCTATCCGACAAGGCAGTTTTTTATGTTTAATACCTTGATGATAGAAATTAGCGAAATTGTCTCCTATGATTACTACAGGACCGATTTAATAGATACAGATGAATGCATTAAGCTGCTACAAGACAAAGCAAAAATCTATTTTGCTGAGATGAAATAAAAAATTATAAGGAGGAAGAAAAATGAACACTAAACTAAAAATTGCCATTGTAGGTGGCGGAACTTGGGGTGAAAATCATGCGAAAATTTATATGGATCACCCTTTTGCCCAGGTTGTAGGCGTCTACGACCAAAACAGCGAAAAGGCAGAGAAAATGGGGGCAAAGCTTGGAATTGTGGCGTATAAGGATTATGACGACATGCTAAAAAACTCGGGCTGTGATGCAGTAGCCGTGGTGACACCCGACTTTGCGCATGCCGAGCTTTCCATAAAGGCGGCAAATGCCAAAAAAGATATTTTAATAGAAAAACCGCTTGCCACCACTCGTGACGACGTTTTCATGATGTGCGAGGCGTTTGAAAAAAACAATGTCCGTGTGATGGTAGATTTGCACAACCGCTGGAATCCACCGTTTAATGAGGCGTATCAGAGCATAAAAAACGGAGAACTAGGCGAGGTTTACAGCGGATATTTTAGGCTAAACGACATAAAATGGGTGGCGACAGATTTGCTTCCATGGGCTGCAAAATCCTCAATTTTATGGTTTTTGGGAAGCCACAGCCTAGACACCCTGCGCTGGCTTTTTGATGACGAGGTGGTACGGGTTTATTCGGTTAGTAGAAGTGGCGTTTTAAAAGGCATGGGGGTAGATACGGTCGATGAGTACCTCACTACTTTAGAGTTTAAAAAAGGTGGAATAGCACAGATGGAAAACGGCTGGATAACGCCAAACGCCAACCCCTGTGTAAACGACATGAAGTGCAATATTTTGGGAACAAAGGGAATGATGGCGATAGACCCCAGCCACCATAATTTAGTACAAAAATTTACCGACACCACGGTAAAGGTGCCGGATATATTGGTACAACATTCTGTTTTTGGAAAACCAAAAGGTTTCGCTTTTGAGAGCATAAAGTCATTTGTGGACTGCATACTGTCGGGCGATGATTTCCACGTAAGCCTAAAAGATGCGGCAAACACAAGCCTTTGCCTCCTCTCAATTATGGAATCGGCCGAAAAAAGAATGCCGGTTGAAGTGAAATATTAAAAAAAGCCCCGAGGGGCTTTTTTCAGACTGTCGAAAAACCCGCAAACGCAAAAAACGAGCCAGCTTGGCTCGTTTTTTCGCTTCCTGCGTCACAGACACTTGCAAATTTCCCTCATATACCCTCGTATTACTCGGTCATTTGTAAGTATTTGTTCCTTGTCTTGCAGATTTTTGGACAGTCCGGCAGCGTGTGCAAAAAAGTAGGACTTTTTTGCATACGCTGAAAAAAGCCCCGAGGGGCTTTTTTAATGATCTATATATTACTTCATTTCAAAAAACTGTTTTTCGTTACATAAAATTTGTTTAACGTAGCAGTTTTTTGCCTTTTCAATATAATTTTGCTTTATCTCGTCGCTTAAATCTGCAACGATTTCAATTTTAGTGTAAATTTTGCTTATGCCTTCTTCGTCGTTATTCATATCGGCAGATATTATAACGTCCTCGAATTCCACATTGTCTTGCATTAATGCATGCCTTACATTTACGCTAAGGCAAGACACATATCCTGCAAGGACTAGCTGATTAGGCCTAAAGTCTGTGCCCAAACCGCCTGCCTCCATAGGTTGTCCGCAGTAGACTGGGCGAATTTGTGAGTTTTCGCCTATAGTGATTTCCGTTGTGTATTTATTATCTTTTGCTCGTGATACTACCATTTTCCTGCTCCTTTTACTTATTAAATTTAAGACATTATAGCATGAAAAATGGTTAAAAGGCAAATTATTTTTTGCTCAAAATATCGTCCTCGGTTTTTGTAACTTGCTCGGAAAATTCTATGGCGTTTTTATTTTCTATATACCATTTATAGCAAAGCCTTAACTTGCTTAGCATATCGCTTTCCTCTTTGTGAATTTTATTTATTTTTGTCACGTCTAAGACATTGTCGTAGTCGTGGAATGGGAAATATTCTCTTGGTTGGTACTTTCCTTTTGCAGGGTAATACACAGTCTTAACAGTTTTTCCTGTCGCCTTTGCACATAGTTTTACCCAGTCTGAAAAGCTTATTGCCTCTTTATTTCCAACATTATAGACATCGGTTTTAATGTCGTCTTTTTCTATTAAAGCCACCACAATTTGAGCTAAATCGTTTGCTGATATAAACTGAATTTTATTGTCACTATCGGGTATTATTACCGTCCTATTATTTTCTATATGGTTAAAAATAAACGATTCTCGCCTTGCGTAGTTATTTTCGCCATACACATAAGGAGGCCTTAAGATTGACACGGGAACAGCACTTGTTTTACTCCAGTCAAGATAGGCTTTTTCGGCTATAATTTTATCTTCTCCATACTTTCCCCAATGTATATTTTTTGAAAGCGGATACTCCTCTTTAAGCGGTGCCTGCAAATTTTCTATGTCGTAAACGGAACTTGAACTTATAAAAACTATTTGTTTAAGTGCAGTTGTGTCTATGCTTTTTAGTAAATTTTCGGTATGGTTTTTGTTAAGCCCTGATATATCGACGATATAGTCAAAGCTTTTGCCATTTAGGGCGTCTTTCATGCCGTCTTGACTGTCTCTGTCGGCGATTAAAGTTTTAACACCCGGTAAATCCTCTTTCTTGCTTCCCCTGTTTAAGAGGGTGATGGTGTAGGATTTTTCTAAAAATTTGCTAACAACCGCCTTTCCAATAAAATACGTGCCACCTAGAATTAAAATGTTTTTCATAAGATATACCTCTTTCTTAAAATATAAAAACTAGAGCGGCTAAATTAGCGCTCTAGTTTTTTGATAATTTAACAGTCGACATCAATGAATACTTTCATTGTGTCTTCCTTATTTTCTTCGATGTATTTATATGCATCTAAAAATTCTCTAAAGGGGAAGTGCTTGCTCATAAGAGGTCGTAGATTTACCTCTTTATTTTGCACAAGTTCAATTGCTGTTAGGTAATCGCCGTGTTTATACATCATAGAAGTGTCAAGCACCAATTGTTTGTCGTTTAAAACCGCCAAATTTACATTTGCCATTTTAGCAAAAACTGCAATGAGTACTATGGTACTGCCTTTTCTTGCACAGTTTATTGCTTCGTTTATGGTGATGTCGTTTCCTGCGCAGTCAAAAATTACATCTGCCTTATCTACACCAAAATGCTTATCGATTGCCGTCGATAATTCTGTGGTTTTTGTGTTTACGGTTATAAAATCCCCACAGTTTTTGGCAATTTCGAGGCGTTTGTTTGATATGTCTGTAATCATAACCTTGTCGGCACCCAGTGCCTTGCAGGCCTGAGCTGTAAGTATGCCTATAGGCCCTGCTCCCAAAACTACTACAGCAGAGTCCTCTAAATCCTCATAGCGCTGTGCCGCATGCACCGCCACTGCTAGAGGCTCTATCATTGCGCCCTCGTCAAAACTCATATTATCCGGTAGTGGTGTGATTTTTGAAACGTGGACTGCAAAATATTCTGATGCTGTGCCTGTGGTTTGAAAGCCCATTACTTTTAGGTTTTCGCAAAGGTTATATCTGCCGCCTCTGCAAAGGTAACAAGTGCCACAAGTAACTTGCGGTTCAATTGTGACCCTTTGGCCTAAAGTGAGCCCTTTCACTCTTCCTCCAAGCTCGACAATGAGCCCAGATACCTCATGCCCCTGTGTTACAGGATAGCTTGTAAATGGGTGCTCTCCGTGGTATACGTGTAAGTCAGATCCGCATATGCCGATGCGCATAATTTTTACAAGTACTTCGTCGTCTTTGATTTTAGGCATATCGACTTCACAAAATTCTATAATGCCGGGTTTTGTCATAACTTGTTTTAACATGGATATTTCCCCCTTAATAAGGCGATTGGCCTTAGTGAATTTGTGAAAAGGACAGGCAAAGAGCCTGTCCCTTAATAGCACAAATTATTTTGCAGCAAACAATTTAATTGTTTTAACCATTTGGCTTGTATATGAATTTTCATTGTCATACCAAGAAACAGTTTGAACTTGATATAAATCGTCGCCGATTTTTGTAACCATTGTTTGAGTTGCATCAAATAGTGAGCCGTATGTGATACCAACGATATCAGATGATACTAGCTCTTCTTCTGTGTAACCGAAAGAGTCAGAAGATGCTGCTTTCATAGCTGCATTGATTCCGTCTACTGTTACGTCTGTGCCTTTAACAACTGATACTAAGATAGTTGTTGAACCTGTTGGAACAGGAACACGTTGTGCAGAACCTACAAGTTTGCCGTTAAGCTCTGGGATAACAAGTCCGATAGCTTTAGCAGCGCCTGTTGAGTTAGGCACGATATTAGCAGCACCAGCTCTTGCTCTTCTTAAGTCACCTTTTGGGTGAGGGCCGTCAAGAGTCATTTGGTCGCCTGTGTATGCGTGGATTGTTGACATGATACCGCTTTGGATAGGAGCGTAATCATTAAGAGCCTTAGCCATAGGAGCTAGGCAGTTTGTTGTGCAAGAAGCAGCAGAGATAATTTTATCCTCAGCTGTGATAACTTCGTCATTAACGCCGAAAACAACTGTAGGTAGGTCGTTACCTGCTGGAGCAGAAATAACAACTTTTTTAGCACCTGCATCGATGTGAGCTTGTGATTTGTCTTTTGATACGTAGAAACCTGTGCACTCTAGAACAACATCAACACCAATTTCTCCCCAAGGAAGATTTTTAGCATCTCTCTCTGCATAGATTTTAATTTCTTTACCGTCAACTGTGATTGAAGCTTCCCCTGCCTCAACTGTGTGACCGTCGTATCTGCCTTGAGCTGTGTCATACTTTAGAAGATGAGCAAGCATTTTTGGGCTTGTTAAATCGTTAATAGCAACAATTTCATAACCCTCTGCACCAAACATTTGTCTGAATGCTAAACGACCGATACGGCCAAAACCATTAATAGCAACTTTTACTGACATAAAACTTAACCTCCAAAAATAAATTGTAGTATTTTTAATACTTCTATATTTTAAAGCATTTTGGAAAATAATACAAGCCTTTGTTAGAAAATTCACAAAATTTTTTTATTTTAGGGGTTTGTATGTGCTCGAATAGGTGAAGTAATGCTATTGTATTGCCAATATTACCACTAGCTTTTGTGGATTTCGGTATAATTAAGATGAATATAGAAAAGTTGAATGAATAATAATGACATGTCGTCCATATCATGTATGCCCACACTTGTAAAAAAAATTATATAACAAGCTATCTTTTCTCAATATACTATTCCTAAGCCAAGTTCCTAGCCCAAAATGATAGATATAAAGCTTTGAATAGTTACACCGCCTAAAGTCTGAAAGCTCTTTTTCGTCTAACATTTCTTTTATAGCATTAAAACTCTCTTTAAGTGCAAGTTGTATTTCCAAAATCTCATCTCCTTAATATGGATACTATCGCCTACTTATATATGGCTATTATATAGTCCATAATAGTAAAAGTCAAGAGAGGAGATTAATTATGATTACTTTCGATAAATTATGGATTACAATGAACGAGAAGAGTGTTTCGACCTATAGACTTCGGGAAGATTATGGATTTAACAGTAAAACAATTTCAAAACTCAGAAAAAATGAAAATGTAAATACATCTACACTAAACAAATTATGCAAAATTTTGCAGTGTGAACTTTCTGACATAGCAAGTTATGAAGAAGATGAAAAGTAAATACTGTTGAAATTCGGGACTGTAATGATTTTTTCATTACAGTCTTTTTAGCATTATTATTGCGTGTATTATAATTATATGCTAAAATGTTAAAAACTAATTTATCATAGGAGAAGAAGATGCGAGATAGAAATTTGTGTGTAAAGCTTAATGCGCTTACAGTGTTTAGAAATTTACTTGATAGGCCGATTATTTCGGCATTTAGCGAGCTTTTGAGAGCTTATGAAATTGATGATAATGAAAATTTATACGTGGCATATTCAAAATTTGTTGCCATGCTATTTAAAGAGTGTGACTGCATTACAGATTATATTTTAAATTGTGTTTTAGAGGACGATAACTTTTATATAAAATCAAAAGGCAGTGGTAAAACACTTAGCAAAACTTTTGATGAAGCGGTAAAAATCGATTTGCAATTTCTTGCGGAAGTAAGCGCTGTAAAGGCAAGTGACATTACAGGTGAATTTGCGATAAAACTGCCATTATTTAAGAGTTATGAGGCGGATTTTGTTAAAATTTATGAAGAAAAACTTTTAAAAGTGGCGGTCGAGGGTTATGGGGTTTTTACAAAATACAAGGCATTCATGTTTGATTCAAACGGACTTGAAGCCATAAAAAATCCTGACGCTCAAAGCCTTGCCTCGCTCAAAGGCTATGAATATGCAAGGGATAAAGTCGTGAAAAACACCGAAAGTTTTTTAAAGGGTAAGAGCGCCAATAATGCATTTTTATACGGAGACGCCGGAACGGGCAAGAGCTCTACCGTAAAAGCGGTTTTAAATGAATTTTCTCATATGGGACTTAGGCTTATAGAAATAAAAAAGAGCAGTATTGTGCATTTGCCAAAACTACTCGATGAACTCGCCGAAAATCCGTTAAAATTTATTTTATTCATAGATGATTTAAGTTTTGCACCCGAGGATAAAAATTTTTCTACCCTAAAGGCAATTTTAGAGGGCAGTGTTGTTGTGCCCTCTAAAAACTGTATAATTTATGCAACAAGTAACAGGCGCCACCTTGTAAAAGAGCTGATGAGTGAGCGTGAAGGCGACGACATCCATTTGAGAGACACGCTACAAGAAACACTCAGCCTTTCTGCAAGGTTTGGCCTTACCGTGACATTTAACGCGCCAAATAAGGACGATTATTTACAAATAGTCGACTTTTATGCGGATAAATTTGAGATTGATATAGAGCGTGAAAAACTCCACAAAATGGCGATGACCTTTGAGGTGCGAAACGGCGGACGAAGCCCAAGGACTGCCAAGCATTTTATAAGCTCTTTAATGGCGGATACGCTTTAAAATTTAACGATTTGCTCTGTTTTATCGTAAAGGGTCTTGTATCCAAAATAAAGTGAGCCAAAACAAGCAAGACATACGACCGTGCAAATCGTTACCATTATAGCAATTTGATATAAAATTGCGGTCATTGGCAGTGTTCCCGATAAAATCTGGCCCGTCATCATGCCGGGCAGCGACACTATTCCCATGCCAACTATGCTGTTTAAGGTGGGAAGCATTGCGGTTTCAAGCGCTTCTCTCACAAAGGGAAAAAGAATTTGTGAGGGTTTTGCGCCTATGCACTGTAAAGCATTTATCCTTGCGTGTCCCGTCTCGACGGACTTTTTAAAGCTATTTAAGCCAAGGGTCACGCCCGTTATGCTGTTTCCGAGTATCATGCCTGCAAGAGGTATTGTGTACTGCGGATTAAATACGCTTTCTCCCACGACGATAGTGACAAAAAATATTATCATGCAAAGCCCTGAAAAAGACAGTGCAATTGCAACCGCAAGTTTAAAGCGACTATTTAAGCCTTTTACCCGTGAAAAAACTCTGTAAATCGAGAAGCCCACCATTACGCATATGTATAAGACGGTAAATATTGGATGGGGGTTTTCAAAAATATAGGTGAGTATGAGTCCTGCCAAAATTAGTTGAACCGTCATTCGTATGTTTCCTATGAGCAGCTGCTTTACAAGATTTACCTTGCAAACTTTCATTATCACAGCGACTATGATAAGCAGGGTATATACAAGTGAAAATTGCCATATTTGAAGCTGTACTACGTCGTTCACGATTTTTCCCCCTTGTTAAGATGAATAATTTTGTCCGCAAATTCTTGTACTAAAATATCGTTGTGGCATATAGATATAGGGGTTATGGAGTGTGAAAAGCAAAACTGCTTTACGTTGCTTAAAAGAGTTTTTGAGGTCTTTTCGTCTAAGGCAGAAGTGGGCTCGTCTAAAAGTAAAACTTTAGGGCAAAAAGATAGGCAAATTGCAAGAAAAACACGTTGTTTTTCACCGCCCGATAAATTTGTACATGGAGTATCAAGCGCTGTGTCGATACAACAAATTCCCAAAAATTTTTTCATATCACTGCTTGAAATAAGACTGTCTTCACGGCTTTCATAATAAAATTTGAAATTATCCTCAATGCTTTTATCGAGTAAAAATACTTCTTGCGATATGAGCATGACTTCTTTTCTGTAGGCAATTACCTCTTTAGCGCTTATGTTTTCGCCCTTATAGGTGATTTCTCCACGATTTGGGATTATCACACGGTTTAGTATTTTTAAAAACGTGCTTTTGCCACATCCGCTCTCACCCGTTATGAAAGTGAAAATATTTTCCTCTATGTCAATTTGCGGATATTTTATGATATCTAAAAAATTTACATTTTTAGCAGTTATAAGCATGTTTGTGCCTCCTTTTACTTGACAATTTAATAAATTTGAGATATAATATCATTATTCGATATCGAAATTCGATATCATTGTAACATAGGAGAACAAATTATGCAAGAAAAAGTTTTAAGAAAATTATTTTTGGCATTTATCCACGTGCACATTTTGCGCCACGCAAAAGAAGAGCCCATATATGGCACATGGATGATAGAAGAGCTTAAAAGGCACGGGTATGAGATATCCGCAGGCACGCTTTACCCGATTTTTCACGACTTAGAAAAAAGCGGATTATTAGTGTCTGAGCAAAAAAATGTAGGCGGAAAAATCAGAAAATATTACAGCGCAACAGATAAGGGGATAGAGGTATTAAGGCTTTCAAACGAAAAAATTAAGGAACTTAGCTAAGGAGATTTTTGATGGACGGTAAAATATTAAAGCTACAGTGCCCTTCCTGTGGCGCGGCAATAAATTATAACATAGGCACTAGCTCAGTGGTGTGCGGACACTGTGGGAACGAATATCCCATAGATTTTTTTAATATACAAAATAAGTCTGTTGCAGATGAAAAAGGCGATTGGCGTGTAAAAAGCCTAAAAAGGAAGTATGCAAGTATTTCGGCTTTACATGGGCTTGTGTGCACGGCCTGTGGGGCGGAGATTATTAATAATGCCGACACGGTAGCGACGCAGTGTATGTACTGTGGCAATGCACTCATAGTGGTCGGCAACATAAAAGGCATGCTACAGCCTGATAAAATTTTACCATTTAAAATTAAAAAAGACGAAGCACAAGCCAGCCTTAAAAAATTTTATAATAAAAAGATTTTGCTTCCAAGCGAGTTTAAAGATTTGAATGAAATTGATAAAATTGTAGGCATGTATGTTCCTTTTTGGCTTTTTAGCGGTAAAGGAGTTTTACATTACACCTTTGAGCCTAACCAAGTTTCGAGGTTTAGGGAAGGCGACTACATGATTACAAAAACACAGCATTATGAGTTTGACATGGTGGCAGATTTGGATTATATAGACTTGCCCGTCAATGCCTCATCAAGGACGCCCGACGATTACATGGGTGGCTTAGAACCCTTTGATTTTGGCGAACTTAAAAGCTTTTCTACAAGCTATATGGCAGGTTTTTATGCAGAAAAATTTGATAATAGTGTGGACGATTGCACCGAACAGGCAAAGGACAGGCTCTTTTATGAGATAAGTTCAGACCTTTTAGGTCAAAAGGGCATATACATGGAGAAAAGAAAACTGCCGTTTAGCACAGTAAAGGAGAAAGGGCATACACATTCTTTGCAAAGCGAAGACATAAAATATGTTTTACTCCCGGTGTGGATGTTAAACACGAGATACAAGGGTAAAATGTATCATTTTGCGATAAATGGTCAAACGGGAAAGGTGTCAGGGGAATTGCCAATCGACAAGACAAAGCAGATTTTGCTTTTTTTATCGATGTTCATAGGCATGTCCACGCTGTTTTCCATGCTCATTTACTTAATCATTTTATTTTTTGGAGGGATACAGTGATGAAAGCTATAATAATATCGCTAGTTTCAAGCCTTATCTTTGTGATTATTTACATAGCAGTGCTTGCGGCAACCATGGGCGGCATGGCGGGCGTTTTATCCCAAGAAGAGGCATTTTTATTCTTGGCACTAGTGCCGATGTTTTTCTCGCTTATTATATCTATAGTTGCAATGATTATGATAATAAAGAAAAAAATGAAGACGGCAACAAAGCAGCTCGTGGCAAGAAATCACATAGTAAGAACGTCAAAACCTATGGTGGTAAGGGATGAATATATGGGCGAGAGTGTGTCACAGGATAATTTGCGTTAAATCTGTGGAAAATTCGGGTAAAAAACGGTGAAAATTATTGACAACTTTTTCCATATATGTTATCATTTTACTGTTTATAAACTATAAAACAGAGGAGAGGTAGAAAAATGAAGAAAAACAAGATTTTATCTTTGGTTTTGGCACTTGCGCTCATGATGCAAATTATACCTATGAGCCTATCTGTTTCAGCCGAAGAAGCGGAAAGCGGTGACGCGCCTGCGCCTGTCTCAGACGAAACACCAACAGACGACGGCAGCACTCCGGCACCAGTGAGTGAAACACCGGTGACAGCAGCGGGTGCAGCGCTGACATTTTACGAGACTTTTTTTGAAGGTACGGGAATCGGTGGTGAATTTGTACTAATAGAAGACGCTGATACTGTAAACAAAACAGCAAAAGTTAAGTTTGTAGGAATGTATGATAAGACTGTAAAAACATTGTCAATACCTGAAAGTTTTTATACAAAATCAGATTTTGATGTGAATACAGATTACAAATACATCGTAACAGAAATTGGGGGTTTTTCGGTATTAGATGCACCAAATTTAACTGAAGTTTTAATTCCGTCCACAGTAACAAAAGTTGGTAACGGTTGGTTTGACTTGCCAAAGTTAGATTTATTTATACCCAATACTGTTATAGAAACGACCATGGGAGTATGGGATTTTTCTGAAATGAACAGTGTAACTATCGAAGACGGTAGTACAGCGTTTAACGTTGTAGACGATGTAATTTATAGCACAGATGGCACTAAGCTTATCTATTATCCAAGAACTAAAACTGATACTACATTTACACTTCCTGCCGATATAACAACAATAGGCTTTAAAGCTTTTGCCGATAATGCAAATCTTACAGAAGTTGTACTATCAGACAAGGTGACCGAAATAGACAGCGAGGCATTTTCAGGTTGTACTTCACTTTCTAAAATAGATATTCCTGCTTCGGTAACAACTATTTATAGTAGCACGTTTTCAAACTGTGAATCACTTGATTTATTTATCCCGAAAACGGTAACTGAATTTAGTATTTTAGCAGCACAAATTAAAGAGCTAAACTCAATTACATTTGAAGATGGTAGCCCTCTTTACAAAGAAGTAGATGGTGTAGTTTACACAGCGGATGGAACACAACTTATCTATTATCCAGAAACTAAAACAGATGCGTCTTTTGATATTCCCGATACTGTAACTACTATAGCTTACAGTTCATTTGAAGGTTCAAAAGTAAAATCTGTTGATATTCCAGACTCAGTGGAGAGTATAGGTTGGAGTGCATTTGCGAATTCAGATTTAGAATATCTATACATTCCCGACAGCGTGAAAGATGTATATTACGATTTTGTGATGGGTTCTGAAAACCTAACCGCAATTTCCATTCCTAATTTGGCGTGGGCACCAAATTTCATTACAGGTTACCCTTCACAAGGCGACCCTAGCAACCTAGTATATCTATATTTTAGAGGTAATTATAGTGATGCATTAAGCTATAGCGTAAGTGATGCACAAGCGCAAGGCGTTCAAATTTACTATAAACCCGGCGCAACAGGCTGGGAGGCAGTCGAGGGCGCGATAGCTAAGGACATGGATGCACAAACTGCACCTGCACCAAAGCCTATTCCGACTCAAAGCAAGGTGATTTCTACCGAAAAACCTGCTGATTTTGGAACAAAGGATCAAATTGAAACCGTTATTCCAACTGCAAGCTTGCCTACAGTGCCTGGCGGTACAGAGGCTGCAAATAACGAGCAATTAGTTCTTTCAGTTGCAACCGGCAGCAGTGCTATTGATGCAGATAAAATTGATACCGTAAAACAAGCGGCGAAAGATTCAAAAATTGACCCAGATGCAGACACCACTGTATATTTAGATATTAATCTATTCTATACAGGCAAAGGTGAAGAGTATCTTAAAGTGCAACCAAACGGCACAATGACAATTTTTGTTCCGTATTCTAAAATTGCACCTATAACAAAAGATACCGCAGATGTATCGGTTATACATATGAAATCAGACAACACGACTGAAGTAATTAAACCTACTATGCTTGAAGCGGGTATATCCTTCGACGTAAGCAGTCTATCTCCATTCTTAGTAGGCGTACTTTCTAACGAGCCAACACCGACTCCTGCAACACCAACTCCTGTACCGACACCGGAAACTCCAACAACAGGCGACGATTCTATGATGACTTTCTTTATAGGAATTTCTGTTCTATCTCTTCTAGCGATATCACTTATTTCTTATAAAGTAGTCGCAAAGAAAAAATCTAACTAAAATTTAATTTAAATGTAAGACTGCAAGGAATTTGATACTCCTTGCAGTTTTCAGTGTGTCAAAAAAGATATCGTGTTTTGTCATAATGACAATGATTAAAAGTTTTACTAAATTTTTTCCAAAAAATTTCGGGTTCTTAGGGCAGAGCTCTAAGACGTTTTCCGCAGAAAACGGAATCTTTATCCTTAGAAGAGCTTTTTTGAAGGTGAATTTTGCCCTAAAAGGGCAAAAGAGGAAAGTTTTTGCGATAGAAAAAGTTTCCTTATACCTACCCATTTGTGCAACTTTTTTTCGGACAGAGGTTTATTGACAGTCTGAAAACTGCAAGGAGATTGATACTCCTTGCAGTTTTTTTAATAACTATTTATTATGTCTATGTATTCATCTGGCAGTACAAGCTCTGGCTTGTCTTTTATTAAATACGCTAAAGGGGAAGTGGTGCTTATCACGTCTTCAAGCATATTAGGGACTTCCTTCATTAATGAAATGCAGTAGTTTGCGCTGCTTTCATCGCATGCTTGCAAAAATAAATCGGTAGACACTTTCATTTGGTCGATAAATTCGGTGTATGCCGATATGTCATACCTTGAAAGCTCAATTTGTTTTAATCTATAATTTATAGTGTCTTCAATATTTCCGCTTGAATAGGCTTCTATGGCTTTAATCCTGTGTGTTTGGGCGATACTGTCATTATAACTTAATATAGAATTTGAAATTTCCACACCTTCACTTAAATCCTCGGTGTCTTTAAGCTCGCTTAAATGTATGCGCGTGTTGTTTGGGTAAAGACTTAAAGAAATTTCATCAAAACTTAGGTATTCGCTTATAAAAATTGTGGCAAAATAGAAATTTACCGCTATTAATAATATAGAGGAGAGTTTAAATACAAGCGGCTTTATTTTAATATCTTTAAATGCTTTGTACTCCAGACAAAGAAGCAAGACCATGAAAACTGAAAGATACTGCAAATGGAAATCAAGCATGCAAGAAATACTTATGAAAACGAGTATCATCTTATTAAGGGGGGTTAAAGTCTTAGATATAAAGGCCTTTACAAGTAGGACGATTAGCGAAATTCCCGATAAAAATCCCCCGTCTAAAAACATTTGCAAAAAGTCGTTGTGAACGTAAGAAACAGAGTATACGCCATGCTGAAATGCGCCTTGCGTGTAGAGGTAACCCTGATATCCAAGGCCGAAAGGATTTGTGATTATAGGTATTACGGAGTCTATCATGTATAAAATTCGGCCAATAAACGTGCTCTCAAAAAGCGATATGGATAGCAGCGTGTTTAATATGCTGTTGTCACCTATAATAAAGATGTAAATCACTGTGCTTAAAGCGCCGACAAGCGTCCCGCCTATCAAAATGAAAATTCCAAGTTTTCTGAAATTTTTGATGAAAATTAGAGAAATTACAAATAGAGCGTAAAGTATTAATAAGGTTCTACTTCCGCTTGCAAAAATTCCAAAACTTAAAATTACAAGTCTTGCGGTGCTAAGGCCTACGAGTTTTTTATCGGCTAAATTTTCCTGTAAAGAAAAAACAGTGACGATTATTCCGATTAATAGGAAAAGGGAAAAAGTATTTGGATACTGAAAAAGTCCGCTGATTTGCCCGTTTACGGCAAAATAATCATAAAGCGGTGAATAGAGATTAAACGCATACGATAAAATTATCAGTACAATTCCAATGTCGGGGATGAGTTTAAGTAAACCTTGTCGCTCCTCAGATTTAAGCCCGGAAAAAATAATGCTAAGCGGTATGAGTGGCAAAAATTTTATGAATCCGAAAACTGCCATAAACGAGTCGACGGCAAAGGGGATAGATAAAAGAAAGCCCGAACAAAATAGCATAATCCAAAAATGTTCCTTGCAAAAAGTGAATTTGTGGAGCTTAGATTTCTGAGTTATGAGCAAATAAGCCGTCGAGGCTATAAATAAAATTGTCGATACAAATTCAAAAAAACCGCCAAAGGCAAGGCAGGTTGAAATGAATAAAATTTTGATAAAAAGCAAGTTTTTAGTGTTTAATGATGAAGAAAAAATGTGCATCACCCCATATTTTTTAATTATAATAATAGTTTACTATTAAGCTTTAAAAATGTCAATAAAAGCTCGTATAAAATAAGCGTAAAAATATTGAATTTAAGTTATTTTTGTGGTAAAATTTAATTAACTATGAAATTGAATTGAGGTTAAGATTTTGTCAAATTTAAAAGAACAAATTAACAGGCGAAGGACTTTCGCCATTATTTCTCACCCGGATGCCGGTAAAACAACACTTACGGAGAAATTTTTGCTATACGGCGGTGCCATATCTATGGCAGGTGCGGTTAAGGGCAAAAAGCACGCAAAACATGCGGTTTCTGACTGGATGGAAATAGAAAAACAAAGGGGTATCTCGGTTACCTCTTCTGTCATGCAGTTTGAGTATGACAATTTTTGCATAAATATTTTGGACACACCCGGGCATGAAGATTTTTCTGAAGACACATATAGAACTCTCATGGCGGCAGACTCTGCGGTTATGGTAATTGATGCCTCAAAGGGTGTTGAGGCACAGACGAGAAAGCTATTTAAGGTATGTCTTTTAAGAGATATTCCTATTTTCACATTTATAAATAAAATGGACAGGGACTCTCAAAGTCCGTACGACCTTTTAGACGAAATAGAAAAAGAGCTTGGCATAGGAACCTATCCAATGAACTGGCCTATAGGCTCAGGTTTTGAGTTTAAGGGAGTGTATGACAGGGACGAGTCTGAGATTATCACATTTGAAGCCAACAACGGACAAAGAGAAGTTGAGGCGACCAAGGTTAATTTAGACGACGAAAGCCTAGTTACGACACTTGGCGAAAATTTATATAATACGCTAAAAGACGACGTAGAGCTTTTGGACGGTGCAGGCTATGAAATGGACATGGAAAAAGTGCGCCACGGCAAACTTTCCCCCGTATTTTTTGGCTCTGCCCTTACAAATTTTGGTGTCGAGCCTTTCCTTAAAAACTTTTTAAAAATGACCACAGCACCGCTTGAGAGAAACACGGCAGACGGCATTGTAGACCCATTTGAGGACAATTTTTCGGCCTTTGTTTTTAAAATTCAAGCAAATATGAACAAGGCGCACAGGGACAGAATTGCCTTTATGCGAATTTGTAGCGGTAAGTTTGAAAAGGGAATGGAAGTAAGCCATGTGCAACAAGGCAGAAAAATAAAACTCGCCCAACCACAACAAATGATGGCACAAAGCCGTGAAATTATCGACGAGGCCTATGCAGGCGACATAATAGGCGTATTCGACCCGGGCATTTTCTCGATAGGCGACACGGTTTGCGCACCGTCAAAAAAAGTCAGGTTTGAGGGAATACCTACCTTTGCACCGGAGTTTTTCTGTAGAGTTCAGCAAAAAGACACGATGAAGAGAAAGCAGTTTGTAAAGGGAATAGAGCAAATTGCACAAGAGGGAGCTATTCAAATATTCAGAGAAATTTCCTCAGGACTTGAAGAAATCATAGTCGGTGTTGTGGGAACACTACAGTTTGACGTTTTTAAATATAGAATGGAAAACGAGTATAACGTCGAGATAAGGTCTGAGAATTTATCCTACACCTTCATACGCTGGATAGAAAACGAAGACGTAGATTTAAAGAAATTAAGCCTTACATCAGACACAAAAAAAGTACAGGACATGAAAGACAGATACCTACTGCTATTTGCAAATCAGTGGAGCATAAACTGGGCACTAGAGCACAACGAAGGTTTAGAGCTTTCTGAATTTAGTAGGAACTAGGCAGTGAACGCATTGCGTTCAAGTGAAGAGTGAAAAGTGAAAAGTGAAGAGTTGTGGTGAAAATCCTGCGGATTTTTTATTATATTTATTTTTCATAAAACAGCAAATTACGGTGTAGGGCAAGGGCTCTGCTCTTGCCGATTATTGTAGTTTAAATAATAAAATTAGGAGATTTAATAAATGAAAAAATTAATATTTGGTTCTGTTATGTTTTTGACAGGTATTGTCAGTACGGCAATTTTATTAGCAGGTGCAATGTCAAATGAATGGACAGTAAACGGGCAGTTTTCAGCCTTTTGGAATTTAGCCGAGTATGGACTAATGCCAGCGCTATACATTTTTATTGGAATAGCAGTTATAGGAATTTTACTCTCAATATGGGGAATGTTTGAGAGGAAATAGAGTATAATTATCATAATTTATATAGTGATTGAAGTGTTTAACATTTGTGGAGTTAGCTTTTTAGCCATGCAATTAATATAACTAGAGGTGTAAAAAATGATAAAAGCAATTTTATTTGATTTTGACGGTGTGTTAACTATTGATAAGACTGGTTCAACCTCAATAACTAACTATATATCAAGAAAATACGACATACCTTTAGATATTGTGAAACAAAGCTATTATAAGCACAATCGAGCTTTGCTGAGTGGAGATATTGTTCATGAAGACATGTGGGATAAATTTTGTAGTGATGTAAACCAAGAAATATCATATGATATTCTCATAGAGTCTTTTATGGCAACAAAACTTGATGAAGAAATGATAGGTATATTAAAAGATTTAAAACATCAATATTTAATTGGGTTGATAACAGACAACAAATTAGATAGGATAGATAATATCTTTAATAATAGAGATTTGTATAAATACTTTGATTGCATTGCAATTTCTGCAGAATTAAAAATGAATAAGCGGTCAAGTGAAATTTTTCATTATGTTAGCAAGCAGCTAAAGGTGAATGCCAATGAATGTGTCTTTATTGACAATACAGAGGAAAATTTAACAACTCCAAATTCAATGGGAATGAAAACTATTTTTTTCGATGACGAAAAAAGAAATGTAAAAGAATTTAATAACATACTGAATAGCATACTATTATGAGCACACGCCTCATAACAAAACAAAAAATTATTAAAATGGAGTTATCAAATGAGCAAAACACAAGAAACAAACAAATAATTTTAAATTAAAGATGTATTTTCCTTGACAAAAAGGCAATAACAAGACTATAATATACTCGTAAGTTAGTGAATTACGAGTATATTAATTGTTTTAAGGAGGAGCTTATGTTTTTTGGAAGAGAGAATGAAATATCGACTCTTAATAAACGCTATAACAGCGATGAATTTGAATGTGTTGTTATCTATGGCAGACGACGAGTTGGCAAAACCACGATAATAAATGAATTTTGCAAAGATAAAGATGTAATTTACTTTTCGGCGCTTGAAACTACTTCGGACGAAAATTTAAAAACCTTTTCAAAATCTATCCATTCTTACCTATACCCTAATTCAGGAACAACTGCTACCTTTGAAAGTTATGAGCACGCATTTGATGTTATCACAAATACATCTAAAGGAAAAAGGCTTGTGCTTGTTATTGATGAGTACCCGTATCTTGCAAAATCTGAAGCGTCGATATCTTCAAGAATACAGCATTTAATAGACCACAAGTGGCAAGAGAGTAAATTGTTTCTCATTTTATGTGGTTCGTCAATGAGTTTTATGGAAAATCAAGTGCTGGGTTATCAAAGCCCACTCTTTGGCAGAAGAACAGCGCAGCTTAAAATATCTGCAATGACATATAAAGAAATGACGGCTTTTAATAAAGATTTATCTTGTAAAAAGCAAGCCTTAATCTATGGTATAACAGGTGGTATCCCCCACTATATCAACAAATTAAATGTTAAAAAAAGTGTTGATACAGCTTTAATTGATAATTTGTTTGATAACTCAAGCTACCTCTTTGAAGAGCCTGAAAATTTATTAAAGCAAGAACTTCGAGAGCCTGCTGTTTATAATTCTATCATAAAAGCAGTTGCCGAAGGAGCTTCAAGGCTAAATGAAATATCTACAAAAAGTGGGTTAGAAAATAGCAAGTGTACAAAATATATTACAACCTTAACTAGCCTTGGAATTATAAAAAAAGAAACACCAACAGGAGAAAAATCTGGCAGAAAAACCATATATAAAATCTCAGATAACTTTTTTAGATTCTGGTATAGATTTGTGCCAATGAATATTTCTGCTATTAATTCAGGAAGAATTTCAAGTATATATGATGTGACAGTTAAACCATTTTTATCGGATTATATGGGACTTATTTTTGAAAAAATGTGTAAAGACTATTTGTTAAAATATGCTGAGAATTTGCCTATCATACTATCTGATATTGGGCAGTGGTGGGGCACTGATAATAAAGAAAAAAAAGAAGTAGAAATAGATATTGTAGGCACTCCTGCAAGTGGAAACGAATATATTATAGGCTCGTGCAAATATAAAAATGAAAAAATAGGTGTAAACGAGCTGGAACTTTTAAAAAAATATGCGAATGTGTTCGGAAAAGGAAGCAAGTATCACTACTATATTTTTTCTAAAGCTGGGTTCAAGACGGAGCTTATAGAGCTTGCAAAAAAAGAAGAAGTAAAGTTATTAACACTTGAAGATATATATAAATAAAATAAATCCCATGGAGTAAAAAATTCCATGGGATTTATTTGTCTATGTTTATAAGTTTTCCGCCCATAAGCTCTACTTCGTCGACGTAGTGGGTTATCATTATAAGCGTTCTGCCGTTTAGGTTTTGTTTTATATAGTCTATGCAAATTTGCCTTGTGTCTTCGTCTAGGCCTTTAAAAGGCTCGTCAAGTAAGACTACTTCACAGTCGTACATTATAGCACGCACAAGGGCTACACGCCTTTTCATGCCTCCGCTAAAGTTTGATATCAAGGCATTATCGTCTATCCCAACACTTTTTAAATGCTTTTTTATAAGCTTTTTATCATAGTTTTTTAACACCACAGAGATATTATCCACTGCCGTAAAATCTTCACAAAGTCGGTCTTCTTGAAACATAACGGATATTTTATCGCTCATTTTAATTTCGCCGCTGTCGGGTTTTAAAAGTCCTAAAAGAAGATAGAGTAGAGTGGTTTTTCCACTTCCTGAGGCACCCATGATGCAAGTGATTTGACCCTCTTTAAATTCTATATCGAAATTTTCTAAAACCTTTTTATCGCCAAAACTCTTTGAAATGTTTTTTAAAATAATGTCCATAGTTTAACTTCTTTCTGTGTTAGGTTTTTTGTATATCGGTTTTAAAGCCAGTGTGAAAATTTTTTCAAAAATTACACTTGCTATGACTATGACCACCGTCCAAGCGAATAAATCCGGTGTGTTTAAAAGCACCTTTGCGCTATATAGTTTTTCGCCCATAGAGCCCTGTGGTATGCCGATAATCTCGGCCGCTATTCCGGCTTTCCATGCAAGGCCTAGGCCTAGTGTGCAGGCAGATGCAAAATATGGCTTGATATGTGGCAAGTATATATACTTTACCTTTTTCTTAAAACTTAATTTGAAAACCTGGGCCATTTCAAGCATTTTTTTATCTGTTGCCTTTAATCCACTTAAAATGTTTGAATAAACTATGGGGAGCACCATTAAAAACGAGATGAAAATTGATAGGGTTGAAGAATTTAGCCAAATTAAACAGAGTATTATAAACGAAGCCACTGGAACTGCTTTTATTACTGTGATATACGGCTGTAGCAAAAATTCCACGGTCTGGGATTTTGCGCTGAGAGTGGCAAGTGTAATTCCCACTAAGAGCGACAAAAGAAAGCCTGCGACTATTCGTGTAAAGGAAAAAAAGACCGCACTCCAAAAATGTGGCTCAAAAACTAATTCATAAAGTCTTAAAGCCACAGTGATAGGAGATGTTAAAAGTATTTCTCTGTTTAAATACATCGCCCCTAATTGCCATAAAACTATGGCAATTATCCAGGCGATGCTTTGTTTTAAAAATTTTTTATTTTCCATAATAGAAGTCGTCAGCAGGCATAGTTCCGCCTATGGCTTGTGGGTTTTGGTCAAATAATACTTGTAGATAACCGTTAAGGGCGTTATACATCTCTTCGCCTGTAAGGTCTGTTATACTTGCAAGCGGTATAGCTTTTTCGGCAACAGCGGCCGATGTTATGCCAATTTTTTCAACCATAACTGCGGCATCGGCCGGGTTTTCGTTTACAAAAGCTGCTGATTCTTCGTAATCTGCAAAGAAATTAGCAAGTGCTTCCGGGTTATTTTCGATAAATTCTTTTCTTGCAACATATACGCCTGTTACAAGTTGGCTTCCGTTTTCAAGCTTGTTCCATTCTTCTGTCATGTCAAGCACTATGTTTAAACCCTCGACTTGAGTTTGAGCAACTGTTGCAAAAGGTTGTGGAAGAAGTGCTACAACGCCCTCTGAGCTCTCTTGTAGGTGAGCCACGATTTCAGTAGCTTCTGATTTCCACTCAAGTGTAACATCTACATCAGGGTCTATGCCATTTTCGGTTAAAATGTATCTTAAAGTGTATTCAGGAGTAGTGCCTTTGCCTGTTGCTAAAATTGTTTTGCCTTTTAAATCTTCTACAGATGTAATGCTGTCGCCTACTTCTGTCATGTATAAAACGCCTAAAGTGTTTATAGCAATTGTTACTATTTCACCATCGGTGTTGTTATAAAGAGTAGAGGCAAGGTTTGCAGGGACTGCGGCAATGTCAAGTTCGCCTTGAATTAGTTTTGGTGTGATTTCGTCGGCCGTGCCTGCAAGTGTAAAGCTGTATTCGTTGTCAGCAGTTTGAGCTTCATTTTCTTCTAGTAACTGAACCATACCCATGGTTGTAGGGCCTGTAAGACCTGCTAGATTAACGACAGGTTTTGAGTCAAGCTCTTCGCTTTCACTCTCGCTTTCACTTTCACTCTCACTTACGCTTTCACTTTCACTTTGGCTTTCATTCTCACTCGAAGGTGTAGAGCTTGAAGGTGCCGAAGAGCAAGCCGTGAAAAGCATTGCAAATACAAGAGTTAGTGATAAAATTGATAGAATTTTTTTCATAGAAATTTCCTCTTTTCAAAAATGTTTGTTAGACAAAAAAAGCTATACTAATATAAAAGTACAGCAAAATACAAATTTTATGATTTAAATTTGCAAAGCCGTCTTTGTCGAAAGGTAACCTTAACGTTTTAGAGCGATTTTGTCATTTTAAGTCCTTGACTTTAGTAGAACCGACAGCTTGAATTTTTAAAAGCTCGGCTGACTTTAGTCTTGGAATTTATTGTTAAAATTATAACATGATTTTATTCAAATTGCAACTAATTCTCATGATAATTGGTAACTTAAAACTATTTTCATTTTTCCTCTGTACAATATACTTAATTTATTATATAATATAGCCAAACTATATATATAAATTGAACGGAGGATATATTTATGGGACTTATTAAAGCTATAGTCGGTGCGGCAGGTGGAGTATTTGCCGATCAGTGGAAAGAATTTTTTTATTGCGATGCAATGGAAAGCCATGTGCTTGTAAGAAAAGGCGAGAAGCGACAAAGCGGTAGAAGCTCTAATACTAAGGGTGAGCAAAACATCATTAGCAGTGGCTCTGTTGTTGCAGTTGCAGACGGACAGTGCATGATGATAGTCGACAACGGTAAAGTAGTTGAGCTTTGCGCCGAACCCGGCGAATTCGTGTATGATTCGTCTACAGAACCCTCAATCTTTAACGGTGATTTGGGTGAGGGAATTAAGAGCACCTTTGCAAATATAGGACATCGTTTTACATTTGGCGGACAGGCAAGCCGTGACCAACGTGTATACTATATTAATACAAAAGAAATTATAGGCAATAAGTACGGCACTCCAAGCCCTGTTCCATTTAGAGTTGTAGACCAAAATATAGGACTTGATGTAGATATTTCGATTCGCTGTCACGGTGAATACTCATATAAAGTTGTGGACCCACTTTTATTTTACACAAACGTTTGTGGAAATGTAGACGGCGACTATGAAAGAGGCGAGATAGACAGCCAACTAAAAAGCGAGCTTATGACAGCTTTGCAGCCGGCTTTTGCAAAAATTTCTGCAATGGGCATACGCTATAGCATGCTTCCTGGACATACTATGGAGCTTGCAGATGCCCTTAATGAAGTATTATCTAAAAAATGGACAGAACTTAGAGGACTTAAAATTAATTCCTTTGGCGTGTCGTCTGTAAAGGCATCTGAAGAAGACGAGGCCATGATTAAAGAGCTTCAAAGAAATGCTACATTTAGAAATCCAAACATGGCGGCGGCTCACCTAGTAGGCGCGCAGGCTCAGGCTATGCAAGATGCGGCTAAAAATCAAGGCGGCGCAATGACTGGATTTATGGGCATGGGCATGGCACAAGGCATGGGTGGCGGCATGAATGCACAAAATCTATATGCTATGGGTCAAAATCAACAATATCAACAACCGCAAGGACAGTACCAAGCGCAACAACCACAACAAGCACCACCTGCACCGGCACCACAGGCGCCTGCTCAAGAGGGTTGGAGTTGCTCGTGTGGAAAAGGTGGAAATACAGGAAAGTTCTGTGCAGAATGCGGAACACCAAAACCTGTACAAAGCGAAGGCTGGAGCTGCTCATGTGGAGCTGTAAATAAAGGCAAATTCTGTGCAGAGTGCGGAAGCAAAAAGCCTGAGGGCGCACCGCTTTATAAATGCGATAAATGTGGATGGGAGCCGGAAGACCCAAAAACTCCACCAAAATTCTGCCCTGAGTGTGGCGACATCTTTGACGAGAGCGATGCAAAGTAATCTCGGTATTCGGCAGTTTTTAGATTGATAAATTAAAATTAAAGTGAAGTGTTTGTAAGCTTATTTTTACAAGACTTCACTTTTTTATTTAAATTTAGTGATTTCCTTCACGGCGATTTAACAAATAGAGAATTTATATTATAAGAAATTAACACTACTTTTACTGTAAATATCTTTTAACAGAAAAAACGACATGATATAATCGTGAAAGTAAAAAGAGAGAGGGAACAAACATGATAACAGCACATTCAGGTTGCGACAATACAGCGCCAAACTCTGTAGAATTTATTGATTATGCGCTGAAAAGTGGGGCAGAGGCGTTTGAAGTCGATGTACGAAAAGACGAGGGCGGTAGACTTATCTTATCGCATGATAAAACAGTGGAAGAATGCATGACACTGCAAGAAGCTTTTGAAATGCTTGCAAAGTTTAAACATAAATTAATTAATTGCGACTTAAAAGAAAAGGACCTTGAACTTTTAAGCTATAATCTGGCAAAAAAGTGTGGGGTTGAAAAGAATTTGATTTTTACAGGCGATGTAAATCCTGATTGCTTTAAAATAGGAAACACAGAGTTTGAAGATGTAAAGTGGTTTGTAAATGCGGAGATTTTTGTCGATAAGCTGTATGAAAAAATCACACAAGCAGGCAGTGGTGTTAAAGAAGAGCTTGCGGCATCTCTTGAAAAATATAAAGAATATAAAATCAGTGGGATAAACTGGAATTATAATCTTTATGAAATGCTAAAAAGTGAAGTTTCAAACGAGTCTTTGCCGGTTTCAATCTGGACAGTAGACGACGATGAAAATCTTTTAAAATACATAAAAGAAGATGTAGTAAACATAACGACAAGGAAGGTAAAAAATGCCTTGTCTATAAGAGAGGGGCTAAAAAATAGATGAAAATGTTAAATCCAAAGGCGTTTTTTCATACGGTGGGAATTAAGGGGATTATAGAATATGTGGTTTTGGCACTGTTCATGCTGTTTTTCTACCTTCCACTTTTAAATCTTTCAATGCTCGCCTTTTCAAACGAATATGAGTACCCAGACATTATACCAAGTGAATTCGGCTTTAATTGGTGGGAGTTTGTGTTTGGACAAGACAGCTTGGTAAGCTCAATACTTACATCGTTTTTAGTTGCAATTGTAACAATGGCGGTGTCGCTACTGATATGCATACCTGCGGCATACGCACTTGCAAGATTTGACTTTAAAGGTAAAAAAGTATTTTTACTCTCATTTTTGCTCAGTAACGCCTTTCCTAAAATGGGACTTTATATTTCGATAGGTATCATTTTTTACAGGTTTAATCTTATGGGAACATTTGCAGGCGTTATATTAATTCATGTGCTCAATTCACTCATGTTTATGACGTGGATACCCGCAAACTCATTTAGAAGCGTTCACAGACAGCAGGAAGAGTCGGCAAGAGATGCGGGCGCCGGTGCAATAAGAACATTTTTCAACATAACACTTCCCATGGCGATGCCCGGAATAATAGTTGCCTCAATATTTACCTTCTTAGGCTCACTAGAAGAGGCACAGGGAACGCTACTTGTAGGATTTCCGCAAATTAAAACCATGCCAGTAGAACTTTACGGAGTAATAATGCAGTACCCACTAACAGCAGGTCCGGTGCTTTCGCTGATACTGATTATACCTTCAATTATTATACTTATAGTGCTAAGAAAATATGTAGGCCCAGAGGCCATAGCAAAAGGTTACAACGTTAAATAAATTTTAGGAGAGTACTTTGATGACAGACAGGAAAATAAAACTTCAAATAAAAAACATGACAAAAAAATACGCAAACGGCGACGGCGTTGAAAATATAGATTTAGACGTTTACGAGGGCGAGTTTGTTACTATGTTAGGGCCCAGCGGCTGTGGAAAATCTACAATTTTAAGAACACTTGGCGGATTTTTAAATGTAGACGACGGCGAAATCCTCTTAGACGGAGCGCCAATACATCAACTGCCACCTGAGAAAAGACCGACGGCTATGGTGTTTCAAAGCTATAATCTATGGCCACATATGACAATTTACGAAAATCTTACATTTGGACTTAAAATAAGAAAAGTCGAGAAAAAAGAAATGAGCGAGCGTGCGGATAAAATGCTTGAGCTTGTCGGAATGACAGGACATGGCAAAAAATATCCCGGACAGCTTTCAGGCGGACAGCAACAGCGTGTCGCAATTGCAAGGGCACTTCTACTAAAGCCGTCTGTGCTACTTCTTGATGAGCCGTTTTCTGCACTTGATGCAAAAATTCGTCAGCAAATGAGGGAAGAGCTTAAAAAAATTCAGAGTGAGCTTAACATTACGGTTGTGTTTGTCACCCATGACCAAGAGGAGGCTATGGCGCTTTCTCATAGGATAGTTGTAATGAACAAAGGCGTATTTGAACAAATTGGCACAGCAAATGAAATTTATGATAATCCAAAAAGCAAATATGTGGCATCTTTTATAGGCGAGATGAACTTTATAGAAGATGGCAATAAAATAGTAAGCGTAAGGCCTGAAAACGTTGTTGTCGAAAAGGGCGGCGACGGAAAATACACGGGCAGTGTTGTAACAGTGATGATGCTTGGTCACTATGCAGAAATTTTAGTAGATGTAAAGGGAAAACTTATTAGAAGCTATGTAAATAGAAACGCTGCATCTAAGTTTTCTGAAAGAGAAGAAGTTTCGCTAAGCTTTACAAAACAAGCAGAATACGACAGAGATTGATACAGGCTAACTGTTCAATATAAAAGAAAATGCAAACAAATTTGGAGGAAAGAAAATGAGTATACTAAAAAAAATAGCTGCTATGGCAGTGGCAACAGCGTTTGCGGCAACAGCATTTGTAGGCTGTTCTTCAGGCGGAGGAGACGACAAAACAGTTACAATTTGGGCAAGTGGTTCAGACAATGTAAAGCTTCAATTTGAAAAACAAGTTGAAAAATTTAATGAAGTGAATGAAGGCGGATACACGGCAGAACTTCAATTTATCACATCGGGTACAGGCACACAAAGCCTTGCAGACAGACTTATTGCAACATATGAAGCAGGACAAGAAAACACAGATTACGATTTAATTGAAGTTGGTAACACTGAAATTACAGGTTACATGACTCAAGGTGGAGAAGACATGTTCTTGCCAATCGATGAAACTAGTGTACCAAACATGGCAAACCTTACTATTACTCCGGCAGAGGCAGAAAGACCTGACCTCTTTGTTCCTTACAGAGGCACAACGGTTTTACTAGCGTACAACTCAGAAACAGTTCCAAACCCACCACAAACTGCTGATGAGTTATACCAATGGATTAAAGACAACCCAGGCAGATTTGCATACAACACACCAAGCTCAGGCGGCGCAGGTAGCTCATTTGTTGTGACAAGTGTTTACAACTACTTAGACGAAGCAGAGCTTATGAATACTGATGAATCTATTATGGACAGCTGGGGACAAGGTTTTGACCTTATGACAGAGCTTCATGAATTTATGTATCAATCATCAGGCAAAGTTGTTTACCCAAACAAAAACCAAGGCACACTTGATTTGCTTGCAAGTAAAGAAATAGACATGACACCGGCTTGGGCCGACATGGTTATCTCTCAACAAGCACAAGGAACTATGCCAGAGGAAATTAAATTAACTCAAATCGACCCTGCATTTACAGGCGGCACAGTATCACTTGGTATTCCAAGCTTTGGCTCAAACTCAGAAGGTGCACAGGCATTTATTGATTACATGCTAACACCAGAGGCACAAAACATAGCACTTGAGTCTATGGCGGCTCTTCCTGTTATCGACTTTAGCACACTTGATGCCGAGCTTGTAAAATCAATCGAGGGACTAAACATAGCTGCCTTCCGTTCATACTCAATAGGTGAACTGGGCACACTTCTAAATGAAAAATGGGATGCTGAAATAGGTACTCTTGACTAATTAAAATATTGATGAAGGCTGTCGTCAAGTACGGCAGCTTTACACCGATGAAATATAACCGCAAAGCGGTAGAATAGAGCGTGAATAATGAAAAAAGTTTTTATGAAAATATTGCCGTATTTACTTATAAGCCCTGCAATGCTTATAATAATATTTATAGTGCTTATTCCAATAGCTTTAAGTGTAGTAAACAGTTTTACTCTTGAAGATGGCGGATATGGGCTTGACAATTACTTGTATTTTATAACAGATGAAATTCAAAGGGAAAATATAATTTATACCTTGCAAGTAGTGTTTTTAACCGTGATTTTCTGCATAGTAATATCGTATATGCTTGCGGTTTATTTAAGGTTTTCAAATACCAGAGTAAGTAAGCTTATTGGAAATTTATATTTATTGCCACGCTTTATTCCGGGTCTTGTTGCGGTTAACGGTATGATTACAATAATTAGAGATTCAGGCCTTATAAATCGGATAGGGCAAACCATGGGGCAGGACATAGAGTTAGGCCTTATGTATGATATGAATGGCGTTATACTCATGAATTTATGGTTTAATATTCCTTTTGCGACCATGCTAATGGCGGCGGCTATGTCATCAATTCCTACATCGGTTATAGAGTCTGCCAAAGACGTAGGGGCTAACAAACTGCAAATTTTCTTTAAAATGATATTCCCACTCACATATAAAGATGTATTCATCTGTGTGGCGTTTATCTTTATGGGAAATATAGGCTCGTTTACAACCCCGTATCTAATGGATGGAAACCATCCTCAAATGCTTGGTATATCGCTGTTTAATTTATTCGGCAATTTCAGATATGAAAAGGCGGCTGCCTTGTCGGTAATAATGTTCTTGTTATCGTCTGTAACGGCTGTGGTATATGTTCAAACAAATATGAAAGAAAAGAAATGGGAGAAGGCAAGATGAAAATTATTTCTCACAGAGGAGATGTATCACTTGCGCCCGAAAATACAATGCCTGCATTTAGCGCCGCTATTAATAGTGGCGCTAATGCTGTTGAGCTTGACATTAGGCTCACAAAAGACGGCAAGGTTTTAGTGGCGCATGATGCAGGGTTTGCACGGGTAATGTGTGGGCTTGCAGATAAAAAAGAAAGGCGATTAATATCGCAAATGAGTCTTGAAGAGGCGTGTAAAGTAAAAATGCCTTACGCAGGACATCTAAATTCCTACTTTCCAAAAGGCGGATATGAGGACGAAAGTCTCTTTTATTTGCCTTGGTGCTTAGACAGTGAGCAAAATGTGATAAACTGCGCAAAACAAGCCGTGGAAAGTGTAAAAAACACAAATAATCACGACGAAATTAGCGAGTGCATATTTAATAATTTTGAAGCCCTATATAATGAAAAGTATAAAGAGCTGTTAAATGGTGATTTAAGATACGCCACGTACCCAAGCCTTGAAGAGTTTTTGCTATGGCTAAAAAATGAAGAAAGATGCGAATTTGCAGAGATAGAATTTAAGGATTTAGGCCTAATAAAAGAAGTGGACAGGCTGATAAATAAACTTGAAGTAAGTGGCAAGTGTATACTTTTTTCAGGTGTTAAAAAAATCAATGAGGAGATACAAGCCTACTATAAGGACAACAAAAAGCCTGATAATCTAAGACTAGGTGCAAATATTAGATATGTAAATGCCGATACATTAAAAATGATAGAGCACTGGGATTTATACGAAGTAGGCCTTAATGCCGGTGCGCTTTCAAAAGATGACATCTATATATTAAAAAATATGGGCATAGAAGTGTTTTTAAATTTAGGCGACACAGCAAAATGGTGGAAAGAAATGAAGAGTTTTGACATTTTGGGGTTTAAAACCAATTGTATTAAGAAATATTTGGCTTGCTGAAATGGCAAATAGTTGTAGTTTACTTTGGAATTTTATAATAATTAACACAATTAGAAATACTTTCTAAATTCGAAAATTGGCATATTTCATTAAAAGATAAATTGTCAATGCATTTTTCGTATAATATACACTTTTACCTTTTATGCAAATTTAACAAAAGGTAAAAGGTTTGTAGCCAATGTTACAATATTGTAACCGACTTTTTCAATAAAAATTACAATTTAGGCTTGAAATTGAATATAAAAAGTGCTAAAATGGCAACATTGAATTGAGAGACGATTTTAAATTTTAATAATTATGCATAAAAACTTAAAATTCGACTCAAAACAACATAGCTTAATCCAAGCTAAATTTTAAGGAGGAAAACTCACATGAAAAACTTGCGCAAAATTCTTGCAATACTTATGATTGCAGCAATGGCATTTTCACTAGTTGCTTGTGGTGGTGGAGAAACAGAAGATCCTTCATCAGCATCAGTAAGTGAAACAGAGTCAGAAGACACAGAGTCAGAAGACACAGAATCAGAAGAAACAGAATCAGAAGACACATCAGGTGGCGCACAAGCTACACCAAGAAACGAAACCCTATACTATAATGGTATCCAATGGGGTTCAATGGGCTCAATGAATCCATACTCACCAAACCCATCTTGCTTCTACATTGACCAAGGTGACCAAGCTCGTTCAGTTGTATATGAAACACTATACATGTATAACGGCCTTGACGGACAGCTTTATCCACTACTAGCAGACGGCGCACCGGAGTGGAACGCTGACAAAACAACTGTTACAATTAAAATTAAACCTGCTGCTATGTGGGACGACGGCACAGCTGTTACAGCACATGACGTTGCTGCTACATTTGACATGCACGTTAAACACAACTCAAATATAGGTGTTGACTACAGCCAATACATCGAGAGCGTAGTTGCTACTGATGATTCAACAGTTGTATTTACAGCTGTTACAGGCGAAGGACAAAACAACCTAAAAGTTATCGAATATCTTCCAAAAGTATTCGTAAACCAAAAAGCTTATATAGAAGCACTTGATGCAGAAGTTTCAGGCGATTCAGAAGCTTTCAAAACTGATGACATGAAAGATGCACCTACATCAGGTCCTTACCACTACTACTTCGATTCAGAAGAAACAATTATTGTTGAAAGAACTGAAGATTACTGGGGTCAAGATGCATCAATGTGGGGAGCACTTCCTGTACCAAAATACATAGCTCACAACATTTATGCTAACAACGACGCCGGCGACAATGCTTTCAAAGAAGGTCAAATCGACGTATCACAACAATACATCGCTAATGTTGACACATACTGGGATGTTGATGGACTAAATCTTCCTGTATCTACATACATAGACGAAGCTCCTTATCACCTAGCTGAAACATTACCAACAGCATACTTCAACACAACAAAACCCGGTCTTGACCAAACAGCTGTTAGACAAGCTATTGCTTATGCAACAGACTATGACCAAATTCTAACAAATGCTATGACAAACCAATCACCATCATTTGCTGACTTCCCAAGGTCAATGTTCAACCCATCAGCCGCTGAGCAAGAAATCTACAACAGAATTTCTGCAGAGCTTGAGCCTCTACAATGGGTAGGTAAAGAATACGACAGAGCTAATAAAGTTCTTGACGATGCTGGCCTACTTGATACAGATGGCGACGGATGGAGAGAGTATGACGGCGAAAAAATGCACTTCAAAGTTGAGTGCCCAGCAGGTTGGTCTGACTGGAATGCTGCTCTTGACCTAGTTGCTGCTGCAGGTGCCGAAATTGGTATCTCTATGGAAACATACTATCCAGAATCTTCAATTTGGACAGAAGACATCCAAACAGGTAACTTTGATATCGCTATGAGCTCACCAGCAGGTGCTTCAATTGCTAACCCATGGACACGTGCTTACCAATACCTATATGGCTTTGGCGGCGAGTTCCCAGAAAGAGTTTCATTCTCTTACAGCCGTATCTACGACGAGAGAATTGACGAAGTTCTTAAACTAATTCCAAACGAAACTGACCAAGACGTTCTTGACGGTTACTACCTAGAACTAAACAAATTCTATCTAGAGCAAGTACCTTCATTCGCTCTAATGTACAGACCAGTTTTATTCCAAGTTGTTAATGAAACAGTTTGGACAGGTTTCCCAGAAGAGGGTGACGGCACAAACATCCCACCATCAATTCTTTTGAATGGTTATGGTATTGCCGGTCTATACAATATCATGCTTGTTGAAGACCTAGCATAAGTTTTGCTACAGTTTTAACAGTAGATATTATTTAGTTAAATAAAATGTTAAGGTGATCACAGCCGGATTCCTATAAAGAACCCTACTGGGGTCACCTTTTTATCTTAGTATTAAAAATTTATTATGAGGTGATGGTATTGAAAGGCTATATGAAATACTACGGGCAAAAAGTTGTTTGGTATCTTTTAACACTTGTATGTGCTTTGGTACTTAACTTTTTACTACCCCGTCTAATGCCAGGTAACCCTGTAGATACCCTTGTGGCGCAAGCCACCGCAGGTGTTACGGATGCATCGGCAATAGAACAAGTTCAACTTGAATATACAGAGCGCTTCGGTTTAGATAAATCATATCCGGAGCAATTTATGCTATATATAGGCGGTCTTTTCCAAGGCGACATGGGCGTGTCCTTTAGCCAGTACCCACGTGAAGTTACAGACATTATCGGTGCTTCAATTATGTGGACCATAGGACTGCAAATTCCTGCTATTATAGTAGGATGGATTTTAGGTAACCTATTAGGCGCCGTTGCGGCATACGTGAAAAAAGGTTTTGACAAGGCTGTTTTACCTTTCTTCATGTTCTTATCAAACGTTCCTGCCTTCGGTATGGCGTTTGTAATGCTGTGGCTGTTTGCGTTTAAGCTTAAGGTTTTCCCAATAGGTGGCGGTTACGGCTTTGACTTAATTCCCGAATTTAGCTGGGAGTTTGTCGCATCTGTAATCAGTCACTACAGATTACCATTTTTAACCATGGTACTTATTACCATAGGCGGACAGGCTATAGGCATGCGTTCAATGTCAATTTATGAACTAAATGCAGATTATGTAAAATACAGTCGTTTCCTAGGTATTAAAGACACAAAAATTGTAAGATACGTTTTCAGAAACGCTATGCTTCCTCAAGTTACAGGCCTTGCACTTTCACTAGGTGCTATGGTTGGCGGTAACATAGTTGCTGAATCGGTATTTAACTATCCCGGAATAGGTTCAACGCTATTTGGGGCAATAGGCGGACGTGACTATCCGCTACTCTCCGGTTGTACGCTAATAATTACAATCATGGTTTTGATTGCAAACTTGATACTGGAAATTGTCTACGGATTTATTGACCCACGTGTTAAGGCAAATCAAATGGATACTTAATTTATTATTAAAATACAACTAATATAGGAGGATTAAAATGAAACATACATTAAACCAAATTTTCCATTCGCCAAAGTTTGTAGTAGGTTTTGTGATTTTTATGACAATAATGTTGTCATCACTTATTTGGCCGTTCATTTCTCCGGTTGAACCTCTACAAAACGTGTCTAACAAATTGTTTACACCACCGGGAACTTACGTAAACGTTGTTGACGTTATTGAAGCGAATGACTCAAACGGTGGAGCTGCCGTAAAACTTGACTTAGATACCTTATCAACAAGAATTGATGACAGATTTCCCGAAACAAATGTAGAGCTTATGATAGATTGGCTTTATACTTATGGTGGTGTTGCGGAGGGTTCTCTCTCTCTAGACGACAAAATGGGTGTTATAACATCTTGGCAAGAAAATTATGATGCAGAGCTTACACCAAGAACAGTTTTAAAAGCAGACAGAAACAGACTTGACGCAATTGACGAAGAAATTCAGACTATTTTGGCTGAAGAAGGCTTTGTTATAGCAAAAGAAAATGAAGATGGAACGCTTGAAGACGTTGGTAGTGTTGTAAACCCTGCAGGGGACGACTTTGTTAATGTAAGTGAAGTTGCAAACACCTTTACATTTATTTTAGGTACAGACAACTTTGGTAGAGATATGCTAACTCAGCTATTATCCGCTGTTCAAAACTCACTAATAATGGGTCTTATGGCAGGTATGATAGCAACAGCTATAGGTCTTACTTTAGGACTTGTTGCAGGTTACACAGGTGGCGTAATTGATAACTTAATTACATTTATCACAAACTTGTTTACTGTTATTCCAAGTTTTATCATACTTATTCTTATCGCAAATGCCGTGGGACAAAATGCCCGTGGTACAGAGGTCGTAGGACTTCTAATCGGTATTACAGCTTGGCCATGGACTTGCCGTTCGGTTCGTTCACAAGTTATTTCACTAAGAAACAGGGACCACGTAAACATTTCAAAACTTTCAGGCCACTCAATGGCTAGAATTATTGCACTTGACATTTTACCTTATGTTGCATCTTATGTTGTTATGGCGCTAATACTACAAATTTCTTCTGCTATCTTGGCAGAAGCACAGCTTTCAATGCTAGGCCTTGGCCCCTCAACTGCACAAAATACAACTCTTGGTATGATGATGAGCTGGGCAACACAGTTTGGTGCTCTTGGTAAAGATGCATGGTGGGCGTTCATTCCAATTATTACATTAATTGCGTTGGTTTCGTTCTCACTAAACCTAATGAATACAGGACTAGACCAAGTGTTTAATCCACAACTAAGAGATTAAGGAGGGTAATATTATGGGAAAAGTAATGCTTGAAGTCAATGATTTAAAAACTAAATATGTTACCCGTTTTAAAGAAGACGTTTACGCTGTTGACGGAGTTTCTCTTAAAATTGAAGAGGGAAAATCTCTGGGTATAGCGGGTGAGTCAGGTTGCGGTAAATCAACACTTGCACTTAGCCTTATGGGATATTATTTTGCACCTCTTCATTATAGAAGTGGCGACATTATAATTGATGGTAACAATATATCGGGTCTAAAACCTGATGAAGTTAGAAAAAATATTTTGGGTAAAGAAATTGCATACATTCCACAAGCGGCTATGAATGCATTAAACCCAACACAAAAAATAATTAAATTTGTGACAGACGTTGTACGTGCTCACCATCCAAAAATGAGCAAAAAAGATATTTACGACCTTGCAAGAGAAAGATTTGCTGTTTTGGGTCTTCCTGAGACTGTGCTTCAAAAACATGCGGTTGAGCTGTCTGGTGGTATGAAACAAAGAACTGTTATAGCAATATCGACAATTCTTTCACCAAAAGTACTAATCGCCGATGAGCCATCATCAGCGCTTGACGTTACATCACAAAAAATGGTTATTAAAATGATGAGAGAGCTTATGGAAAAAGGATTTATTAAATCTATGATTTTCATAACTCACGAGTTGCCGCTACTATACAATGTAACTGACGACATCATGGTTATGTACGCAGGACAAATTGTTGAAAAAGGCGACGCACACAACATGGTGTTTGACCCAATCCATCCTTACTCAAAAGGACTTATGGGCTCAATCATTGTACCTGAGGAAGGCACAAGAGATGTAAAACTTGAAGCTATTCCGGGCACACCGCCAAACCTTAAAAATCCACCTACAGGTTGTAGATTTGCTGCAAGATGCAAATATGCAAAACCTGAGTGTAAAGCTTATGACATCATAGGCGAAACAATGTTTGGTGACAACAGAATGCATCGTTGTATCTTTGATGACGCTTACCTAAGGGAGGTATACAAAGATGGAAAATAATAAAAGAGTACTTGGAGAATCAGTATTAAGAGGCGAAGGTGTTACAAAAATCTTCGGCATGGGCAAGGTTAGGACTAAGGCTGTTAACAGTGTAGATTTTGACTTTCACGCAGGTGAAATTATTTCTATAGTTGGTGAGTCAGGTTCAGGTAAAACAACTATTGCTAAAATGATACTAGGCCTAATTAACATCACAGAGGGTACAATTTATTTTAACGGTAAACCAAGAGATATTTCATCAGGAAGAAAGAAGAAAGAGTACTGGAAAGGCATACAAGCTATTTTCCAAGATCCGTTCTCAACCTTTAACATGTTCTTTAAAATTGATGCACTTTTACTTGATTGTATCAACATGAAGGGCGGAAGAGGACTTCCTTATGAGAAAAAATTTGAGATGATGACAGAAGCTTGTTCTTTCGTTAACCTTAAATTTGCAGAGCTTACAAATAAGTATCCATTCGAATTATCAGGCGGTCAAATGCAAAGACTTATGATAGCAAGAATATTCTTACTTAAGCCAAAAATCCTTATCGCAGACGAACCTACATCTATGATAGATGCTTGCTCAAGGGCTACTATCCTTGACATGCTACTAAAACTAAGAGATGAAATCAACATGACAATTATCTTTATCACTCATGATATCGGTCTTGCATACTATGTTTCAGACTCGGTTTACATCATGGAGCACGGCGTGTTTGTCGAGCAAGGCTCAGCCGACGACGTAATTTTACGCTCAAAAGCGGAGTACACAAAACGACTAATAAATGACGTTCCAAAAATCCACGAGGAATGGGATTTGTCGACAGTATAATAAAAAGCCGACCCGAAAAATTCGGGTCGGTTTTTTTAGGTAATAAGTAATAGTTAATAGTGAATAACTATGGTTTTGTAAGTATATAATCATAAAATGCGAAGCATTTCACCACCACTCTTCACTTTTCACTCAAACGCATAAAATGCGTTCACTACTATCATCCTACCGCAATAAAATCTGCTAAATATTCTTCTAAGGTCACTCCTAAATCTACTATTTCTTGCGCATAGGGGACTCCTACGTATCTAAAATGCCATGGCTCGTAGTTTACTCCTGTGATATCCCTTGTGTCCTTGTCATATCTTAAAATAAAGCCATAATCGGCGGCGTTTTCCATAAGCCATGTGTAGCCGGGCTCAAACTCGAACTCTGAGCGTACACCGTTAAAATCTATTGCAAGCCCCGTGGCGTGCTCGCTGTGTCCTGCAGGTTTTACCCAAGCCGCCGCCTGTATTTCGGCATCTTCCTGAGAATAACCCTCGTCTAAGAATGTGTTTACACGTCTATCATAAAGCGCGCCCTGTAGCTCGTTGTCCCTATATGTGGAGGAAATCCACAAAGAAACCCCGTCTGCACCGGCATCACTTATCATCTGGGTAAGTTCGTCTAGTATTCTTGCGTCTACTATCATGTCGCTGTAAGAGCCCTGCTCAAAAGTGTAGTCATCTGGCAGTTTTACATAGTCGTTTACCAAAATAAGCGACCAGACCTGTGACAAATCTTCTCTTTCAGGTGTAGGCTCGGGCGTTACGGTAGGGCTTACTGTAGGTGAAGGCGCAGGCGTAGCTGTCGGTTCTATGCTGGGCTGTGGCGTTGGAAGCGGCGTGCTCTGTGGCACTTGTGAAATGAAATCACAGCCTGTTAGAGAAAAGACGGAAAGTATGGTAAGGAGCAGTGCGAAAAATTTTAATTTATTCATAATGTGTTAAAAGCAAAAAACTTTACTCCGTTTCGTAATATTTAAATTATTATTTATAATATAATTATACCACCAATCTATGGTATAATCAATATAAAGGATGGTGTGCTATGAAAAAAGTATTCATTTTAGGAAATAAGGAGAAATTTATTAATTATTACAATGCGCTAAAAGCCGTGGGTGCACAGGTGATTTTTGGAAAAAGCCTTGATGAGGCGGTGGAATGTGATGCACTGCTCCTTACAGGCGGTGACGATGTAAACCCGAAACTGTATGGTGAAGAAAACACAGACAGTCAGGGGATTGATGACGGCCTTGATAAGTCAGAGTTTGAACTTATTAAGCATTTTTATGAAAAAAGTAAGGCAATACTCGGAATTTGCAGAGGTGCCCAAATTTTAAACGTGTATTTTGGCGGAAGCCTTATTCAGCATTTGGGAGAGAGTGAAAAACATTCGAGGATGGGTGAAAATTTTGACAAGGTGCATAGGGTGGAGCTTTTAAAGGACTGCTTTTTAAAGGACTTATACGGTAAAGAGTTTTACACAAACAGCGCACATCATCAAGCGGTAAAAAGGCCTGCAAAGTGTTTTGATGTTTTGGCGGTAAGTGGTGAAGTGACTGAATTCTTGCTACATAAAAACGGGAAAATTCTGGCGGTGCAGTGGCATCCTGAGAGAATGTGTCTAGAGCATAGAAGAGACGATACTGTAGACGGAATTAAGCTGTTCGAGCATTTTTTTTCTATAATATAGTTAAAATTCTTGACAAGTACGGACATAAAAAGGTACAATGAAATATAAAGTGATTTAAGAGAGGGAGTTTATATGGATTTTTATGTCCTAGTATCAAACCCTATGATTAATATAGGGTTAATTGCGTGGCTTGCGGCACAGTTATTAAAGACTGTCATATTTTTTGTAGAGCACAAAAAGTTTGATAAAACACGCCTTTCGGGTTCGGGTGGTATGCCAAGTTCTCACTCGGCTCTGACCTGCTCGGTTGTTTTGGCGGCGCTTTTTTATAATGGATTTGACTCGCCTATATTTGCAATGGCGTTTATTTTGGCCTTGGTGGTAATGTATGATGCCACGGGAGTAAGATGGGCGGCAGGACTTCATGCAAAGGCAATCAATAACATAGTCGATTATGTGGGGGAAAACGAACACCCCGACAGAGAAAAACTTAAAAAATTAATACCTCAGCTAAACGAGTCTTTAGGACACAGAATAGTAGAGGTAGTGTGTGGTGCACTTTTAGGCATAGTGATAGCCTGTGTTTACACCTTTATAGACAAAGGTAATTTATATTTTTGATTAAAATTTTGTGGCGGTCGAGTTAATATTCGACCGCCACATTTTTTTATATTTTATCAAGCTCTAAAATTAAATTTTCTTCGTGTTCCTTATAATACTCATCGCTCATTCCCTCATCGCTTAACGCCTCAATTTCATCGTATATATCATCAAAAACCCTAAGCCTTGCATAGTATTCAACCAAGGCGATGTCAAGGTTATAGTCTGGATAGACCTCCTCAAATTCATCACGATAATCCTCAAGGGCAAAAAAGTCGTTTTCCTTTGGGGCAAGTTTTAAATTTTCAAAATCAATAAGCCATAAGTTGTCATTGCTTTCCATCATATTCCACTTGTGGATATCGGTATGACATAAAACAAACTTTGGCGGCTCATATTTATATCTTTGCGCAATTGTAAGACAGATATTTATGGACTCAAGTATCCTGTCTTCAAATTTATAAAGTATATTGAGAATTTTGCTGTTGTCGACACTTTCCTCCTGGCTTATGACATCAAGCACAAACTGTGCAGACTGGGCATTAAATGTTTCCCTTGGAAACTGTGGGTCAAACTCAAGTTTATCCACACTGTAGTGCAGTTTTTTCACTATGTTTGCAAGCATTAGCTTTTTTTGTGGACTGAGTTCTTTATCTCCCACGGTAGTGGCATCTAGAAAGGCGAAAAGACTTAGCACATAATTTTCTGTACTGTAATAATATGTTCCGTCTATAGTCTTAATTGGAAGCACAATATTGTCTTTAAGTTCGCATTCGTCAAAAAGCTCTGCGGTCACCTTGCTGATTTGCCTTATATATCGTATGTTTTTATAGGTAGAGCTTCTACTTTTTTCATAGGCTTTCAAAAAATAGCTTTTGCCATCTTTTGCTTTTAAAACAAAGGCAAGAGCTGCCCAACCACCCTTTACCGGGTTTATGTTTATGACATCTAACTCATATTGAAGTTTGAGCGCATTTACTAACTCATTAATCATGACAAAAGCCTCCTTTTTTCTATATATAAGTTTAATTTTACACTTTATTTCTAATTTGTCAAGAATAATTAATTTTATACTAAATTTTAGCGTTTTTTTCTCGAAAATACTTGACATATTTACTGTATTGTATTATTCTCTAAGTAGCAATATTTTTCTTTATTTCAATCTACGGTCTTATTGCCGAAGCGGAGTGTCCGCACTTATTTTTTATTTGCTTTTTTGCAAAATTTTATGAGTTGGCTACTTTTAATAGCCAGTTGGTTACTTATAACCACGTGTACTTTGTGCACACTTATGAAACGGATAGTAAATGTAAGTTACGGCTATACAGACTATGTATTATATGGCTACTTTATATAATTTATGTTTTTTAAGTGTGTCGCATAGTTGCGATGCATTTTTTTATTTTTGGAGGGTAAACGACATGGACAAGCTAAAATTATATGGCTTTAATAATTTAACAAAATCGCTCAGCTTTAATATTTATGACATCTGTTATGCAAAAACCGCAAGAGAGCAGCAGGACTATATTAAATATATTAGCGAGCAATATAATTCAGAGCGTCTTACAGACATACTTAAAAAACTTACTCAAATGATAGGCGCTACAGTTTTGAATATCTCAAAACAAGACTATGAACCACAAGGGGCGAGCGTCACATTTTTAATTGCAGAGGAAAGTATGGCAGAAAATAGAAGCGGCGAAACTATGGTAGCCCATCTAGACAAAAGCCATGTGACCGTGCACACCTATCCGGAATATCACCCTGAAAATTCTATTGCCACATTTAGAGTGGACATAGATGTGTCTACTTGCGGCGAAATTACCCCGCTTTCTACACTCGACTTTTTGATAGGTAGTTTCGATTCTGACATTATAACGATGGACTACAGGGTAAGGGGCTTTACAAGAGATGTAAGCGGCAAAAAAGTTTTTTCAGACAATAACCTTACATCTATCCAAGATTTTATCGATGAAAAAACACTTAAAAAATATGATGCGATAGACGTAAATGTCTACCAATCAAACCTCTTTCACACAAAGATGCTCATAAAAGATATCGTGCTTCAAAACTATCTTTTTAATGCCGATGTGTATGAAATTTCTCCTCAAAGAAGGCTTGATATCACAAACGCACTTAGAAAAGAAATGATAGAAATTTTTAGCGGAAGCAATATTTACAGGGAGGCATGAGTAGATGAACCAAAAGAAAATGCCACTTATTGACGCCTTGGAGGAAATAAAAAGCACGAGGCTTGTGCCGTTTGATGTGCCTGGACATAAAAGAGGTAAAGGCAATAAGCTTCTCACCGAATTTTTGGGTGAAAAATGTCTTAGTGTAGATGTAAATTCAATGAAGGCGCTGGATAATTTGTGTCACCCTACAAGCGTGATTAAAGAGGCAGAAATGCTGGCGGCAGAGTGTTTTGGTGCCGAACATGCATTTTTCATGGTGGGGGGCACGACCTCGTCTGTGCAGTCTATGATTTTAGCAAGTGTGAAGAGCGGCGAAAAAATAATACTCCCTAGAAATGTGCATCAAAGCGTCATTAATGCTCTTGTCTTATGCGACGCAGTTCCAGTGTACATTAATCCTCAAACTGACGAAAGACTTGGAATTGCACTGGGAATGTCTTTAAAGGACATCGAAAAAGCCATAAAGCAAAATCCGACGGCTAAGGCAATTTTGGTAAATAACCCGACATATTACGGAATATGTTCCGACTTAAAAAGCATAACCGACTTGGCACATAGCCATAATATGAAGGTTTTGGTGGATGAGGCACACGGAACACATTTTTATTTTAGCGATAAACTCCCAATTTCTGCAATGGAAGCAGGGGCGGACATGGCGGCTGTCAGCATGCATAAATCCGGCGGCTCGCTCACTCAAAGTTCTATACTTCTTTGTGGAAAAAATATTAACGAGCATTATGTAAGGCAGATAATAAATCTAACTCAAACGACAAGCGGCTCGTACTTATTGCTTTCAAGCCTTGACATTTCAAGAAGAAATCTCGCACTTTTTGGCGAAGAGATAGTAGATAAGGTGTTAAAATTTGCAAATTATGCAAGGGATGAAATCAATGAAATAGGCGACTATTATGCCTATGGAAGCGAGATAATCAACGGCGACAGCGTCTTTGATTTTGACAAAACTAAGCTTGCAATAAATACTTTGGAGCTAGGCCTTGCAGGAAAAGAAGTGTACGACCTGCTTCGAGACGAGTACGACATACAAATTGAATTTGGCGATTTGGGAAATATTTTGGCTTATATTTCTGTTGGCGATAAAAATAAAAATATTGAAAGACTTATTTCTGCCTTATCAGAAATTAAAAGGATATATAAGAAGAGTAAAGTAGGAATGCTTTCCAACGAGTATATTAATCCCATAGTAGAAAAAAGCCCAAGAGAGGCGTTTTACGCAGAGAAACGCAGTTTGCACCTATCAGAGTGTGAGGGCAAGATATCCTGTGAATTTGTAATTTGCTATCCACCGGGAATACCAATTTTGGCCCCGGGTGAGAAAATTACTAAAGAAATTATAGAATACATCAGGTATGCAAAGGAAAAATCCTGTCTTTTAACAGGGCCTGAAAGCATGGATGTAAGTAGGCTAAATGTGATGTGAGGAGGGAAATATGGACGATTTATGGTACAGCGAATATCATACCGATAATGTAAGATTTTCGATAAAAGTCACAAGACAGCTATATTCAAATGAGAGCGATTACCAAAAAATAGCGGTGTATGATTCACCGGAGTTTGGTAGGTTTCTAACCCTTGACGGAGTGATGATGCTGACGCAAAGAGACGAGTTTATCTATCACGAAATGATGGTGCACACTGCTTTGGCTCTTCTAAAAAATGCAAAAAATGTGCTTGTAATAGGCGCAGGCGACGGCGGAGTTTGCAGGGAACTTATAAAATATGAGGCACTTGAGAAAATTGACGTGGTGGAAATTGATGAGGAAGTTGTTAAGGTGTGTAAAGAATTTTTACCACAAACAGCCTGCGGTTTTGAGGACGAGCGTGTAAATCTTCGTTTTGAAGATGGCCTAAAATATGTAAGACATACAAAAAACAAGTATGATTTAATCATTGTCGACTCCACCGACCCCTCAGGTCCCGGCGAAGTTTTGTTCACAAAAGAGTTTTACGGCAATTGCAGTAAAATTCTTAATGACGACGGAATTATGCTAAATCAGCATGAAAGTCCGTTTTATGAGCAGGATGCAAAAGCAATGAGATTTGCGCATAAAAGAATTTTAAGCGTATTTCCAATAAGCAAGGTCTATCAGGCGCATATTCCAACTTATCCGTCAGGGCACTGGCTGTTTGGATTTGCATCAAAAAATATCCACCCCGTAAAAGATTTGGACGAGCAGTATTTTAATTCCTTAAACATAAAAACGAAATATTATAACACCAATTTACACAAAGGGGCGTTTTACCTGCCAAACTATGTCGAGGAGGTTTTAAAGAGAGATGAAAAGTAATATAAGCACATTTATCGGCTGTGAAGCTGATTACCTTGACAGTGATGTAGTCATATTTGGCGCACCGTTTGACGGTACGGCATCTTTTAGGCCGGGCACACGCTTTGGCCCGCCCGCCATAAGAAATGAAAGCTTTGGCATAGAAACCTACTCGCCGTATTCCGACAGAGATTTAACTGATATGAAAATTTTTGACGGGGGAGATTTGGAGCTTCCATTTGGAAACCCTCAAAAAGCACTCGATATGATTTATGAAAACACAAAAACTATTTTAAATGACGGAAAAATTCCTGTAATGCTTGGTGGAGAACATCTGATAAGCTATGGAAGTGTGAAGGCGGTTTATGAGAAATATCCCGATTTGCAGGTGATACATTTAGATGCCCACACAGATTTAAGAGAAGAATATTTGGGAGAAAAATTATCCCATGCAAGTGTCATGCGTCTCATTTGGGAGTTTTTGGGCGACGGAAAAATACATCAGTATGGAATAAGAAGCGGTGAAAAAGTAGAGTTTGAGTTTGCACAAAAACATACAAATTTGCATAAATTTGATTTAGATGGCTTTGAAGAGCTAAAAAACAAGTGTAAAGGAATACCGCTTTACTTCTCTTTAGATTTAGACGTGCTAGACCCGTCGGTGTTTTGTGGCACAGGAACCACAGAGGCCGGGGGAGTGACGTTTAAGGAACTTATGAAGGTGATATTACAGCTTAAGGATTTAAATATTGTGGGCTGTGACATAAATGAACTCTCACCACACTACGACAATAGCGGTGCATCGACTGCGGTTGCGTGCAAGGTGACAAGAGAAATACTTTTACAATTGAAAGGAAAATGAAAAATGAGTAAATGTTTAATTATAGGATGTGGCGGCGTAGCCTCTGTGACAATACACAAATGCTGTCAAAATTTTGAGGTCTTTGATGAAATCATGATAGCCAGCAGGACAAAGAGCAAGTGCGATGCGTTAAAAGAAAAGCTAGACGGCGGAAAAACCAAGATACATACCGCGCAAGTAGATGCGGATAAAGTAGAAGAGCTTGTCAGCCTAATTAATGAATTTAAACCCGATGTCGTGCTAAATTTGGCGCTTCCTTATCAAGATTTAACCATAATGGATGCGTGCTTAGAGACAAAGACACATTACATAGACACTGCAAATTACGAGCCACTAGACACTGCAAAATTTGAATATAAATGGCAATGGGAATACAGAGAGCGTTTTGAAAAAGCAGGGATTTGCGCTATTTTAGGTTGCGGATTTGACCCGGGCGTGACGGGTGTATTTTCTGCATACGCACAAAAACATTATTTCGATGAAATACACTACCTCGATATTTTAGATGCAAATGCCGGCGACCACGGCTATCCTTTTGCAACAAATTTTAACCCTGAGATAAATATTCGTGAGGTAAGTGCTAACGGAAGTTATTGGGAAAATGGCGAGTGGGTTGAAACCGAGCCTATGGAAATTAAAAGGGAGTATGACTTCCCACAGATAGGTGTAAAGGATATGTACTTGCTACACCACGAAGAGCTTGAAAGCTTGGGAATTAACCTAAAGGGCATAAAAAGAATTAGATTTTTCATGACTTTTGGGCAAAGCTATCTTACCCATTTAAAATGCCTAGAAAACGTGGGAATGACTTCGATAGAGCCTATAGAGTACGAAGGAAAACAAATAGTTCCTCTTCAATTTTTAAAGGCAGTGCTTCCAGACCCTGCAAGCTTAGGCCCTAGAACTGTCGGAAAAACAAACATAGGTTGTATCTTTAAAGGAATTAAAGACGGCAAAGAGAAGACCTATTACGTGTACAATGTTTGTGACCATCAAGAGTGTTATAAGGAAGTTGGCAGCCAAGCGATTTCGTACACGACGGGCGTGCCTGCAATGATAGGCGCAATGCTTTTACTTAAGGGCGTTTGGAATAAACCGGGCGTTTACAACGTGGAAGAGTTTGATCCGGATCCATTTATGGAAGAACTAAACAAATGGGGACTTCCTTGGGTTGAGGACTTTAACCCAACTATGGTGGACTAAATGGAGAAGCTTTATAATGAATTTTTAGACTTAAAAACCCCGTGCTATATTGTAGACGAAAATTTGCTTATAAAGAACTTAGAAAAACTTGAATATGTATCTAAAAGAGCCGGCTGTAAAATACTGCTGGCTCAAAAAGCTTTTTCTATGTACAGTACATATACTTTACAGGCGAAATATTTACACGGAACTACAGCGAGCGGCCTATTTGAGGCAAAGCTAGGCTTTGAGGAAATGGGAGGGGAGTGCCATGTGTTTTCTGCGGCATACCTAGAGCACGAAATGGACGAAATACTTGAAATTTGCGACCATATCACATTTAACTCCTTTAATCAATGGGAAAAATACAGGGAAAAATGCCTTAAATCGGGAAAAAGCTTTGGGATAAGGATAAACCCCGAGCACTCAACACAGGACCACGCAATATACGACCCATGCGCCAAAGGCTCAAGGATGGGTGTTACAATCGATAACTTTAAAGCTGAACTACTTTACGGCATAGAGGGACTGCACTTTCACACCTTGTGTGAGCAAAACAGCGATGCGCTGATAGAAACACTGAAAGTAGTGGAAGAAAAGTTTGGAAAATATATTCACCAAATGAAATGGATTAACTTTGGCGGTGGACATCATATTACAAGAGAAGATTATGACGTAGAGGCGCTAATTTCATGCATAATAGACTTCAAAAACAGATATAATGTAGAAGTTTATTTAGAGCCGGGCGAGGCTGTGGCGCTTAATGCAGGCTTTTTGATGACCGAGGTGTTAGATATAGTAAAAAATGATATCAATATCGCAGTACTGGACACCTCCGCCGCTTGTCATATGCCCGATGTAATAGAAATGCCGTACACACCGCCATTATTTGGTGCCGAGCCTACAAAAACAAGTGGCAAGCAAGTGGGCTTTACATACAGGCTAGCAGGGCCTACTTGCCTTGCAGGCGATATAATCGGCGATTATAATTTCAAAAGTGATATTAAAATAGGCGATAAACTGATGTTTTGCGACATGGCGATATACTCCATGGTAAAAAACAATACCTTTAACGGAATGTGCCTTCCAAATATATATTTAAGAAATATATTTGGCCAGATCAACCTCAAAAAAAGCTTTTCTTATGCCGATTTTAAGGGAAGGCTGTGAATTTTGGTTAAGTTATCTTACAATTCTGTAAGAAATGGTATATTTTGACCTAAAATTCTATTTTGGAATTAAAAAGACACTAAAATGTTGTAGAATATTTAAAATTACTTTGGAGCATTATTATTTTTTGTGTTTAGCAAAAAAATGTAGAAAAAAGTTTGAAAAAGCGTGAACCTTTTTTGAACTCGATGTATCTTAAGTAGTGTAAGCCAATTTTAGGTAATAAAATGCTCTGTAAAAAGCGCATTATATTATAAATTTATTTTACCTTATATTACAGAAAAGGAGGAAATGACTATGACAAACGTTCAAACGGGCAAAAAAGTTATCTTAAAGGTCGTTCTTGTATGGACACTGATTATCGCTATGTTGACACAAAACTTCGTACCGGTTTTCGCGACTATGTATGAACCCGCACCTGCAGATAGCCCTGTAACGCTAACAGAGACTGTTGTTTATAATGATGACAACTCTGCGGCAACTGTTACAGTAACTGCCACGACGAACAACGAAGATGTAACTATTACAGGTATTAAGACACCTAGTGAAGAAAACGTAGCAGGCGCTACAGCTACATATGATGCCACAACAAATGGCGACTTTAGCTTTAATGCTTACTACACACAAGGCGAAGTATCTTATATTACATCTGCGCACACTGTTACAGTTTCAGAAATAGCAGAAGAACAAGAAGAACCTGCAGCTGAACCAAGTAAAGTAACGTTCCTTTACAATAACGAACCGCTTTACACAGCAGATGTGCTTGACACAATGACAATCGACCAAGCGCTTCTTGATGCAGCGATAACAGAAGCTGGCAAGACAGACATAATCGGTTGGCAAAACGAAGCAGGAGAAAAAGTTGAACTTTCTACTTTAACATTCACAGCAGCTACAACGCTGACTGCAATAATTAAAGCAGAAGAGAAACCAGAAACTCCGGAAGTAACAAAAACTCTTTCTATTATATACGGCGAGGAAACCGTAGTATATAACGAGGGCGAGGAAATTACAAAAACAGCACCCGAGGTTGAGGGGCAAACTTTCTCACACTGGGAATACAAAAACTCTAACGATGAGGTGGTTACAGAATTAACTTACGGCGAGGGCGACGCGGCTCCAGTATACACAGCAACTGCTGTATACACAGAGAACGCACCTGAAGTTGTAGAAACTGTGATTGAAGTAACATCAGATATGGTAATCACACTATCTGATAACAACGCATATAAAGTTACAGATTTAAACGGAACTACTACAATAGCAGAAGGCACTTACGAGGGCGACCTCATCTTAAAAGGTGGCGGCACTCAAGTAACAGACCTTAGAATTATTGTAAAGAGCGGCGAACATAGTATTTTATTTAATAATGTAGATGTTATGAACGCTAACTATCCGATTATTGAAAACACAGAGAGCGAAACCGCAACTTTATCACTTGATGAAGTCGAGGGAAGCAAAAATGCATTTGCTCTAATCGACGCTGTTGTTGATTTCATGCCAATAAGCTACGCTACAGTACCTGCAAACGTAAAAGTTTCAGCAGGACTAGAAAAGCTTAAAGTGGTAGAGCTTGAAGATGCAGCTACATCGGTAGCGCCACAAACTTTCAATACAACACAAACTGAAATCAGAGGCTCAGGAACAAGTAATGATCCTTATATCCTTAACGTTGGGCAAACCATGTCAATTTCTGATATTATTACTAATAATAACTGGATTGAAGATGCTAACCGACCTGGAGATATTAGAAATGTTTCATATGCAGTTAGTTCGGATAATAGACTTTCTTTGTCGAAATTAGTAACAAGCGGCTCGTATAAAGATGGCAATATTAGAAAATATGATGCTTCTGTTGATGTTACGGGCGTAGTTTCTGGCACAGCGAGTGTATACCTGCAGTGGGAATATTCTGAAGAAAAATGGTTTTTTGGTACATATGAAGGTTGGTCTGATGGTTCAAGAAGAATTTACTTTAAAGTAGAGGATCCAAACCTTATTGACAGTGGCACAGCTGCACCGGTACCAGATGCTGACACAGGCGGACAGACAGCAGGCGCTGTGAACATCACAAAGTCTGCGGAATGGACTAATGCAGAGCAAACAGAAGCTGAGATTACTTTCGATATAAGCGGTACAGAAACCAAAGTAGGTTCGGACGTAATCATAGTGCTTGACCGCTCCGGTAGTATGGAAGGAGATTGGACAACTGCAGCAAATGCAGCTTCAACATTTACAAATAGCTTATTAGCGGATGATAAGAATAGAGTTGCACTTGTACTGTTTGACGGTGCAAATAATAGTGAAGCTCAAGATGTTAGTGGAAGTGTACATTTTAAAACATATGCGCCTAGCATAACAAACGCACTTAGCTTAGTACCTAATGGTGGAACAGATTATACATCTGCTCTAAATAAAGCTATAGAGTTTGCAGCAGCAAATGTTAACACAGGCCGCCCGCTTCACATTATATTTATTTCGGACGGTGCTCCGGGAAAAAGTAACGGAAACGGCATAAACTCTACTAATTGGAATGGAAAAAACCAAGCTGCTACACTTCAAAGCCAGTATGATGCTACTATTCATACGATAGGTCTTGATATGGATGATAAAGGTAAAGCTTATCTAAGAGATGTAATAACTTCTTCGGATGGCACATTCGTAAACCTTGATGGTGCAGGACAGCTTTCAACAACTCTAGACGAGTTAGGCAATACAATCACTTATGCCGCAACAGAAGCTGTGTTAACAGATGCATTATCTGACTATTTCGTTCTTAGCGGAAGTTTACCAACAGGTTGGACTAAAAATACAGACGGTAGTTATAGTTATAATGTAGGAACTATTACAGCTACAAGTCAAACTTTTACCATACCGGTTGAGTTAAAAGATGCAAATGCAAAAGGTATTTTACCGACGAATGACGGCGCATCACTTTCATATTTTGAGCCTGATGCTACCGAAAAGACAACATTAACTGATAAAAGTTATGTATGGCAAAATACCGACATTGAAAAACCAGAACTTGAAAAAGATGCAACTACAGGTCAAATAAATGTAGTATTCTATCTAACTGATGAAAATGGCAATCTTTTGAAAAAGGAAAGTGTTGATGGTGATACGTATGTAATTGCTACTGGTGAAACTGATGCGTTAAGTAAATCATTTACTTACAGCACAGGTGGAAGCACAGAGCTTGCATTTAATACTCCTTACACAGTAAATAATACTGAATTTACACTTGATGCTGGCTTTGTACCTGCAGGCAGTGGAATGACAATTGACGGTGCAACATATAAAGTATCTGAAACAGTTACTTTAGATGCAGACAACGCAATTCAAACTGTTAAATTCCTTATGACTGTACCTACACAAAGTGTAGACGTTGTAAAAACTTCTGATACAGGTAAGGTAAGCGGTTCAGAAGGAAACACAATTACAACTTACACATCAGAAGCAGGCAAGGAAATCACTTACACAGTTACAGTAACAAACAATGGCGATGTTGATTTAACAAACGTTATTATTATTGATGACAAGTGGGTAGATGGCGACACTGTTGAAGTTGATGGAACTAACACAATAGTTGAGGCTAATAGCTCAATAACAATCGATTCACTTGCAGTAAATGAGACAGTTACAATAACTTACACACTTACACCGAGTGAAGCGGATACATTAACAAATAATGTAGATGTTTTTGCAAGTGACATACTTCTAGGCGAAGATTCTCACACTGTTGAGATTACAGAGCCTGAAATTGAGTACGCAGATGTTGATACTTCACTTCACATCTTGCTACCGGGCCAAGATATGACGGCTCACCGTGGAACCGGTTCTTACTATAACTGGTTAGGTGCAGGACAATTCTTACAAACAGCTCTTGATACAGAGCCGGGCGTTAGAGACATCATAGAAATTACCACAAAAGGTTACGTGACTGATGATGTATTTATTGACCCTAACAATCCTAGGGCAGATAAAGAAAATGATGAGTTAGTTGATGATTTTGACCGTGAAGCTATTAGAACAAATGGCGATCTTGATACAAACGGAAATGAAATTGTCAGACTAATGGCAAAAGATGCTGCAGGTAGCACATCAATCATGAATGCTCTAAAAGCACTTGAATATGCCGATGGCACTCTAGTATTTGCTAATAATCAAGCAGTTACAGATTTTGCTAATGGCACAACAGAGCTTAAATATGGAACTAACTTCCAAGTTGTTTGGTATAGAATAGTTACCAACATGGGATCTGGTATAACTGAAAGTGGCGGATATCAACAAAATTACCACATTGATGGATATTTAGTTGACTATGCAGAAGTAGAAGAAATCACTTATACAGTTAAATTCTATAATAGTGACGATACAACTGTTTTAGGAACTTATTCAGATGTAGCAGCTGATACAGTACTATCATCTTTATCAGATGAAGCAGCTACAAACCAAGCACTAGTTACCTTAAACGGTGGCGTATTTGTGGGTTGGTCGGAAACTCCTGACGGAACTACTGCGGTTGACTTTACAGACGACTCAGTGGCAATTGCTGGAGACAAAGACTTCTACCCAATCATTGGATACACATTATCTTATGATGACGGTGTAACAGATGGTTCTGTAACAGGCATGCCAGACTCACTAAGTAGCACTGTAGCAGTTGGTACAAACCCAACTCTAGCTGAAGAGCCTACAAGAGAAGGTTACACATTTGCAGGCTGGAAGTCAGATGAAGCAACTTCTGCAACTTATGACGCAGAAGCAACAACATTCACAATGCCAGCACAAGCTATAACAATGACCGCACAGTGGACGGCTAATGAGTTTACTTATACTTATTATCCACATGAAGGCGATTTATTAACTGGCGAAACAACAGTTGAAAATGTATTTAGCTATGGCGCTACAGAAAGAAATGCCGCTCCAGCCAATACATTTACAAAACCAGGTCATAGACTTGTAGAGTGGGCTATAAGAGATGTAGATGGAAACAACGAATCAACAGCTAGATATATCCCAGGCGAGAGCTTATTAACCCTTAAAGAGGGCGACCTAGAGTTCAACGCTATATGGGAGAAAGTCATTGACGACCCATACTGGTCAACGGTTACTTTCTTAGATGTTGATGGCGATGTATTAGGTAGTTTTGTCGGAATTGAACCCGGTACACTATGGGATACATATTTCGATGATACCACAGTTGACGGAGTGACTCGTACAGAAACATCATTACCAACACAAGCTGGTTATACATCTAGTTGGAGTGCAGATGATACATTACCTACACCTGACTATGCAACAATAACCACAGAAAATGGTGCGATTAATGGTCACTACGTTTACCAAGCACAAAAAACAGCTAATGAGTATACATTAAGCTTTAATGAAGACGGTGGAGCTTTAACAGCAACTTCAGCAGTAACACTTGCAGACCAAGTTGAAACCTATGGAGTAGCAATTGGTGCACTACCGGAAGTAGAAAAAGCTGGCTACACATTTGACGGATGGTTTATAGGTAATCTACAAATCAGCCCTACTACAGTTTGGAACTACACTTCAGACCAAACAGCGGTAGCAAGGTGGACAGCACTTTCATACACAGCAACGTTTGACTCAAATGGTGGATTACCAGTAGCAGACCAAACAGCGCAAGGAACATTTGGCGGAAACTACGACTTTAGTGCAATAGTTGAACCATCAAGAGACGGATACACATTCGCAGGCTGGGGAACAACAAGCACAACAGCAGTAGCAGATGCAGAAGACATAGGCGAACTATCAACAATAGTAACAGTAGGCGGAGTGACATACTATGCAGTATGGACAGCAA
>CAYJJU010000001.1:197901-208154 GCA_964370635.1 uncultured Eubacteriales bacterium | reverse complement strand
AACCTTGGATTTTACCATTAGTTTCGGGCGAACACACAGGTTCGCCCCTACAAAATTTATATATTATAACAATTACGACACAGCCTCTTTTTTCAAGGTTTTTAAAGGTCTGTGAATTTCATATATACCGATGATGGCAGTATTTTTGATAGCACCCATAATAGCTTATAATACCAATTACCAACATACATAACTTTGCCTTTAAGTGCAGCTTCAAGCGCACCGTATGCAAACTTTTGCGTTTTTTCTTCGGGGAAGGACATGTACCTTGTGGCTTGGTCTTGCTCTATTTTTGCAACGTGAGTAAAATTAGTTTTCATTCTGCCGGGGCAAGCGCTGAGCACTGTGATTCCCCTAGGTTTAAGCTCTACAGAGAGTGCCTTTGAAAAATTATCAACAAATGACTTTGTTGCTCCGTATACAGCCATTCCCGGTGCAGGCCCAAATGAGGTAAAGGCGGACACGTTTATTATCAGCCCACCATCAGACATATATGGGAGAGCCATGGTAGAAACAGCCACAGGCGCTGTGGAATTTACGTCCACCATTTTCTTATACATCTCCCAGTCGCCCTCGACCATATCGCCTAAATCGCCAAAACCTGCACAGTTTATCACAACACGCACATCGGGTTTTTGCTCATCAAACACTCGTTTTAAGACGGATAAATTTTTATACATACCCAAATCCATGGGTATGGGTATTACAGAAATACTTTTGTTTGAAAAATTAAGTGCATCAAGTCTTTCCTTTTTTCTTGATATTAGCCAAAATTCGTCTATTTCAGGGCACATCTCAAGCACGGCATAGACAAATTCACGTCCAAGACCGGAGGAAGCACCGCTTATTATTGCTACAGGCATTAAAACCTCTCCTTTAACTTCAAAAATTACATTACATAATATTTTACATCTAATTTGTAAAATAGTCAAAGGAAATTTTTAAAAACTTTATTTTTTTGTCAATTTGTAGTATAATGTTTGGATAAAGACATTAAAGGAGTCAAAAATATGGAAAATAGAAGACCAATAGGAATAATCGGCGCAATGGAAATGGAAATTTCGGGAATCAAGGAGCTTATGACAGATGTAAAAGTCACAAGGCATATAATGACAGATTTTTACGAGGGTTATTTACAGGGTGTAGAAGTTGTCGTGGCAAAATGCGGAGTAGGCAAAGTTAACTCGGCAATTTGCGCAAGCGTAATGAGCCTAAAATATAATCCTTTTGTGATAATCAATCCGGGTGTAGCAGGCGGCGTTGGCAAAGGTGTGTTGATAGGTGACTTAGTAATTGCAAGCTCTTGTGTAGAGCATGATATGGACACAAGCCTTGCAGGCGACCCTGTTTCTATGGTGAGTTTAGGCGGTGAAAATTTAATTAATATTCCTTGCAGTCAAAAATATTCGAAAATGTTTTTAGAGGAAGCAAAAAAAATATATGAAGGCAATGTGTTTTATAATGTTATAGTAAGCGGTGACCAATTTATTGCAGACCCTGTAAAGGTGATGGGCTTTAAAGAGAATTACGACGCTTTTGCCTGCGACATGGAAAGTGCAAGCATTGCCCACACTTGCTATATGTCAAATGTGCCATTTGTAGCGCTTAGAAGCATTTCAGACAATGCAAACGAAAGCGGTGGAGTGGACTTTTTTGAATTTGCCCAAAAATCGGCGGTTAAAACTATTGAGCTTTTATGCGCATGCATTTCAAAGATAGATATGTAAGTTAAATTGCTATGGGGTCGACAATTATCTCGCCCTGGTCTTTTTCCATGAGTGCACCTATGGTTGCAAGGACATCGCCAAGCTGAGAAAAAAACAGCGCGAGAAGCTCCACCTCGTCTAGCGTTTTGTCCTGTGCTATGGCAGCTGCTAATGTGGATATTGCAACTACTGTTGCTCCGGGGTCCATAAGTATCACCTGCTTTCATACACCTCTTATCATACTATGAAAATAAATTTATTATTGATACTTTACTAAAACATAAAAAAATGGTAAAATTAATTAGTCTGGATAAAGGATAAATAAACTATACAATGAAACGGAGTTTTTAGATGGGAAAAATTAAAATTGGTATTATCGGTTACGGCAATTTGGGAAAAGGTGTTGAGTATTCTTTAATGCAAAATACCGACATGGAACTTTGTGGAATCTTTACAAGAAGAGACCCTAAAAGCATTACTCCTATTACAAAAGGCGTAAGTGCATATTCTATGGAAGAAATTCCCTCTATGAAAGATAAGATAGATGTCATGATACTTTGTGGAGGAAGTGCTACGGACCTTCCCGTGCAAGGGCCAAAATATGCCGAAATGTTTAATATGGTAGACAGTTTCGACACACATGCAAAAATACCTGAATATTTTGAAGCTTGCGATAAATCTTCAAAAAATGGCAATAATATAAGTGTTATTTCCGTAGGTTGGGACCCTGGAATGTTCTCTTTAAACAGGCTTTATGCAGGCTGTGTTTTGCCAAACGGCACAGACTACACATTTTGGGGAAAAGGTGTCAGCCAAGGGCATTCTGATGCAATAAGAAGGGTTGAGGGCGTAATAGACGCAAGGCAATATACTGTGCCTATACAAAGCGCAATAGATGCAGTAAGAACCGGCTCAAACCCAGAATTTACCACAAGAGAAAAACATTTGAGAGATTGTTATGTAGTGGTCGAAGACGGTGCTGACAAGGAAAAAATTTCAGAAGAAATTAAAAATATGCCAAACTATTTTGCGGATTACGACACAACAGTAAACTTTATAAGCCAAGAAGAGCTTGAGCGTGACCACAGTGGAATTCCTCATGGCGGATTTGTAATTAGAAGCGGAAAAACAGGAGAAAACAACGGCAATAGCCATATAATTGAATATTCTTTAAAGCTAGATTCTAACCCTGAATTTACATCAAGTGTGCTTGTCTGCTATGCAAGGGCTGCTTTTAGACTTTCTAAAAGAGGAGAAAGCGGTTGCAAAACTGTGTTTGACATAGCTCCGGTCGATTTAAGCATGCATAGCCCTGAAGAGCTTAGAAAAAATTTACTTTAAGGATAATTGCCGTTTTTAATAAAAGGGAGGCGCATTATGAAATACAAAAGAAAAATTTTCGATGATTTATACTATGTCGGAGTAAACGACAGAAGATTGGAACTTTTTGAAAATCAGTTTCCAATAAAAAAAGGCGTGTCTTATAATTCTTATTTGCTTTTAGACGAAAAAACAGTATTGTTTGACACGGTAGACTCAAGCCAGACCAATAGATTTATTAAAAATATAGAAAGTGTGCTTGAGGGAAGAGCTCTTGATTATCTAATAGTCAATCATATGGAACCCGACCATGCGGCAAGCATAAGTGCCGTGTTAAGCAAATATCCAAATATCACAGTAGTTGGAAACATGAAAACCTTTGTAATGTTGGAGCAATTTTTCCACATTGAGTTTAATTCTCACATGGTTAAAGAGGGCGACACATTTAAAACAGGTGCGCATGAATTTACATTTTTGACGGCACCAATGGTCCACTGGCCTGAGGTCATGGTGACTTATGATACCACCACAAAGGCCTTGTTCTCTGCCGATGCTTTCGGCACTTTTGGTGCGCTTGACGGAAGACTTTATGCAGATGAATATGATTTTGTAAAAGATTTTGAAGACGAGGCAAGGCGCTATTTTACAAATATAGTTGGAAAATACGGCGCTCAAACCCAAAATTTACTTAAAAAGGCGAGTGGCGTTGAGATTAAATATATCTTCCCGCTTCACGGTCCTCTTTGGAGAAAAGGCTTAGAGTACTTTGTAAACAAACACGACGTTTGGAGCAAGTACCAGCCAGAAAATCCCGATGAAATTTTAATTGCCTATGCATCTATGTATGGAAACACCGAGACAGCTGTAGACATACTTGCGGCAAGGCTTTCAGATTTGGGTAAAAAAGTAAAGGTTGTAAACATTTGCAACACCGATAAATCTTTTTTAATCGCCGATATGTTTAGAGTTGGCAACATAGTGCTTGCCTGCCCGACATATAACGGACAAGTCTATCCTACAATGAATCATTTGGTTATGGACATGAAAGAGCTTAATTTACAAAGCAGAAATGTTTGGATTATAGGAAATGGCTCATGGGCGCCGACCCCTGTAAGAAAACTTACAGAAATTTTTGATACCATGAAAAATATCAACATCGTAGGCAGCTTAAGCATAAAGTCTTCATTAAAAGACGAGAGCGAGCTTGACGGTATTGTGGATAGCTTTAAAAACATTTAATTGTGCAGAAATGCACATACATAAATTCTATATATTAAAGGAGCAAGACTATGAAAAAAATAAGTGCAGGTAAAGTGCGTGATATTTATGAGGTTGACAGCGATAAACTTATGCTTGTCGTTTCAGACAGAATTTCCGCTTTTGACAATGTAATGAATGAGCCCATACCTCAAAAAGGTGTAATTTTAAATAAAATCTCAGAATTTTGGTTTAATTATGTGTCTGACATAGTGCCAAACCACATAATCGCAACAGACATAAACGATTATCCCGAAGAATTCAATAAGCCAGAGTTTGAGGGAAGAAGCATGCTTGTTAAAAAACTCAAAATGCTTCCTGTAGAGTGCATAGTGCGTGGCTACATAACAGGTTCAGGCTGGGCGGACTACCAAAGAACAGGCGAAATTTGCGGAATTAAAATACCAGAAGGCATGAAAGAATCCGAAAAATTTGAAACGCCTCTTTTCACACCGTCTACAAAGGCAGAGCTTGGCGACCACGACGAAAATATCTCTTTTGAAAAAACTGTAGAGCTTTTAGGCGCAGAGCTTGCCGAAAAAGTGAAAAATAAAACCATTGAAGTCTACAAAAAATGCGCAGACTATGCACTGACAAAAGGTTTAATTTTAGCCGACACAAAATTTGAGTTTGGCTTAGACGAAAACGGTGAACTTGTGCTTGCAGACGAGGTTTTAACACCTGACTCCAGCCGTTTTTGGTCACTTTCCGACTATGAAATTGGCAGAGGCCAAAAGAGCTTTGATAAGCAGTATCTAAGAGATTGGCTAAAGGCTAATGGCTATGTAGATAAAGCTCCTGATGCATTGCCACAGGAAGTTATAGACACAACAAAGAAAAAATACGTAGAAGCCTATGAGCAAATTACGGGAAATAAATTTTAATATGTGAAATAAAAATAGTTGGAGAGCGAAAGCTCTCCAACTTTTTCACTTTTAAAAAGTTTTCTCTTTTTGCACTTCGGTGCAAAAATTCACTTTCAAAAATACGCTTCTAAGGCAAAAGATTTCGTTTTCTGCGGAAAACGCCTTAGGGCACAGCCCTAAGTGCCCGAAATTTTTTGGAAAAAATTTAGTAAAACTTTTAATTTTCGCCACACTGACAAAATGCAAAAGCTTACAAACTCTTTTTACATTTTCACCCAAAACTATTTGCAAACCTTCCCATGAAATACATAAACGCTCCAGAAAAACTTATTTCATCAACATTCTCACCCGACAAAATGGGAAATTCTTTTACTGTCTCTTCTCCGTTTTTAATCAAAACCTTTCCAAGTTCATCTCCTACTAAAATCGGTGCGGTAATATCTTCGTAAATTAATATTTCGCTTGTCACATTATTTTCGGCACCGATGTCGGCTAAAATGGAGGACGAGCCTTCGGTGGTGGCGCTTACAAAGTCTTTCATTCCTCCACTTATAGGCACAGGGTCTATCGCAGGTATGCCCGGGTCTATCATTTTCCATTTTGCAAAGCCGTAATCAAGCAAAGTTGCACTGTCTTTAAAGCGCTCGTCTGAGGAGGAACAGCCGAGCACCACGGCAATAAGCTCTAAATTCTCTCTTTTTGCCGTCGCCGTAATGCAGCTGCCGGCCTGCGAAGTTGTGCCGGTTTTAAGGCCTGTAATTCCACTGTAGGTGTTTATTAGCTTGTTTGTGTTTACAAGTTGCGTCTCGCCATTTCGCAAATGGTCTATCCATACCAAAGTGTAATCAAATATTTTCTCATGCTTTATGAGTTCACGGCTCATAAGCGCTATGTCGTAGGCGGTGGTCACATGTCCCTCCTCTTCAAGGCCGTTTGGGTTTTTAAATACCGTGTCTGCCATGTCAAGCTCTAGGGCTTTACTGTTCATCATCTCGACAAAAGCCTCTTCGCTTCCTCCAATATTTTCGGCAAGCACCACTGCGGCGTCGTTTGCGCTCATTATTACAGTCGCCTTGATGAGTTCGTCTACCGTCATGCCCTCTCCCTCTTCAAGCCATATGTCTGAGCCTCCCATAGAGGCGGCATGTGCGCTGGCATAAAGGGTATCGTCCAAAGAAAGACTTCCGTTTTCAAGCGCCTCCATGGTCAAAATTAGCGTCATAACCTTTGTAATTGACGCCGCCGTGCGAATTTCACTTGAATTTTTATCAAATAAAATTTCACCGCTTGATGCCTCCATGAGAATGGCCGACGGTGCAGAGAGTTCTAAACTTTGTGCGCTAATGTCAGTGATTGGAAGAATAGATGTGCAAAATATAAATATAATTAGGAGTAGTGATACTTTTTTCATGACGTAATCCCCTTAAAACTGAATTTAATATATAGATATGCAAAAATGCTTTGTGCTATGTGGCTAATTTGTAAAATGAAGAAAATTTTATTGAGATTTTTTTTCAATTGTGGTAAAATTAAATACGAATGCGAATATTACTTATTTAAGAACGGAGTGTTTAAATGTTTATTAGAAATTCGACACAGTCGGATATGGTAAAAGTAGTCGGAATTTATGAAGCTGCAAAAAAATCACTAAAGGATAATGGCGTTGACCAGTGGCAAACTATAGGTCCCGGTGAAGAAAGCTTGGAAGAAGACATACATGCAGGAATATCTAAGGTCTGCGAGTGTAAAGGCGATATACTTGCTACAGCGGCACTGTACGTCGGACATGAGCCAACATATGATAAAATATATGACGGAAAATGGCTTACCAACACAAAAAAATACGGAATAATCCACAGAATTGCAGTGAAACCAGACCAAAAAGGCAAAGGCTTGTGCGAAAAGTTTTTTGACTATCTAAAAGAAAAATGCATTAGAGCAGGCGTAAAAAGCCTTCGTTGTGATACACATAAAGACAATATTCCTATGCAAAAAGTGCTGTTAAAATATGGTTTTACATATTGTGGTGTAATAGTTATTGAAGATAATACCGAAAGACTTGCATATGAATTTTTGTTGTGATTTATACAATTTTTTTAAAGGAGTGCCGTTATGAATATAAATAAAATGCTAGATTTGTGCAAGGTAAATTACACATTTGAAGAGGACTTTGAAGTCAGCGACATAGTGTATGACTCAAGAAAAGCGGTCGAAAACTGCATTTTCATATGCATCGAAGGCTCACAGACCGACGGGCATGAGTATGTAAGCTCCGCTGTAGAAAAAGGGGCAAAACTCATTATAGCACAAAGAAAAGTCGAGGCGGCTGTCCCCGTTTTGCTAGTAAATGACACTAAAGAGGCTCTTGCAAATTTCAGTGCGGTGTATTTTGACAAACCCTTTGAAAAACTCAAAACCATAGGAATCACAGGCACAAAAGGAAAAACTACAACGAGCATGATGATAAAGTCCATTTTGGAAAGCGCAGGGCACAAGGTCGGAGTGATAGGCACTATAGGCTTTGTGATTGGAAGTAAAGTAGAAAAGCTTAACAACACCACCCCTGAGAGCTACCTTGTCCAAAAATGCATGGCGGAAATGGTCAAAGAGGGCTGCGATTTTTGTGTCATGGAAGTGTCTTCAATAGGACTTAAAGAGAAAAGAGTCAGCGGCTTCGACTTTGACTTAGGACTTTTCCTTAATTTTTCGGAGGACCATATCGGCGGAGTCGAGCATAAAGACATGGAGGAGTATTTAAATTCAAAGGCTATGCTATTTAAAATGTGTAAAGTAGGCATACTTAACATTGACGACGAGAGCTTTGATAAGATTTTGAAAAATCATAGCTGCCAAGTGCAAACATTTGGCTTTGGCGACAATGCAGATTTTAGATGCGCAAACAGCAATCTGCTTTCAAAGCCAGGGGTTTTAGGCTCAGAATTTGAGGTAGAGGGCAAAATAAGTTTTTTTGCAGAACTTAGCATACCAGGCAAATTTAATGTATATAATGCCTTGGCGGCACTTTCGACATGTCTAAATTTTAATATTTCTGTTGACGCAATAAAAAAAGGTCTATTTTTGGCAAAAGTAAAAGGCAGGGTCGAGCCTGTGGAAATGGAGGGCAATTTCACCTTGCTAATAGACTATGCGCACAATGCGGTGAGCATGGAAAGCGTGCTTTCAACGCTTAGAAAATACAATCCCAAAAGGCTGGTATGCCTATTTGGAGCAGGCGGAAACAGGCCGAAACTCCGTCGTTTTGAAATGGGTGAAGTTTGCGGAAACATGGCGGATTTATCTGTAATAACGGCAGATAATTCACGTTTTGAAGACGTGCTTGACATTATAGAGGACATAAAAGTCGGCATGAATAAGACAAGCGGCGACTTTATAGAAATTCCTGATAGGAAAGAAGCGATTAAGTATTGCATAAAAAATGCAAAAGATGGCGATATTATAGTCCTTGCAGGAAAAGGCCATGAAGATTATCAAGAGATTAAAGGCGTGAAATACCCGTTTGACGAAAGAGTGGTCATATCACAAATATTACAAGAGTTAAAAGAGGGATAATGTGAAACTTACACTTGAAAAAATAGCGCAAATTTGCGATGGCAAGATTATTGGAAATAAGAATAAAATTGTTACAGGCTTTTTTACGGACAGCAGACAGGCGGAAAATGGCAAGATGTTTGTGCCGATTAAAGGAGAAAAGGTCGACGGACACAAGTTTATTTTTGACGTAATAGATAAAGGAGCCTGTACTTTTTCAGAGAATGTATACGAAAATATTGATGCAGTGCTGGTAGAAAACTGTGTGGAGGCCTTGCAAAAAGTTGCACTTTATCACAGGAAAAGCTTTGATATTCCATTTATAGGAATTACCGGAAGTGTTGGAAAAACCACATCTAAAGACATGCTTTCCCTTGTCTTATCAAGCGGACGAAGTGTGCTTAAAACCGACGGAAACGCAAACAGTCAGGTCGGTGTACCCTTGACCGTCTTGAGGGTAGAGGACACACATGAGGTGGCAGTGGTGGAAATGGGTATAAGCATGCCGGGCGAAATGGCAAGAATTTCAAAGTCGGTGCAAGCAGACATTGCGGTGATTTCAAACATCGGAATTTCTCATATAGAATTTTTAGGTTCAAAAGAAGGCATTTTAGAAGAAAAACTGCACATAGCCGACTATATAGGCGGAAAAGGTCGACTTTTTGTAAATGGCGACGACGAGTTGCTAGCAAAATTAAAAGAGACGAGCAAATTGAATGTAGTGAGCTTTGGCCTAGCGGAAAACTCTGATTACAGGGCGACTGAGCTTGTTGAAGGCGATATGTCAAGTGAATTTACCTTACAGTGCCCCGAAGGGAAATACCGAGTAGTTTTGCCTGTTGCAGGCGCACACAACGTGAGAAACGCCTTGATGAGCATAGCTGTGGCGGTGAATATAGGTATAGATATTTGCGTCGCTATCGACTCACTTAAAGAATATAAAACTCCCTCGATGCGTCAGGAAGTAAAAAAAATGCAAGGTTTTACAGTGATTGATGACACGTACAACGCAAGTCCCGATTCGGTTATAGCGTCGCTCGACATTTTAAAATCTAGCAAGGCTAAAAGAAAAATTGCAGTGCTGGCAGACATGCTAGAGCTTGGGTCTTATTCAAAAGAAGCACATTATAAAATGGGCGAGTACGCAAAAGAATGTAAAGTTGATAGACTTTACTGCGTGGGTGAAGAGGCAAAAGAGACCGCAAAAGCCTTTAATAACGAAGAAAAATCGGCATGTTTCAAGGATTCCACGCTAGCGGCAGAGGCTTTATTGAGCGAAGTAGAAGCAGGAGATGTGATACTGATTAAGGGCTCAAGAGGAATGAAAACGGACATTATAGTGAGCGCTTTAAAAAAAATTAAAAAAAATTGAAAAAAATTTAAAAAAAGGCTTGCAAAAACAAAAAACATGTTGTATAATAACATAGTCGCAATTTGAGGGACACGAAAGTCCTTAAAAAGCACATGCGGATGTGGCGGAATTGGCAGACGCGCCAGATTTAGGTTCTGGTGTCTTCGACGTGGGGGTTCAAGTCCCTTCATCCGCACCAAAAAT
>CAYJJU010000001.1:0-197801 GCA_964370635.1 uncultured Eubacteriales bacterium | reverse complement strand
AGGTACTACCCAACAGGGTAGTACTTATTTTTTATATGTAAAGGACTTGAACCCTAAGAGGGTTTTTCCGTATAGAAAACATTCCGGTGGAATGTTTTTAGGAAAAGGCGTGAGGGCGAAAGCCCGAGGGTGGGAGGATTGCATCGCAAGCCTACGTCCCTTCATCCGCACCAAAAATAGGTACTACCCAACAGGGTAGTACTTATTTTTTATATGTAAAGGACTTGAACCCTTAAGTTGGGAGAGTTGAAACGCAAGACTACGTCTTTATCTCTTATAAATATTGAAGAGGCTGTGTCGTAATTGTTATAATATATAAATTTTTGTAGGGGCGAACCTGTGTGTTCGCCCGAAACTAATGGTAAAATCCAAGGTTTCGGGCGGTCACGCCCCTACATTTGTCCGTCAATGTGACGAAAATTATTCTATTTCGTCACAACCCCATATTTATTCCTAATCTTTGCCAAAATGACTTTTGGTTTATAAGAATTGATTATTTGTGCTTATACCCCGTGTAAATACACATCAGCATCGCAAAAACCGCAAGGTATGACCAAAATTTATGTTGTTTCATTTTCTTTTCCCTCCAATAAAATTAAATCATCTTTTTTCATAATAGGCCTTGCAGCAATTACGGTAAGTGCCATGGTAGAGGCGTTGTGAAGCCATGCCGACGTGCCTGCCATGATGACACCGAAAATGCCAAGGGCTATTAAGGCTGTATTAAAAGAAAGAATTATTCCGTACTGCGTATAGATTTTTTTCATTAGCTTTGTGGCTAGTCTGCGTATTTCGACTATTTTTGTAAGCTCATGAGACAGTACAGAGATGTCCGCAATTTCTCGCGCTATGTCAGATGAACCGTTAAGGGTCAGCGATACATTAGATGCGCCAAGTGCAGGCGTGTCGTTAATTCCATCGCCTACCATGAGAACGGTTCGGCCCTCTGCCTTTAGTTTTTCTATAATTTCGGCCTTGCCATCGGGCAATACAGAGGCATAATATTTGTCTATTCCTAAAAGTGAACAGCTGTACTTTGCACTGGCTTCTCCGTCACCCGTAATCATAAATATGTCTTTTATGCCTTCGTTTCTCAGCATATCTATAGTTTCTTTGGCGTCTTCCCTTGGAGGGTCGTTTATGCAAATGATGCCGATAAGCTCGCCGTCGACAGCAAGATAAACAGCGCTGTCGCTTCCGATTTGCCCATTTATCCACTGTTCTTTATCTTTAGGGTATGGAACATTTTCGTCCTCAAATACAAAGTGCCTGCTTCCGATAATCGAATGCTTTCCATCGAGCATGCTCGCTATGCCGTGTGCAACAATATATTTGACTTTTCCGTGTTCTTCAGGGTGGGGGATGTTTCGCTCTCTTGCTTCTCTTACAATAGATGAGGCAACGCTGTGCGGGAAATGCTCTTCAAGGCATGCGGCTGTTTTTAAAACATCATTTTCTGAGCACCCCACGGCGATTGGAATGATTTTTGAAACCTTAGGCACGGCGTTTGTAAGTGTGCCGGTCTTGTCAAAGACAATAGTATCGACCTTTGATAGGATTTCAAGGTATTTTCCGCCTTTTACAAGAACCTCGCGATTAACACTCTCTTTAAGCGCCGAGATGATTGTAATGGGTGTTGTCAGTTTTATGGCGCAAGAAAAGTCAACCATGAGCACAGATAATGCCCGTGTGATACTGCCTGTAAGAATTAAAGTGGCAAGGAATAGTCCGAAACTTACAGGCACGATATCGTCTGCAAGTCGTTCTGCTCTTCCTTGAACAAGGGCCTTTTCTTTCTCGCCAGTGTCGATTAAATCAATTATTTTTGCTATGCGTGAATCGCTTTGTAAACTGCGTACCTTAATATCAATTTCGCCGTCTTCTATGACGGTGCCCGCAAAGACTGTGCTGTCTTTCATTTTGTGCACAGGCAATGGCTCGCCCGTCATGGTGGCCTCATTTATTAGTGCGTCGCCGTCCACTACAGTGCCGTCCATCGGGATTAAACTGCCCTTGCGTATGCGGATTACATCGCCTATCACGACATCGCTGTGATGTACTTCGTGCTCTACGCCGTCTTTTACAAGCCATATTTTATCTACACTGATGGATAGGCTTTGTGCCAAGGCGTGTTTTGCGCGCAAATTTGAATACTCTAAAAGTAGGTCAGAAAGTCCTAGTAAAAACATTGTAGACGATGCGGTGCTGAAGTTTTTTGATAGTAAGGAGGCACTTATTGCCGTGCCGTCTAAAACCTCTACGTTTATTTTCCTTTTCGCAAGCGACTTAAGCCCGCTTAGCACATACGGCATAGAGCGGACTAGGGTGAAAATTTTTTGGGGCAGAGGTGGTAAAAACAATCGTCTTGCAAAATACCAGGCACAATGTTTAAATATTTTTATTTTTAGCTGTCTTTCGGGGATTTTAGCGCGCTCTTCTTCACTTGGAGAGCCGTCTTTAATTTGACATAGAGATAAAGAGGAAAGTGTGTTTAAGACTTCCTCACGAGCACTCTTGCCAGTATACTCGATAAGTACCGACCCGTTAATTTCATTTGCAAAAACTTTTTCTACTCCATTTACAAAAAGGAGCAGGTCACAAAGTCCGTAACACTGCTCCTTAGTAAATATGTATTTGCCAAATCGAACTCTGAGGCGGGAGGGCTTATCACAAACTATAAGATATTTCATAAGCTTCTCCTTGAAAATTATTCCTCTTTACAAGCGCAGCTGTCGCCGCATCCGCACTCGTTTTTTGCAACTGCTTTAGCTTCGGTGCAAATATCGTCTGCTTCTTCTTTTATATTAGCTGCGGTTTCTAAAAGTTTATCTTTAAGCATTAGTCCGCCGGCTACACCTTTTACAGCTAGTTCACGTGCTTTTTTAGTTTTAAAAAACTTAAAAACAGCAAGGCCAGTAGCTGCTCCAGCAACAAAAATTAATTTTCTCTCTTTTGTTATCCATTTAATCATTTTACACACTCCTTTAGTTCTGTTTTATGTGATTATTGTAACACCATTTTTGATAAATTTCAACACTTTAATTAATATTTTGCAAAATAATTATTAGTTTTGAACATAAATATCGGGGTAAATGATAAAATTATGCTAGTTTTTCGCCTAAAGCCTTGCAAGCGGCTTCTGCGTCTGCGTCTGGAGTTTCGTTGCACATATATGTTTCAAGGGTTTTAGCTGTAGTTTCTTCTTCCCAGTTTCTCATCCACTCGCCATCTCCCCAACCATAAGAACCGAATAGTATTACATTTTTATCTGCAAGGCTGTCTTTTACGCTGTCCCACATGGGTTGAAATTCTTCTTCCTCTAAAACTTCTGCACCCATAGATGGGCAACCAAAAGCTATAGATGTGTAATTTGCTACCATATCATTTGTAAAGTCTGCCGATGTCATCAAATCAACTTCTAAACCTTTTCCTTTTGCGCCTTCAGCTATAAAACTTGCCATTGCCTCTGTATTTCCCGTGCCACTCCAATAAACTATTGCTACTTTGCTCATGATAAATTTCTCCTTTAATAATTAATTTAATTTATAATTTTACGCCACTGCTTGTTTTTTTACAGTGAGCGTTAAAATATCTCGTCCTTCTCTCCAAAGCTTTTTGTAAACAGCCTTGCATTTGTCGTATTTTGCAAATTTTTGTAGTGTTTTTTCTATATTCCCATAAACTTTCCAGTATTTGCATAGATTACAATTTTGCCCTTTGTTGCAGATAAATCCTTCAACGTCCTCGGGAGGATACCCCAAAAACAGGCCTATTTCATGCGGAAATTCTTCGTATGTAGAAAGTCTTTGCGACAGTCTTTCAAGTGCTTCTTCAAGGCTTAAGCCCATGTATCCATATCGGGAAAGTATGGTGCTTGCCTTAAGATTTTTGATGTCGTTTGCCAACATATCCGACCTGTACATATAAACAAGAGCCGAATTCTTACTTGTTTTTAGCAGTTTTAGCTTGACTCCACTTTGAAAAAATTTTTCGTTCCAAAATAATATGTCGCCATTTAATGCAGACATGCTATTAAATTTCACCGAAAACAAACTCGCTGTCTTTAGTGAAGACAGCGTGAGCGAGCAGTGCTCTATTAATTTCTTTTCAGTTATCATTTTACATCGCCTCTAATATGTTTTTTAAGGCGGAAAGCGAGCTTGAGTGACAGCGCTCAACCCTTGCCTTACAACGTTTAGCCTCGCAGTTTGCACATGCGACAAGCTTGTGTGAAACCGTGTTTGTGAAAAGTATTATCATATCGGGCGAGCCAAATTTAGACCTCACATCGCCCTTCATTTTTGTAAAAACCTTTGCTTTGCAACCGTACTCTTTGCAAGTGTCGATATATCGCCTCTCCATGCATTCGTTTCCGCCTACTATTACAACGCTCATATATTTACCTCTCTAAGTTTAGGTTAGTGAAAACTAACCTGTGTTTTTTAAATATACCACCGCATAGCAGTGGCAATTGCGTGTAAGTTAGCACAAACTAACTTGTATTAAATATACCTTAAAAATCAAGCTTTGTCAAGAGAAAAAACCCGAACATTTAGAAAATTTACAAATGTTCGGGTTTTATTATTGTGTTTATTTACTTATTCTAATTATAAATAGAGTTCCCGCACCGAGGGTCGAAATAAATATTAATGCTATGAATAATAGTGTGATTAAATTATCCCCTGTTTGCGGTGTATCTTCACTAGGAGTAGGAGTTGAGGTAGGAGCTGAGGTAGGAGTTGCGGTCGGTGTGGTAGTAGGGGTCACGGTTGTAGACGAAGCGGTTACTGTAAGATTTGTGCTAGCGCTTCCGTCTTCGCTATTTATCGAAATTATATGTGTGCCTACGGGTAGTGTTTCTATGTATGTGCCACTTATGGTTAGAATTATACTGCCCTCTACGGCGTTTGCGTACTCATTGTCGTATCCTTTTGTGTGCACTAGCTGAGTGACTCCATTTATGCTTATAGTTGTATCAATATAAGAATTAAAATCTGCGTTTGATGTGAAAATTACGGTTTCTCCCGTTTCAATTGTTTGATTTGCGCCCTGCGTGATTTTTGGCGGCGCGCTTTCAAGTGCAACCGTAACTGTCCAGTCCTGTGTAGTAGTGCCATCTTCTGCCGTGACTTTGTAAATGACAGGATTTGTGAAATCCTGGGCAGTTGAGCCTGCAGGGCTTACGGTAGCAGCCTCGCTTAAAGTTATTGTCGGGGTAAGATTTGTCACATCTGTATCGTAAGCTAAAGTCACCAAAACGCTGTGATTTACTGTGTCAAGACTAGCGCTTACACCGTTTATAGAAAATCCTGTTATTTCGGTTTCGGTGCTTGGTGGCTCCACTACTGTGAATGTCTTTATTATGTCTGTATAAGTTGTTTTAGTGTAGCGTATACGGTAGTTTCCTATATCTTTAACGTCGCTAACACTCCATGTGTCGCCGTCTTCTTTTTCGGTGATGGGAGAGTTCCAGCCGATAACTTCAAATACCTTGCCCATTATGGTGGGATTATTTATAGTCGGGGTGATAGAAATAGTACTGCCCGTGGATATGTAACTGTTGTTTACATCCGCTATGTAATTAGGGTTTAACTTATTTGTTTTGAAAAGGCCATTTCCTTCAAGTGAACCCTCACCTGAAAGTGTACCGTCATTAATCAAAGTACCATCGTTTGTAAGTGTAACGCCTGCGCTAATGGTCAAAGATGTGTCCTCCTCAGAGTTTAAGGTGCTTCCGCTTGGAATTTCGGCATCTGTATACAGCGTAGGGCTTTCGTAGACCTCTCCGCTGGTACCCTCAAAAATAACACCGCTCCAATTATCTTTATCACTTTGGTCGGAAATATGTGCCGCATTACTACCTGTTGCAATAATAAAGGCGTTGCCTTTTTCGTTTGTGTCTGGATTTGTGGTTGAGAAGTTGTGGTCATCGCCTCCGATACCTGCGGTGCCACCATCTCCTATGGCAATGACTGTACCGCCCCAAATTTGAATATTTCCACCTGTGGAGCTTAGACCGCCACCTATGCCTGCACCTCCGCTGTTTCCCGTGGCAGTAATTGTACCGCCTGAAATTTTAATGTTTCCGCCTCTGCCAAGAACGGCTCCTCCAATACCGGCGGAGCTGCCGCCTCCTATAGCCTCTATGGTACCACCCGAAATTTCTATTTCACCGGCATTGCCACCACCGCTGCCACCGATGCCTGCACTATTGCTGCTGCCGGTAGAGGTAACCATGCCGCCTGAAATTTTGATGCTTCCACCATCGCCACCTATGCCAGCGCCTATGCCAGCGCCACCATATTCGCATCCCTTGGCAATGACTGCACCGTCTGAAATTTCAATGCTTCCGCCAGCGCCTCTAATGCCACCGCCGATACCTGCGCCGTTGTAGCCGCCAGTGGCATTGACTTCCCCTCCTGAAATTTTTATCTCGCCGCCATCGCCGTTAGCGCCGCCACCAATACCTGCACCACCTAAGCTGGCCTCGGTGAAGTAGTCACCGCCAGTGGCAGTGACCGTGCCGCCTGAAATATTAATTGTGCCACCCGATGCCGAGTTAGCGCCACCAATACCAGCGCTGTACACACCACCATAAGCGATAACTGTTCCATCCAAAATATTAATAGTACCACAAGCATTATCACCGCTACCGCCAATACCCGCACCACCATTGGAGAGTGGATGTTCAGGTGCGCCTGTGGCTGTTAGCTTGCCTTTACCATTAATATTAAGCGTTGCTCCTGTCTCTACTTGCAAGCCTGCTTTGTTTGCACCACTTGTTAAGGAGTTTTCACTACCATCTGCAAGTGTGATATTTGCCGTCGCAGATGCTCCCACTTCAAAAGCACAGACTGAATCTTTTGAACTCACGTCAATGTTTACATTTTTTAGTGTTATATATGCAGTTGTACCATCTTCCACCACAATGGTAGAGTCAGTCGTATCTGCTGTTGATATAGTAAGCTTTGTGTCTGTTTTTATGGTGAGAGTCTCGTCTTGATAAGCATAGTCCATACCTGATGTACCGCCTGATACTTGGAAAGGATTGTTTGTTATGGTGCCTGCCGAAACTGCCATAGGCAAAAATGGAGTTAAAAGTGCGACTATGGCGAAAATGCACACTGCAAATAATATGTTGCCTTTGAATTTGATTAATTTTTTCATAAATACCTCGACTATTTTAAAATAATATTTAATATGAAACACTATGTTTTTATACAATTATATGAAGTAAATTATACTGCCTAGAGGCATAAAAAGTCAAGCAAAATACCAAGTGCTTTCGAAAAAACTGCTGACGTTTTTGTAAGTTTTGTTTACAAAAAATACATAGTTTTGTAAAATATTTTGTACAGTGCTTATAGATGAAATTATTTTATGGGGGTAGAGCATTAATATGAAAATTTTTAGGATGATGAGAGCAGGTATCGCGCTTGCTTTTGTCTTTTCGATTGCGATGACTTTAAACGTGTTTTCTGCATCAATTGGAGAGACGTTTAGCGGCAGTATATCGGTAGGGGGTGCACAGCTGTCGTGTACATACAAAGTCACGTCTGCCGATACCGTACAAATAGGAGATGGTTTAAATCCTGCAATTGACACTTCGGTAAGTGGGGATGTAGTGATACCTGAAACGGTAACATACGGCAATGTGACTTATCGTGTTAAATCGGTAGGCGACGTTGCTTTTTCGGGCTGTGCTATTACGTCTACAGGCCTTGGCGGTAATTTGTCGGTAACACATGTGGGCAGCAGTGCGTACTCGAGCTGTGCAAATCTAAAGGACACCGGGTTAGGACAAAATGTAAATGTCATGACCTTGGGAAATGCAGTGTTTTACGACTGCACGGCACTGGAAAAGACAGGTTTTGATGCGAATAAGACGATTTATACCATTCCAAATTCTGCGTTTGCAGGTTGTACTGCACTAAAAGAGACAGGACTTTCCACAAACTCTGTGGTAAGAGACATCTTAGATTCTGCATTTTTGGCATGTAAGTCGCTTGGAAGTACGGGCATAGGAAGTCACTCAAACATACTTACTATAGGAAACCAAGCCTTTTCTGAAACTGCTATAAGCTCTACAGGGCTTAGGGACAATGCTTCTGTAACTCAAATTGGTGAAAGAGCGTTTGAAATGTGTGAAAATCTTGTCGACACAGGACTTTCTACAAATAAAACAGTGTCTATAATAGGAAAATTTGCGTTTTGGTATTGCACATCACTTGTCGATACGGGCCTTCGTGAAGAGTCAAATATTAGTGAGCTTGGGGCAGGCGCATTTTACGGTTGCGAAGGGCTTAATGAATATGTCGAGCTTCCAAAAAGCCTGACAAGCGCCGTTTTTTACGATAGTTTCGCGCCAAATGCCTCAGAATATGACGTTTTTGCCGAAACGCCTGTAAAGCACATACTCTTTACAAACTCAAGTCTAGCAGAAGTAGAAGTTAGAGACGAAGAGTGGCGCAACACATACTGGGGGCAAGATGTTACATTTGAAAGAGCCTTTGCGTATTTTCCATCAGGAATAGAAAATGAGAATGTATATGAAAGCAGTGGCGGATATACAAAACTTTATAAAGTAAATATAGAAGGCGGAGCCGCGGCAATAGACAGTGCAGAAGATGCGCAGTTAAGACTTGGCACGGGCTTTGAAAACAGCTTTGTCGCAGGGGATAAAGTTAAAATTACTGCGGATGTAGTGACAGGAAAAAGCTTTAAAACTTGGGAAACTAGCGACGTGGAGCTCTTACAGGCGACTGTAAATGTAACAAGCTTTACAATGCCTTCGAAAGATGTGAATATTAAGGCGGTATTTGTAGATTCATCGGGCGAAAACACCGCATCGCCAGACACAGGCGACAACAGCGGTATCATGAGTTTTATTATTATTTCTTCGGTGTCAGTAGCACTGATAACTTTGATGCTTATTAGTAAAACTAGAGGAGGGGCGAAAAGATGAAAATGAGAATTACAAGTTTCATGCTTGCACTAACCCTGCTCTTTACGGCGGTAGCTCCTACGGCTGCTTATGCAAAAGTAAATCATGATAAGGCATGGGTTTATGAAAACCAAACAGAGCTTACAAAAGAAAGCTCTACTATGAATATTGCATCAAATCCCATACTGGGAAATGGCTCGTTAAAAGAAAATTTCCGTGTTACATTTATGGACGGCAATAATGTAATCACTGCCACTTCAGTGCCCGAGGGCGCTACTGTTAAATCCATGCCACAAACAGGCAAGGCTGGTAAGACGCTTGTAGGCTGGTATAAGGATAAAGGTTTTACAGAGGAGTTTTTTGGAGAAAACCCAGTGACAGAGGATTTAGTCGTTTATGCAAAATATGAAGACACGATGACTTTAACGGACACAGAGGAGTATGCACCTAGTTTCTTCTCTTTAGAAGAGCTTGAAAAGGAGTTCGTTTTTAAAATAAGTGTCCCATCTTCCGAAAGCTTAGAGGCTTTACAGGAAAATGTATCGGTGTCGGCACTTGTGGAAACGGATAATGTAAAGCTGTTATTTAATCTAATTAGCACCGAGGGCGGAAAATCTGTGTATGAAGTTTCTGCCGAGGGTGGGTATAAATTATCGGCCTCTTACAAAGTGGTATTAAATGATGAAAGCTATGTTTTTTTAAGAGACGACGGCACGGCACATGAAAACTCTATAAGAGAGCTTAATCTTCTTATTAAAAACGGTGAAGAGCAAAATAATATCGCATATAGTGAAGATGTTGCCTTCATAAAAAGTAGCGATATAAAAAACTTTAAGGTGAATGAAGACAGCAGTCTCGGTATAGAAAATTTTGACTCGCCTGCCCTTGTTGTGGACGAAGACGGAAGTCAAAGTGCAGCCGATAAAGTCACAGGCTCATTTAACTACAGTGGGGGAAACACGCTTAAAGTAGGGCAAATTATCACAATTTATACGGATTCTGACCCTAGAATTGACATGAATGCCCAGTCTTCATTTGTTAAAATTACCGCAATAGACGGAAGTCTTGTAGAGTTTAGCAGTTTAGAAATAGAAGATACAGGAAAACTTTACAAAGTTCCTGCGACAATAATGATTTTTGACGAGGACGGCGAGTTTCCCACAAACGGCGAAATGGAGCTTGATATGAAGGTCGACGACACAGACGAGTCGACACTCAATGCAAGATACAGCATAGATAAAGAGCTTTACGATATCTTAAAGGCAGGCACTGCCGATGAAAATGTAAAAGATTCTATCAAAGTGCCTGATAGCCTAAAATTAAACGACATAATTATTTTTACAAATAGGAAAAATGCTACCGTGGGCGACACAGATGCCAAGCTAATGTATGCTGTAATCACCGAAGTTAGTGTAAAAGACATGGCAAACGGCGTTTACACGGTTAAGTTTGAGGAGAAAGAAAATCAAACAGAGCTTGAGGAAAGTTTAAACTCCTATGTATCACAAAATATTCCTTACAATGACATAGAAAGCCAAATTGATGAAGCGATGCTCATAGATGAGGCAAAAGAGCAGATAATGGCGAGTGGATTTATAGATGGCGCTTCCGAAAATATGGTAAGCGAAGCATTCATGTCCGAGGACTTTTTTGAGCAAATCGGACTTGATTATAGCGAGCTTTACGATGAAGACGGCAATCAGCGCTCAACCGAAGAGATACTGCTCATGTCAGGTTTTTCCCCTGCACCGCTCATAACCCCTCCTGTAATTGAATTTGAAATTGGCGAAAGCAGTCAGGCATTTAAAGACGGCATAGGCCTTACAGTAGGAATAAGCATGACAATTACCATAGAGCCGGGCAGAATGGACACCACAAGAAAGACCTTGCAAATTGACCTTGAGACTAAATTTACACAGGAATTATCGTTTGGTCTTATGGGAACAGGCAAAGTGATAATTGTGCCCATAGCTATCCCTTACCCGATACCTTTGTATATCATTCCAATACCCATACATTTAAGCTTTAATGTGTCTGTAGACATTAAAACCTACACACATGCATCTATTGAAGTCACGATGTTTTCTTTGAAAGAAAATTTAGGGCTTGCGGTTAAACAGCTTAAAAAAGTGACAAGCCCTGTGCTTGGCAGTATGAACCAACATGCGCTGACAATTGGGCGGATACAGGGTTACTATGACATGTACTTGCTTGCAAGAGAGGTGGGAGAGCCAAATGCAAAAGAGCTACTCGATGAATCGCAAAAGCTCTACGCAGAGCTTCAAAAGGAGTACCCTTTTAACCCCACCGACCCGAATGACCCCGACGACATAGATTTTAAAGGCCTTACTTTCGATAACTTTATAGAAGCGGACATAAATATAACGCAGGCAAGCGACGTTTTAGGGGCGATAAATGACGAGCCTAACCCCGAAAAGGCGAAGGCTAAGACAAATGAGCTTATAGAAAGCTATGAGGACTTGGTTTCAGGTACCGACAGCGAATGGATGGAACTTGTAAAAATTGGAATTTTTGGGCCGAAAGGACTTCAATACCAGTTTTACGTAATAGACTTAGTTTTCCAAGCGTCATTTGTAATTTCGGCGGATATTTTAATTTCGCTTAAATCGAGCATCACTTATCAATACGGAAAGAGATATACTTTCTGGATGAGCATGCAGTGGCTTATCAGTAAAGGCGAGTTTGAAAGCGGAAGCTCTGAAATGGACTTGCTTGATGAATATTTTGCCTATGACTTTAGCATTATGGGATACATAGGGCTTAGAATGGGTATTGAAGTATCCTTTAGGATAGGTTTGATTTCGATTTACCTTGCAAATATCGGAATTATAGGCGAGATTGGCGTTTATACAAAGATGTATGGATACTTTGTCTATGCCTACGATAGATTAAGGCGAATGGGACAGACCGAGGCAGAAATTTCAGAGTCTGCAATGGGTGCCATGTTTGTAGATGTAGGCTGGTATGCAGAGCTTGACCTTGCCGCCACGGTGCTAGAGGGCTTCCAAGGATATTCGATAAGACTTGCAGAGTATGAAGACTCGCTATTTACGGCAGGTGACAGGCAAAATGTTTACGACTTTACATATCAAATAAACGATAACACAAGGATAGACCTTATAGACGAAGTCGGAAACGACGGCGATATTTCGCTTGACATGCCCGAAATTTTGATGACTATGAAAACCCTTGATTTAAAAGAGGGCATAACATCAAATTTACTATACGATGCTTCAAATTTTAACTTCATATCATCAAGTGAATACTTCCACGTGTCAAATTCGGGAAGAATTACCATTACTCCTCCCGACGACAGAGTAAGGTATATGGAGGCAGAAATTCAAATCGTATGGAAAGGCCAGCCTTTAACCTTTACCAAAAATCCAATAGTGTTAAATGTGCCTGTTGTTTGGAATAATTTATCTGATGAGGAGCTTTCTGCACCTCGAACAGTCGGCGTAAATGTCATAGACAATGCAGGAAACAACATAAATGTGTGGAGTGACATGGTCTTTGCAAGCGAAAGATTCTATCTTCCAAGTGAAGAAGAAATACTTGAAATGATAAACTATGACACTTTCAGTGAAACAAATACTTTAACGGGCGAGCAAACTAATCTCAAATACGAAAGTATAACAGGTTACACGACAGACAGTAACGGAGTGGCAATAGACGAAAGCGCAGGGCAACTTGTCTTAAGCGACACAAATTATCTGTTTGAAGTAGGTGTTAAAGAATATGAAATCACAGTAAATGGTGTAGAGGGCACAGGTGAGGATAGCAAAACGCTTACGGCCTATTATGGCGAAAGCTTTGACTTAAGTTCACTTGAAAACACAGGATACACAGGCCCTACACAGTATTCACAGTTTAACGGAATAAAGACACAGAGAACGCAAAATGAGGATTTATTTAAGGATAGAGATTTCTCAAAAACCATAGATATTTCCTTTGCAAAAGAAATACTAGACGGCATTACGAGTTACTATGCAAGTTATGAGGACACGACCGCCAAAGTCACATATAATTTTGTAGGACTTGAAAAAGAGCCTGTTACAAAAATTTATGAAAAAGGCGATGTGCCGAATTTCTACTCTGACATAGGACTTGATTCAAGCAGCCTAAGCGTTTTAGATGAAAATGGTGCAACAGTCTTCTTTGACAGCGTGTCGCCAAATATTTCGGCACTAAGCACTGACACAAGTTATGATGTAAGCTTTATACTTGATAAGCCAGAGGCGAAAATGTTTGAGATTGCATACTACTTAGAGGACGACGCAGTGCCTTATCAAACGGTGAAATTTATTGAAAACACAATAATCTTCCCCGTACAAGAACCCGAAAAAGCAGGGCAAAAACTTGTAGGGTGGTATACAGATGAAGCTAGAACGACTTTATTTACAGGCTTTGATACCCAAGCGAAGATGACCGCAGACTTAAAACTTTACGGCAAGCTTGAAGCACAGAAATACAACGTAAGCTTTGATTTTGTTTCACGGCCAGTCGGTGTGGCAGTGCCTGGTGGCATGGAAGTCGGATATAATGAAGAGTATATGGCACTTCCCGAGCCTATTTCGGCAACTCATTACTTTGAGGGTTGGTATACGCATGAAACGGCAGGGGTAAAAGTTTACAACTCCACTAAATTTACAAAAACTGAAGACATCACATTATATGGCAGATGGAGTGAAAAGATAAGATTTGAGGTCACATCTATTGGTAATTCAGATAAAGTGATGACTGACGGCGGCAAGAAGGCGATATTCACCTATAGTCCAAGTTACGCACAAGGAGAAGAGCCAAGGGCGATACTCGAGTATAAGGCAGTAGTAGGCGGAGAAGAAAGAGAATTGACCCAAGCCGAAATTGACATGATTTCCATAGAATATCAGTGGCAAAGGGATGGAAGTGCCGCAGAGCAACCAAACTGGGTAAGCGACACTCCCACACAGGGCGGCGAGTACTATGCAAAAGCCGTGTACAATAGTCCTGCAAACACGAATGACAAGTATTATAGCTTGTCAACAGCATTTGGTGCAGGCGTTGTAACTGTTAATAGGCTAGCGGTTGATATCGATACGATTTCGACACAGATATTACAAAAAGGGCCAAACATGATGGTTGCCCACACAGCACCTGTCACAGCACCCGATGTTCAGCTTGAATACTATTTTAATAAAATAGAGGGAAGCGTGGCGAGCGGTTGGATAGATTCAGCGCTATATGGTGGAATAGATAAGACGGCGTACAATGTGTATGTAAGGGTAAAACAGACAAGAAACTACACTTACACCACCGAAAACGGAGCGCACAAGCAAACCGACCCTGTTATGGTAACGACAGGAAATTCCGAAAATCTATGGTATTATAAAATGAAATTGACACCGCATTTGGTAAACGAGTTCCATATGGATAATGCGATAGGACTGATGCTCACATCTAATCAGTTAAGAAGTTTAGACGATGTCTCTCTTCGTGATACCGACACCGACACTAAACCATATGCAACATGGCAAACAGGGCCTACTACTCACTGGGGTTCACCAAGCATAAGTAATTACTATCACATAAATCTTCTTGGTGATCATGATAAGGCTAGAAACACATTTATGATGAGGGGTGTAGACCCGTGGGGAATTACGAGCTTAACGTTATATGTTGAAGATGACCAAGATGGAATAATAAATAATGATGACGAAGGTCGCATATATGCACACATGGATATTTATGATTCATATGGCACAGGTTTAGCCCCTGTGGTTTCGGTGCCGGTACGATATGATGTCAGTTATACACAGGAAACATCAAGAAGCTTGCTATATTTCCACGAGGGCGACAATGAGGGTGTAAGAAGCGGCTACTTCATAGGAGATGCAAACTTCTTTGCAAGCCTAAAACGTGACATTACAAGCATAGATTTTAATGGCACTAACAATACGCTTATGGTGACAGACCAGTTTGGCACTTATGACCCATACGCCGTGTCGGGCGCACCTATGATAAGCGTTTCAAACAATGTTTCTACTTCCTATGACAGGTTCGTAAGCTTTACACAGCTTGGAGAATATGTAGTAGACGAAGCCGGTGTAAAAGAGGCACTGGCAAAAGATGGCGTGAGCTCGGTGGAATTTAGCATAAAAGTCACGTTCTCACCAGATAACACAGCCACCCTTAACTCAGCAAATACACTTGAATATGTTGATACTTACACTGTAAGTAAAGGCTGATTTTGTGTATTAGATATTACAGTGCGTAAAGTGCGCAGAAATCCGCTGTGAATTTTTCGTTCACGGCGGATTTCAGACTGTCGAAAAACCCACAACCGCAAAAAATGAGCCAGTTTGGCTCGTTTTTTGCTTCCTGCGTCACAAACACCCTAAAATTTCCCTCGTATACCCTCGTATTACTCGGTCATTTTATGGCATTTGTTCCTTGCCTTGCAGATTTTTGGACAGTCCGACAGCGTGTGCAAAAAAGTAGGACTTTTTTGACACGCTGAAATCCGCCGTGAATTTTCGTTCACGGCGGATTTGCATGCTTGTAATTATGCCCTTGTTTTGATAAAATAGAGTATATAATTTTGAGGTGTGAGATGAAGATTAAATTAGCCGTAATGCTTATAATAATGTTTTGTGCGCTTACAGCATGTGATGATGTAGGGCTTAGCGAAGTGCCGCTTGAAGACGGTGAAGTTAGAATTGCGCTAATAGACACGGGTGTTTCGTTAAGCGTGATTGAAGATGAACATATTTTAAGTGGATACAATTATGTGAAAAATTCTGCGGATACTAATGATAACATAGGGCACGGGACGTCTATAGCCGGTATACTTTTAGGCTCAAGTGTCACCGACAATAATGCGCTTATAGAGGATATAAACATAGTGCCCTTGGTAATACAAGACGAAGTCGAGGGCGAGTTTATAACGGTAGATAAGGAGCTTTTGGCAAAGGCTGTTTATGATGCCGTGGATGTTTTTAACTGCAGGGTAATAAACATGAGCCTTGGCACGCAGGAATACAGTAAGGAGCTTTACAAGGCGATAGAGTATGCTTATGAAAAAGGCGTGGTAATAGTGTCTGCAGTTGGAAATACGGGAGATTTATATCCAAAGGAGCTTTACTACCCTGCGGCGTTTGAAGAGGTAATAGGGGTAGGCTCGGTAAATCTTTCAAACGAAGTATCAAGCTTTTCACAAAAAAACAACACCGTAAGCCTTATGGGTTACGGTGAGGGATATTATGTGGCCATGCCAAATGGTGATAAACTTTATGCAAGCGGCACATCGTATGCCGTGCCGTATATAAGCGCAGCGGCGGCAAGTGCGATAAAGCAAAATGCGCAGTTAAGCGCAAAAGAAGTGACAGATTTGCTTATAGAAAACGCACTCGACATAGAAGATACGGGATATGACATCAAAAGTGGCTATGGGATATGTAGGCAATTTTTAGTTGAGCCTTAGGCTTAGATTAACTTTGCTTTATTTTGACAAACTCTTAATCTCCAAAACATAACCTTTATTTCGTATGTTTGAAATATAAATGCCCTCGTGTACCTCTATCTTTTTTCTAAGCCTTGAAAGATGAGTCCAAAGCATACTGCTCGTGTTGCTTGTGTCGGAGTAATTCCAGCATTTTTGGCATAATTCATCTGCAGACAGCGGCGTGCTTAAATTTCTTGATAAGACATTAAGCAGTGCAAATTCTTTTGGGGCAAGGTGTAAATCAATGCCCTTAAAAGTAGCAATTCTGCTTGATAAATTAAGTGTAAGATCACCTACTTTTATTTCATCGCTTATTTTTCTTCTAAGCATGCTTTTCACAACTGAAACAAATTCATCAAAATCATAGGGCTTAGTAAGGTAGTAATCTCCACCGCCGTCAAGTCCTGTGATTTTATCTTTTATCTGAGTTTTGCCTGTCAAAAATAAAACTAAAATCTCATTTTTAGCCTTAACTTCTTTGCAAAAGTCAAAGCCGTTTCCGTCCGGCAACATGACATCAAGCACGATTAAATCTATGTTATTGCTAGATAAAAACTTTCTTGCCTGAGAAAGGTTTTTTGCAGGCAAAACATTAAATCCGTGCCTTAAAAGTTTTTTAGAGTTAAGCTCTAATATGCTTTGATTATCTTCTACTATAAGTATAGTTGCAGTATTATCCATTGTTGTAAGTTTCCTCCAATAATTCTGGGTTTATAGGCAGGCTAAAGCTTACACTAGTTCCCTGTCCTTCTTCTGACTCTATCGTGAGCTCCCCTTTGTGGGAAGAGATGATTTGAGAGCAAATGTAAAGCCCTATTCCACCGCTGTATTTGTATAGGTTTTTGCCTGAATATTTTTCGTTTATTACATTTAAGATATCACGTGATATTCCATTACCCGTGTCGGATATCAAGATATGCTGAGATTTGCCGTCCGCCCAAAGTTTAATGCACACGGTCGAATTTGGAGCGTGTTTGCAGGTGTTTGACAATAGATTTAGCACTACCTGCTTAATCCGTTTGCTGTCGGCATAAATTAAATCACAAGGGTTTTCAAGGTCTAATTTGAGAGTGTTTCCGCTTTTTTGCATCTGTTGAGAGTACTGTTCGCTCACGCAGACAATTAAGTCTTTAAGGCTTGTTTTGTGAAGATTAAGGCTAAGCCTTCCAGTTTCAAGTGCCGTGCTGTCCAGCAAATCAAAAACAGTTTCGTTTAAATTCATTACTGTTTGAGTAATCAAGTGCTGATTATTTTTTATGCATTCTAAATTTTCATCACGATAATCAATGTCCTCGTTAATTATGTCAAGGCTGTCCCCTGCAGAGCCGATAATGATGGATAACGGCGTCTTAATTTCGTGTGCAACTATGCCAAGAAAATGAGATTTTAAGTTCAAATAATGCTCAAGTTCCATGGCACGTATTTCCTCTTGCCGCTTAAGTTCGTCAATTTTGTTTATATACTCCATATTTAAATAGAAGATGACTATTGCCTCAAAAAACGCAAACATGAGCACGGCAGTTTCTGTCATAGTGGTGGAAAGCAAATAAATGTTGTTAAAATACAGTGCGTCGTTAATGCCACAAATACATAAAATCATAAGGGCAAACAAAAATATTTTTTCCGATAAGTTATAAGAATTTTTACCTTTGTTTGATATCAAAGACACTATTACAATTATAGAAATATAAATTATTATTACAATAAAGAAAACGGTGAGTATGGGGGAGGTGTAAGAGATTATATAACTGTCTAAGAATAAATACGCGGCGCTAAGCGCATAAAGCGGATAGCATAAAAAGCGCAAGCCCTGTAATGCGCTTAGATTAGGCAGATGAAGCAGTATAATTCTTATTATAAAGGCTATAGTAAGTGCAAGGGTAATATATTCAAGCCTAAATGCTACATTCCAAGATAAATTGGGGAATAGGGTGTAAAGAAATTTAGAACCGGTAACACCTAGCCTTACCGCCCACAATAGGCTTAAAAGTGAAAAATAAAAGTTTATCAAATAATTCTTGGTTATAAATATTAATGCGAAAAACAAGAGGAAAAAGCAAAATAGCATTCCGCCTGTTAAAACCTCCATGAATAAATCATAATTATTATACCAATTTAAAAGATTAGGGTTTGATACGTATATATTGCTATAACTTGAACCCTCACGGTGTACAAAGTTGCCGCCTTGTATAATTAGCTCGACTTCGCCGCTTTGGGAGGTAGTAACGGGTATTGTCAAGATACCGTAGCCTGGTGAAAAACCTTCGATATTTTCCGATACAGTGCCAACACTGCCTTTAAACTCTCCATTTAAATAGACGGCCCTCGCATAGTCTCCGCTCAGACAAATAGAGAGACTGCTGTTTTTGGGCAAAATGAGTTTAAGCCTTGCAGTTCTTCCGGTTTCATGGTCTATAGGGTTTGAAAGCTCTATTAAATTTTCGTTTTGATAAAATTCTTCGGGCGTAAGAATTTTTCCACTTATGTGTTCTACATCGCCACTAAGGAAAGTTACACTGCTTGAAAAATCATATTCGCTTAAATTCCAAACGGCATTTTGTGAGGTGGCGACAGAGTAATTTGCGATATTGTCTTTGTGAAAATGCTCGGCATAAAAAAGCCAAAATGAAACACTTACAACAAAAATCAGCGCTGTGTATATTGGGAAATTTTTAATTTTCATCTAAATACTCCATTCTGGCGATTGTGCCAGCATAAAATTTATTAAAACACAATTATTAAATCTTAAATTTAAATTGTTTAGATATAATTATACAGCAAAGTTTATATACTTTCAATATCTATATTTTAAATGTAATTTTCTAAAGCTCGGCTGACTTGACATTTAGCCGACTTTATAGTAAAATTTGTTAGATGATACTAACTTTGTTTGTGGTAGTGCCTGTAGGGCAAGCAGTTCTATTTTTTTGTCTGGGTTAGTATATTTTGAATTGATAGTAAAAACAATCAGTAATTAGAAAGTAGGAAATAGTTTGAAACAGGTTCAAACTAACTTAATTTATATGCACCGCACAGTTTCGGTTTCACCGAACGTGCGATGTGCGATTAATGCTCTTATCATTCCTTGTGCTTCGCATGGTAAGAGCCCTATCTTTGATTAAATTTTATGCCGATGCGAAGCGGCGGAATGGAGCATTAAAATGTCAGAACATAATCATTCACACGGCTGCGGCTGTGGCGGACACTCGCATAATCACGAGCATCACGCATGTCACTCGCACACAGCTCACTATAAATGCTGTGGCAAACACAAGAAAGAAAATATTGAGGTAATAACTGAAACCGAACTTCATTTTCTAAAACACCTTTTAGAGTATAAATTTTTGCCGGTTGCAAGGTTTATCCTAAAAAGCAGTAAGGAGCACAGTTTTCAAAACACAGCACTTTCTCCTGTCTTTATCATTGACATTAAAGATAGCATGAAAGACGTGAAAAATGTGGGCAAAAAACTTATAAAGCTAGAAGATTTAGGATTAATCACAATAGACTACGATATACCGCTTAAGGGATACGCATATTCCGAGTACACAGACTCCGATATTTACGAATATTTCAAGCAAACAGTAAACGAAGTCAAAGGAAAAGAAGGATTTTTAGGCGACACCCCAACTATGGAATGCGGAAGCATTGCACCCACCCAAAAGTGTATAGAGTTATTTTAAAGAATAAGGCTGTGGCGCATTTCGATTGTGCCACAGCCGTTTTTTATTCCCTTTTTTCGTAGACTAAATCTACAATTCCATTATAGCTAGTCGTGGATATTAGTTTAAGCTTTACTTCTTTCTCGCCCTCTTTAAACAGTGCCGTGCCTGAGCCTAAAATAGTAGGGATGACGCTTAGGCAGTAGGTGTCAATCAAGTTTTTTTCGTGAAGCTGTTTTATAATATTTGCTCCACCGCATATCCAAATATTTTTACCCTCTTCTAATTTCAGCCTGGAAATGAGGCTAGTAAGTTCTTCATCGGTAAAATTAATGCCACCGGTATTCTCTAATTTTTTGTGGCTTAGGACATAGCTTGTTTTGCCTTCATACGGCCAATTTTCGGGCGAAAGCTCGCTTACAATATGATGATAAGTCTTATATCCCAAAATAACTGTGTCTACAGTTTCAATAAATTCGGGATAGCTACCAAAGTTTTCGCTGTCGCTTCCGTCTCCCGAAAGCCAGCCTACACCACCGTTTTTGTCTGCAACATAACCGTCTACACTCGTCGCAATGTATGCTACTACTTTTTTCATAATTCCTCCAAATATTTTATTTTGCTTAATTATATCAAAGAAAGTATTTAGTTTTCAAGTGTTATTACTTCTAAAAATATCCATAAAAATTATTGAAATAGATGTAAATTTTTATTGTAATTATGCAATTTTTTTGATATAATGAGTTAAAGAAATTAAAGTATCGGTAAAAGGAGGGGTAGTTATGCAAAATAAGCTTGGAAAATGCAGTATTCCACTGCTTTTTTTAGTAATTTGGATAGTCATGAACGACGGATTTAGCCTATTTAATCTTATTACTGGGGTTGTTGTCGTCGGCTTTAGCATCTGCTTAAGCTCCTATTTACTTGGTTTTAGCTATGTAAAGGTGTTTTACTTGCCTGTGCTTAAATTTGTAAAATACATAGCTTTTTTACTCGTTAAAATTTACGCATCGGGAATCAGCGCAACGTATAGCATAATTACAGGAAAAATCAATCCGGGCTTTGTTAAATGCAGTATAGACAAGCGGATTAAAAATGTGAGCATACACAATATTATAGCGTCGTCAATCACGCTGACACCCGGCACTATTACGGTGGACAACATAAATGGAAAGCTTACAGTGCTCTCGCTTCACTGTGAGGAGGAAAACCCTGCCGCCGTGTTTGAGCCGCATTTACTTGAGCTTGAATATGCACTTAAAAAAGATGAATAAGATTTTTTATAAATGGGGGGCAAAATGTTTTTACAATTTGTAACAATAGCACTGATTATTGCAAGTTTTATAAGCACTGTGAGGATAGTCATAGGCCCGTCTTTGTGGGATAGGCTTTTAGGTTCTTCCCTGCTTTGCAGTAAAATTATTGTGATAATCATATTATACTCATTCATTCACGGACAGTCGTTTTACCTTGATATCGCTTTAGTAATAGCGATTTTAGGTTTCGTCGGCACGACTTCTGTTTCGAGGTTTTTGCGCAAAAATAAATAAAGGGGGAAGATTTATGCTGATTGTCGGTTTTGTGCTGATAAGCTTAGGTTTGATTTTCATATTTATCGGCCTACTGGGGATATATAGGTTTGAAAATTTCTATTCCAGACTATTGGCGGCGGCAGACATAGATACAATAGGGCTTGTAACTATCTTACTTGGTATAATGCTGGTAAGCGGTGTCAATGTGTTCTCTTTTAAGGTACTTTTAATTTTGGGGCTAATACTCGTAATAAATCCCATAGTTTCCTCGTCAATTGCCTCGTCGGCTTTCTTTTCAGGCTATAAAATAAAGGAAAAGGAGAAAGAGGAAGATGATTGATAAATTGATTTTTATACTAATGATAGTGACGGCGATTTACATAGTTTCAAGCAGGAATTTGAAGAGAATAATAGTTGCGCTCTCGGCGCTTTCGCTCTTGGCGGCGTTTTGCTATTTGATTTATCATGCACCCGATGTCGCAGTTGCGGAGGCTGTGATAGGAAGTGCGCTGTCTACCATACTTTTTATAGTTGCACTAAAAAAACACCGCACGTTTTATGTGTACTTTTCTTCAAAATCAGAAAATAAGCAGAGTGATTTTAAGGTGAGGGCAGGAATGGAGGAAGTTGCGTCAAAGGTTATGGACTACTGCAGTGAAAACGACCTTGAGGCACAGTCGGTTTTCACGCACGAAAATCCAAAAGACATTGCAGATGAGCATTTATACGATTTGATACTAGAAAAAGAGGGAGAAAAAATAATTGTCTATGGCTCTAATGTAGAAAGCCACGTGGTGGCCATAAAAGGAATGCTTGCTAAAAATTTTAACAAGGATAAAATTGAGCTGAAGACATTTGATAATGTGGAATTTTATTCCGTGGACGGGGAGGAAATTTCATGAGGAAGACAAGGGTTTTTGGCTTGGTGCTGGCAAGTGTAGGCGCTTTACTTACCTTGTATCTTGCAAGCTCGGTGGAGAATGTTGGGAAAGAATTACAAGCGCTTGTACTGCAAAACTACTTTACAGACACGGGTGCGCTTAATTCGGTGGCGTCAATTTACCTAAATTACAGGGTGTTTGACACTATTTTTGAGGCCTTAATGCTACTTGTAAGCGTCATGGGCGTAATACATTTTTCAAGGCATGAGCACGACATAGTGCCAAATTTTTCAAATAAATATGCATCAGATGCAGTGATTAATCGCTCAAAAAACAGCATAGCAATGGTAGTTCCCATAATAATTATGCTGTCGGTTTATCTGATAATCAACGGCCACAACACACCGGGCGGCGGCTTTCAAGGCGGGGCGGCGCTATCTTCGGCGTTTATCTGCGTCTATCTTGTAAGACCCGACAAAGTAATAAATTTTTACTCATATGAAAAGGTGGAAAAATTTCTATTTTTACTTATAGCACTGTTTGCACTCAGCTTTGCTGTATCAAACCTTTACTTTGAGTATTTTGAATTTAACGTACCGTACCTTATAATAATGAATTTGCTCATAGGCTTAAAGGTATTTTGCGGACTAAGCATTATATTTTACCGTTTTGTACATTATGAAGACAATTGAAAGGAGAAAGGAAAATGAAAAAAATTAGAAGAATAATCGCATTATTAATCTGCACAGTGTTAATACTCACAGCCTGTGGCACAGGCCCTCCAAATCCGGCAGAAATAGTAAATGGGGGAGAACTTTCAGGCACTCTGAGCATTTCAAGTGAATTTGTCGGAGTCGATTATTACGGCTGGTATACCTTAGCAAAAGGCTTTGCTGAGCTACATCCAAATGTTGAAATTGAAGTAAATGATACTGCAGTGGACTTGTCATCGGTTGAACATTCGGAAGTAATGCTTGCACTTGAAAAGTACAGAGACGATTTAACCGTAAACATGTTTGCAGGAAACTCGCCGGACATTATATACAATACTTCCGATTATGTAACGGATTTTATGGCGAGTGGCTTGGTTTTTGATTTATATGAATTTATGGACAGCGACCCTGATTTTAATAAAGAAGATTATTTTACCGGTATATTTGAAGCCTTTGAACATGACGGCAAGCTTTACAATATGCCGAGTTTAATAGGTTTTAACTCTGTTGTAGGAAGAAAAGATGTCCTAAGTGCTGTAGGGGTCGACTTGAGCACTATGGAATCTGTCGACTATGAATTTTTGTATGACTCCTACTATAAAGTGCTTGAAGATGGAAGCTATCCCGAAATTACTCATTTTGCAAATGAAGATTTAATAGGGAAAATGGCTTTTGCAAGCAATGAAATGGCTGCGTGTTATGACAATGAAGCGGGAGAAATCAATTTTGAAAATGAGCAGTTTGTCGATTATCTTAATGTGACCAATAACTACGAAAAAACCAATTTGATTTTTTCAAGCATTGGTGTTGGAATAGGAGATTTGAAATTTAACGCGAGTAGTCCAAAGGACGAAGGGGCGAGTGAAACATTTTTACCTAGAGAGAAGTATCTGTTTACTCAAAATTATATTCTCTTTGAGTCACTAATTTCCGAGTATTCAACCACGCCACTCATGTTTGGAGAAAGTGAAAGAATTAGTGAAGCAATACCTGTGGCAAATTCAAAAGGGGAAATACTTCCTGTGAACGGCGGATATATAGCAATACCCACTACCGCAAAGAATCCTAAACTTGCATGGGAGTTTTTAAAATACTGTATAGAAGAGAGCGAAACCGTAACATTTAATACCGATATAGGTAAATGGAACGGCGACAGATTTGGTGATTCGTATATACCGATAAATAAAAATAATTTTAAGAAATACACAGAAGCCTATGCACAGGCCAATCGGCTACCGCAGGAGTATGTCGATGAATACATAGACTATGTAAATGAAGTTTTAAGTATGCCACTTGCGACCCAAGTGCCGGGAACGAGTTTGTATAAAGCACTCAACGAGTTGCAATTTGACTTTTACGATGGTTTAATGACGGCAGAAGAATGTGCAGGGAAAATGCAAAATCGTGCGGATATTTATTTTGGTGAAGTTGGGTAGCACAAGCTGTAAAAAAGGAGGGGGATTATGCATTTAATAACAGGGGAGAACGTGGCAATTTTGCTTTTCTTTATCGGATTATACGGAATTTTTAGCAGTAGGAGAATGCTAAAAACCATAATTTCAATTTCAATAATGGAAGTGGGGGCGGTCACTTTTTATCTTACAATAGGTGCAAGCCCTGAGGATGTTCCGCCTATTGATGTAAGCACCGCAGGTGAAGCGGTGGTGACAGGTATCGCCGACCCACTTCCACAGGCCTTAATGATAACTGCGATAGTAATAGGGGTTGCGGTTACCGCAATAGCGCTTTGCATGTTTATTAATCTATATCATTTATACGGAAATTCTGACTGGAAGCAAGTTCATAAAATGAGAATGGAGCAGTTATGATGCTTTTGATGTGTTTTGTGGTGGTTCCCATACTTTCGGGCGTAATGATTTATACCATACCTAAAATTCCAATAAAAACTTGCATAGTTTTGGTGGAGCTTGCCTTGCTTGCGCTTTTTTTGCTAAGTCTTTATGATATAGTAGAGAATGGGCAGATGAAAAATGTTTTGGGTGCCGAGGTCGACGTCATGGGCATAGTCTTAATAGCGGATAGGCTAAACATTATTTATGTGGGACTTTCCGTAATGCTTTTTTCCGCCTGCTTTATCTACACGATGAAAGAGAGCTTTTTTGATAAAAAATTTGCAATGCTGTTTTTTATCTTGCAAGGCCTATTAAGCGGTGTGTTTTTAACAGACGACCTCTTTAATATCTATGTATTACTTGAAGTCGCCACTGTGGTGGTTGCTATTTTAATAATGTTCAAAAAAGATAGTCGCTCGATGTATGACGGCATGGTTTATCTTTTGTCACAGGTAATTTGCATGGTGTTTTATTTGTTTGGCATAGGTTATTTATATAAGATTTTTGGCGTTTTATCTATAACAAAAATCAAGGAGTTAATGCCCCATGCAGACCCACAGTCGCTACTTCTTCCTTTTGCGTTTATCATGACCGCAGTTTGCCTAAAAAGTGCATTTTTTCCGCTTTTTAGCTGGCTTCCAAGGGCTCATGGCACGCCGAGTGCGCCCTCGTCGGTGTCGGCAATTTTGTCAGGACTTTATGTAAAAAACGGAATTTTTATGTTTTACGTTTTCACAAATTTGTTTTATGGCATGGTGGACTATCATTTGTTTTTTATAATAATAGGGGCGATAACTGCGGTTTTAGGCATAGCCTTTGCCGTGGCTCAAACCGATATAAAGCTGATTTTGGCATATTCCACGGTGTCGCAAATAGGGCTTATTGCCATAGCGCTAAGCGTCGACAATGAAATTTCAAATTACGGAGGGCTTTACCATATAATTTGCCACGCAATTTTTAAAGCGCTACTATTTTTATCGGCAGGAATGATAATTAAGCGCTATAAAACCCGTGATATCAGGGAAATTTCGGGTGTCTTTAAGACCATGCCCGTGACGTCTACCATAACAATTATAGGCATTTTGGGCATTACAGGAGCGCCGTTTATAAATGGTAGCATATCAAAGTATTTTATACAGTCGGGAGTGCACGGCACTTGGATAGAATATTTGATAATAGCCATAAATGTAGGCACGGTTTTAGTATTTACAAAGTACTCATATGTTTTCCTCGGGAAAGGCTCAGAGGTTGAGGGCGGAGTACTACTTAAAAGAATGGTAATATTTTTCTTAGGCCTTGCCTGCATTGCAGGAGGGGTTTTCGGCACACAGATTATGCAGTTTGTCTTTAACGCTAGTTTGAGCATAAATACAGGACAATACATACAAAAATCTGTAATATATGTATTGTCCCTAGTGGCATCGTATTTTATTTTTAAATATTTAATTAAAGGAAATGCAGTGTTTGAAAAATTCGGAAGAATTTCGTTTAATTTTCAGCAAATAATAATGGCAATGGTAGCTTTTTTTGTCACTGTAAATTTGGCGCTGTTAATAGTTTAATTGTCATTTAAAAAATCAAATGCAAACTGTGCGTACAGCGCACTGCCTCTTTTTAAAACACTTTCATCTACATCAAACTGCTCATGGTGGTTGGTGTAGGTGATATTTTTTTCCCTGTTTCTACTCCCTAAAAACGAGAAAATTCCGTCGCAACACTGGGTGTATTCTGAAAAATCTTCGCTGCCCATTATTGTGTCGAGATGAGTTAAATACTCCTCGCCATACATTTTTTTCACCGCATTTTGTGCAATACTCAGAAGTCTTTCATTGCTGTTTATCACGGGAATTGTCATTTTTTCCACAGTGATTGTGGCACTTGCACCATAGGCTTTAGCCGTGCTTTCTACTATATTTGAAAGTGTGGCATAGGCCGTGTCGAGCATTTCATTTGAAAAAGTTCTTATACTGCCGCTCATTTTAACTTCGTTTGCTATTACATTAAAGTTTGAGCCTGCATGGAAAGTGCCTATACTTAACACCAAGGGGTTTAGTGGGTCATTAATTCTTGACACATATTGCTGTAAAGCCATGACCACTGCACTGCCTGCAAGTATGGCGTCAACGCCTAAGTTTGGCGCACTTGCATGTGCTCCAAGTCCTGTTACAGTGATGTTTACGGTCGCACTGCCTGCCATGCGGTTTCCGCTTTCTATGCTGATTCCGGGCGCGTCAAAATTTCCCCAAATATGCCCGGAATACACCGCGTCCACGCCGTTCATCACACCTTGTTTAATTATAAGTGCCGCACCTTTTGCAACCTCCTCGGCCGGTTGGAATATTAGGCGCACTGTGCCGTTTAGCTTGTCTTTATTTTCACTTAGTATTTTTGCGGCGCCTAAAAGCATTGCTATATGAGTGTCGTGCCCACAGGCGTGCATATTGCCGTTAGTAGATGCAAAGCTAAGGCCTGTTGCCTCGTCTATTTTAAGTGCGTCAATGTCTGCCCTAAGTGCCACTGTTTTGCCGTCCTTGTTTCCCACTATGTCGGAATAAAGGCCGTAAACGCCGTCAAAAAGATTTACCTCAAGCCCCATTTCTTCTAAATCTTTTTTTAGAGAGACTGTGGTGTTTTTTTCGTTAAACGAAGTTTCAGGGCAGGCGTGGTAGAAGCGCCTTTTTTCTATTATATATTGTTCTGCATTGTCAGCGGCTATTTTAAAGTTCATGGATACACACTTCCTTTTAGTTTATTCGTATTATTTTACCATAAAAAAATGCAAATTTCAAACATGGTATTGACAAAACAATACTATTCGTTGTATAATATTGTTGCAAAAATAAATAAGGAGGGCTTGGCATGATTTACAGTGTGGCAGCAAAGCTTTTAGACGCCTGTGTTTTAGGCATAGTCGCACAGGGCGACACCTATGGTTATGACCTTACGCAAAAGGTGGCAAACTCCATAGACGTGTCAGAATCGGCACTCTATCCCGTTTTAAGGCGACTATCAAAAGAGGGTTTGCTTACAACCTACGACAGGCAGTTTGACGGAAGAAACAGAAAGTACTACAGCATTACAGTTGAAGGTAGGGCAAAATTGTCATATTTTTGTGATGAATGGAAGATTTACAAGACGGTAATAGACAATATTTTAGAGGAGGTAATAGAAAATGAACAGGGAACAGTTCTTCAAAATACTAAATAAAGAGCTAAAGCCTTTGCCGGATGATGAAAGGGAGAGCGCATTAGAATTTTACACAGAGTACTTAAATGAGGCGGAAAATGAATACGAGGCGATAGCAAAACTGCCTCACCCAAAACAAATTGCGGCAAAGCTTATTGCGGAGTTTGGCATAAAGGAGCCAAAAAAATTAAAAACTTCAACGGTGGTATTGCTTGCGGCAACGTCGCCTGTGTCTATACCGCTTGCCATAGCATTTATTGCGGTAATGTTTTCACTTGCGATAGTACTACTGAGTTTAAGCTTGGTGCTTCCGTCGCTTGCAATTGCGGTGGGTGCGTCTTCGATAGTATCTCTAATACTTATTATACCCGCGTTTTTCTTTAATGTAGGCACGGGGCTTGTATTTATCGGCATGTTTTTACTATGTGTGGCACTGACAATAGTGTTTACAAAGCTTTCTATAATAATATTTAAGGCGATTTCAAATTTATTTAAACTTATTATACTCAAATTTGTAAATAGGAGGCAAAGTTATGAAAAGTAAAATGATATGGATAATATCTGCGGTGCTATTTTGCACAGGTACTGCATTTATTACAATAGGATTTTTAATGGGCGGGAGCACACAGGCCTACATAAGAACAGACTTTTTTACAGGGAATAGGCAAGAGGAGGGAAGTTTTATCTCCTTTGCCGGGAGGAATACTGAATTTGAGGAAATTGAACTAGACGATGTTAGTGCCATCTTTTGCGGAGGCGACTTAGTCGACATCAACATCATTAAATCTGATAGGTCTTATATTAGTCACAATGTTTCAAACTTTGACTTTGAAATTAGCGATGAAAACATAATTTATGCCTTTGACCGAGATAATAATAATTCTTTATTTAATATAGGAATTTTTTCGGGATTTGGAAGTCAAAAATCTGAAATAAACATTTATGTTGCAGATGAATTAGAATACATCGACGTGAAAGCCGAGGTGGGTAGTGTAAAGCTTGTGGACTTAACAGTCAAAGAGCTGATTATCGATAGTAATCTTGGAGATGTGCAGATTGACTCCTTAAAAACTAACACGGCAAATATCGGTCTTGATCTTGGAAATTTAGAAATGAAGAATTTTGAAATTTTGGAAGAAGGGGAATTTCTAAGCAACTTAGGCAATATAGAGCTAGAGCTTGTCGGTGCGGTAGGGGATTTCACAATTATTGATAATGTAAGTCTGGGAAGCTCAAATGTTGACACTAGCGGCGCAGACGAAACAGGAAGAGATAAAGCCGTTATACACGCAGAGGCACAACTTGGAAATATAGATATTGATTTTACAGAGTAGATAGAAGTAAAAGTAGGGAGATGAATTAATTCATCTCCCCACTTTTATTTATGTATTTTGGAATTATTATTTTTTGCAATTGCAACCCGAGTTATTGCCCTTTTGGACTTTTGCGTGTGGGCAACCTATGCACTTAACTCCTTTTTTCTTTTGCGCTACTACATACCAGATTATCAGCGCAACTATTATAAGTAGAACTAAAACTATCAAAATATTTACTAAAATCGGTGGCATAATAACGCTCCTTTCAAAAGTGTTTAAGCCATTTCTCTAAGTTTTGCTTTTTTTCCGCCTCTAATCATTAGGGCAACTACTATGCCTATCATGACAGCCACGGCAATAAGACCTTGGATAAATGCGTGTCCAAAAGCACCTGTTGTTACTAAAGTGCCTATTTGATACACAAAGAATGCAACTGTAAAGCCTGTAGCGAATTGGAAGGCTATACCGCCCCAAAGCCATTTTTTGCTTTCCATTTCTGCGTTCATCGCACCTATTGCCGCAAAGCAAGGTGGTGTATATAGGTTAAACATTAGATAAGCCATTGCAGACACTGCTGTAAGACCCATCACTCCTGCCACTTGCATCTCGTCGCCAGCAGCTACAAGACCTGTCTCTGCAAGTGCGTCAAGTGAGAATACAACTGCTAAAGTACCAACTACGTTTTCTTTTGCTATAAAGCCTGTTACTGCAGCAGATGCTAGTTGCCATGTGCCAAATCCTAGTGGAATTAACAAAACTGCAACAGGGCCTGCTATGCCTGCTAGTATGCTTGTGTTAGGGTCTTCTGCAACTGTGAAGTTCCAAGTAAAGGCTTGTGCCACTTGTACAATAAGGTTGCAAAGAAGGATAATTGTACCGGCTTTAATGATGAAAGCCTTTGCCCTTGAAAGCATAGATAATGCTGCTTTTATAAAGCTTGGCGCTTTATATTCTGGAAGTTCTATGATGAAAAATTGTCTTGCGTTCTTTTCACCAGTGATTCTAACAACTATAAATGCACCGATAATGATAAGTGCAATACCTACAAAGTATGTAAGAGCCGAAACCCAGCCTTCGCCTGCAAAGAACATGCCGGCAAATAGTGCTATGATGGGGATTTTTGCACCGCAAGGCATGAATGGTGCAAGCATTGCTGTAGAGCGTCTTTGTCTTTCGTTTTTAATGGTTCTTGTAGCCATAACGCCCGGAATTGCACATGATGTGCCTATAACCATGGGGATAATTGAACGACCTGAAAGGCCAACTAATTTGAAAAATCTGTCCATAACAACGGCAACCCTTGCCATGTATCCGCAGTCCTCTAAAAGAGCAAGTAGGAAGAACATAACCATGATAAGTGGTAAGAATCCTACAACGGCACCAACACCGCCTATTATGCCGTTACCGACAAGCTCGATTAAAATTGGAGATGCGCCTGCAGCTTCCATTGCGCCGTTTGCCCATTCGCCAAATGTGCCTATCCAGCCATTAACACCATGTAAAATTAGTGGAACAGTTGCTGGATCTGTTTCTTCAAATGCTGGAAGGGAGAAAACACCGTCTCCAAAGAATGGTCCTATATATGTTTGTGAAAGTGTGAAAACTAGCCACATAACAACTGCAAATATGGGAATACCTATCCATTTATTTGCAAGTACTTTATCGACTTTATCTTGCTTTGTCCTTTTAGCAGCGATAAGTTTTCTGTCTTCTACTTTGCTTACAATTTTATCGACAAATGCAAATCTTTTCTTGTCAAGCTCTACTACTTGACTTTCGTTATGCACGTCGGTAGCAGCATGCTCAAATACAACTTTTTGCTCTGCACCTACTGCGCTTGTTGCAATTTGCATGAGTTCTGGAAGTCCATCGCCCGCACTTGCTGTAATGCTTACTACTTTACAACCAAGTTCTTCTGAAAGTAGTGTGTTGTTGATTTTTGTATCCTTTTTCACATTGATATCACTTTTGTTTAAAGCGATAACCACCGGAATGCCAAGCTCTAAAAGTTGAGTAGTGAAAAATAAGTTTCTGCTTAAATTTGTCGCATCGACAATATTGATTATTACATCAGGATTTTCGTTTTTAACAAAATCACTCGTAATATTCTCTTCCGATGTAAACGGTGACATTGAGTATGCGCCTGGAAGGTCGACTATTACTATGTCTTCTCCCGTGCTCAAAATATTCTTTTTTAATAAGGCCTCCGCTTTTGCTACCGTAACACCGGTCCAGTTACCAACACGCTCCTTACTTCCTGTAAGTGCGTTGAAAAGCGTGGTCTTACCGCTGTTGGGATTTCCCGCTAATGCAATTTTCATTTCCTACTGCTCCTCTAAATAAATTATTAAATATGTATAACACCTGCGATTTCTTTGTCGATGTTATATCTGCCACCTTTAACAACCACCGTGAAATTTCCCGACATTTTAGAAAGTGCAGTAATTTTTTGACCCTCATAACAACCTAAGGTAAACAAAAAAGCCTTAAGCTCGCCATCATCGGTGTCTATTTTCTTTATTACATACTCTTTTTCAAATTCTGCATTTAAAATATTCAAAATTTTTCTCCTTAATTCGATTAAATCCTCAAACGGGTTAGCTAAAGTTAACTAAAATTAGTATACTATAACTAACCGCCTTTTGTCAATAAGAATTTTATAATCTGCAATTTATTTAAGATTTTTATAAACGAGCTCTGTCGCATAAAGCACTGCTTTTTGACAGTTTGCTCTTCTTTCGGGCATATTAGAAAATTCATTACACATCACGCCGCAAATCGTGCTGTGAAATTCTTTTCTAAATTTTTCCGACATTTTTCTAAAAATAGGGTTAACTTCGTTATCAAGTTGTGCCCTTCTTTCTTCGTAAGTCGGTTTTTCTAAAGGATTTTTTCTGCCCTTAACACTTCCAACTGCAAGACATGCGCCGACAAGCGCTCCACAAGTATTATATCTTGTGGGGTCAAATCCACCTCCAAAACCTGAGGCGAACGCCACAAGTTCACTGCCTTTTGTTTCTTCACTGCTATCAAGGAAAGCTTTTAAAACGCTTTCGGCGCAGTTTAAGCCGCTGCTAAAATATTCAGTTGCAAGCTCTTGCATCTTTTCTTTTTGTTTTAAATCCATGTTGTTACTCCTTTCAGTTAGGGGGCTGTCGCAATAATGCATTTTTTCATCAAAATAGACAACTTGTAGTGGCTTCCATGCCTGCCCGAAAACATCATTTTTTTACCTGTTTTTAGGGAGGGCGTGGAAGCCCTCCCCTAAATTGAGTTAACACACTGCAACTCTTCACTCTTCACTAGTCGGTCGCCCACACAGGGGCGACCCTACAATTCTTAACTATCAATTCTCAACTATCAACAATTATGCTTTCGCCTGTCATTTCTAGTGGTTGTTCTAGTCCTAGAAGTTTTAACATTGTAGGAGCTATATCGGCTAAAGTTCCGCCTTCTCTTAAGCTGCACTTTTTGCCTATAACCACAAATGGCACTGGGTTTGTTGTGTGTGCTGTAAATGGGCTTACTCCGTCTGCCTCATACATTTTATCGGCATTGCCGTGGTCTGCTGTAAGAAGTATTACGCCACCCATCTCATCTACTGCCTCTGCTACTTTGCCGACGCAAGAGTCTACAGCTTCAACGGCTTCAACCGCCGCCTTAAATATGCCTGTATGGCCTACCATGTCGCAGTTTGCAAAGTTTAGTATTATTGTATCGTATTTACCGCTTTTTACGGCTTCAACCATTTTTTCTGAAACTTCGTATGCGCTCATTTCAGGTTGTAAGTCATAAGTTGCAACCTCAGGCGATTTTACAAGCACCCTGTCTTCGCCGGCATATTGTTTTTCAACACCGCCATTAAAGAAGAAAGTTACGTGAGCGTATTTTTCTGTTTCGGCAATTCTTAGTTGAGTAAGTCCTTTTGAGGAGATGTACTCGCCGAAAGTATTGTCTAAAGTTTGAGGTTTAAATGCAACCGATACATTAGGCATAGTCGCATCATATTGTGTCATGCACACAAAAGTTAAATCGATAAATGCTCTCTCAAAGCCTTTGAATTCAGGGTCTACAAAGGCTCTCGTGATTTCACGAGCCCTGTCGGGTCTGAAATTATAAAATACAAGGGAATCTCCGTTTGAAATTTTAGCGTCTTTAGTGCATACAGTGGGAAGCACAAATTCATCGGTCACGCCTGTTTCATAAGATTTTGCGACGGCATCTACTGGGCAATCGGAGAACTCACCCTCGCCCAAAGCCATTGCGCTATAGCCTTTTTCAACACGCTCCCAACGATTATCTCTGTCCATTGAGTAGTATCTACCCATGACAGTTGCAATTTTGCCCACACCTATTTCCTCGCATTTTGCTGCAAGCTCAGAAACGAAATCTTTACCGCTTGAAGGAGGCACGTCACGGCCGTCTAAAAACGCGTGGACATAAACTTTTTCAAGGCCTTTTTTCTTTGCGAGCTCTAAAATTCCATATAAATGGGTGTTATGGCTGTGCACACCGCCGTCTGATAAAAGACCCATGATGTGAAGTGCTGTGCCTTTTTCTTTAGCGCTGTCTATCGCATTTACAAGTGAGGCGTTTTGGAAAAAGTCGCCGTCTTTAATAGATTTTGTTATTCTTGTAAGCTCTTGGTAAACTATTCTGCCGGCGCCGATGTTTGTGTGTCCAACTTCGCTATTGCCCATTTGGCCGTCGGGAAGTCCTACATCCATTCCAGATGCACCGATTTGTGTCTTGTCACAGTTTTCCATTATTTTATCAAGGTTAGGAGTGTTTGCGGCGAATATGGCATTGCCTTCTTTAGGCGCTATGCCGTAGCCGTCAAGTATCATTAAAACTAGTGGTTTTTTCATTTTACTTTCTCCTTATTAGCCTTTTGTAGCGGCATCTATAATAGCGGCAAAGTCTTCGGCTTTTAGCGAAGCACCACCGATAAGGCCACCGTCTACATCAGGTTTTGAAAGTAGTTCTGCAGCGTTTGCCGCATTCATAGAACCGCCGTACTGGATTGTGATGCCGTTTGCTGCGTCTTCGTCATATAATTCTTTAATAACATCACGGATAACAGCGCAAACTTCGTTGGCTTGATCGGCTGTTGCAGTTTTACCTGTGCCTATAGCCCATACAGGCTCGTAAGCTATGATGATATTTTTAAGCTCTTCTTTAGAAACACCGCCTAAAGCGATTTTTGTTTGCATTGCGCAAAGCTCTGCTGTGATGCCTTGCTCTCTTTGGTCTAGGTATTCGCCTACACAAAGGATAACTGTAAGTCCTGCATCAAGACCAGCCCTTGTTCTGTCACGTACAGTGATGTCTGTGTCACCGAAAAGTGTTCTTCTTTCGCTGTGTCCAGTGATTACATACTCAACACCCATGTCTTTTAGCATGTCTGCTGAAATTTCAGCTGTATAAGCACCGCTTGTTGCCCAGTGGCAGTTTTGCGCGCCGATTTTAACATTTGTTCCCTTAACTGTTTCTAAAGCAGTTTGTAAGTCTATAAAAGGAACACAAGCCACTACATCACAAGTAGCATCTTTAACAAGAGGAATAATCTCATTAAGTAGAGTTTTTGTCTCGGCAATTGTTTTGTTCATTTTCCAGTTACCTGCGATAACTGCTTTTCTAAGTTGTTTGTTCATAATATTTAACTTCCTTTCAATTATATAAATATATTTTTATAGGGGTGTTTCTTTACACCCCTAAATCTAGCTTAATTATTTTTTGTCTGCTATAACATCAATACCAGGTAAAACTTTGCCTTCTAGATATTCTAAAGACGCACCGCCGCCTGTTGAGATATGAGACATTTTATCTGCAAAGCCTAAGTTGATAACCGCAGCCGCAGAGTCGCCACCGCCTATGATAGTAGTAGCATCTGTTTGAGCTAGAGCCTCAGCCACAGCTATAGTACCTTTTGCAAGTATTGGGTTTTCAAATACGCCCATAGGTCCATTCCATACGACTGTTTTAGCAGATTTTACAGCGTCTGCAAATAATTTTTGTGAGTCAGGTCCTATGTCAAGACCCATCATATCATCAGTCATTGTTCCTGCTTTAAAAGTAAATGTTTCGATTTCGGCATCTATTGGATTTGGGAAATCTTTTGCTGTAACTGTGTCTATAGGTAGCACAAGATTTTTGCCAAGAGATTTTGCTTTTGCTATCATCTCTTTGCAGTAATCAATTTTTTCCATGTCAACAAGAGAGTGGCCTACGTTTCCGCCGTTTGCTTTTACAAATGTATAAGCCATGCCGCCGCCTATGATTAGCGTGTCGCATTTTTCAAGTAGGTTTGAAATAACATTTAGCTTGTCCGCAACTTTAGCGCCGCCTAAAATAGCAACGAAAGGACGAACAGGAGTTTCAACGGCATTTCCTAAAAATTCAATTTCTTTTTGCATTAGGTAACCTACTGCAGTGTCTTTAATATGGTTTGTAATGCCGGCTGTTGAACAGTGAGCCCTGTGCGCACTTCCGAAAGCGTCCATTACATATGCATCACAAAGTGAAGCAAGCTCTGAGCTAAATGGCTCTAAATTTTTTGTTTCTTCTTTTCTAAAACGTGTGTTTTGTAGTAAAACTACGTCGCCTTCGTTCATTTTTTCTACGGCTGCTTTTGCATTTTCGCCAACAACTTCGTCGTCATTTGCAAAAACAACGTCTTTGTTTAAAAGCTCGGATAGTCTTGTTGCAACGGGAGCTAAAGAGAATTTTTCCTCGGCACCGTTTTTTGGTTTTCCTAAGTGTGAGCACAAAATAACTTTTGCACCTTTTTCGATTAACTCTTTAATAGTCGGTAAAGCACCGATAATTCTGTTATCATTAGTAATAACGCCCTCTTTAAGTGGCACGTTAAAATCACAACGAACTAAAACCTTTTTACCTTTTACTTCTAAATCCTTGACAGTCACCTTGTTCAAACTCATAGTTTGCACTCCTTTAACACGTGTATTTTTAATAATTGTGAAAATAAACACAAAGTTTACCACGCTTCATTTTACCCTAAATCAAAAGATTTTTCAAGTTATTTTTAAGTAAAATTTGATTAAATTACAAATTTTCGTCATAAACTGCCCAATCATAGTCCCTTAAAGCCCCTTTTGACAGAAGTTTTGGGTAATCAAGCTGTCTTAAAACCTCATAAGTTGCAATTGCGACAGAGTTTGACAGGTTAAGGCTTCTTGCATTTTCTAGCATGGGAATTCTTACAGTGGTGTCGGGATTATCAAATAAAAGTTTCTCGGGGAGCCCCGCTGTTTCTTTTCCAAAAAACAAATAAACATCCTCGGGATATTTAATGTCGGTATGCCTATGTCTGGCCTTTGTAGAAAAATAGTAAAAATTCCCTTGGTTTTTAAGGAAAAATTCTTCCAAACTATCATAGTAACTAATGTCAAGCATAAACCAGTAGTCAAGTCCTGCTCGCTTTAATTTTTTATCGTCAATTTTAAAGCCCATGGGGCCTACAAGGTGGAGCCTTGCACCCGTTGCAGCGCATGTTCTGGCTACATTTCCTGTGTTTTGTGGAATTTCAGGTTCTACCATTACAATATTTAGTGTTGCCAAAATTTTCAAGTCCTTTCTTTTTTTAAAGTACTGATAAAGGGGATAATAACAATGACGGTTACGTTACTTTTAATTAAAACCGCAATAATTTTATGGAGGTATTCTCTCATGGCAAAAACAACTTCAAAAGTCGCAAAAGGTGTCGGTGTCGGTTTGATAACAGGCGCTACAGCCCTTGCAGTCGGCTCAATGATGATGAAAAACAGAAAAACTAATGTCAAAAAAATGAAAAAATCGGCAGGTAAGGCAGTCCACACTGTAGGCGAACTTATAAATGGCGTGGAGTCCATGCTAAGATAATATTTCATTTAAAAAATCGTATGGGCGGATTTAATATCCGCCCCTCATGCTGCTATTTTTAACCCTTAGTTATTCACTTTTTTATAAAGTGTTCCGCTAAAATAATCGTCGTCTTTCCACTGGCCTGAGTATATGACTTCTCCGTTTTCATCAAACTCTGTTCCAAAGCCATGCCTTTTGCCGTTTTTCCAGTGACCGTTATAAATAAGCTTGCCCTCATTATTAAACAGAGCGCCATAAGATATTTTATCGTCGCTGTAGTCGCCCACAAAGACAGATAAATTTTCGTGTTTAAGTGAAAGACCAAAGCCCTGTTTTTTTCCGCCTTTGATTTCACCAAAATATCTAAGCTCTCCCTTGGTGTCAAATAATGCTACATTTTTTCCGGATTTTCCGTTTTGCCAATTGGTAATGTGCATGGCCTTGTCGCTTTCTCTAAAAGAAATGCCAGTGCCGTTTTTGACATCGTCCTTAAAACTTCCTACATAACTAAGGTCGCCGTTTTGATAATATGATGCGCCAAAACCGTCTTTTTTACCCTCATTATAAGAGCCGTCAAAGGTGGTAAGTCCATTCATTTGCGAGGTGCGTCCTCGGCCGTGTCGCTCGCCGTTTTTAAATTTTCCCGAGTACAGATATTTTTCGCTTCCTAAAGATATGATTTTCTCCGTGCTCTTTTCGACAACATGTACATTTTCGGTAATGCTTCTTCCGCTGTCTAAAAGCTGAGGAGGCTCGTCTTCGCTTTTTATGTATCTAATTTCTTCTTCTTGTGAAAATTCAAAAAATTCTGAATTTGAAATGTCATCGGATTGTAGGTCGGGAATAACACTAAATTCTGTTTCGTTTAAAGCGGTCTCTTCCTCAAAAGTTTCAAGCTCTAAAGTCAAATCTTCCTCTGAAATAACAGATTCTTCAAGCATTAGACTCTGATATTCCCTGTCGAAATGTTCATCAATTTGCAAGTTGTCGTCCTCTTCGACAGCAGGCTCATCTTGCTCCTTAGCATCTTCTGAAATTTCTTCGTCTAGTAAAATTTCGGCCTGCTCTATTTGCTCGTCTTTAAATTCTTCCAAAAGCTGTGGCGCTTCACTGCTTTCAAAATCTTCAAGCTCTTCGTCTTGCGAGTTTTCTAAAACCGTAAAGTTTTTATCTTCCCAATTTGGAAGAGTAGTCATTTTTTCAAGATTTATGCTCTCTATCGCATCTACCCTAAACTTAGACTCGCTGTCGCTGCAATAACAAAAATCACCCTTATCGGTTGCAACTAGCACGTAGGACTTGCCATGTAGTGAGTCTAAAAAACTTTGCTCAACCGTTCCGCCACTATATTCTACAGGATAAAGCGTTTCACTGCTGTAGTTCTTTAAGGTGTTATTATACATGAATTTTTCGATTGCATTCGTCCTTGTTGAGGGCTTTAAAATTACGACGGCATTTTTCAAATCGTCAAACTCAAAATACTCAGTCTTTATCCACATTAAATTTTCATCATAATGAATTTTACCGCAGATATTGTTGTTTAAATCTCTTCGTAAAACCACAAATGATTTTCCAAATCTAAAAGCTTCTTCCATATGAATATCGTCGACAATCTTTTTAAATCTAATGGAGCGCTTTTTCATAAGACCCTTGGTTTTACTTTTAAATCCCATGTACTCGCCCAAAACATTAAGTTTTGCGGGCTTTTGCTGTGATTCGTAAAAGTTTTTCCGAAGCGTGCTAAGCTCTCCACGAAAATTTTGAACAGACTCTAAGTCTGATAAACACACATAATATGTGTTGTTGTTCATGAAATTATTTGAAACTTTTGTGCCTGTATTTTCGACATCACTCATAAATATCCGTCCTTTCGATGCTATATATTTACATTTTACCACAAATTTTTAAAAATGCAAAACAAAATTAAAAAGTATTGCAAATTTGTAAAATTATGTTATTATTATTTTATTAAATTAAGTTAATTTTAATGCCGTTGAGACGGCGGAAATGGAGAGTAAAATGGATACGGCTCAAGTATTTTTTGACAATTTAGTAAACTGGCTTATAGCCTCGGGGCTTAAATTTGCCGTGGCACTTGCCATACTCGTAATAGGTTTTTGGCTTAGCAAATTTATTGTAAATCAAATAAAAAAATCACTGCTTAAAACGGATAAACTCGATAAAACTGCCGTAAGCTTTATCGCCTCGGTTTTAAGAGTCGTGTTTATGATAGTGGTAATTTTTTCGGCGCTCGGACAACTTATAGAAATAAACAGCATGATAACCACACTCGGTGCTGTGGGACTTACCGCAAGTTTTGCGCTTCAAGGAAGTCTTGGGAATTTTGTAAGCGGAATACAGGTAATTTTTTCAAAGCCATTTGTAGCAGGTGATTTTTTATTTATTGGTGACTTTACAGGCACGGTTAAGACCATCGACGTTTTAAACACAAAACTTGTAACTCCCGATAATAAAGAAATTATTGTTCCAAATTCTAAAATGATTTCGGACATAGTCGTAAATTACAGCTCGCAAAAATACAGAAGAATAGACTTGTCATACTCCATTGCCTATTCATCTAATATAGATAAGGCAAAAGAGATTGTAAGAGGCATCATAACAAAAAACGAGCTCATTTTAAAAGAGCCCGAGTATGTAGTGGCTGTTGGAAAGTTAAACGACAGCAGTGTAGAAATAGTTGTACAAGTGTGGACGTTGTGCGATAATTACTGGAGTGTATATTTTGATATGCAAGAAACAGTCAAGAAGTGTTTTGATGAAAACAGCATAGAAATACCATTCCCACAACTCTCAATTCATTCAAAGTGAGACAAGGAGAATACATTGTGGAAAAGAGTTTAAAAAACAATAAAGGCTTTACTATGGTTGAACTAATAATAGTAATTGCAATAATTGCAGTTTTATCGGCGGTTCTTTTGCCTCAGTACGTAAAATTTATTGAAGAGTCAAGACAAACTTCTGATTTAGCGGTAGCAAATACCATTGTGGACGCATCGACAATTGCGGCGATTTCATCGTCGGAGTCAATACCTCCCGGATATTATGTTGAAGTTTTGTGGACAGCAGGAGCCGACGCCGAAAAAAATGATTACGAGGGCTTGGTTCTTGTTCGCACTCCAATGCGGAGCTCTACATTTTCAAAAGAAGGAGAGTTAACTAAACTTACAGATGAGGATGCGCTAAAAGCTTATGCCGAGGCATTGATTAGCATGCTTGGAGAAACGGCAAACCCTGCAAGTGATTACGGAAATTTAGGCACGGGATACGCATCTTTTTTAGGTTATCCTAAATCAAATCTTGCAAAAGAGGCGGCACTGGGCTTTCACATTAGCACAACAACAGGTGAAGTTGTGCTTGCGACATGGGCTGGCAATGGCGACGTAAACAAGTGGATAGAGCTTGGATTAGCAGTCGGCATAGGCGAATAATTAAAATAAAACCCTCAAAAAGTCATCTGGCTTTTTGAGGGTTTATATTTTTTATGATTAATCTTTATCTTTAAAATAATTTTTAAGTGCGATAAATGTTTCACGGCTTAGCACATGCTCTATTTTACAGGCATCAATTTCGGCAACGCCTTCTGAAACGCCCATTTTAACAAGTGCGTTTGTCAAAAAAACATGTCGCTCATACATCTCCTCTGCTATGAGCTTTCCGCTTTCAAGCAACTTTATGTTGTTGTCACTGTTAACTTCAATATATCCGTTTTCTTTAAGATGTTTCATAGCAACGCTTACGCTTGCCTTTGTAACGCTAAGCTCGTTTGCTATATCGACGGCCCTCACAGAGCCTTTTCTATTTTGAATTACGAGTATTGCCTCTAAATAATTTTCAGAAGATTCCAAAATTTTCATGACTTTCACCCCACGTTATATTTATATTTAAATTATAACCCTAAGCATGTCCTGTGTCAATACTTTAAAGCTTAAAATAAATTTTGCATAATAAGTGAAAATTTTCACAAAATATATCAAATGAAATCAATTTTAAGCGGTGGTATAATTTATGAAAATGTATACGAAAAGTCAGTATTTAAAGCTTGCAAAAAGGGCATCTTCGAACTCCCCTGTCCTTAAAAACTGTATAAATGCCTTTGTGTTTGGCGGAGCCATTTGCACATTAGGTCAAGCTTTTTTTTACATGTATTCTTATTTTGGGTTTAGTGAAAAAAGTGCAAGAACTTTTGTGTCTGTCACTTTAATTTTTCTTTCTGCAATACTTACAAGTTTTGGCATATACGACAAAATTGCAAAAAGGGCAGGGGCAGGCACCCTTGTGCCCATTACGGGTTTTGCAAACTCCATGGTGGCGCCTGCTATGGAATTTAAAAGAGAGGGCATAGTCGCAGGGCTTTCGGTAAAGATGTTTTTTGTATCAGGCCCTGTAATAGTTTTTGGAGTGTCGGCCTCTGTTTTATATGGAATTATTCTATATTTTATTAAGCTCTTTGGAGGTGAAATACTGTGAAAAAACTAGGTGATTACACGCTAATTCCCGAATGTCCGCCCGCCATTGTGTCCTATGCCTCCATAGTCGGAAAAAAAGAGGCACAGGGTCCACTGGGAAAATATTTCGACCAAAGTATTAGTGATGCCTATATTGGAATGAAGAGTTTTGAGCAGGCAGAGGCTAAACTGCAGACCGAGGCGGTGCACATCGCACTGCGCAAGGCCTCGCTTGATGCAAAAGAGATAGACATGGTGTTTGCAGGGGATTTGCTAAATCAGTGCATCTCCTCAATTTTTGGAATGAGGAGTTTTGAAATTCCTTTTTTAGGCCAGTTTGGAGCCTGCTCCACCATGGCACAAACCTTGCTCTTGTCCTGCATAATGGTGGACTGCGGCGCCGCAAACAACAGCATTGCCGTCACATCTTCACATTTTTGCACTGCCGAAAGACAGTTTAGATTGCCCTTAGAATATGGCGGACAACGCGCACCGACCGCCCAGTGGACGGCGACCGGTGCAGGCGCTGTGATAGTCGGTAAAGAAGGACGGGTTAAACTAACTAAGCTTCATGTCGGGAAAATCATCGACCTTGGAATTACCGATAGCGCTAACATGGGTGCTGCAATGGCGCCTGCCGCCGCCACAAGCATTTATCATTTTTTATCCGACACAAACACAAAACCTGATGACTATGATGCGATTTTTACAGGGGATTTAGGCCTTATTGGCAGTGAGCTTTTGCTTGACATCTTGAAAAGTAACGACATTGACATAAGTGAAAATCATAAGGACTGTGGGGTTTTAATGTATGATATTAAAAAGCAAGACGTGCACTCGGGAAGCTCTGGGTGCGGTTGCAGTGCGGCAATTTTGTGTGGATATATTTTAAGAGAGTTTGAAAAAGGGAATTTTAGTAAAATTCTATTTTGCGCAACCGGTGCACTGATGTCGCCGACCTCGTCGCAACAGGGCGAGAGTATACCGGGGATTTGTCATATTGTTGAGCTAAGCTCTTTATGATTTGTCAGGCTAGCCGAGCTCATATAATCCGAACCCGTTTGCCAGAAAATCCTTAGACCTAAAAACGCCCAAATTGTGCCTATAGCAAGGCAGACGATGAAGTAATACTAGCGTATTGCAAAGAGGATAACAAAGTTAGAGGTGCAATTTGGGCGTTTTTAGGCGTGGTTCGGATTATATGAACTCGGCTACCGTCGTGCCGGGGTAATACCAGTTTAGGATCTCTAAATAAGTTGCGCCCTCATGCGCCATATACATCGCACCGGTTTGGCTCATTCCAACACCGTGGCCGTAGCCTTTTACCATAAAGGTAAATCCACTTTCAGAAGAAACTACTTCAAACGATGAACTCCTAAGCTCAAATGCCCTGCGTGCCTCGTCGCCTGTAATTGTAAAACCGCAAATTTTTATAGTCTTTATTCCTCCGCCTAAAGTGTAAACGACGTCGCTAAACCAGTCTTTATAATCAAGAGAAAAATCATATTTGCCCTCAGGCCAGGTGCTTGTCATAATTTCCTTTATTTCATCCGCTGTTAGTAAGACCTGTGACGTAAAATTTGTCGACAAAACGTCATAAGGGCTTGCAACACTCACTAAATACGGGTAATCTTCACCGCCCCATACGTCTTTTGCGTCCTCCGTTTTGCCGTTTGATACCGCAAAATATGAAGTGCAGGCGAGACTGTTGTCGTATATGACATTTTCGTCCTTGACGGTGTCGTATATGACATTTACTTTTTCTTCATACTCTGCCGCCTTATCACCCCATGAATTTAATATTTCTTCCTTAGGTTTATAAATTGAGGGCAAAGACGAATTCCAGACGATGTCATAATCATTTTCGGCATTTTCTTCTCTTAAAAGACTGTAATAAGTGTTTGCCGCCACCATCTGTGCCTTTAATGCCTCTTCGGGCGCATCGGGCGACATCTCGCACATTACGGTACAAAATAAAAATTCTTCGCTGCTTACCGTTTCGATGGTCTCACTTGCCTCATCAAAAAGCCTAAAGTTTTGAGTGTCGTAGTCTAAGTCGATTTTAGCGGCGGTTTCAATAAATTTAGGCTCGTCTGCATTTTTTATTGCCTCTTCCTCATTAATTTTGTTTTGTACAGACAGTGCAAATGACATTGGAATTAAGGTGAGTACTACATAGGCGATGACCAGATACATCAATAAAAACTTGGTTATTTTTACTTTCATATTTCTACTCCTTTGATTTTTATTTTTAGCCCATAAAAGAAAGAGTGCTTAACAAAAATTTCATAATTTGAGCTTAAAACGCCCTTTTTTGACAAAAAATACTCAAAAAATGAAAGTTTAGCATTAAATTATTGCAAAATGCTTGACTTTAATTTCCTTTTAAGCTAATATATTATTAACAATATATTATATGAGAAAGGAAGGGTTTTTATTATGAATCAGGCTACATTTAAAAACGAAGATCAAAAGGTTATTGAGAACCTTTGTGAGCAATATGCTTTAAACAACAAAATTTCAAAAGAAGAGTATATTAAATACGAAGTAAAAAGAGGTTTAAGGCACGAAAGCGGCGCAGGTGTTATGGCAGGACTTACAAGAATTTGTAATGTTCATGGCTATGCGATTGAAGACGGAGAAAGAGTGGCAAAAGAGGGAAGACTTACATACAGAGGGATTAATATTATCGATATCATAGAGGGTTGTACAAAAGAAAAGAGATATTCTTTCGAAGAAACCGTATGGCTTTTGCTTTTCGGATTTTTGCCAAACGAAACACAGTATAATCAAATTAGCGATTTATTAAGGGAAAACAGGGAGTTGCCGTCTTATTTTGTAGAAGACGTTATTATGAAAAATCCATCTAAAGATTTAATGAATAAAATTGCCAGAGGCGTTTTAACACTATATTCTTATGATGAAAAGGCAGAGGATTTGTCTATAGAAAACAATATGATTCAAAGTATTTCTCTAATAGCAAAAATTCCTTCAATAATGACTCACGCATATCAAGTTAAGAGAAGGCATTTTCACAAACAAACCATGTTTTTACATCCGCTTGAAAAAGATCACTCTACAGCACAGGCAATACTTAATTCTGTGCGTGAAGACAGAGGTTTTAGCGAGGAAGAGGCAAGACTTTTAGATTTATGTCTAACTCTTCATGCAGAGCACGGCGGCGGTAACAACTCAACCTTCACATCAAGGGTGCTATCTTCTTCAGAAACAGACATATATTCGACAATTTCAGCGGCAATAGGCTCGTTAAAAGGCCTGCGTCACGGAGGTGCAAACTACAAAGTGCACAGCATGATGGAGGACATAAAAGAGAATGTCAAAGACTGGGAAAATGACGACGAGATAGAAGCATATCTTGAAAGAATAATCAACAAAGAAGTCGGAGACAAGAGCGGACTTATATACGGTGTGGGACATGCGGTTTACACGATTTCTGACCCTAGGGCAATAATACTCAAAACAAAGGCAAGGGAGCTTGCAAAGCAAAAAGGATTCGAGGCAGAATTTGCACTGTTTGAAAGAATTGAAGCAATGGCGCCTGAGGCGTTTTTAAGGGCAAAGAAAAGCGACAAAGTAATATCTGCAAACGTAGATTTCTACTCAGGACTTGTATACAGAATGCTTGGCATACCTCAAGACTTGTTTACTCCGCTTTTTGCCGTAGCAAGAACAGCCGGTTGGTGCGCACATAGAATTGAAGAGATGCTAACAGGCGGAAGAATTATAAGGCCTGCCTACAGAGCACTACCAAACCCAAAACCTTATTTGGGGATAAATGAAAGATAAATTAAATGATATAAAAAATCTCAGCCGTTTTGGCTGAGATTTTAGACTGTCGAAAAACTTCTGTTAGGAAAAAAGTTTTTCAAATGGGTAGGTCTAAGGAAATTTTTTCTATCGCAAAAACTTTCCTCTTTTGCCCTTTTAGGGCAAAATTCACCTTCAAAAATGCTCTTCTAAGGCAAAAGATTTCGTTTTCTGCGGAAAACGCCTTAGGGCTCAGCCCTAAGTACCCGAAATTTTTTGAAAAAAATTTAGTAAAACTTTTAATATTTTGCCGATAAATTCGATTTTTAGGGCTGGATTTTCAATTTTAAATTTTCTTTTTTAATATAAACGTTACGTGAAACTACTATAGGGTTGCCGTTTACAAACTCGTTGTTTAAAAAATAATAATACGTACCGGGGGCGACAATACCTGAAACAATGGTGTTCATACCGCTTGCGCGCAAGAGCTCGTCTGCAAATTTCACGCAGTTAGTTCCCAAAACCCAGTAATATTTATATGAACCTTTCTTAAATTTGTAAAATTTTGCCTTCGTATGCTTATACAGATGACTTGCATAGTCGTCTGTTTTTTCTTTTTCCTCGGAAGTTTTCGCCCTTTCGTATTTGCTTTCCCATTTATAGGTGCGCTCCATAATTTTTGAAAATTTTTCTTGCATTTTTTTGATTTCTTCTTCGCTTAGTACTAGTCCAAAACCCACGAGCATTTCGTCGTTTTTTGACTTGCAAAAATCTATGTATTTGTCCTTGCCCTCGACGGTGTACAAGACTCCATGTCCCATGGTTCCGCCAAATTTTAGGCTGTCGGTGTCGTAAATTCCATAGCAGTACACCGTGTCATTGATTGCTAAATCAACATGCCCGCTAATTCCTGAAATCCTATCTGCCACATGGACAAAGACCTCGACATTGGGTTTTGCATCGCCTCTTTTTACCGAAAGCTGCTCATCGTCGATGGTTTTCGCTTTGAAAAATTCGTTGACATCGTTTAGTAATCTTAGGGGAATAAACGCCGCTATGAGCGTTGGTGGAGCTAGTCTTATCTTGCTTTTTAGGCGATTTTTCTTAGGGTCCGGAATGGCCGAGGAAAGCCCGTCTAAAAATGTAGCAAGCGAAGAAATAATCAAGTAAAGTGCCGACAAAGTTATTATTGCCGAGCTGTTAAATCCGAAGTAAAAGGCGAAAAACAGGTTGATTGCGGTGGATAACAAATATCGTATAGGGGCGGAGGTTTTTTCTTTTCTGTATAGTAAAAAACTCACAAATTTGCTTATCGCAAGCACAGATACCCAAAAAATCATTATAATTTGGAAAATTAGACCGGTAATGTTAAAGTCCATGCCTAAAATGATAATCAGAAAAATAAAAATTACAAGCCGAACTACCTTGTCGACCCTATCTTTTTTTGCCTTAGCATTAAAAAATTCGACAATAAGTAGCACCGAAATAAAGGCAAAGTACAAGGCAAGCACATTGCTTACTTGATTTATCACAAAATTGCCGTTGATAAGTAGCAGTATTCCGACTGCAAGGCTTACTATGGTTTGCACGAAAAAACTGATGCTTGTAGTATAAGTACTCAAAAATCTACTGACTTTTTCAAGCTTTAATCCCTTTTTCATAATAAAATTTTCCTATCTCTTTACTTTTAATTTTATAATACTCCAAAACGATGTAGCAGTCAATAAAATCACACGCTTTTCTAATTTAAATTTTTTGTGATTTTTACTAAAAAAAGCTTTATTATCACAGATTTTTTTTCGACTAAATTGAGAATTTCCTATTTATTTAAATTGCTTTTTGTGTTATCATTAGAACATATTTAATTTGATTATTTAAATTTTTACAATTTATCTTGTGTTACAGTATAAATTTTTACTATATAAAGAGAGGGATTTTCCCATGAATATACGTACAGCGGGCGTTACTGCCTGCATAGCCGCAGTCCTTGTTGCAGGGCTTAGAGTGGCTGATTTCTTGTTTTTTTTCGACAGAAATGTCGGTTTTTTTACAAATTTTGAGTTTTTATCCCTGATAGGATTACTCCTATGCGTAGTGGTTTTGATAGTTAGAACGGTTGTTGCAGTAAGGCAAAAAATACAAATTTCGGCATATAAACAGGGCAAGAATATTCCGCTTGCCATATCTTATTTTATAAGCGCAGTAAGCCTTGGAGCGGGTTCGTGGCTTATGTATAATTCCTATGTGGCAGACTGCTTAAACAGCTCTGTCGTTGTGAATGATTTACCCGATTTGAGAGTTCCCTTTGTGATTGCAACGGCAGTTTTTGCGCTTTACAGCGTGTTTTGTGCCATAATGTATTTTTTAGGCAAAGACAATGTTTTTACTAAATATCAACTGCTTGAGCTAATTCCATCCTTATGGGGATTAATGTTTGTTTCGTTTATTTTTATTAAATATTCGGTGTCGATTTTCCCTGTTGAGAACGCCTATATTCTGCTCAGTGCTTGCTCGATTTTATTGTTCCAAATAAACAAGGCGGCATATGTGTCAGACATAGTTAAGGGCAGGGCCTGCCAAAATAAAGTGAAAATATTTTCATCCGTTGCCATTTGTATAGGTTTTGCATACTGCATATCTAATTTGGTATTATATTTTTTAAATGTAAATTATTCTACTTGTATTCCGATAGACCTTCAAATCATAATGACGGCTGCATTTTTACAAGTTCCAACTTTCATGCTGTTTTCGTATAGTGAGCTTCGTGATATCACGGAATTTGGAATGCCATATAGAGGAAAAAGGTTTAAAAATCCACCGGTTTCAAAATCTGAATTTTAGTATAATGAGAGGACTGCGACGTTTTGTTGCGGTCCTCTCACTGCATTGTCTTACGGTCTGGATAAAAAGGGTTTGTACATTTTTAATCAATATACATATTAACTAAAAGTAAATTATATTATTCCACTTGCAAATTTTAAAACTTTATTGTAAAATAGGAACATAAAGTAATTTATTCAATTTTAAATGCAACAAAAGGATGGTATATTATGTCATTAAAATTAGAAAGTAGCTATTTGAAAAGCTTTATCAGAGAAGATGAATACAGCTCTATTGCGACGCAAGTCAGAAATGCTCATGAGCTATTAAATTCAAAAAAAGGCCCCGGCAATGATTTTTTAGGTTGGACAACACTTCCAACAGATTATGACAAAGAAGAATTTGCAAGAATTAAGGCGGCCGCAAAAAGAATTAAAGAAAATTCAGAAGTGTTTATAGTAATAGGCATAGGCGGCTCTTACTTAGGTGCAAGGGCTGCGGTGGATTTCTTAAAATCAGAAAACTACAATGCAATGAAAAAAGACACACCTGACATTTACTACACAGGAAACAGCATAAGCTCCTCAGCACTAGCAGAGCTTGTGGCGCTTTGTGAAGGCAGAGATATTTCTATTAACATGATTTCAAAATCAGGAACAACTACAGAGCCTGCAATAGCTTTTAGAGTTTTCCGTGAAATTTTAGAGAAAAAGTACGGTAAAGAGGAAGCTAAAAATAGAATTTACTGCACTACAGACAAGGCAAGAGGCACGCTTAAACAGCTGGCCGATAAAGAAGGTTATGAAAGCTTTGTAGTGCCCGACGATGTAGGCGGAAGATTTTCTGTTTTGACAGCCGTAGGACTTTTACCAATAGCTGTAAGCGGTGCGGATATCGACAAAATTATGGCAGGTGCTAAGAAGGGCCAAGAGCTTTATAGTAATCCTTGCTTAAACGAAAACGACTGCTATAAATATGCGGCAATAAGAAACATACTATACAATAAAGGCAAGACTACAGAGCTTATGGTAAGTTATGAGCCATGCTACACAATGATGAATGAATGGTGGAAACAACTTTACGGCGAGAGTGAGGGCAAGGACCAAAAAGGTTTATTCCCTGCATCGGTTGTATTCTCGACAGATTTACACTCCATGGGTCAATACATTCAAGACGGCAGACGTTTTATATTTGAGACTGTAATGCTATTTGAAACACCAAAGCATGAAATTGTAATAGGCAATGACCCCACAGACGTGGACGGACTAAATTTCCTTGAAGGCAAAACAATGGCATATGTAAATGAAAAAGCATTTGAAGGCACTCTTTTAGCACATAACGACGGAGGAGTTCCAAACATCGTCATTAAGGCAAAAGACTTTTCAGAGGAAACTTACGGACAACTTGTATATTTCTTTGAAAAAGCTTGTGCGATATCAGGATATATGCTTGGAGTAAATCCATTTGACCAACCCGGAGTTGAAAGTTACAAGAAAAACATGTTTGCTCTTTTAGGCAAACCGGGCTATGAGGACGAGAAAGCTGTGCTTGAGGCTAGACTTTCAAAATAATTTTAGCAAAAACCGTGCGTGCACGGAAATTAAATATACAGGAGGAACAAATAATGATTAATTTACTTGTTGGTAAAAAAGGATCAGGCAAAACAAAAAGACTTATTTCATGCGCAAATACAGCACTAGAAACTTCAAAGGGCAATGTGGTTGTAATCGAGAAAGGCTTAAAACTTACATATGATATATCTCATGAGGCAAGGCTTATCGACCTTGATGCTTATAAAATAAAGGGCGCTGATGCTCTATATGGATTTATAAGCGGAATTTGTGCAGAAAACTATGATATCACAGACATCCTTTTAGACTCAACTTTAAAAGTTATAGGAAGTGACATGGAGGCTCTTGAGTCTTTCGTGTTAAAAGTTGAAGCGCTTGAAAACACTGCAAATATTAAAATAGTATTATCGGTTTCAGCAGATGAAACTGAGATACCTGCATCTATTGCAGACAAAATTCTTAAATAATATCAAGCTTTAATAAGTGTAAAAAAATGGGCGGTAAAGCTCATTTTTTTACGCATTTGGAATTATAAGGTAATAAATTTTATTTTGTAGTAAAATGAGAAATATTTAACTTGACAAATTAAGAGAAAATCATTATAATATTTCAGTACGGTATGAGGTAAACTTATGTTTATTAATTTTAAAAAATATATTTCTGGTGCCGAGGCGCCGCTTAATATAGACTACAGCTTTAGTTTGAAAGAAGTAGAGATTGATGGATATTATCCTTTTGTCTCACCGATTTTCGCTAAAGGAAAGCTTACATCAGGGCATAGCTCAGCTTTGCTGGAAATAGAGCTTTCATATGATTTTAGTATGCCGTGCAACAGATGTATGGAAGACACTTTGCAAAAATGTAAAACTAGAGTATCTCACACCTTGGTTTTAGATTTAAACGAAGACGACGATCTTACGTACATTCAGGTAGATGAAAAAGATATGAATTTAGATGAACTTTTATATTCTGACATCATACTTGAATTGCCGACTAAATATATCTGTAAAGAAGATTGTAAAGGACTTTGCTCTACTTGTGGAGCAAATCTTAACAGCGAAAGCTGTAATTGCAACAAAAATCAGACCGACCCTCGTTTAGAGGTTCTTAAAAGCCTGATACAATGAATTATAATAGAAAGAGGAGGTGCTAAGCCATGGCTGTACCAAAGGCGAAAGTATCCAGCGCAAGACAAAACAAAAGACGTTCCAATGTTTGGAAAATTAGCGCGCCTGCCCTTATGAAATGCTCACAATGTGGAGATTACAAGACACCTCATAGAGTATGTGGCGCTTGTGGTTATTACAATGGAAGACAAGTTGTAAGCAAAGAAGCATAATTTTGTTTAGCCGGATAGAGAAGGGGTTTCCTCTTCTCTATTTTGTTTTAAGGAGATAAATTGACATGGTCAAGATTGCTAAAGTTTCAGAAAATAGTATAGCGAAAAAATTGGGTATTTCAGACGGTGATACCCTTATTAGCATTAATGAAAATGAGATAAACGATATACTGGATTTTAGATTTTTTGAAACCGACACCCTGCTATCCTTAAAACTTTCAAACCCTTATAAAAAGACATATGAAGTAAAGGTGAAAAAATCCGTTTACGCCTCGCTAGGGCTTGAGTTTAAAAGTTATTTAATGGACGAAAAGCGCTCTTGCAAAAATAAATGCGTGTTTTGTTTTATAGACCAGCTTCCTAAAGGAATGAGGGAGAGCCTTTATTTTAAAGATGACGACGACAGATTATCGTTTCTTTTTGGAAATTATATAACGCTTACAAACATAGGACAAAAGGAAATTGACAGAATAATTAAGATGAAAATAAGTCCTATAAATATTTCTGTGCATACAATGAACCCTAAACTTCGGTGTGAGATGATGCAAAATAAGTTTGCAGGCGACAGCATAAAATACATAAAAATGCTCTCAGACGCAGGGATAAAGCTTAATTGCCAGTTGGTGCTATGTCCAACACTTAATGATGGAGAAGAATTAAAATTTACCTTAGAAGAGCTTTTTAAACTAGGCGATAGCATGCAAAGTCTTGCCTGTGTCCCTGTGGGGCTTACAAAATACAGAGAAGGCCTTTATAATCTGCGCGCTTTTACAAAAGAAGAAGCGGGAGAGGTTATAGACATTATTGAAGGCTTTGGAGATGAAATTAAAGATACATGTGGACAAAGGTCGGTTTATCCGTCTGATGAATTTTATCTTATAGCAAAAAGAGAGCTTCCAAATTATGATTTTTATGAAGATTTTGCCCAAATAGAAAACGGTGTGGGCATGATGAGAAACTTGGAAGAAGAATTTTTGTACGCACTGCAAGAGTGCGAAGAAGATGGTTTTTTTAAAAACTATAAAGAAACACGAAAAATAAGCAGTGTTACGGGAATGGCGGCTTACAAATTTATTGATAAGCTTCTTGACAAAGTGCGTGAAAAATGTGACAATTTAAGTATAGAACTTCATGGGATAAAAAATGAGTTTTTTGGCGGTTGTGTAGATGTTACCGGACTGCTGACAGGAATTGACATATATAATGCTTTAAAAAATGTTAAACTGTATGACGAGTTGTTAATTCCCGATGTGATGTTAAAGTCTGATGAAGATGTTTTTTTAGACGGCATGAGTTTAGAAGAGCTGTCGGAAAAGCTTAATATAAAAATTAGAAAAATAGGGCCACTGGGCGAGGATTTGCTAAGGGCCGTACTTAATAAATAAAGGATGTGAAATTATGTCAAAACCTATAGTTGCGGTAGTTGGTCGACCAAATGTCGGCAAATCGACGCTGTTTAATAAGCTAGTAGGGCAAAGAATTTCTATAGTAGAGGACACTCCGGGTGTTACGAGAGATAGAATTTTTGCAGACTGCGAATGGCTAAATAATAAGTTTACCCTAATTGACACGGGCGGAATAGAGCCTTTGTCTAAGGATGTAATTTTGTCACAAATGAGGGTGCAGGCGCAACTTGCGATAGATTCTGCCGATGTAATACTTTTTGTGACTGATGTAAGGACGGGAATGGTGTCTACCGATGAAGAAATTGCCTCAATGCTTGTAAGAAGCAAGGTGCCGGTAATTTTAGTTGTAAACAAATGCGACAGGGTAGGTGACCCACCTCCGGAGTACTATGAGTTTTATAATCTCGCACTGGGAGAGCCCTATGCGGTGTCGTCGGTTCATGGACACGGCACGGGAGACTTGCTCGATGAAGTTATAAGCTATTTCCCAAAAGAAATAGAAGAAGATGAGGACAATGAAAACATCAAGGTTGCAATTATAGGTAAACCGAATGTTGGAAAGTCTTCGCTTGTAAATAAAGTGTCGGGCGAAAACAGATGTATAGTCTCAAACATTGCAGGAACTACAAGAGATGCGGTCGACATGTTAATTGAAAATAAGCATGGCGAATTTACATTCATAGACACCGCAGGCCTTAGAAGAAAAAGCAAGGTTGATGATAATATTGAGAGATACTCAAATATAAGGGCGCAAATGGCGGTCGAAAGGGCCGATGTTTGTGTTATTATGATAGACGCCCAAGAAGGCTTTACAGAGCAGGACTCAAAAGTTGCAGGAATTGCACATGAAGCCGGTAAGGGTTGTATAATTGCCGTAAATAAATGGGATGCAATTGAAAAAGACGAAAAAACCATGCAGGAGTATAAAAAAGGACTAGAGCATGATTTTGGATTTATGTCTTATGCACCTATTATATTCATTTCGGCTCAAACAGGGCAAAGGCTTGATAAACTGTTTGAACTTATCAAGGTGGTTGCAAACAACAATGCAATGCGCATTACAACAGGCGTGTTAAACGATATTTTAGCACAGGCTACAGCGAGGGTTCAACCTCCAACGGACAAGGGCAAGAGGCTCAAAATTTACTACATGACCCAAGCCTCCACAAAGCCGCCTACCTTCGTCTGCTTTGTCAATTCAAAAGATTTATTCCACTTTTCGTATCAAAGATACCTTATAAATAGAATAAGAGACGTCTTTGGACTTGAGGGAACACCGGTGAATTTAATAATCAGAGAGCGCTCTGAAAAGAATGATTTTTAAAAAGGGGTTGTCAATTTGCTTTTTTCGAATGAAATTTTAACGTGGGTGCTTGCGGGTGCGGCAGTGCTTTTAATATCTTATCTTTTAGGAAGCATAAGCTCGTCAATTATTATCACAAAACTCTATAAAATGGGCGATATTAGAGACCATGGAAGCGGAAATGCGGGAGCGACTAATGTTTTAAGAACAGTGGGAAAAACCGCCTCGGCACTTACATTTATTTTTGATTTTTTAAAATGTGCATTATCCGTAATTCTGGGTAGAATAATCATAGGCTATGTTGTAGAGCAGGCGGGTCTTATGCCTGAAATTTCACAGTTTGGCGCCTATGCGGCAGGACTTTTTTGCATGATAGGGCATATGTATCCAATTTATTATAAGTTTAAAGGCGGAAAAGGAATAGTTACAAGTGCTGCGCTTATAGCCCTTGTGGACTGGCGAGTATTTGTAATTGCCTTCTCTGTTTTCTTGATTATGATGTTTTTAAAGAAAATAGTTTCTCTTGCTTCCATCACCTCTATAGGACTATATCCTATATTAACATTTTTAATCACCTTCTTTTTTGACTGTGAAAGCAGTCCGCTAGGCGTACAAAACGGCGTTTCTATTTATTATGTGCTATCGATTACGATAATTTCGGCATTAATATCGGTTGTCATAATTGTTAAACATAAACAAAACATAATAAGGCTTAAAAATGGCACAGAAAAGCCAATTTCTTTCTCTAAAGCCAAGCAGGATTAACAGGATTAATAATTTACATAATATTTTTTTGTACTATTTTTGTATTGACAATTTTATCATTGTGTATTATTATATAGTACGTTAATAATAATAATAAGATTATAATGTTTTAAATATATTAAGTGGTTTAAAAGTTAGGAAGTGAAGTTTTGGATAAATTTATCGTTAAAGGCGGAGCTGTATTAAAGGGAGAAGTCAACATTAGCGGAGCTAAAAATGCAGCGGTTGCCATTTTACCGGCAGTTATTTTATCAGACGGGCCATGCAGGCTTGAAAATATTCCAAATATATCAGATGTAAAAGTTACTTGCAGAATTCTTTCAGAAATGGGAGCTACTGTAAAGTATGTTGATAAAAATACCATAGACATAGACCCTAGAGGAATAGACACCAATGTTGTTCCTTATGAAATTTCAGGGCATATAAGAGGCTCGTATTATTTTATAGGAGCATTACTTGGAAGATATAGCAGTGCAAAAGTGTCACTGCCTGGCGGTTGCGATTTCGGAGTTCGTCCTATAGACCAACATCTTAAAGGATTTGAGGCTCTAGGTTGTAGCTGCGATATAAGCGGAAACGGCATGATAGAAGTTAAGGCGCAAAAACTAAAGGGTGCGAATATATTTATGGACGTTGTGTCTGTAGGCGCAACCATGAATATAATTTTGGCATCTGTAAAGGCCGAGGGCTTGACAGTTATAGAAAATGCCGCAAGAGAACCTCATGTGGTTGATATTGCAAACTTCTTAAACATGATGGGCGCAAACATAAGCGGTGCAGGCACCGATATAATAAAAATCAGAGGCGTTAAAACCTTAAAAGGCGTGTCGTACGCAATTATTCCCGACCAAATTGAAGCGGGAACTTACATGGTAGCCGCCGCCGCTACGGGTGGAAACGTGCTTATAAAAAATGTAACACCTAAGCACCTTGAGTCAATTTCGGCAAAGCTTATAGAAATTGGGGCAATCATAACAGAGTATGATGACGCCGTAAGGGTTCAAAGGACAGGACCACTTAAGAAGTGCAATGTAAAAACTTTACCGCATCCGGGCTTTCCGACAGACATGCAACCTCAAATTGCCGTGCTTTTAAGCATAGCAAACGGAACGAGCATACTAAACGAGAGCGTTTGGGAAAATCGTTACAGATATATTGAAGAGCTTAAGAGAATGGGCGCTCAAGTAACTGTTAACGGTAGACTTGCGATTATTGAAGGAATTAAACAGCTAAAAGGCTCACCTGTAAAGGCGACAGACCTCAGGGCAGGCGTTGCGATGATTATTGCAGGTCTTATTGCCGACGGCGAAACAAAAGTTGAAGATATTAGGCATATACAAAGAGGCTATGAAGATGTAGTCGAAAAATTTGTAGGTTTGGGTGCGGACATTTACTGTCAGAGTAAGCCTGACTACAGTGTTGCCGATATAGTGTAAAAAGCAGGCGACCGATTATAGGTCGCCTATTTTAATTTTTATTTAGAAATGAGTATAATTAGTTATGGCAAAAATATATCCGCTATTTAGCGGAAGCAGTGGAAACAGCTATTTTCTTGGAAGACAGGAGCAGGGCATACTTATAGATGCAGGAAAATCTGCAAAGCAGTTAGGCCTTGCACTTTTAAATTGCCAAATAGACCCACTTGCTGTAAAGGGAATATTAATTACACATGAGCACAGCGACCATGTGAGCGGACTTAGGGTGTTTGCAAGCAAGTACCAGATACCTGTTTTTGCATCTAGGGGGACAATACTGGCCCTTGAAAGCGCAAATATTGCAAACGGAACATTTAAAATACATGAAATAGAGCAAGATTTGCAGATTGCCGACATGAATATAAGGCACTTTAGGACCTTGCACGACTGTAACGAGAGCATAGGATTTAAGATTAAATCAGACGATGGAAAGTACTTATGCTTTGCAACCGACTTCGGCACAATTACCCCTGAAATTGAAGAGAACATGTATGGAAGTCACCTTGCCGTCATAGAGTCAAACCACGATGAAAATATGCTAAAGGTAGGGAAATACCCCTTTATGCTTAAAAAGAGAATACTGTCGGATATAGGGCATTTATCAAACAGAGCCTGCGCCGAGTTTTTGCCCAAATTACATAAAAACAGCACAAAAAAATTCTTGCTCGCACATTTAAGTGGAGAGAACAATACTCCACAGCTCGCACAAGAAACCTCAGTATGTAGTATGAGTTTACAAGGCTATACAAAAGATGTGGATTACAGTCTTTTTGTAGCACCAAAACAAAATATTAACGGTACGGCAATAATTTATTAAGAAAGTAAGACTATGATAGGTATAAAATTAATTTGTGTAGGAAATTTAAAAGAGAAATATTTGGTCGATGCCTGTGGTGAATATCAAAAAAGGCTTAAGCCTTTATGTAACTTTTCACTGGTTCAAATCCCCGAATATAAAATGCCGTCAAAAATATCGCCGGCACTTATCTGTAAAGCCTTAGAGCTTGAGGGCAAGGAAATTTTATCGGCGGCCAATGGCTGTAAAGTCGTTCCGCTTTGTATAGAGGGCAAACAGTTAAGCTCGCAAAATTTTTCTAAATTTATTTCAGACGCGGCGGTAAGCGGCAGTGGTAATATAGCTTTTGTAATAGGAAGCTCCCATGGGCTAAGTGATGAAGTGAAAAAAGCGGGAAAAGGCTTTTCTATGTCGGAGATGACATTCCCACACCAGCTTGCAAGGCTAATGCTTTTAGAGCAAATTTATAGGGCGTTTCAAATAATGACAGGCACGAAATACCATAAATAGTTAATAGTTAATAGTTAATAATTAATAGTTAATAATTAATAGTTAATAGTTAAAGGGGCGGGGTTTCGTCGTCCTAAAGTTGATAATTGAGAGTTGATAGTTATGGATATAAAAGTTAATGATGTAATTTTAATGAAAAAACCACATCCTTGCGGCGGCAAGGAGTTTGATGTGTTGAGAATTGGTATGGACTTTAAAATTCGCTGTAAAAAATGCGGACGTGAAGTCATGGTACCAAGGCTTAAGTGCGAGAAAAACATAAAGAAGGTAGTTAATAGTTAATAATTAATAATTAATAGTTAATAGTTAATAATTAATAATTAATAGATAATAGATAATAGTTGTAGGGGCGACGGTTTGTTGTCCGCATGGTTTTCACAAACCGAGAGTAAAATTTAGGAGAATTGAAATGTTTGAAAATTTACAAGTATTTGAAAATAGATATGAAGAACTCAATTTAAAATTATACGACCCGACGGTTGCGGCAAATCAAAATCTTTACAGAGATTTAATGAAAGAGCACAGCGAAATTACTCCAATAGTCACAAAGTATAGAGAATATAAAAACGCTATTCAAACCATTAAAGACTGTGAGGAGCTTATAGCCGACCCGGAAGCCGACAGGGATATTAAAGACATGGCTTATGAAGAGAGCGGCGAAGCTAAAGAGAAGATAGAGGAAGTTGCAGAGGAGCTTAAAATATTACTGCTTCCAAAAGACCCGAATGACGACAAGAGCGTAATTGTCGAGATTAGGGCAGGCGCCGGCGGAGACGAAGCGGCACTGTTTTGCAACTCCCTTTACAGAATGTATTCTATGTATGCGCAAAAGCAAGGCTGGCAAGCAGAAATTGCAAGCGCTAATGAAACAGAGCTTGGCGGATTTAAGGAGATTAGCTTTACGATAGACGGTGCGTCAGCATACTCAAAATTAAAATTTGAAAGCGGAGTGCATAGAGTTCAACGTGTGCCGGAAACCGAGACGCAGGGGCGCATACACACCTCTACAGTGACGGTGGCGGTACTTCCCGAGGCCGATGAGGTAGAGCTTGAAATAAATCCAAAAGACCTGCAAATTGACACTTTCCGCTCAAGTGGTGCCGGTGGTCAGCATATCAACAAGACATCGTCCGCAATAAGGATTACCCACCTGCCGACAAACACGGTGGTAGAGTGCCAAGACGAGCGAAGCCAGCTTAAAAATAAAGACAAGGCGATGAGGGTCTTAAGGGCAAGGCTTTTAGATGCAAAAATTGCAAAACAGGAGTCTGAAATTTCTGCCGAGAGGAAAAGCCAAGTTGGCACAGGCGATAGGTCTGAGCGAATACGGACGTATAACTACCCACAGATAAGGCTTACCGACCACAGGATAGGTCTAACTATCTACAGACTAGAAGACGTGCTAAACGGCGATTTAGACGACGTTATAAATGCGCTTATCGCGGCAGATAGGGCAGAGAAGCTACAGCAGTCTATGGAAAATCAATAAATTATTAAGAGGGAAACATGCATACTCATATAATTAACCCTTCAATAGAAAACGAAATGAAACTTGCCGCCCAAATTATAAAAGAGGGTGGCACAGTTGTTATGCCCACCGAAACGGTTTACGGGCTTGCGGCAGATGCGCTAAACGAAAATGCGGTAGAGAAAATATTTAAGGCAAAGGGAAGGCCGTCTGACAATCCGCTAATTATTCATGTTGCAAACTTCAAGGATATTTATCCTTTGGTTAAAAACATAGGTGAAAAGGCAAAACTTTTGGCAGAAAAATTTTGGCCGGGGCCGCTTACAATGATATTTGAAAAAAGCGATTTAGTGCCAAGCATCACAAGTGGTGGACTTGACACGGTTGCCCTTAGAATACCAAAAGATAAACATGCAAGAGAGCTTATAAATAAATCGGGCAAGGTGCTTGCGGCACCGTCTGCAAATATTTCGGGCAGTCCCAGTCCCACAAGGTTTGAGCATGTGTATGGCGATTTGTTCTCTAAAGTGGACGCAATTATAAAGGGAGAGCCTTGTAAAGTAGGACTAGAATCTACCGTAATAAACATGGTGGGAGATGTTCCGAAAATTTTAAGACCCGGCGCTGTCACGGCAGAGGAGATAGCCTCGCTTTTGGGAGAGGTAGAAATTGATGAAAGTATAATTTCGGGACTGTCCTTAGACGAAGAGGCTTTGTCTCCCGGAATGAAATATAAGCATTATTCGCCAAATACGAAGATTATTGTAAGTCATCTTGCAAAAGACGACTATATAAAAATGCTAAACAGCATGGACGGCAAAAAAGTAGGCGCACTCTGTTTTGATGAAGATGTAAACTTGCTAAACATAAAATCTGTGAGCTTTGGAGACGAGTACGACCCGAAAACGCAGGCGGAATATCTGTTCTCATCGCTTCACAAAATAGATAAGCTCGCACTTGAAACAGTGTATGCGAGAGCGCCAAAGCTTACGGGCGTGGGGCTTGCGGTTTACAATAGGCTAATAAGGGCGGCAGGCTTTCACTGTGAATTTCCAAAAGTGAATGTTTTAGGACTCACGGGTCAAACCGGAAGCGGAAAGAGCAGTATAGCAAGAATACTAGGCGACTTGGGAGCGGCGGTAATCGACTGTGATAAGGTGACAAGACTTCCTGATATTTACCCTAAAGAGTGCCTAAAACAGTTGCAAAAAACCTTCTCCTATGATATTATCAATGAAGCAGGAGAGCTTGACAGGAAGAAGCTTTCTTCGTATGCATTTTCATCAAAAGAAAACACAGAAAAACTTAATTTAATAGTCTTGCCATATATAGTAGCTAAAATAGCAAGCATTATTGAAGAATATAAAATTAATGGGAAAAAACTTATAGTCTTAGATGCACCAACTTTGTTTGAGGCAGGGGCAGACAGTGTTTGCGATAAAATTTTAGTGGCAAAGGCTCCTAAAGAATTAAGGCTTAATAGAATTATTAAAAGGGATAATTTATCAAAAGGAGAAGCGCTTAAGAGAATTAATTCTCAAAAGGAAGAAGCGTGGATTACAGCACTTGCGGATTTCATTATTGATACAGAAAATGTTGAAGAGGTAAGGGCAAAGGCTGAATATGTTTTTGATAAATTATGTCACTATAGAAAGTAGTATATATGAAAAAAATTAAAGTAACAGTTATAATTATTACGGTAATGATTTGTATAGTCGGCTTGCTTGCCGTCATACCGTTTACAAGAGATATGGGAATGAAAATATGGTACCCCACCGATTTTTCCGAAATAGTAGAGGAAAAAGCAGAGCTGTTTGGGGTAGATGAAGAGCTAGTTTATGCGGTGATAAGAACAGAGAGCTCGTTTGACCCTAATGCTCAGTCAAGTGCCGGTGCAAAAGGGCTTATGCAAATGACAGACGGTACCTTTGAGTGGGTGCAAGAGCTTTTGGGCGCACAAGAAGTTTTACCGCCTGAAAATCTTTTTGAACCTGAAATAAATATTCATCACGGGGTTTACTTTTTATCATTTTTAATTGATTATTACGAAAATACAGACACGGCGCTTGCCGCCTATAATGCGGGCATGGGAAATGTTGCGTCGTGGCTTGAAGATCCCGAATACTCAGAAGACGGGGTGAATATAGACGATATACCCTTTCCCGAAACAAGAAGCTATGTAAAAAAAGTAAATGATGCACTGCTAATTTATAGAAATTTATATAATTTATAAGGAGTTAAGAAAATGAAAAACAAAGCAAAACAAACCAGCGAAGACTTAGCAAACTTACTGCTAAACAAAAGAGAAAACGGCTTTTTCTCCGTGACAGACAAGGAGATTAAAAAGGCGGACAAATTTTGTGAGGGCTACAAGGATTATTTAAATCAGGCAAAAACAGAAAGAGAAGCCGTAAATGTTGCGATTAAAGACGCAAAGAAAAACGGTTATGTCGAATTTGATGTAAATGCAAAATATAAGGCAGGCGACAAGGTTTATTACAATAACAGAGGTAAAGCACTTTGCCTTGCCGTGATTGGCGAAAACGGAACTCGTGACGGCGTTAAAATTGCGGCGGCGCACATAGACTCGCCTAGAATTGACTTAAAACCTATTCCCCTTTATGAAAATACAGACATCGCAATGTTTAAAACACATTACTATGGCGGAATTAAAAAATACCAATGGGTGGCAATGCCTCTTGCAATGCACGGCGTTGTTGTTAAAAAAGACGGCACAGTCATAGAGGTTACGGTTGGCGAAAAAGAGGGAGAGCCTCAATTTGCAATCACAGACCTTCTGCCTCACTTAGGTGCAGACCAAAGTAAAAAAGCTTTGGGCGCGGCCTTTACGGGCGAAGACTTAAACATCATAGTAGGTAGCAGACCCGTGAGAGACAAAGAGGCAAAGAGTGGCTTTAAACTCAATGTAATGAAAATTCTTAATGAGAAATATGACATAATTGAAGCAGATTTAATCTCGGCCGAGATTGAATTTGTGCCTGCATTTAAATCAAGCGATGTCGGTTTTGACCGTTCGCTCATAGGTTCATACGGACATGATGACAGAGTGTGTGCCTATCCTGCAACTTTAGCGCTGTTTGACTGCGGAGTGCCAAAAAGCACAGCAATCACTGTATTGGCCGACAAAGAAGAAGTTGGAAGCGACGGCAACACAGGCCTTGCAAGTGAATTTTTAAGATACTTTATAGCAGACCTTGCAATGCAAGACGGACTTGAAGCAAGACATGTCTTGTCAAAATCAACTTGTCTATCTGCAGACGTTACGGCGGCCTTTGACCCGAATTTTACAAGTGCTTTTGAATCAAACAACACTTGCTATATAAACAATGGTGTTGGTTTTTCAAAATACACAGGCTCTAGGGGCAAGGGTGGCACATCGGATGCAAATCCTGAATTTTTGGCAAGCATCAGAAAAATTTTAGACGACAATAAAGTGCTTTGGCAAATAGGTGAGCTTGGAAAAGTTGACCAAGGCGGCGGCGGAACGGTTGCAAAATTTGTTGCAAACTTAAATGTAGATGTAATTGATATCGGCGTACCCGTACTTTCAATGCACGCACCGTTTGAACTTGTATCAAAGCTTGATGTATACATGGCTTATAAAGCGTTTAAAGCTTATTTTGAAGCATAAATATTAAATTTAGGAGGAAAAGAAAATGAAAGCAGCAATTTTTTATGGAAGACATGACTTAAAGGTTGAGGAAATCGAAAGGCCACAAATTACTGACGAGGAAGTACTTATCGAGGTAAAGGCTTGCGGAGTGTGTGGAACCGATGTTCATATTTTTGAAGGCTCTGATGGGGCGGCAAAAGTATACCCACCCGAGGTTTTAGGACATGAGTATTCAGGGCTTGTAATAGAGGCAGGAAAAAACGTAAAAAATTTCAAAGTGGGAGACAGAGTTTGCGTAGACCCTAACATGTACTGCGGAAACTGCACACCTTGCAGAGATGGCAAAGTGCATTTTTGCGAGAACATGCTAAGCTATGGCGTTACACTTAAAGGCGGCTTTGCACAGTATAGCGCCGTAAATGAAAGACAAGCTTACAAATTAGGCGAAAACACAAACTATGTTGCAGGCGCAATGACAGAGCCTCTTGCTTGCTGCTTACATGGCATTGACATGTGTGACATCAAACAAGGCGAAAAAGTGGTTATCGTTGGTGCAGGCCTTATAGGGCTATTGATGCTTCAACTTGCAACTATTTCGGGTGCGTCTGCTGTGGCAGTTTTAGAGCCTTCTAGCGAGAAGAGAGAGCAGGCGAAAAAACTAGGTGCAACACTTTGCATAGACCCGATCAAAGAGGACGCACAAAAAATACTTGCCGAAAACGGATTTTCCGATGTGCAAGTAGTCATCGAGTGTGTAGGCAAGACTCAAACCATAGAAAACGCAATACAAATAGTTGGAAAAGGCGGCACAGTAATGATGTTTGGCCTTACAACACCGGATGCGACCATAAGCGTTAAACCTTTTGAAGTCTTCCAAAAAGAGATAGTCTTAAAGAGCTCTTTCATAAATCCCCTAACACAAAAAAGGGCGTTAGAGCTTATCGATGCAAAAAAAGTGGATGTTGAGAGCATGGTATGCGCCACTTGTTCACTTGAAGAGCTTAAAGAAGTTTTAAGCTCGGACGAACTTCGTGCAAAAGGAAAATACGTGGTTTGCCCCTAATAAGTAACTTTAATGGGTAGAAAATCACATATTACGGTGTAGTGGCGGTCATTGGTCGCCCGAAAGATAAGCACAAAATTAATCTTTTAAGGAGGAAAAATGAAATTAGCGTTTAATAAAAAAAGAGATAAAAGAAGTTATATTCGTTTTTCCTTTTCAAAGGATAAAGAATATGTCCAGTCGGCGCAAATAAGGGTAAAGGCCAGAGAGATGGCAAGAAGACTCGGTGTTTTAAAAATGGTGCTCACAACGGTGATTACCCTGCTTACTTTATTTGTTGGTGTCGTAATGTTTAGAAGCGTCGCACTGCCAAGCATTATCATAGAAGAGGAAGTGCCGGAGGATAAGGTCATAGAGCTTGAACTGACCGAGTACGACACCGTAGCCTACGACGAAGACACCGGTCTGCCTATTTATGACAACGACGCAGTGCTGATGATAATTAGCGAAAGCAACCCTGCCTCTGTCGATATTGCCGACGGGCTAATTACGGTGTTAGGAGTTGAGGTCGACCCAAAACTTGAAGCCGCACTAAGCGCCTTAGTAGGTGCTGCAGAGCAAGACGGACTGGCGCTTGAATTTTCAGGAGGCTATGTGAATTGGGCGGATCAAAGTGCGCTTTATGATTTAAAGGTTGCTGAGCTTATGGAAGAGGGAAGCAGTGAAATCATGGCAAAGGCGCTGGCACAAGATGCCGTACCAATGCCGGGCAACTCCGATATGCAGACAGGCCTTTGTGTAACCTTGGACGAGGATAAAGAGACTTTTCCAAACAGCGATAAGTTTGTATGGCTGTCAAAAAACATGGCAGACTATGGCTTTATATTCAGATATCCCGAAACCGAGAGGGCGGAAGCCGCCGTAACCGGCGAAGGCGACTACAGGGTGCTTAGATATGTCGGAACCGAAAACGCAATAGAAATGCGACAGCTTGGAATGGAATTTGAGGACTATGTAAGGTATTACTATGCAGGCGAGGGAGAATGACATTGCGTCTAAAAGAAGTATAATTTTGCTTGACAAAGTTAATTTCAGCTGATAAACTAATCTAAAATAATAAAAGATTGATGAGGTAAGTTTTTGTTAATAGTATTTGTAGCGGTGATTGTTAAATAATAATATTAGTCTCAAAATGCGCGGAATACCGCCTGTTTTGTCATGCATTTTTTAACATTATCCATTACTACTACTACTTTTATAAGCTTACAGCGTTATGTGGATTTATAAGGTGTATTGGGTGTGTCCCTATACGCCTTTTTATTATTTTAGAATAAAGGAAAGATTTAAGATGAACACAAAAAGCACATTAGAATTTGATATAATACTCGAAAAATTGAGCGAACTTGCATTGTCACAAAATGCTAAAGTAAAGCTACTCGCACTTACACCCTCACTTAGCGAGAGGGAGTGCAAACAGAATATAGCCGACACAAGCGATGCGAAAAAAATTCTTGAAACCATAGGAAATCCGCCAATTGCCGCCATGTATGAGCTGTCTGAAATATTGGAACTTGCCCAAAAAGGGGCAATGCTTACACCTTTACAGCTAAGCGCGGTGGCGACATTTTTAAATACTTGCAAAAGGCTGGTAAGTTTTTTAAAAAAGGCGGAGAGCCTAGAAAATAAGGTCGCATTTTATGGCAGGGCACTCAATCCCCTTTCAGAGCTTTATGAGCAAATAGACAGCTCGATAGTAAACGAAAAAGTACATGACCTCGCCTCAAAAACCTTGCAGGATATAAGAAGGAAAATCGAGAATAAAGAAATTTCTGTCAAGGTAAAGCTTGAAACTGTGTTAAAGAGCAAGAAAAAGTTTTTATCCGACAGCAACGCCACAACCAGAAACGGGCGCTTTGTGCTTCCTGTAAAAAAGGAGTATAAAAATCAGGTATCAGGCACGGTGGTAGATGCCTCTGCCACGGGTTTTACCGTTTTCATTGAGCCGTCCTCCATAAGTAAGCTTCAAGAAGAGCTTTCCTACTTGCAAATTGAAGAGGATAACGAGGTGAGAAGAGTGCTATACACCCTCACCGCCCTTGTAGACGATAGCATGCAGGAGATTAAAACAAATGTGGAATATATGGAGCTTTTGGATTTTATTTTTGCAAAGGCGAAATTTTCAGAAAGCCTAAAGGCTATAGAAGTGCCTGTCACAACAGACAGGGCGATAAAAATAGTAAAGGGTCGACATCCTTTATTAAAGTCAGACATATGTGTGCCTCTTGATTTTGAGATAGGTGGGGATGTAAATGGCGTTATAATTACAGGCCCTAACACAGGAGGCAAGACCGTTGCGATTAAGACAGTCGGCTTGTTATCACTCATGGCGCAAAGCGGACTGCATGTCCCTTGTGAAGAGGGCAGTGTGTTTTCAATGCACAGCAGTATTTTATGCGACATAGGCGACGGGCAAAGCATATCGGAAAATCTGTCCACTTTTTCATCTCACATTAAAAAGATAGTCGAGATACTAAGTAGCGTGACACATGAAAGCTTGGTTTTGCTTGACGAGTTAGGCTCCGGAACAGACCCTGCCGAGGGAATGGGTATAGCGATTGCGATTTTAGACGAACTGCGAAAAAGAAGCTGTCTTTTTGTGGCGACTACGCATTATCCTGAAATTAAAAGTTTTGCACAAAGCGCGCCAAAGCTTATCAACGCAAGAATGGGGTTTGACAAAGAAAATTTAAAACCCTTATATAAACTGCAAATTGGAGAGGCAGGCGAAAGCTGTGCCTTGCATATAGCAAAAAAACTGGGGCTTCCTGAACATTTACTAAATAGGGCAAGGGCGGAAGCGTATAAAAAAGAGCCTGAAATAAAAAGGGAGTTTGTGCATGAAGATAGTCAAGAGGATTACAAAAAAACAAGAAATAAAATAGTGAAAAATATAGAGAAAAAAGAGACAAATTTAAGAAGTAAAAGCTTTAACATGGGCGACAGTGTAAAGGTATATCCTCAAAAAGATATAGGAATAGTCTATAAAACAGCCGACGACAACGGCGATTTGATTATCCAAATTAAGGGAAAAAAGATTAGTGTAAACCATAAAAGAATAAAGCTATTAATGCCTGCAGACAAGCTTTATCCGCCCGATTACGACTTTTCAATAGTTTTTGACACGGTCGAAAACCGCAAGGCAAGGCACAAAATGGAAAAGGGTCATAATCCCGATTTGCTCATTAAACATGAAGATATATAGAGTTTTGTAAAAAAAATAAAATTTTTACTTGCATTTTACTCAGTTATATGTTATGATACTAAGGCAAAACAGTGTGATATCCAACCTATATGGTTGTGCTTTTATACTTAATATTACTTGATGAACCGAAAGAGGTGACAGATATGAAAGAGAATTTACATCCAAATTACCAAGAGGCTAATGTGAAATGTGCTTGTGGAAATGCGTTTACTACACGTTCAACAAAAGGAGACATCCATGTTGAAATATGCTCAAAATGCCATCCTTTCTTCACAGGAAAACAAAAGTTAATTGATACCAGCGGACGTGTTGATATGTTCAAAAAGCGTTACGGCATGGGAAAATAAATTTTATTTAGCTCTAAAAGGCGGCGCTTATAGCGTCGCCGTATTTTTTTGAGGTGGAATATGTCTAGTTATAAAACAGTTAAAAACAGTTCAGAGGAAGTATTTATCGAAAAAAAGTCGAGGTTTATAGGCTATTCTAAACCTGTAAAAACTCAGGAAGAGGCCACCGACTTCATAAAGGAAATAAGAGAAAAAAATCCACAGGCAAACCATAATGTCTACGCATATTCGTTAAAAGAGGGAAATATTTCAAGGTATTCCGACGACGGCGAGCCACAGGGAAGTGCCGGAATACCTGTATTATCCGTGCTTCAAAAAGGCGAAATAATCGATGCGGTAATTGTTGTAACGAGATATTTTGGCGGAATACTTTTAGGCGGTGGCGGCTTGGTAAGGGCGTACTCGCATGCGGCATCTCTTGCCTTAAAGTCGGCAAATCCCGTAGTAATGCAAAACTGCACAGCATATAAACTTAAATGTGACTATAACAGGTATTTAAAGGCGCAAAGCCATATAGAAGAATGTGGAGGCTGCCTTAGCGACACCATATTTGAAGACCTAGTCACCCTATGTTTTCACATAAATCCTGACAATACAGAAAGTTTACTTGTAAAGCTAAATGACCTTACAAACGGAAAAGTAAACATGGAGGAAGTAGGCAGCGGGTTTTATCCTATAGATTTATAAAATATTTCAGGCTGTCAATAAACCTCTGTTAGGAAAAAGTTGCACAAATGGGTAGGCGTAAGGAAACTTTTTCTATCGCAAAAACTTTCCTCTTTTGCCCTTTTAGGGCAAAATTCACCTTCAAAAATGCTCTTCTAAGGATAAGATTTCGTTTTCTGCGGAAAACGCCTTAGGGCTCTGCCCTAAGTACCCGAAATTTTTTGAAAAAAATTTAGTAAAACTTTTAATAATTGTCATTATGACGAAACGCGATGGTTTTTGACACGCTGAAAAATATTTTATATTTTTTTATTTTTTAAAAGTAATTTTAAGTTTTTTTGTGTATATATATAATGAAGGGGTGTTTTTTCATGAATATTAGAGAACTAACCGAGAAAATTGAAAGAGAAACTTTGTCGCGCTTTGCCAGTTTATCCGAAAATTCAAGGGGCAGGGCGATTGCCGAGGAAAAATGCCCTACACGCACAGAATTTCAGCGTGATAGGGACAGAATAACACATAGCAAGTCTTTTAGAAGGCTTATGCACAAGACGCAGGTCTTTTTATCTCCCGAGGGCGACCACTACAGGACAAGGCTTACCCACACCTTAGAGGTATCCCAAATTTCAAGGGCGGTTGCAAGGGCTATGCGCCTTAACGAGGACCTCACAGAGGCGGTCGCCTTAGGACATGATTTAGGGCATACTCCCTTTGGACATGCAGGGGAAAGGGCTCTTAATGACATCATGCCCGAGGGCTTTAGGCATTTTGAGCACAGCGTGAGGGTGGTTGAGTTTATAGAGAAGTCCGGCAAGGGCTTAAACCTTACATTTGAAACGAAAAATGGAATAGCCTGCCACACCAGAGGGCCGGAGGCCGAAAGCGTTGAGGGCAGAATTATTAGGTGGACGGACAGAATAGCCTATATAAATCACGACATAGAGGACGCAATTTCGGCAGGTGTAATAACATCAGACGACATACCAAAATACATAAAAGACGTCTTGGGCGACACGAAGACCAAGAGAATTACAACGCTTATTAATTCGCTTATAGAAAACTCTATTGATGGCAATCTATGCATGCAGGAAGAAGTAGAAAAGGCATACAAACTCTTGCATGAATTTATGTTTGACAAGGTGTATCTAAATCCTTATGCAAAATCAGAGGAGAAAAAGGTGCCTCATATCATAGAGAGTTTATTTAATCATTTTAAAAATTTTGATAATTTGCCCGATAAAATGAAAAAGATTGCACAGCTTCACGGCAGTGAAAAAGCGGCATGTTATCACATAGCGGGAATGACGGACAGATATGCGATTTATTGTTACGAAAATTTGTTTATTCCCAAATCTTGGAATATAGGACTTTAAAGGAGATAGTTAAATTATGGCATTGCCCCACAGCTTTTTACAAGAGTTAAAATACAGATGTCAAATAGAAGACGTGGTGTCATCTTATGTCAATATAAAAAGAAGAGGAAAAAACCTTACGGGGCTTTGTCCTTTTCATAATGAAAAAACTCCGTCGTTTACGCTGTACCCTGCAAACGGTTCGTTTTATTGTTTCGGATGTGGAACAGGTGGAGATGTAATTGCATTTATAAGAAAAATTGAAAATTTAGATTATATAGAGGCTGTAAAGCTACTTGCAAACCGTGCAGGACTGCAAATGCCGCTTGATAACGTGGACGAATCGGGAATGAAGCTTAGGGCAAGACTTTTGGAGATTAACAGGGAAACGGCAAAGTTTTTCCATAAGTCGCTTATGTCTGATTTAGGAAAGACAGGACTTGAGTATTTTAAGGGGCGCAGGCTGTCAAAATCCATGATAGTGCGCTTTGGCTTAGGCTATGCACCGAGTGGAGGGTTTGCGCTTGTAAATTATCTTGCAAAGCTAGGATTTAAGGAAGACGAGCTAATCTTGGCAAATGTTGCGGTAAAGACAAGGACAGACAAGGTGATGGACAGGTTTTATGACAGGGTTATGTTCCCGATTATCGACCTTAGGGGAAATGTCATAGCCTTTGGAGGCCGAGGTTTAGGCGATGCTAAACCAAAATACATAAATACTTCAGACACGCCCGTATATAAAAAGAGCAGAGGGCTTTTTGCGATGAATTTTGCGAAAAATTCGGACAAAGAGCAAATTATACTTGCAGAAGGCTATATGGACGTAATTGCACTTCACAGCATAGGCTTTACAAACGCCGTGGCGTCCTTAGGTACGGCGCTCACGCCCGAGCAGGCAAAGATTATTTCCTCATATGCAAAAGAGGTGATAATTTGCTTTGACAGCGACGAGGCAGGGCAGAAGGCGGCGAAAAGGGCAATACCACTGTTTAGGGAATGCGGAATACCCGTAAAGGTTTTGAAAGTTCCCGGAGGCAAGGACCCCGATGAATTTATAAGCCGTGAAGGCGAAAATGCAGCGGCTAAATTTAAGGCGCTTATAAGCGCAAGCGACAGCGACATAGACTATAGGCTACAAAGCCTTGAAGAAAAACTTGATATAAATGTAAATGATGACAAGATAAACTACCTTACAGCGGCGTGTGAACTTCTTTCCGGGATAGAAAACGAGATAGAATGTGATGTTTATGTAAATAAGCTTGCACAGAGAACCTCTGTAAGTAAAGATGCAATTCTAAGCCAAATTAAGAAATTTAAGGCTAAAAATACAAAAAAAGAGATAAATTCAAGACAGAGAAAAGAGCAAAGAAGGCTCTCGGGTGTCGAAGACAGGGTGAATTTACAAAAATCTACCAACTTAAAACTTGCAAACGCAGAGGAAGCTGTGATATCATATTTATTCAGAAACTTAGATGCTGTAAAGGAAATAGGAAGCATTTTAAGTGTCGATAAAATGTGTACCGATTTTAATAAAAGGGTATACGGTATAATTTTGGGTAAAAATAATGTCGGAATTCCAAGTGGCGCATTAAATCTTACTGATTTATCGGAGGATTTAACGCCTGACGAGCTTTCATCAATTGCAAGAATACTTGCAAAATTTGATGTTGCAAAGGTGAGTTATGGCGATGCTGTCAAATTTGCAAACATTATTGCACAGGAGTCGGGTTTTGCAAGTCCTCAAAACATTAAAGAGGCCGACGATGCGGCACTGCGTGCATATCTTCAAAAACTTAAAGAAAATAAAAAATAAAGGGATTTGCCTTTGGGGCGATGAAAGGAATGGTAACTATGGCTACACCGGATAAAAAAACTGTTATTAAAGATTTGATTGAGCTTGGAAAATCTAAGGGTCAACTATCGACAAAAGAAATTCTCGATGCTTTGGGCGAACTTGATTTTGACCCCGAGCATATAGAAAAATTTTATGACACACTAGAGACAAACGGTGTCGAAATTTTAGAGGATTTTGACGAAATTATTGCAAATGATGCCGACATAGTAAAGACTACCACCGCCGCTGTTGAAGAGTATGATGCGGGAATAGGTGCAGACGGAATTGCAATTGACGACCCCGTCAAAGTGTACTTAAAAGAAATAGGCCGAGTGCCGCTTTTAAATCCTGAAGAGGAAATAGAGCTTGCCATTGCAATTATCAATGGAAGTGAATACGCAAAGAAAAGACTGTCAGAGGCAAACCTAAGGCTTGTTGTAAGCATAGCGAAAAGGTACTTAGGCCGTGGAATGCAGTTTTTGGACTTGATACAAGAGGGAAATCTGGGTCTTATTAAGGCTGTAGAAAAGTTTGATTATACAAAAGGATTTAAATTTTCAACCTATGCAACATGGTGGATAAGACAGGCAATAACAAGGGCAATTGCAGACCAGGCAAGGACTATAAGAATACCTGTTCACATGGTTGAAACCATAAACAAGGTTAAAAAGATATCAAGCCAGCTTTTACATGCAAACGGCCACGAGCCCACAGCAGAGGAAGTTGCGCTGCAAATTGAAATGCCCGTAGAAAAAGTGCGTGAAATTATGCGTGTAGCGCTTGAGCCTGTGTCTTTAGAGACTCCTATAGGCGAAGAGGAAGACAGCCACTTAGGCGACTTTATTCCGGACGAAGATGCACCTGCACCTGCCGATGCGGCTTCACATACCCTTTTAAAAGAAACCTTAGGCGATGTATTAAACTCGCTTACAGAGAGAGAAGAAAAAGTGCTTAGACTGCGTTTTGGAATAGAGGACGGCAGGTCAAGGACGCTAGAGGAAGTGGGCAAGGAATTTAATGTTACCCGTGAGCGCATAAGACAAATTGAGGCGAAGGCATTAAGAAAACTAAGACATCCAAGCCGCTCCAAAAAACTTAAGGACTTTTTAGATTAATGAAAAGGAGTGAAAGTTATGCACATGACACTTGAGGCAAATTATGCCGTGAGAATTATCGAAGTGCTTGCAAAAAAACAAGAAAAAATAGATGCAAAAACCATAGCAGAAGAAAGCGAAGTGCCGGTGCGTTTTGCTCTTAAAATACTCAGAAAACTTGTGACAGATGAAATGATTTGCTCGTTTAAAGGGGTAAAAGGTGGATATGTTTTAAATAAGAAGCCATCAGAAATTACCCTTAAAGACGTCATTGAATCTGTGGAAGGACCGTTCATGATAAGCAGGTGCCAAGGAGAGGGCTACTGCTCAAAAGCAAACTGCAAACTGCATAACATATATGCCGAAATAACAAAGGAAGTAAGGGAAAAACTTTCACAATATACATTTGAAGATATTTGTAGTTAATTTATAATATAATTTAAATATCAGTTTTAGTAAACGGGAGGGTAAATTTATGGCAACACAGGTAACAAATCATAAGTGTCCTGCGTGTACAGGGCCTATGCATTTTGACAGCCAGATAGGGAAATTGAAATGTGATTACTGTGACAGTGTTTACACAGTAGAAGAAGTAGAAAGCATGTATGCCGAAAAGGAAGAAAAAGCGGCGCAGGCATTCAATAAAGAAGAGGAAAAGGCTCAAGAGCAACAAGCGCAGGCGGTAAATGAGCAGACAGCCGATGGCCAGTGGTCTACCGAAAACTTAAATTCCGACTGGGGAGAAGACGCAGAAAATATGCGCTCATACTCATGCCCGTCATGTGGTGCTGAGCTTATTTGCGATGCGACAACGGCTGCCACAAGTTGCGTTTACTGTGGAAATCCAACGGTAATACCTGGGCAATTTTCAGGTGCGGTTAAGCCTGATTATGTAATTCCTTTTAAAATTGACAAAGAAGGCGCAAAACAGGCGCTTAAAGACCATTATAAGGGCAAACTTTTGCTACCAAAACTTTTCTCAAGTGAGAATAATATAGAAGAAATTAAGGGCGTTTATGTGCCTGTATGGCTATTTAGCGGACTGTCTGATGCAGATATTTCTTATCATGCGACAAATAGTAGCACAAGAACCTCGGGGGATTATAGAATTACCACAACAAGGCATTATAATGTTCGCAGGGCAGGAAGCGTTGAGTTTCATAAAATTCCCGTAGACGGTTCAAGCAAAATGCCTGACGAGCATATGGAGTCCATAGAACCCTATGATTATGGAGAATTAAATAAGTTTTCAACGGCATATATGCCAGGGTTTTTAGCGGATAAGTACGATGTTAATGTGGACGACTGCGCTCCTCGTGCCGATGCACGTGCGATACAGTCGACAATTGATGTCATGAGAAACAGCGTAAAAGGCTACTCTTCATGCAGTGAGACCGGCAGAGCGGTAAATCTTCACAGGGGAGAAGTAAAGTACGCTATGACACCGGTGTGGCTTTTAAGCACCAGATACAAAGGCAAGCCACACTTATTTGCAATGAACGGGCAGACAGGAAAATTTGTCGGAGACCTACCTGTGTCTTGGGGTAAATTTTGGGGACTTGTAGCGAGTATAACAGGCGGATTGTCGCTGATTGCAAGCCTTGTGTATCTGTTTTTATAATAAGGGGGAAGAAGAATGAAAAATAGAATTTTTAATTTAATTTTAGCGCTATTACTGCCAGTTTTTCTGATTTCTACTCCTGTTTTAGCAGACAGCGTGGAAGTCGGCGGATACATAAGGGATCATTCTGATATTATTACAGACGAAGTAGAAGTACAGCTTGAAAGTAAGGTAGAAGAACTTTACAAAGAGTCTGGAGTGCCAGTATATCTCATTACTTCAGACGACGCAGATGAAGTAGATGTAAGTGATGGGGCATATGCGTATGCAGACAATAATTCTATTATTATTGATGAAACGGCGTATATTGTCTATTTCAACACAGAAACTTGGAATTTTATGACCATTTATAATGATAAATATATTTCACTAGATGAAGTAAATGCGATAGAAGCTGAACTTATAAATTTGTGGTCTGATGTAAGATATGACGATGGAGCCGGATATTTTATTGACACAGTGTCAAGTGTAATTCGCGGAGATGCGAATTTAGGCGGTGCAGGCTCGGCCGAACAGGAGGGCGCAAAACCCGAAATACAACCGGGATTTGTTATGGATACTGCAGGAATTTTGACAGCCGAGGAAGTGGCGGCGCTTGAGGCGGAAATTGCAGAATTTGCCGAAGAAGAGGACTTTGGAATTTACATACTGACAGTAGACAATTATTTAGACCTTTATGGAAACAGCGACCAATGGATTACTGCAAACGAGTTTTATTTGGAATATAATCTAGGTTTAGGTGAGGGCAAAGATGGATTTTTATTGATGCTCAGCATGGACGCAAGGGATTATGCAGATACAGTTTACGGCGTTAGAGCCAATAGCATATTTGACGACGATGCAAAAGATGAAGTCATAGACGCGGTGCTTGAGCATTTAAGTTATAATGATTGGTATGGCGGGTTTGATGATTTTGTTGACGATGTAAAATACGAAGTTGGTCCTTTAGGCGAAATAACTATGGTAATTATTATCACGCTGGGCTCTTTTGGTATTGCAATGATAGTAGCATTTAGCTATAAAAGACAGCTTAAGAGTGTTAAAAAGCAAGCTGCCGCCGCACATTATGTGCCGGAAAGCGGAGTGGACATGAAAATTGCCACAGATAACTTTACACACACAACCGAAACACGTACTAAAATCGTTAAAAGCAGCGGCGGAGGAAGCGGAAGTGGCTCCGGTAGAAGCGGCGGAGGATTTTCAGGCGGAAGCGGTAAATTTTAATAAAGCATTTGCAAGTTTCCCTGTCTTGCAGATTTTTTGACACGCTGAGGGCGATTAGAAAAAACTAATCGCCCTCTCAGACTGTCTAAGAAAGGATATTTAGATGTAAAAACACAATTAGAATTATTAAGGGCGAAAAAATAGGGGCTGTCGCATTAAGACGTTCAGTGGTGAATATGAACAATGTTATGGTGTAGGGCAAGGGCTCTGCTCTTGCCGAAATGCAGATTTATATTATAACCACGGCAAGAGCAGAGCCCTTGCCCTACAAATCTGCCATATCATTTGTGCATTATGTCTTTAATGCGACAGCCTCGACTGTCGAAAAAACCGCAACCGCAAAAAAATGAGCCAGCTTGGCTCATTTTTTTTGCTTCCTGCGTCACAAACACTTGCAAATTTCCCTCGCATACCCTCGTATTACTCGGTCATTTGCAAGTATTTGTTCCTTGTCTTGCAGATTTTTTGACAGTCCGACAGCGTGCGCAAAAAAGTAGGACTTTTTTGACACGCTGAGGTACACTCTGGTGGAGTGTACCTCAATTTTTTGATAAAGCAACGAGCAAAATATTTCTTTGCTTACTGTATTGTTATTATCGTTTCAGCACGGAAATTATGCTAATAATAGTTATTAAGTTTCAATCCAGTATCTTCTTGTTAAAATCTCAATGCCATCTATAATATTCTTAACTTTATCTTGCAATTTTCCGCCATTCTTCTCTATAACACGAGATGAAGCTACATTAATATCATTACAGGTTACCAGTACTTTTTTGAGGTTTAATTTAGTTTTTGCATAATTTAATGCTAATTCAAGTATTTTTGTTCCAAATCCTTTGTTGTGATAACTGCATCTTATTCCATAGCCTATATTACCACCAAATCGCAACAAATCATCTGTTAAGGTGTGTCTAATAGAAACTTCCCCAATAAATTCATCATTGTCAATTAACCACAAATATGTAGCTTTGACATAGTGAGATGGTAAATTAGCTCCACTTTCATAATCGGCTATTCTTTTTAATACATACTCCTGATTTCCTGCAAAAAATGAATATTCAGTTACATTGTTTTCTTCATATTCATTTATAGCTTCGGTGTACGAAGTGAAATATTTTTCACATGGTTTAATTAGTTCCATATTGTTATCTTCTTCCATTCATTAAAATTGTGTTTTGATATCGGATTATAACAAATATCATACAAGAAAGTAAAGCTTTGATTTGTAATTTTTAAAAATTATTAATTCTCAACTCTCAACTATTCTCATATTTCTCAACAATTAAGTTTGCGCATTTATAGATGTCTCCGCCGCCCATGGTGAGGATTAAATCGTTTTCCTGAGCCTTTGACATTACGTAATCTGCAATTTCGTCAAAGGTAGAAAAATGGCAGCTTCCCTCAATTTTATCTTCTAAGTCCTGCGTGCTGACACCGTATACATTCTCTTCCCTTACGGCTAAAATCTCCGTCATTATGACATGTTCCGGTATAGATAAAGCCTGTGCAAATTCGTCTAAATGATTGTGGGTTCTTGAGTAGGTATGAGGCTGGAATATGGCCCATACTTCGTTATAGCCCATTTTTGAGGCAGAATTAAGTATGGCAGAAAGCTCTGTCGGGTGATGTGCAAAGTCGTCTGCAACGGTCACTCCATTAAATTTACCCAAAATTTCAAAGCGTCTGTGAACGCCTACAAATCCCTCTAAGGCCTCTTTTATATACTTAGGCTCTACACCCATGCTGTGCGTTGCAGCGGCCGCTGCAAGGGCATTTTCCATGTTGTGTTCACCTGGTACTTGCAAATTAATCTCGCAAAGCTCTTCTCCTTTACAGCTTAGTGTAAAGGTCTCACAAGCCGTGTCAAGCGCATTGAGCCTTGTTGGATAATAGTCGTTTTTATCGCTTATTCCAAAGCTTATAAGTGAGGCATTTGTAAGCCCTGCCACCGCCTTTACAGTGTTTTCATTATCGCCGTTATACACTATGCTATTAGTAGTTTGTAAAGCAAACTGCCTAAAGGATTTGATGATATTGTCAAGGGTCTTAAAATAATCCAAGTGGTCGGCGTCTATATTTGTTATTACGCTGATTGAAGGGTGGATTTGCAAGAAAGTATCGACATACTCGCAGGCTTCGCACACCATATGTTCTGATTTTCCTATGCGACTATTGCTGTTAATTAAGGGGAGTTTTCCGCCGATAATCGCACTGGGGTCTTTAAGTGCTGTGATTAAAATTTGGGATATCATGCCTGTGGTGGAGGTCTTTCCGTGCGTGCCGGAAATTGCAATGGTGTTTTCAAATTTTTTTGTAAGCATGCCTAAAACCACAGAGCGCTCAAGCGTTGGGATGCCTTTGTTTTTGGCGGCAACAAGCTCTGGGTTATCGTCCTTTGCGGCGGCCGTATACACCACAAGCTCACAGTCGCCGATATTCTCTTCATTATGTCCTATAAGTACTTTAATTCCGCTTTGCCTAAGCTTCTGAACGGTTTCCGACTCTGAAATATCAGAACCGGTTATTTGGTAGCCGTGCCCTTTTAAGATTTCCGCCATAGGGCACATGCCCGAACCGCCTATGCCGACAAAATGTAATTTTTTTACTGTATCTAAAATATTATTAATCATAAAGTTTACTCCAAAATTTTATAGTATCCTTTATATTATATTGCTAAATGAGGAAAAAATAAATACCTTTAAGAAAAAAATATAAAAAATATTATCTGAATTGCAGTTTAGGGCATATAATGGGGTAATGCCTGTTAAAAATTTTGAAAGGCCTGATATTTAAAATGAAAATGAAATTTGGTATTATCGGAGGAGACAAAAGACAATTGCATCTTGCAAGTTCAATTTTAGAAGACGGGTATGAGGTGTATGTGTGTGGATTTGAAATGTATGAGCACTCGACTGAGTTTAAGGAATTATCGCTTTTAAGCATTTTTAGAGAATGTGATACAATAATTCTCCCCCTGCCTGCGACAAAAGACGGGGTGAATATTTTTGCGCCATATAGCAGTAAGGAAATAGTGGTAGACGACAATTTTATACTATCGCTTAGAAATAAAAGCGTATACGGCGGATATATGAGTAAATTGCTTGTAAAAAATCTGCTTTGGGAGGAAATTGAAGTCGGCGATTATTATTTAAGGGAAGAATTTGCGATAAAAAATGCCGTTCCAACGGCAGAGGGCGCACTTGCGGTGGCAATAAACGAATACGAGGGCACTATAAATGGCGCAAAATGCCTTGTAACAGGCTATGGCCGAATAGGGAAGATACTCACAAATTACCTACTTGGAATAGGTGCAAAGGTGTATGTTGCGGCAAGAAAGACCAAGGATTTGGCAATGATAAAGGCAGTGGGAGGAGTGCCGATTAAGTACAGTGATATAAATGGCGAATTTAATATTATATTTAACACAGTACCCGACACGGTAATAGACAGTAAAGTAATAGCAAAACTAGATAAAGACTCTATGATAATAGAGCTTGCAAGCTTGCCCGGTGGAGTAGATAGAAAGGCGGCAAGTCTAAAAAACATTAATGTAATAGATGCACAGTCGCTTCCCGGAAAAGTAGCGCCAAAGGCTTCGGGAGAATATGTAAAAGAAACAATATATAATATGATGGAGGAGTAGTCATGTTAAGACTCGGATTTGCGATATGTGCCTCGTTTTGCTCGTTTGAAACAGTATTTAAAGAAATGCAGGCACTTAGTGAAATATATGACATTGTGCCCATAATGTCGGAAAATGCGTATAACACCGACACAAGGTTTGGTAAGGCCTATGACATAAGGCAAAAAATTAAGGACATAACAGGCAAAGAGATAATAAACAGCATAGCAACAGCAGAGCCTCTAGGCCCTAAAAATATGGTAGATATGATGCTAATTGCGCCCTGCACGGGCAACACCTTAGGGAAGCTTGCAAACGGCATTACAGACACAGCGGTTACAATGGCGGCGAAATCCTGCCTTAGAATAGGCCTGCCTACCGTTTTATGCGTCGCAACAAACGACGGGCTTGCGGCATCGGCACAAAATATTGGACGACTTATAAACACAAAAAATATTTTCTTTGTGCCAATAAGACAAGATGACCCAATAAAAAAACCAAATTCCTTAGTAGCCGATTTTTCTAAGATAACACAAACTTTAGAAAAAGCAGTAAATAAGGAGCAAATACAGCCGGTTTTTAGTTGAGAGTTGTGGTGAAAATCCTGCGGATTTTTTTGATTATAAAAGAAGAGGGGAGCGACGCTAGCGTCGCTCCCCGAATAGTTTAATTAATGATTATAGATTATTCAAAAGTCTGCTCTTGATTGAGTTTTCGTTTACTGTGCCGTTTTCTCCGATTTGTCTAAGTAGATAGTTTGGAGTTAGGCTGTAAGTCATTGCGGTTTCTCTTGTGATTATGCCTTGTTTATAAAGATTTGCAATGCTTGCGTCCATGCTTATCATGCCCTCTGATGCGGACGACTGAATTATGGAGTTTATTTGGTGGGTTCTGCCGTCACGAATTAAGGTTCTTATTGCGTTGTTGCAGTGCATAACTTCAAAAACAGGGTAGAGGCCGCCGTCTACTGTCGGAAGAAGTTGTTGGCAGACAACGCTTTGAAGCACCATGGAAAGTTGCATTTTAATTTGCTCTTGTTGCTCAGGTGGGAAAGTGTCCACCAGTCTGTCTACAGAGTTTGCAGCCCCTAGGGTATGAAGGGCCGAGAAAACTAAGTGTCCCGTTTCTGCCGCTGTAAGCGAAATGCTTATTGCCTCATCGTCTCTAAGTTCGCCTATTAAAATAACATCGGGGCTTTGGCGAAGCGCCGCCCTTAGCGCTATGGGATAATTTCCTGTATCAAGAGAAATTTCACGCTGGCTAATTATGCTCTTTTTATGTTGATGTAGATGCTCAATAGGGTCTTCAAGTGTGATAATATGAGAAGCTCTCTCCTGATTTATTTTATCAAGGATACAGGTCAGTGTTGTGGTTTTACCGCTTGAAGACGAGCCTGTGACGAGCACAAGGCCTCTTTGCTTATGAGCAAGCTCTAAAACGCTTCCCGGTATGTGTAAATCCTCAGGATTTGGAAGAGAAAACTCAACAACACGTATGACGGCTGCAAGAGAGCCACGTTGTTTGTAAGCATTTACACGGAAACGTGATATGCCTCTTATGGCAAACGAAAAGTCGTCATCTCCACGCTCTGCAAGCCATTTTTTATCTCTGTTTGCAAGCTCAAACAATTCCATAATTAATTTTTCTGCAACATTTGGCATTATCCTCTCGTCGTTGAGGGTCACCACTTGTCGGTTTAACTTATAGCTTATGGGACGACCTGCCACGATAAAAATGTCTGAAGCGTGATTTTCGACCATTTGCTTTAGCATGGCTGTCATATTAAGCTGGGTTTCATTGTTTGATAAGTTGTTTTGTAAATCCATAGTTTTACTCCATTCTACCGCTTTGCGGTTTAAATTTCTATAATTAAGAGTTTATTCAATAGTAACAGAGGTATCGACAACTGTCTTCCAAGAAAGTTTTTCAAATTCACCGCTTTCGGTAATTCCGATTATTACATGAATTTGCTTTTTATCGGTTATTGGGACAAAGTATTCTACCACAGTGCCCTCAAAGTCCGCATCTCCTAAAACGGTAAACGATGCCTGATTTAAACTACTCACTAGCTCGCTTTCACTGCTCTCATTATAAATGCTTGCAAGCTCAGAAAATTTTTCCTCGGCAATTAAATCTGCCGCATACTGAGAGGATACAGAGTCTGCCGCCATTTGGGAAAGCCTTAAATCAGAGGTGGCAGAGGATAAAATGAGAACCGAGAAAACAGTGAGCAATAAAACGGTAAAAAATGTAATGAGTGATAAAATTCCGGGGTTAATGGTGAAGCGCTTGTTTTGAGAACTATCCATTGCCACTCACCTCATTTTCTAAATATTTTGCAAGGCTTAACTCATAGATAAGCGTGTCGCCTTCTTGTACACTGATATCGGAGTAAAGCAAATTGTCATCACTTATGGAGTTTGTGATGCCTATTTGGTAAGTGCCATTGCCCTCGCCATTAAGCAAGGTCCACTCGTCGTCATAGTAAAAAACATAGCCTTCATCTGTTTTAAATGCGCCTGTTTTTTCTATAAAGCTGTCGGCATCTGTGGGGTAGGCCTTTATGTATTCGGCAATTTCTTGAACTTTTATAGTTGCATTTGATAGGTCGTTACTTTTTTTGCTATCGACATGACCTATGATGAAAAAGTTTAGGCAAATTGCCGCCGCGACTGCAAAAAAGAAACAGTTAACTATAAGCTCAATGAGAAAATAACGAGTCATTTTATTTTTCTGCTTCATTCAGCCACCTCCGATTTCGCACATTCTAAAAACACTGTGGTGCTGTGGGAAACATTGCTTTCATCGAGCATTGTTATTTCTAAAAGTCCATCGTCGTTTAAAACAAAGTCAATTTCATTCATTGGCATAATTTTTTGTCCTATGTTTGGTATGAGAGTGACATTTTCACTCAGTGTTGCCTCGCACAAATAATTATTTTCAATATAAAGCCAAGTTTTAATATTATAGTCATTTATGGTTTGAGATAAAACAAGGGCGTCGGTCCCGTCGTATTCGTCTACTATAACGGCGCTTGCGGTTTCGTTTTGACGAATTTTTTCGTTTACGTATAAAATAGAAGTCCTCGTATTATAGTTTGCCTGAGAATCTTCGACATTAACTCGGTAAACATCGGCCCCTATTACGGTTAAAAATAGGGCGCAGAAAGTATATAAAGAAAACAGTATTATTACAAAAAATATGTCTATAGAGTGCTTGGTTTGTCTTTCCATTTTCTTTCATCCTTTCCTTTGATTAATTAATTTAAGGTAATTGTACTTGCGGTGGTATTTCGGCTGCTTCCATGAGAGTAAAGACCGCAATTTCAGGTAAAATATTTGCGCCTATATGTTGATAGTGCACGGCGTATTTGTCGTCATAATAAAAACCGTAGTTTTCTATGAGGTATTCTAAACTTTGCGGATATGCGCCCTCAAGGGTGTAGCACTGCACGACAGAGCGTGTAAGGTTGTCTTCTATCATTTGACGCTGTTGGTCAAGCACGGTTTGAGAAACATTGTTAATTCCAATATAAATTGCAAGCAGTACTCCTATAAATAAGGTGACAGACCAAAAAATACCGCTTTTTATAATAGCCTTAATTCGCTGTCTAAAAGAGAGATAATTCATAAGCTTACTCCCTTTCTTACATTCCGGAGAGTATTCCGACTAAAGGAAGCATTACAGAAAGCATTACCATTCCTACCATTAGGCACAAAAACGCTACCAAAGATGGCTCTATTATGGCCAGAATTTTGTCTATACGGTTTTGAGTTTCTTTATGATATTTTTCTGCAATGGACATAAACATTTCGCCCGAAGCACCACTTTTAGCGCCTGCCGAAATAAGTCCGTTATATGAAGGGTCAAACACACGGGCATTAATAAGTGCAGTGTCTAAACTTTCGCCGTCTTTTAAGGCGTTTAAAGCACCTTTTAATTTTTGCCTGTACTGTTTACTGCTTGTGGTAAGCATTGAAAACTCTAATGCGCTTATTATATCGAGTCCGCTTTCAAGAATTAGCGACATTGAAAATGCAAATCTGTTGGCGTTTTGCGATACGGAAAGCCTCTTTGTAAATGGGGATACCTCATAAAGTGAGGACAGTAAATTTTTGCCAAAAGGTGTAATTCTAAGTATAGAGAAAAACAGCACCAAGGCGACAAAGAAGATAATTAAGGCAAAAGCGTATGTATTTAGCAGTTCTCCAACTCCCATAAGTGTCGAGGACACGGAGTTCATCGCAAGTCCTAGCTGGGCGAAAACTTGTTCAAATATAGGCATAACCTGTATTAAAAGTATAAATATTACCGCAAAGACCATGCCGGCCATGCATAAGGGGTAAATTACAGAGGAGCGCACAGAGCGTGAAAGTTTGTCTTTATCTGTGTAAAAACTTGAAAGCGAGGCGCAGACCTCGTCCACTCTACCTGTTTGCTCTGATACTTCAATCATGCCAAGGGCATAGTCCGGAAAACATTTTGCATCGTCCATGGCGGCAGATAAGAACATTCCATCGGACACGCTATTATATAAGTATGAATAAAGAGGATAGTTTTTATCCTTTTTATTATTTTCCGCAATAATTTGCAAACTTTCCCATACGGCTATTCCACTTTTTGTAAAAAGCGATAACTGCTCAAAGAAATAGGCAAGCTCCCCGGATTTGAGCGCCTTGAATTTTAAGTTTTGTGTGGTTTTAATTGTTTGTTCCATAAATAAACTCCATTCTCAAATCAATAATAGTTTAGGGGGTTATAGTTTGTTCCGTCGCCTATATACTGAAGTATCTCGGGACTGCCGTTGTTTGAAGAGGTAAATGTCGGGTCCATTCTAACCCAGTTTGTGCCATCAAAATAGATGATTTCATAAATCCAACCGGTTTCGGGTGTGTAGACATTAAGCCACGCATGGCTGATTTCGCCTGCCATGCCACGCACCAGTTGAGTCGGTATATTCTGCGTTCTTAACATGGTGGTCATAAGTGCCGCATAGTCCCAACAAATACCTTTTTTTGTTTGTAGTGTTTGGTCTATGTCTGACGCCTTGATAGTTCCTGCGTCTGCCGCAAGCACAGAGTCATAACTTATATTATTTACAACATAATCAAATACTGCATTAATCACGTCTAAATCGTTGTTTGCGCTTTTTGCAAGCTCGCTTGCAAGTTGTATAGCTTCTGTGTTTTCGTTAAAATTTACATAAGTGTTTGCGTATAAGAAAGGATAAAACTCGTTTTCCATAGTCACAGATATGGCATGAGCGTCCGCCTCGGCATAGCTTGTGCCCTGTATGTTTTCCTGAATTTTAATGGTGTAAGAACCGTCACCGCGCGAAAGCGGAAATGCCTGATACTCACCATCTAAATTCATATCATAGTAATAAGGCCCTTCAGAACCATAATTTATTTGGACTTTAACCTTTGGGTTAGTCCCGTTATATTTAATCATCACATAACCTTTACTTATATTAGAAATATCAATAGTACTGACATTTCCATCTATAACATTTGTCCCGTCGGCAGAGGGCACTAGCACTACAGGCGTCGAATCTCTTGTGCCCACAGTGTCGCCACCGCCCGATGATGAGGTAGAGGTTTGTCCGCCGCTTGACGAATTTGAACCCGAATTACCGCTTGAACCCGAATTACCACCCGAGCCCGAGGGGGAGTCTATAGATGAATTGCAGCTTGTAAAGAAAATACAAATAGAAAGTAAAATGGATAATATAGCCATTTTTTTAAATTTCATTAAAAAGCTTCCCTTTCAAAACGTACACTTATAATTATATATATAATATTCTATCACATATGAATTTAAAAATCAAATATTTTATTGTTAAATTTTAAATGATGGAGAGTTAAGAATGTATAATTGAGAATTGTAGCGAAATGCACGCATTTTTGATTATAAATTGACAAAACCGTCCACTCTCAACTAAATAAAAAATCCACCCGAAGGTGGATTTTTAAAAGTTCTTATTTAACAGATTCGTAAACTGAAACTGCGCAAGCAACTGTAGCACCTACCATTGGGTTGTTACCCATGCCGATAAGGCCCATCATCTCAACGTGAGCAGGAACTGATGAAGAACCAGCAAATTGAGCGTCGCCGTGCATACGACCCATTGAGTCTGTAAGTCCATAAGATGCAGGACCTGCAGCCATGTTGTCTGGGTGAAGTGTACGTCCTGTACCGCCACCTGATGCAACTGAGAAGTATTTTTTATTGTTTTCTAGTGTGTATTTTTTGTAAGTACCAGCAACTAGATGTTGGAATCTTGTAGGGTTAGTTGAGTTACCTGTGATAGAAACGTCAACTGACTCGTTTTTCATGATAGCAACGCCTTCTAGTACGTCGTTTGCACCAAAGCATCTAACAGCGGCTCTTTCGCCATCTGAGAAAGCTTTTTCTGAAACGATTTCAAGCTCGCCTGAGAAGAAATCATACTCAGTTTTAACATAAGTAAAGCCGTTAATTCTTGAAATGATATAAGCGGCATCTTTACCTAAACCATTTAGTATGATTTGTAGAGGCTCTTTTCTTGCACGGTTAGCTTTTTTAGCTATACCGATAGCACCCTCAGCTGCTGCAAAGCTTTCGTGACCTGCTAAAAATGCAAAGCATTTTGTTTCGTCACGAAGTAGCATAGCACCTAGATTACCATGTCCTATACCAACATTTCTTTGTTCTGCAACAGAACCAGGAATACAGAAAGCCTCAAGGCCTAAACCGATAGCCTCGGCAGCCTCAGGAGCTGTTTTAACGCCTTTTTTAAGCGCAATAGCACAGCCTAAAGTATATGCCCAACCTGCGTTATCAAAAGCGATAGGTTGTACATCTTTAACTATTTCAATAGGGTCAAATCCCTTGCTTTGGCAAAGCTCTAGAGCGGCCTCTAAGCTTTCAATGCCATATTCAGCAAGACATCTCTCGATTTTAGCAAGTCTTCTTTCCTTGCCTTCAAACTTAACGTCGTTAGCCATTATATAGTCCTCCTTATATGGTCATTATTCTTCTCTTGGGTCAATATATTTAGCGGCATTATCAAAACGACCATATTGACCGATATTTTTGTTGTAAGCTTCGTTTGGCTCCATGCCGTGACGAATAGCCTCAAGCATTGGGCCAACTTTAACAAATTGGTAACCTGTAACTTCGTCATTTTCATCAAGTGCCATTTTAATTACATAGCCTTCAGCCATTTCCATGTAACGAACGCCTTTTGCTTTAGTTGAGAACATAGTACCAACTTGTGATCTTAGTCCTTTTCCTAAATCTTCAAGACCGGCGCCTATAGGTAGACCGCCCTCTGAGAAAGCTGTTTGGCTTCTGCCGTAAGCAAGTTGTTTGAAAATTTCTCTCATAGCAACATTAATAGCGTCGCATACAAGGTCAGTGTTTAAGCATTCTAGTAAAGTTTTGCCAGGTAGGATTTCAGCCGCCATAGCCGCTGAGTGAGTCATGCCTGAGCATCCAACTGTTTCAACTAAAGCTTCCTCCACAATTCCTTCTTTTACATTTAATGTGATTTTACATGTGCCTTGTTGTGGTGCACACCAGCCTACACCATGTGACAGACCAGAGATGTCTGAAATTTGGTAAGCTTTAACCCATGCTCCTTCTTCAGGGATTGGAGCAGGTCCGTGGTGAGGTCCTTTAGCAACAGTACACATTCTTTCCACTTCATGGGAATAATTCATATAAGGTACTCCTTTCGGTAATTGATTGGGATAATTAATCCAACATACTTATTATATATGCTTTTCAGACTTTTTTCAAGTGAAAAATCTATAATATCTTTAAATAATTGATAGTTGAGAGTTGATAATTGAGAGTTTAGTGAAAATTTTGCGGATTTTTTGATTATATCTTCAATTATATTTGTGTAAACCTTACTGCCGACCAATGATAGCCCCTACACAGATCGTCACTATGAAAGCAGAAGGCGCATGCACCCTCTGCTTTTATATGATTATTCGTCACCTTCACTCGATGTTTCATCGGTTGTTTCATCGGTAGTTTCGTCTGTAGTTTCGTCGGTTGTTTCATCGGTTGTTTCATCTGTTGTGTCGTCTGTAGTTTCGTCGGTTGTTTCATCGGTAGTTTCGTCTGTAGTTTCGTCTGTAGTTTCGTCGGTTGTGTCGTCACTTGTGTCATCGGTAGTGTCATCTGTTGTGTCGTCACTTGTGTCATCGGTAGTGTCATCACTAGATTCATCATCTGTATCTTCTACTTCGGATACAGAGCTTGTTGATGTATCTGCCTCCTCATCACTGCTACATGCAGCAAAGGAAAATACTGTTAGTGTAAGTACTAGGATAAGTGCTAATAATTTTTTTGTGTGTTTCATGGTTTTGTCCTCCAATTAATTTGATGTCACTATAATAAACCCCGTTTGTGAAATTCCTATTTAGAAAAATTGAAGTTTAAAAGAATATTAAGTGGGGGAATTGTGTTTGTAATGTGAAGGGAGGAGTGGAAAGCGAAGAGTGAAGAGTGAAAAGTTGTAGGGGACAGGTCACCCGTCCCGTTTGGTTTAATGAATTTTGCGGAAACCATACGGCCAATTCGTGAATTGCTCCTACAAATTATTTGACAAAATATAAATTTATTTGTACAATAATGTTGTAGGACACTACTATAAACGGTGGACGGTTGCCCTCTAACCCTTAGAGGGTATATATTTCTATAAAAATGCCCTCAAACCTTTTGGGAGAGAGGGGGAATTACTATGACAGATTTTGAAATACTAACTATAGTATTAATGATTTTTGGATTGTTTTTCTATAACATAAAAAAGAAATAACCGCCCAATTGCTCAAAACCGGCGGTTATTTTCTTTAACCTAATTTTTGGGCAACCGTCTATCGGTAGTGCCCTATGTATATAGTATATGTTATTATTCTTTAAATGTCAAGTAGGGGACGGGTCGCCCGTCCCGTTTTGATTCATGGGCTTACTATAAATTCGGATATAAAATTATCTTTTTATTTTTGCGTGTACCATGGTTTTTTCTGCGCCACCTTCTCGCAAAACATATGCGACTAAATAATCGGCACGCTCCACCATGTATTTATTTCTTTTGGAAATAGCAATAGGCCTACTCAGTTCAATCTAAACCCGCCCCAAATAATCATCTTTTATCCCTAAACTGTGTTATCAAAAGTCGTAATACGCAAGTATTGCGACTTTTTCTGCCTTGTTTATGAATAAAATCTACTCATTTGGGGTCGGAGATTTATAAAGTGCTGTGTGGGTTTTATAAGAAGAAAAAGGCTTGCAGTAATGCTCACGCCTTACAAAAGACTTTGACGCACTTAGAAAGCCCACACAGCGCTTTAGAAACGGGTTTAGATTGAATTGAGTAGGCCATGATGGGGTATTTTCTATTTCAGGATAAACAGTACCGTCATAACCCTTGAAAGAACTCCATATCCACGGAAAAAGAAATAATATATAGTCAGAAAATGCGAAGCATTTCACCACACTTATTAACTATTCACTATTACTTATTAATTAAAAAAATAGAGGGCGCATGTGCGCCCTCTGTTTTTTAATAACCATGTGCTTCTTTAAGCATCATGTCTTTAACTTTCATAAGTCTTATCTGTGTGCTTCTCTCGTTTTCATCAAGCTTCATGGTGATGTATTTAATTGTTTCCTTAGTATCGGGTATCATAACATGTTCTAAAGCGTTAACACGGCGTCTGGTTTTTTCTATTTCTGCCGCCATTAATTGGCAAGATTTTTCAATCTCTGCAAGTTTTAGCATGTCTTCAAATACTGATGATAGGGAGCTAATTGCATCGTCTAGGTCACTTGATGTGAAGGCGAAGCCGTAAGAATAAATATCGTTAGGGTCGGGAGTCCTTGTCTTAAACTTAAACTGAGGTATGTCGACACTCATTACATTTTTTGTACTGCTCTCAAGGCTTATTTGTTGCTTTGGAGCTAGGAGTGCTGTGTTAAGAACGGCGTCGTCCATTCCTGCCCTTGCTAGGAAAAACTTTTTGTTGGCATTTTGTATGCCAATTTCAACTTTTTCACGTAGCTCTTTATTTTCCCTTACTTTTTCAAGGAACTGCCTCATCAGCTCGTCCCTTTTATCTTTTAAGAGTTTGTGTCCACGAATGGCTGTGACAAGCTTCTTTTTGAGCTTTGTCAGCTCCATTCTGGTGGGGTTGACCTGTGCTCTTGCCACGGCTTATCACACCTTTCCATAATAGGTATCAAGGAACTCGTCTTTGATACGCTTTAGCTCACTTCTTGGAAGTATGGATAATAGCTTCCAGCCAAGTGCCAAAGTGTCTTCAATATCTCTATTAGATTCATAGCCCTGTGATACATACTCTGTTTCAAAGGCGTCTGCAAATTTTGCATATAATTTATCAATTTCTGTAAGAGCTGCCTCTCCCAAGATAACCATAAGCTCTTTAGCCTCTTTACCTCTTGCATAGGCTGCGAAAAGTTGGTTCATGGTGTTTGCGTGGTCTGCCCTTGTTTTGCCGTCTCCAATACCCTTGTCTTTTAGACGGGAAAGCGATGGTAAAACGTCTATCGGAGGAGCAATATTCTTTCTGTAAAGCTCACGGCTTAGGATAATTTGTCCCTCTGTGATGTAACCTGTAAGGTCGGGGATTGGGTGGGTTTTGTCGTCTTCAGGCATTGATAAAATAGGTATCATTGTGATACTGCCGTTTTTGCCTTTTTGTCTACCAGCTCTCTCATAAAGAGATGCAAGGTCTGTGTACATGTAACCTGGGTATCCACGTCTACCCGGAACTTCTTTACGTGCGGCAGAAACCTCACGAAGAGCATCGGCGTAGTTTGTAATGTCTGTAAGGATAACAAGAACATGGTAGCCTTTCTCAAACGCTAGATACTCGGCGGCTGTAAGAGCCATTCTAGGAGTAGCAATACGCTCGATAGCTGGGTCGTTTGCAAGGTTTACAAACATAACTGTTCTATCTATAGCGCCAGTTTCTTTAAAACTTTCGATAAAGTAGTTAGACTCTTCAAAAGTAATACCCAAAGCGGCGAAAACAACAACGAAGGGGTCGTTTGTTCCACGCACCTTAGCCTGTCTTGCGATTTGAGCCGCAAGCTGGGCATGGGGAAGACCGGAGGCCGAGAAGATAGGAAGTTTTTGACCACGAACAAGGGTATTAAGTCCGTCGATTGCAGAAACACCTGTTTGAATAAATTCTTGAGGGTAGTTTCTAGCCGCCGGATTCATAGGAAGTCCGTTAATGTCATTTCTTGAATCAGGTAAAATTTCAGGGCCGTCGTCGATAGGTCTGCCAAGTCCGTCAAAAACACGGCCTAGCATGTCTTCGCTAACGCCTAGCTCCATGCTTCTTCCCAAAAATCTTACTTTACTGTTTGATAAGTTGATACCTGTTGAGCTTTCAAAAAGCTGAACTAAGGCATCTCCGCCGTTGATTTCAAGTACTTTACAACGTCTTACTTCGCCACTTGCAAGCTCAATTTCGGCAAGCTCGTCATAACTTACGTTTTCAACGCCTTTAACAAGCATCAGAGGACCTGCAACCTCTTGTATGGTTCTATATTCTTTAGGCATATCAGAATTCCTCCTTTGTGCTTAAAATTTTGTCTATCTCGGCATCGAGTGCAACTAAAATAGCTTCATACTCGCCCGGTACATTTTCAGATGGAGTATATTTAAATCTACCTATGCGCTCTCTGATTGCCATAGACACAAGTGCTTCTATGTCGCCGCCTTTATTTAGGGCATCGGTTGCTTTACTAAAGAATGCAACAACTAAAAGCATCATTAAATGTTGTTTTGAAAGTGGGGTGTAAGTGTCAACATCGTGGAAAGCATCTTGGTGTAAGAAGTCTTCACGGATTGACCTTGCAGCCTCAAGTTTTAGTCTGTCTGGTGCAGAAAGTGCGTCCATACCGACAAGCTTTACTATTTCTTCAAGCTCTGACTCTTCTTGTAAAAGTCTCATGATAGAAGCCCTAAGCTCCATCCAGTCTTCGCTTACTCCGTCTGTATACCATTTGCTCATAGAGTCGACATACAAAGAGTAACTTGTAAGCCAGTTTACAGCCGGGAAGTGACGGCGATAAGCAAGGTTTGCGTCTAGTCCCCAGAAAACCTTAACTATACGCAAAGTCGCCTGTGCAACGGGCTCTGAAATATCACCACCTGGAGGGGAAACCGCACCGATAACAGATAAAGCGCCTGTTCTGCCTTGTGAACCCAAGGTTTCAACATGGCCTGCTCTCTCATAAAACTGTGCAAGACGGCTACCGAGGTATGCGGGGTAACCCTCTTCACCGGGCATCTCTTCAAGACGACCTGACATTTCACGTAAAGCCTCGGCCCAACGAGAAGTTGAGTCCGCCATAAGTGCAACAGAATATCCCATGTCTCTAAAGTACTCTGCAATTGTAATACCTGTGTAAATAGATGCCTCACGAGCCGCAACGGGCATGTCGGAGGTGTTTGCTATAAGCACAGTTCTTTTCATTAGAGAGTGACCTGTTTTAGGGTCGATAAGCTCAGGAAACTCGTTTAGAACGTCTGTCATTTCGTTTCCACGCTCACCGCAACCTATATATACAACAATGTCTGCCTCTGCCCATTTTGCAAGCTGATGTTGTACAACTGTTTTACCGCTACCAAATGGTCCGGGAACAGCGGCAACACCGCCTTTTGCTATTGGGAAAAGTGTGTCGATAACCCTTTGTCCTGTGACAAGTGGCATATCGGGTGGAAGTTTTTTGTTGTAAGCTCTTCCTTTTCTTACAGGCCAGCGTTGCATAAGTGTTACGTTTTTGTCGCCGTTTTCGGTCTCTATAACGCAAACAGTGTCTTCAACCTTGTAAGAACCTTCTGTTATTGATTTGATTTTACCGTTTATTCCATAGGGAACCATTATCTTATGGACGATAATTTCGGTTTCGTCTACTGTACCTATGATGTCGCCATTAGATACTTCGTCGCCTACGGCCTTTGTTGGAACAAATTTCCATGTTAAATCTCTTTTAAGTGATGGGACTTCAACGCCTCTTTTAAGGCTGTTTCCCGAAAGATTCATGATGTCATCAAGCGGACGCTGGATACCGTCATAAATCGAGCTTATAAGACCTGGGCCTAGCTCAACGCTCATAGGTTCACCGGTAGACTCAACCGGTGAGCCCGGACCTAGTCCTGATGTTTCCTCATAAACCTGAATCGATGCCTCATCACCATGAATTTCTATAATTTCGCCTATAAGTCTTTCGTTGCTAACTCTAACAACGTCATACATGTTGGCATTACGCATTCCGCCGGCAATTACTAGCGGACCTGCAACTTTTTTTATGATGCCTGTACTCATTTAGAATATCACCCATTTCTTTTATTTTTCGTTAAAGATAATATCAGAGCCTACTGCTTGTTCAACAGATTTTCTAACCATTTTAATACCCATACCTGTATTTCCCGTAATACCGGGAATAGGAATAATTGCGGGAAGCGGTGCACTTTGATAACGTGAAATCTCGTTTTCAAGCGATGCCGCCAGTGCCTCTGTAATGTAAACCACGGCATAGACTCCCTCCGCAAGCTTTCTAAGGGTTTTTGCGCCTTCTTGCGGATCCTCTACAGGGTAAATATCAAGTCCAAGGGCGGCAAAGCCGTATATGCTGTCCTTGTCACCCAAAACAGCCAATTTATACATATAAATCCCTCAGTCTTTCTCTTATCATTTCATCATCAAGCCCGTTAAGTTTACCGGACAAAACAATTTTTATGGCGCTTATCTCATTTTGTCTTGCGACAACATAGGCAAGTATTGGGCCTATGGTAAAAGGATTTACCTTTTGTTTTTTAATAAGTGCCATGAGTTTGTTGTCACACCATTTTTCAAAGGATAAATTGCCTTCTTTTAGGTGCTCCACACAGTCGCTGTACTTTGTAAGTGATAGATAATTCATTAAGTCTTCTTCGCTTTTGGCCGCCGCTGTCGAAAGGGCTTTAATGTCAATGTTTTCACACGCAACGAGCGAATCGTTTATAAAACTTAAAGATTTCTTTGTTTTTTGGCATCTTACGGCAATTTTTATGTCAGACAGGGCACAGCGTAAAGCTACATAGCTTTTCACTGTTTCGTCCTCGCTTGACTTTGCGCTAGAGAGCATTGCATTAAGGCAAGCCTTGTCTAGCATCATGTCGCAAACTTGTCCGTCAGATGTCTGCAAAAGAGTTTTATAGGCCTCTTCAGCCACCTTTTGCATATGTTTTGGCAGTGCCGTAAAGTTAGTTTCCTTTACGGCAGTTTCGATAAATTCACAGTTAAGGCTTCCGCCCTCGCTGTACACCCCTATGGTAGGAGTGTCTGTAACCACCGATTTAATCGCTGCTTTTAAATTATTATAATCGGTTTGATAAAACAGCACATTAAGCGGTGTTAAATCTTTTAAAAGTTCTTTAATATAGTCCCAAAGTTTTTGATTTTCAAAACTTAGAATTTCTTCTGTGTTCTTTTCACTTCCGCTTCCAAAACCCTTGTCAAACAGAAGTCTTAAGCACTCTTCATAATCCCTGGCGTTCATAAGTGTGTCTAAGTCTTGTCTTGACAAAAGAGAATTTTCACGATATCTGATTCTTGCCACCTGATAGGTATAAAGTTCACTCATACACTACCTCCTAATTAAAGAGGATAGATGCCGCCTTGTCTTGAAGCTGCTCTGCTTTATCCTCAAACAGCGCATCAAAACTACAGTTTATATCTATGCCCTCATAAATAAGGAGGAAGCCGTTTTTAATATCGGCACTCTCTTTTGAGAGTTTAATTTGCGGGGGAAGTCCTTTTTCAAAATCGGCAGGAAGCCTTTTTAAATCGCTTTTTGAAAGTTTCATAATACCTTTATCATCGGTCTTATAGGCATTTAGAAGCTTTTGAAGTGTTTGAAAATACTCATCTGCGCTTAAAGTCTCAAGCTTGCTTTTTGCCGCTGTCAAAGCTTTTGTGATAAGCTCTTGCTTCTTATTTAAAAGAAGTTTTCTGCTTTCAAGTTCTGCGGCAGATTTAGCTCTTTCAAGAATATGCTCGCCTTCAAGCTTATTTTTATGTTCATATTCTGCTGTAGCTTTTGCAATTTCTTTTGAGGTATTTTCAGAAATTTCATCGGCTTTCTTTTTTGCCGTTTCGATTTGTGACTTTGCGGCTTCGTTTGCATCATTTTGAATTTCTGCAAGTATTTTTTCTAAACCCGACATATATATCTCCTTCTCTTTAAATTTTTATAAGTTTTGCCGTAAATTAGATGTTAATTGCACCTACGTTCATAACAGCAAGAACAGAAATTAGAAGTGATAAAATAGCGTAAGTTTCAACCATGATAGGCATTAATAGTGATTTTGAGAATTGGTCGGGTCTTTTTGCATAAAGTGCGATAGAGGCAACGGTTGCCTTGGCTTGCATTTTTGCTGAGTGTAGACCTGCAAAAGCTATAGGTAGGCAAGCTGCAAGATAAAGTAGGCCTTTTGCAAAGCTGATATCGGCATTTCCGCCTAAGATACCGATTTGTGTAAGTGTTAAGAAAGCGATTAGTAGGCCGTAAATGCCTTGAGTACCCGGTAGAAGTTGTAAAATAAGTGCTTTACCGAATAGTGATGGGTCTTCTGTTACGACGCCTGCTGCGGCCTCACCTGTCATGCCAACGCCTATTGCCGAACCGATACCTGCCATTAAAACTGCTAGAGCAGCACCTGTTAGTGCTAGTGGTAAACCTAAAGTTGCTAAAATTTCTGTTGTAAACAAATCCATTATTATTCCTCCATAATTTTAAAATACTTTGTTTTTGCAGAGAACGGATTGAATTTTTTTCCGCCTCCCTCATAAAATTTGCCGAAAAATTCAACAAATTCTAACCTGTTTGAGTGAACATATGCGCCTAAAACGTTTAGTCCTATATTTAGCGAATGTCCGAGTAAAAATACTATTATAAAAACGATAGCGCCAACTACACCGCCGCCACCCATAGCACCCATTTGATTGAAAACAGATGCGATAACGCCTGTTGCAAGTCCTAGGGCTAAGAGTCTTGAGTAAGATAGAATATCGCTTATATAACTTGTTGCGCCATAAAGGCCGTATACGCCCTTCATTATTCTTATAGCAGGGGATTTTGATGTTCTGCCCGCTGTAAAAATAATTCCCAAAGCGCCGATGCCAGCAAACACTGCGGCAACATTTCCTATCATAGGGTCAAGTGTAAAGCCTAGTCCTGAAATGTCTTTAAACATTTCCATAGACATAAAGTATAAAACACCGCCGCCTACTAAGAAATACCAAAATACTACATCATAAATTGCATCTTTAATTTGGCCTTGTTTGCACAGTAGGTAAAATTTCATTCCAAGGCCTGTGAACAGATGAATTATTCCCAAAAGAAGCGAGAACATCAAAAGCGTCATAGGCTCATTAATTGGTTTAAACCAAACTGTCGGGGTAGACCAAGTTGCATTAAAGAAAGTAGCACCGACAACTTCTATGACATCGCCAAAGAAACTGCCAAACATTAAACCCCAAAATGCTGTAGAAATACCGCAGTACATAAACATTTTTACAGAGTTCTTAAGTCCTTCTTCCATGGTTTTAAACTTTGTCAAAACCACGCCACAGCCTATAGCCATAATCAGTCCGTAAGCAAGGTCTGATAGCATAAGGCCGAATAAGAAGTAATAAAATATTGCCATAATTCCTGATGGGTCAATTTCACCTTTTCCGGGTAAAGAGTAGCTTTCAACTACATTTTCAACCGGAGCGGCAAAGCCGCCGTTTTTAAGCTTTACAGGTACATTTTCATTTTTTAGGGGGTCTGAAAGCTCTATAAAGCAGTCAAACTTGTCTTCAAGTTTAGCCTTTAAATCAAGGCTATCCTCTTTTGTAATGTAACCGTTTATGCAAAATACTTTTTTGCTTTGCATGACTTGTCCCAAAACTTCATACTTTTCAAGCCTTGCGCAAAGATAGTCATAACAGCCAAGTAAATCAGGTCGCCTGTCCTTATAAGAAATAATTTCGTTTTTCATGCTCTCTATCTCTGAGTTTGCAGTGCTTATTCTGGTGTTTAGTATGTCTATGCGCTCAGATGGCGAGGTCTTGCTCGGAGCGGCAGGATAACTAAAACCGTTTGCCCTTAAAGTAGATTCAAAGTCATCGGCTACACTTTTGTGGCAGACTGTAAATATACAGGTCTGTTGAGTGTTTGCGCTTATTATCTCCAAATCAAAACTACCTAGGTTAGGAGATTCTTTTGCAATAAGTGAAGTTAGGCTTTCATAGCTGTATTCGCCCGGCATAGTACCGATAAACACACGAGAGCTCTCGGTTTTTTTGACTCTCATAGAAATATCAAGCACTTCCCAAGGAACCAGCGCAGAAATAGAAGCTTCATTTCTAATGATATCCGCCTTAAGGTCGGATATTTTTTTATTAAGACTTACTATTTTATAAGAAAGCTTAATAATGTCTTGAGAATTTTCCTCAATTTTTTCATAGTCTTTTACGCTGAGTGCCTTGCGCCCTTCAAACATTGAAAGCGCAGAGCTTTCGGGTTTAACCATTTGGTCAAGAATACTTATCGAAGTTTCAAGGCTTTTTTTACTGTTTTCAAACGTGCTTTTAGATGTGTTTACATCTGCTTTAAAGAAAACATTTTCATTTTCATCGACCGAGCCTTCTGAAACTTCTACACAGCTTTGTCTTTGCAAAAATTCAAGTATGTGCTTGCGGTTTCGGTTAAGCCCGTAAATGTCAATTTTTTTCATGGGCAGTACCGCCATTAGCATCCCTCCTTAGTATAGGTGCGATAAAATTTATTCGGTAATGACTGTTAGTAAAACCTTTGAAATTTCCTCGCTTTTTTCATCATAAACACTGTCAAGTGTTTGGGCTTTCTTTGTCGCATCTAAAAGAATGTCTTGACTTAGCTTTTGGGCGTCTGAAATCGCTTTCTTTTGGAGTGCTTCGGATTTTTCTGCCATTTGCTTTTTAAAAATTTCAAAACTTTTCTTGCTTTCCTTTTCTGCGGCGTCCACAATTTCTAAAGCCTGGGTTTTTGCGTCAAGCGAAATTTGATTTGCACTTAGCTCGGCGGCTTTAATGGTGGCTATAGTTTCCTTTGCCAAAAAATCACCTCACAATATTTTGAGGAAAAAGCATGAAAAACTTGTATACTTTTCCCTCTTATTATTTTATATAATAATTATAATACAGCAAAGCAAAAAAGTCAAAGAAGATTTTACAAAAAACTTGTATTTGGTAAAAAAATATTATATGATGTATAAAGTTTGATTAAAAGGAAGTATAAAAATGAATAGTGTACAAAAACTCACGGCTAAATTTAGCGGAAAGAGAAAAGCAAGATATGAGATTGACATGTGCAGTGGAAGTGTTTTGCCAAAGATAATCAGATTTTCCTTGCCGCTCATGTTTTCAAGCGTCTTGCAACTGTTTTTTAATGCGGCGGATATCATAGTAGTAGGCCAGTACGCAGGGCCTACAGCACTTGCGGCGGTGGGTTCTACCGGTGCGGTGACATTTTTAATCATAAATGTTTTTATGGGACTTGCGGTGGGTACAAATGTTACCATGGCAAGGGCTTTTGGAGCGGGAGATACAAATAAAGTCAGCCGTACGGTTCACACATCAATACTTATAAGTATACTGGTGGGCACGGCACTGGTTTTTGTGGGAATGTTTTTGTCAAAACCACTTTTACAGCTTATGGGCTCGCCCGACGACGTCATAGACCAAGCAACCCTTTATATGCGCATATATTTTATAGGAATGCCTGCAAGCATGGTATATAATTTTGGTGCGGCAAACTTAAGGGCGATAGGCGACACAAAAAGGCCGCTTTACTTCCTTGCAATATCGGGTGTTTTAAATGTTGTGGTAAATTTAATTTTGGTAATAGTATTTTCAATGGGTGTTGCAGGTGTTGCCATAGCGACAATTTTGGCACAGTATTTATCTGCATTTTTAGTAATACTCTGCCTAATTAAAAGTCAGGCTAGCTATAAACTAGAGATTAAAAAGCTTAAAATATATAAAGAAGAGCTTATGAGCATAGTGAAAATAGGCATACCGGCGGGCATACAGGGCACAATGTTTTCGCTGTCAAACACATTAATCCAGTCGTCAATAAACGGTTTTGGCTCTGTTGTTATGGCAGGAAGCACCGCAGCCGGAAATTTAGAGGGATTTATATTTGTTGCGATGAATGCACTTCATCAGTCGGCGGTGAGCTTTATCGGGCAAAACATAGGCGCTAAAAAGTACAGCCGTATAAACAAAATTGTGCTAAACTGCCTTTCCTGTGTAGTTGTTGTGGGCGTTACAATGAGCGCTCTTATGGTGATATTCGGTGAGAATTTGCTAGGGATATATAACAGCGACCCAGAGGTTATAAGCTATGGCATGATAAGAATTTACTACATAGTCATACCTTATTTCGTATGTGGAATTATGGATGTCATGATGGGAACTCTAAGGGGCATGGGCTATTCGCTGGTACCTACCATGGTATCGCTCGTGGGAACGTGTCTTATGAGGGTTGTGTGGGTAATGGTAATATTTGCACAAAACCCAACGCTCGAAACACTATTCCCCGTGTATTTGGTAAGCTGGACAGCGACGACGTCTTTTCTAACAATTTATTTCTTTATAGTAAAGAGGAAGTTGCCGAAAACTGATGGCTAAAGGAAGGTTAAAATGAATATTATACAAAAATTCACACAGAGATTTAGTAAACCTAAAAAACGCGGATATGAAATTGATATGGTTAATGGCCCAATACTTCCTAATATAATTAAATTTTCTTTTCCGCTTATGATATCAAGCATGCTGCAACTTTTATTTAATGCGGCGGATATCATAGTAGTAGGCCAGTACGCAGGTCCTACAGCACTTGCCGCAGTAGGCTCAACCGCATCAATTACTTTTTTAATCATCACAATTTTTATGGGTCTTGCAGTTGGTGTAAATGTAATAGTTGCAAGGCTATATGGCGCAAAAGACGAAGAGGCCATGAGTAAAGCGGTGCATACATCAATTTTTATCAGCATAGTAGTAGGAATAGCCCTTATATTCGTGGGTTACTTTTTGGCAAGGCCTTTGCTTGAACTTATGGGCTCACCCGATGACGTCATAGATAAGGCTACACTTTACATGCAAATATTTTTTGTTGGTATGCCTGCGAGCATGGTATATAACTTTGGCGCATCTATCTTAAGGGCAGTAGGGGACACAAAAAGACCACTTTACTTTCTGTCTGTAGCAGGCGTTTTGAATGTGGTGGTAAATTTAGTTTTAGTAATAGTATTTTCAATGGGTGTTGCAGGTGTTGCGATAGCCACTGTTTTAGCGCAGTATCTTTCGGCGTTTCTTGTAGTGCTATGCCTTGTAAAATCAAATGGAGCGTATAAGCTTAACCTAAAGAAAATCAAACCCGATAAAGGCCAGTTTATCAGCATAGTAAAAGTAGGCGTGCCTGCAGGAATACAAAGCATGATGTTTTCACTGTCAAATACCTTAGTGCAGTCATCAATCAACTCCTTTGGCTCGGACGTAATGGCAGGAAGCACTGCGGCAGGAAATATTGACGGATTTATTTATGTGGCGCTCAATGCAGTGCATCAAGCAACTGTGAGCTTTATAGCACAAAACATAGGCGCTAAAAAATACAGTAGAATTAATAAGATAGTTAAAAACAGCATGGGTACTGCACTAGTCATTGGAGTTACCTTAAGCGCAGTAGTAATAATTTTTGGCAGAAGTCTTTTGGCAATATACAACAGTGACCCACAGGTAATAGAATATGGAATGATAAGGCTTTATTATATAGTTGCACCGTATTTTTTATGTGGTGTAATGGAGATAATGCTCGGCGCATTACGAGGGCTTGGCTATTCGCTTGTGCCCACTATAATATCGCTTGTTGGAACATGTATTTTAAGAATAGTATGGACTTTAGCGGTAGTTCCTCAGTTTTATTCACTGGAAGTGCTGTTTTCGATATACGGAATTACTTGGATAGTCACCCCTTTAGGCCTTATAATCTATTTCATTATAGTAAGAAGAAGACTTCCGAAAAAGGACGGTTAAAATATAAATAAGAAAATAAAAAGCACCGATTGGCAATAATTGACATCGGTGCTTTGTCGTGCTAAAATGTTGTTAAAATACATTAAAACAGGGGAGTTGATTTTATGCAAAAGTATAATCCGCCCGAGGGCTATCTTTTTGATGCGAAAACAGGGCTGTATTTTAAAGAGAGTATAGTCACGGCAAATGACGGAAAACAGTATTTCCACGTTTATTATTTTAATGTTGAAACGGGAGAATATACCCAAAGTTCTAAGGAAATTGGGCAGGGCAAAGGCGAGGCCGCAGCAGGGGTCGGAGCCGCAATGAATATGGCTCAAAAGCCAGAAAGGATAGACGAAGACGCATATAATCGCCCTCAAAGGATAGACGAAGACGCATATAATCGCCCTCAAAGGATAGACGAAGGCGCGTATAATCGCCCTCAAAGGATAGACGAAGACGCGTATAACCGCCCTCAAAGAATAGACGAAGGCGCGTATAACCGCCCTCAAAGAATAGACGAGAGTGCGAATAATACTTCTTTTGAAACTGTAGGTGAAGCGACAGAAAAAATTGCCACTCCAAACAATTATCAGCCTCCTGTACCGCCAAGTGCAAGCGGTGCAGTGGGAAGTGTTGCGTCTCAGGTGCCAAAAAATGAAACGCATTTTCCGTCTATAGACGATGAAATTCCACCGCCTCCACCAATGGAGGATTATGTTCCTCCAGTAAAGGGTGAGGCAGTGCCATTGCCCGAAAAAGACGGGTGTTTCCCACCTGTAGGCGAGCAAATACCACCTCCTCCTCCGCTACCAATACCACCTCCGCCGCCACTACCACCTATGGAGGAATGCGTAGCTCCCCAAAAAGAAGTGGTGTATGTCCCAAGAAGGGGGCGTGGATACAGAAAAGACGACGGAGAAATAGTTTTTCCAAAAGAAGACGATACGGTACAGAGGGAAGTGCAGGCGCCACCCGTGACTGCACCGCCGACTATGCCGACTATTCCACCGCCTCCACCGATGAGGGCAGTGTATCCTCCACCACCAACGAGAATTCCACCGCCTCCAATCGCACCCGCTCCTCAAACAAATGTTACTTATACAAAATCTTTTGATAACACCACAATTTGCAAAACGCCAATATTTAAAAAGCCAATCTTTTTTATAAGCATTGCTATAACTATAATAATAATCACGATTTTAATTATCTTTGTCATAATACCGACTTTCGGTGGCGGTTCAGGTAAATTTAAAGGTGAAACTGTTATAGAAAATGGTGGGGAGTTTATAGGTGTTAGCAGTGATGGCAAAATTCTTGCCACAGCAAAGGGCTCTGTGTCCATAGAATATTTAGAATCAAAAATTTCAACATGGACAAATATTGAAAGAATTACCATGGGTAGCTCGGCCTCGCTATTCGGCCTAAAATCGGACGGAACGGTGGTGTCGGCAATAAACGATTACGGCGGTGTGAGTGAGTGGACGGACATAGTTCAAATTGCAGCGTATGACATGTATATATGGGGGTTAAAATCAGACGGTACTATAAAAGTAGGCATGCATTCTTCATATTCGATAGAAGAGCATCATGAAAAAGCACTTGCATGGACGGACATAGTAGAAATAACTGTCGGTGATGAATTTATTGTAGGCTTAAAATCAGACGGCACGGTAGTGGCGGCAGATTATTATGAAAGCGCAACTGTAGGCGTTGAAACGTGGACGGACATAGTGTCTATAAGTTCAAGCGCATATTACGTTATGGGAGTGAAATCAGATGGCACTGTAGTGTCTTCCGACCCTGATTTTGATGCAAGTTCATTTACAGAAGTAAAAGAAAGTCAAGTGGCGTTATATTCGTCATATGTCTTAAAAGATGACGGCACAGTAATCTTTTCATCAGACAGGGGCGAATCGACCATTCTTGCACAAGAAAGTGACATAGTTTCAATTAGCGGTTCGGACGATGTATATATAGGAATTCGGTCTGATGGCACAGTTTCTTATGAAACACATTATTACAATGAACAAGACTACTATATTGAAACCGAAGAATGGGTTTTGAAAATACCTTAACGACTGAGAATGAAAGAAACTTCACATTTTTTCTGACCATTATTGTAGGGCAAGGGCTCTGCTCTTGCCACAAAGTCACCGCAAATTTTATCAATAAAAATTAAGAGGAGGAAAATATGTCATATCAAATACCAGAGGGGTTTAAGCCTTATCCAAATAGACCCGATTTATATTACAGCGAAAAAAGGATACAAGACCCAAACGGTCAAACAATTCGTGAAATTACATACTTTACACCTAGTACCGGAAATACAAAGGTAGTAAACTACCCCATGGAAAATGCGCAAGCACAGCCTCAAGCACAGCCCCAAGTGCAACCGCAAGTGCAACCGCAAGTGCAACCGAAATATAATCCACCAATGCAAACTCAAATGCCGCCGCCTCCAAAAAGGCAGGCAGCGCCACAGGGAAATGTCGCCGTAAAACCTGCGCCGAAAAGTAAAAAAGGCCTTATCATAGGCATTTCGGCGGTGACAGTATTGATAGCTGCGGTGCTTGTTATTTGGCTTACAGGAGTGTATAAAATGTTACCGTTTTTCGGTGGCAGTGTAAGTGGGGGAGGGCAGACGTTTGACATAGATAATTATTTTTCTGACTCCGCTGTCTTTGTCAGAGAAGACGGAACTGTAGCTTATATAAATCATGATGAAAATAATGATATGGCACTTATTTTAAAGGAGCAAATTGCAACTTGGACAGACATAGTAGAGGTTGAAATGGTGTCCTATAGCCATATTGTAGGTTTAAAATCTAACGGCACTGTCGTATCCGCCGGTGGTGCGATAAGCCCGATTGACTTGAAGCTTTATGAATTTGACGTGAGTGGTTTAAATGACGTAGTGCAAATAGCTAGTCCAACTGCTTACTCTATTGCCGCATTAAAATCCGACGGAACAGTTGTTACGCTTATTCCGCAGACTGAAGGTTTTACATCGGAAGTACAGGTTATGGAAAAAACTGATACTTGGACAGGTGTTAAGAAAATATTGCCATATGATGCGGCTTTTCCCATATTTGGAATTACAAATGACGGAAGAGCATTGTCAATTGCCGACAGCTTTGTAGACGGATTAAAAGATATAAGCGATGCTAAGGAAGTGGCGCTTTATTCAAATTACACCTATGATTCTTTTATAGCTGTATTAGGATATGATGGAAATGTGAGTTTGTTGCCACCATACGGTTATGATGAAGAGGATATGGCATATCTTGAGGAATTGAAGGCTGAGCTTGGGGAAGATTTAAACAATGTTGCAAGTATTAGCGTTGGCGTAAATCAATTTATGACTATGCTATATAATGACGGCACTGTGAAAATCTTGTTTGAAGCGGATGAGGATTTGGTTATGGAAGTTTCTACATGGACAGACATAGTAGAGGTGAGTGCTAACCGATTTTTTGCCATAGGTAAAAAATCCGACGGAACTTATGTTATAGCAGGCGACATTACAGACATTACGGCAGAGGAAATAAATAATGCTGTAGGCGTAAGTAGTGTGGTACAAAGTGAAGACACTTCTAAAGATGAGGCGGCAGAGCCGCAAAGTGACAGTACAAACGAAAACGGCATAATTTTTACTGAGGACTTAACTCGTGCCGTGGAAATACTTGAAACGGCCGATACCTCGATTTGGAATGAGGAAGAGTGGGTCAATCATTTCTATATAAATAACGAATCAGAGAACGAATATTTCCCAGTAGGAATTTTACTGAGGGAGGACGGAAAAGCCGCAATGATAATAGACGGTGCAGACGACGACTCGTTTAATTATCATATTGTCATATTAGACGACAGCGGAGCGGTAACTTACACATCTCCCGGAACAGAGCTTTGGGACTGGAACACGGCAACGGTAGAAAGCGATGTAGGACTTGACACGGGCGAGGACATAGGTTTTACAATATCAATGAGTGGCGGTGTAACAGTAGTGGACAATACAGGAAGGGTAGAGGGTGGTCTAATAGGCACATTTTTCCTAGCTTTTCCATATGTGACAGATTAAATTAAATACCTAAAATAAAAGGAGGTTTGAGAAATTTTTAAAATTTCCCAAGCCTCTTTTGAATTGTAGGTCGCCGTAATCATTAATTATTAACTATTAATTATTAACTATTAACTATTAATCATTAATTATTAACTATTAACTATTAACTATTAACTATTAACTATTCTAAATTTCCCCTAAAATAAGTCTGCCCATTTCTTTGCAGCCTACTTTTGTCATGCCGTCACTCATCATGTCGCCTGTTCTAAAGTTTTTGTCTAGCACTTTGTTTACGGCGGTTTCGATGCAGGCCGCCTCTTCTTCCATAGAGAAAGAATATCTTAGCATCATTGCGGCTGAAAGTATGGTGCCTATTGGGTTTGCAAGGTCTTTGCCTGCTATATCAGGTGCCGAGCCGTGTATTGGCTCATACATGCCTCTGCCGGTTTTTCCTAAAGAGGAAGAACCTATAGTGCCTATAGTGCCCGTTATCATTGAAGCCTCGTCTGATAAAATGTCGCCAAACATGTTTCCTGTAAGTATTACGTCAAAGAAAGATGGTTTTTTAACAAGTTGCATTGCCGCATTGTCCACGTACATATGGTCTAAAGTGACCTCGGGATACTCTTTTGCCACTTCTTCTACCGTAGTTCTCCAAAGTCTACTGCTGTCAAGTACATTGGCTTTATCCACGCTTGTCACGTGTTTATTTCTCTTCATAGCCGTTTGGAATGCAACATGCGCAATTCTTCTTACTTCGCTTTCTGAGTAAGTCATGGTGTCGTGCGCTACTTTTTCGCCGTTTTGCTCTAGCGTTTCGTGCTTGCCAAAATAAATACCGCCTGTAAGTTCACGAACCACAATAAAGTCTATGCCCTCGTCGACTATAGATTTTTTTAAAGGGCACGCGTCTGCAAGCTGTGGAAATAAAACCGCAGGGCGCACATTTGCATACAGTTCCATCTTTGCCCTTATGCCAAGAAGTGCCTTTTCTGGTCTTTTGTCACCTGGTAAATTGTCCCATTTAGGGCCACCGACGGCACCTAAAAGCACGCTGTCGCTTTTAAGGCAGGCGTCAACCGTGCTTTGTGGTAGGCACTCGCCGTGCTCATCAATTGCTATGCCACCTGCATTTACATAGTCATAACTGAAAGTATGACCGTATTTTTCAGCTATTTTATTAAGCACTAAAACTGTTTCATTTACAATTTCAGGGCCTATTCCGTCGCCTTTGATTACTGCAATATTTTTTACCATAGTCTTACCCCTTTTTAATAGAATTCATGTATCCGCCTGCCTTTATTATCTCTTGAATAAAAGGTGGGAAAGGCTGAGCCTTGTAAGTTTCATTTTTTGTAATATTTGTGATGACGCCTGTGTCAAAATCTACCGCTACTTCGTCAGTGTCGGCAATTTTTTCGCCTGCCTCTTCACATTCTAGTATGGGAAGGCCTATGTTTATTGCGTTTCTATAAAAAATTCTTGCAAATGTTTTTGCTATAACGCAAGAAATTCCACTTGCCTTTATTGCAATTGGCGCATGTTCTCGGCTTGAACCACAACCGAAGTTCCAGCCTCCTACCATGATGTCGCCATCTTTTACTTTTTTTATAAAATCTGTGTCTATGTCTTCCATGCAGTGACTTGCAAGCTCTTTCGGGTCTTGCGTTGCAAGGTGTCTTGCCGGGATAATAACGTCTGTGTCTATATTGTCGCCGTATTTATGAGAAAATCCTTTTGCATTCATAATATAATGTCCTTTCTAAATTTAAGCTTTTGTAGGAGCGGATAGCTTTCCGCTTATAGCCGATGCCGCCGCAACTTCCGGAGAGGCTAGGTAAATTTCACTTGAAATATGACCCATGCGCCCTACAAAGTTTCTGTTAGTTGTTGCAACACAGCGCTCTTTGTCTGCTAATATTCCCATGTGTCCACCAAGGCAAGGACCACAAGTAGGGGTTGACACTACACAGCCTGAGTCTATAAATATCTCCATAAATCCTGCTTTAATGCACTGTTTGTAGATTTCTTGAGTGGCTGGAATTACAATACATCTTACACCGTCTGCCACTTGATTTCCCTCTAAAATTTTAGCCGCCGCTTCCATGTCTGAAAATCTTCCGTTTGTGCAAGAGCCTATTACTACTTGGTCTATTTTGATGTCGCCCCACTCGCTTGGAGTCTTTGCATTTTCTGGAAGATGTGGGAAGGACACAGTGTGCTCAATTTTTGATAAATCTATGTCTATAACTTCGTCATAAACCGCATCTTCGTCTGCCTTGTATTCTTTATATGGGACATGAACTCTACCCTTCATGTATTCACGGGTAATGTCATCAACTTCCCAAATTCCGTTTTTAGCGCCTGCTTCTATCGCCATGTTGCTAATACATAGCCTGTCATCAATGCTCAAGTTTTTTACGCCCTCGCCCACAAATTCCATGGACTTATAAAGTGCGCCGTCTACGCCTATTTTGCCTATGATGTGAAGTATAACGTCTTTACCGCTTATCATAGGATTAAGTTTTCCTGTAAGGTTAAATTTAATTGCAGATGGCACTTTAAACCAAAGTTTTCCTGTCGCCATGCCTGCCGCCATGTCTGTAGAGCCAACACCTGTTGAAAAAGCACCCAAGGCGCCGTAAGTACAGGTGTGTGAGTCGGCACCTATTATGACATCTCCTGCCTTTACTATGCCTTGCTCTGGCAAAAGAGCATGCTCTATGCCCATTTTACCTGCATCGTAAAAATGTGTGATATCATATTTTTTTGCAAACTCACGGCTTTGCTTTGCTTGCATTGCCGCTTTAATGTCTTTGTTTGGCACAAAGTGGTCCATGATAAGTGAAATTTTGTCCTTATCAAATACGCTGTCAAAGCCATTGCCCTCGAATTCGTTAATAGCTACGGGGGAAGTGATGTCGTTTCCTAAAACCATGTCTAGTTTTGCATTTATAAGCTGTCCTGCTTCCACATAGGGTAGGCCTGCGTGGTCTGCAAGGATTTTTTGTGTCATTGTCATTGCCATTTTTAGTTACTTCCTTTCAAATTAAATCTTGTTTACTGCGCTGAACAGTCCGTAAATTGAAGCTGTAATAATGTCTTCGTCTATGCCCGAGCCCCATACAAGTTTGCCGTTTTTATCTTCAAGGCAAACATAGGACACCGCCTTGGCACTTGAACCCGAAGTGAGGGCGTGCTCGCTGTAAGATTTTAAGGTGCACTCTAAATTCATATTTTCTTTAAGCGCCTTAAACACAGCGTCGAGTCTACCGTTACCGCTTGCCTTGCAATCTGTAGTTTTACCGTCTTTTTCCATGGTAAGCACTACATTAAACGAATCGTCGCTTCTTGTAAAGTGGTAGTCTTGCATTTTTATCGGTGAAGAAACATTGATATACGATGTCTCGAAAACTTCAAATACTTCGTCGGGGGATAGCTCTTTATGGCCCTTATCAGACACGGCTTTTACGGCATAGCCGACTTCCTCGCGCATTTTTGGTGGAAGGTCAAAACCGAAGTTTTGCTCTAAAATATAGCCTATTCCGCCCTTGCCGCTTTGGCTGTTAATCCTTATTACATCGGTTTCGTATTCACGTCCGACGTCTTTCGGGTCTATCGGTAGGTATGGCACTGTCCAGTACTCTGACTTGCCCTCGTTTTTCCATTTGATACCCTTTGCAATCGCGTCTTGGTGAGAGCCTGAGAAAGCCGCAAACACTAGCGCTCCGCAATAAGGCTGTCTGTCGTATACACGCATGCGTGTCACTTTTTCATAAATTTTACAAATTTGAGGCATGTCGCTTAAATCTATTTGAGGATTTACTCCGTGTGAGAACATGTTCATCGCAAGCGTAATAATGTCTACATTGCCTGTTCTTTCACCATTTCCAAAAAGCGTGCCCTCAACTCTGTCGGCGCCTGCTAAAAGGCCAAGCTCTGTGTCTGCAACGGCACAGCCTCTGTCGTTATGTGGGTGAAGCGACACTTCTATCGCATCTCTATAATTTAAATTACTGCACATATACTCAATTTGGCTTGCATATATGTGTGGCATGCTCATTTGTACCGTACCGGGCAAGTTGATTATTGCCTTTTTATCTTTTGTGGGCTGCCATACGTCTAAGACTGCGTTACAAACTTCAAGCGCATATTCAGGCTCTGTTCCCGTAAAGCTTTCTGGCGAATATTCAAAGCGCAAGTCGCTGTCGCTATCTTTTGCAAGCTCTTTTAAAAGTTTAGCGCCCTCTATTGCAATTTTCTTGATTTCTTCTTTAGATTTTCTAAACACCTGCTCACGCTGTGCATGTGAGGTGGAGTTATAAACATGCACTATGGCTTTTTTACAGCCTTTAAGAGCCTCAAAAGTTCTTTTTATAATATGTTCTCTTGCTTGAGTTAAAACTTGCACAGTAACGTCGTCAGGTATAAGGTTTTCGTCTATAAGTGTTCTTAAAAAGTCAAATTCTGTATCTGAAGCCGCAGGGAAGCCTACCTCAATTTCCTTAAAACCAATTTTTACCAAAAGTTTAAAAAATTCAACTTTCTCCTCTAAACTCATGGGGATTACTAGAGACTGATTTCCGTCCCTTAAGTCGACACTACACCAAGTAGGCGCCTTGTCGATATACTCTTTTGTTGCCCAGTTAAAAGTCATTTTTGGTGGTAAAAAATAGCCACGCTGATACTTTTTATGATTTTCCATAAATTTACTCTCCATTCAAAATTTAATTTATGCGACAAAAAACCTCCGTCACTTGCCGCTTTGCAAGAGACGAAGGCTGTTAATACAACTTCCGTGGTACCACTCTTATTGATAAACAAAGTTTACCCACTTAATAGATATCAAAAAATATCTTCTCTTAGATAACGGGGAGCTTCCGTTCCGGCTTAATAATCTTTAAAGACGTTGGTCGGACTGCTAAAGGGCGAGTAACGATATATATCCACGTTGTCTTACACTAACCGACAACTCTCTGCGCTGTTTATATAAAGTATTTTCCCTATCAAGGCATTTCAATATATTACTTAGTATACTTTATTATATATTAATTTGTCAAGCAAAAAATTACCAAAATATTTTATAGATAAATAATTAAAATAAAGGTATAGATTAATTTTGAAAGAGAGAATTAAAGTGGTAAAATATGACTGGATAGATAAATTTAAGGTTTTAGATAAAAATGAGAATTTAAGCCAAGGGCAAAAATCTTTTTTGGAGCAAAAAGTTTTAAGGGCAATGAAAAAAGATGAGTTTAAACTGTTTTTGCAAGGGCAATTTGATGCCAAAAATGAGGCAATTTGTGGTGCTGAAGCCTTGGTGCGATGGGAAATAGAAAAAGGCAAATACCTTCTACCGTGTTCGTTTTTAGACTTATTTGAAAAAAATGGAGTTATATTAAAACTGGATTATTACATGTTTGATAAAGTCTGTGGATTAATTAAATCTTGGATAGACAGCAGTATAAAGCCTATCTGTGTGTCGGTGAATTTTTCAAGACAGCATGTGCTTACAGGGGATTGGGTGGAGAATTTGTCAAACATCACCCAAAAGCACAGGGTGCCAAAAAACTTGGTAAATATAGAAATTACAGAGAGTTTTGCCCTTGAAAATGAGAGAATGCTAATAGACAAGGCGGAAAAATTAAAGGGCATGGGTTTTAATTTATCCATAGACGATTTCGGCACGGGTTACTCCTCACTTAGCATACTAGGAAGTTTGCCTGTAAATGAAATTAAGCTAGACAGAAGCTTTTTTACTAAGGGGAATTTGAGCGAAAAGACCGATTATATAGTTAAACATATAATTTTAATGGCTAAATCCTTAGGCTTAAAAACAGTCGCAGAGGGGATAGAGGAAGAAAGACAGGTGAAAAAGCTAAAAAAATTAGACTGCGATGTAATTCAAGGTTACTATTTTGCAAAACCGGTGCCCGCAGGGGAGTTTTTTATTAGTTGAGAGTTGATAGTTGTGGTGAAATGCTTTCGCATTTTTTATTATAATAATAGAGGCTGTGACGAAATAGAATAATTTTCGTAATATTGACGGACAAATGTAGGGGCGGTCCTATGTGACCGCCCGAAACCTTGGATTTTACCATTAGTTTCGGGCGAACACACAGGTTCGCCCCTACAAAAATTTATATATTATAACAATTACGTCACAGCCCCTCATTTGAGGCTATATCAACTATCCAGCATTTTATCTATCTCATCAAGCGGCAAGGGTTTTGCGAATAGGTAGCCTTGAGAATAGGTGACGTCGTGGTTTTCTACAATTTCTTGGATTTCACTATTTTCGACAAATTCCGCAACGGTTAAAGTCTTAATTTGCGAAGCAAGAAATTTTATAGTGTTTAAAATTATAACATTGTCATTACTGCTTTGAAGTTTTTTAACTATGCTTCCATCAATTTTGATAAAATTGGGGCTTAGTGATAATAGAGTTGAAAAGTTTGAGTAGCCTGAGCCAAAATCGTCTATGGCTATGCCGCTTCCAAGTTCTTTAACTCTGCTTACAAAGTCAAATAAAGTGTTTAAAGTTTGATAATTTTCGGTTTCGACAAATTCGATAATCACTCGCTCAGGGTGAGAATAAGCGCTAAGTTTGCCTACAAGCCAAGTCCTAAAAATGTCTGATTGAATGTCTTGAAGAGAAACGTTTATCGAAACGGTTTCCTCTCTGTGTTCAAAATCATTGAGCACTTTTTCTATCATGATTTGGCTTATTCTGTTATAAAATTTATATTTTTTGGCAACATCCATAAATACAAATGGTGTGTGCACATTTCCCTCAGAGTCAACAATACGCATTAGCGCCTCATATTTATCAATTTTACCTGTCTTATTATTATGAAGGCCTTGATAATATGGGACTATGCCGTTATCCGTAATAGCGGTTGCTATTAGGTTTATAATTTTAGACTCTTCTTGAGTGCCTGAATTTGGCTTTGCAAGATCACTTTCTTTGTCATATACGAAGAAGTTATCACCCGAGTCCTTAGTAGCAAGTAAAAGATTTAATGCAGTTTCAAGAATTTTATCTTGATTTAAAACCACAGCGCCTCTTAAAACTGTAGGAAGTCCTGTTTGCATGGACTTTTCGTGTTCGAATTCGTTGAATAGCATTTTCATGTTTTCAAGGAAGAATTCTGCAGAGACTCTTTTTTTACCTGCGATGATGAATGTTTTGTAATTTAATATATATACTCCCGTGCTGTGTTCCATGCCTCTTTGTTCAAGTCTGTCAGAAATGCGAGAAAGTATGCTTTTGCAAGTCAAATAGTACATGTCCTGTCCTACAACGGCGATAGTAGTGTCGGCCGTTGAAACGTCAATGACAAAAACCTTGTTTATGTCAAATTCGTCTTTATCTTGCTCGAATTTATACACATTTGGAAAAGAGAGATGGGGGTCTAGAAATTTGTCTGATACAATTTCTGTTTTTTGTTTTTCGATTTTCGATATAATAGAAGTAGCGCCTTCTCTGATATGCTCTAAGCCTTTTTGTTTTGCCTTCTTAATAAAGCTGTCATTGTCTTCTATAAGTTTTGTATCCTCAACTTTTGAAATATCAGGAATGACATAGGTGTCATTTTCTGCAAAGCCTACAAAGACCGAAGAGCCGTTTAAGAGCTGATTTTTCTTTCCGTCAAAACCAATTTCGCCCATCATAAACATACCGCAAATATGGTAATTTTCAAATGGTAACATTTCCCATGTGATGCAGTTTGAAAGATAGAGTTTTCGGAAAAGACAAGCATAAATAAACATGTATTCTACAGGTGTATCTAAAATATCTTCACAAATATCATAGGTTTCCGAAGTGGTTTTGCTAGGGTTTACATAGCCTACCCTAAATTTTGTGTTTTCGGGAAGCTTACTATAGTAAAGGGATAGTTTGTTGTTTTCTTGGTCATACCTTGTAAATCGACCGCTTTTTGTGCTGTTTTCAATCATTAAGGGGAAATGGACCAAATAATCTGTAGTGGCAGTCGCTGTCCAATCTTCACCTACTGAAACTCCCGGCTCTCCTTCAATATCAAGATAGTTATGAAGCCAGTCGACTGCCGACTCGTTTTCAATTTCCTCAATAAAGCTTCCGTTTGTTTTAGTGATGGTGTACTCAGGGCTTATAGGCTCCATTGAAGCGGAAAGTTTTACAAAGTCTACAACATCGTCGCCCACGATACAGTAGGTGATAACGCTATTATCAAGAATGCCGTCTGCTGTAAAGATATATCCCGGTAAATTTGTACTTATAATGTCGCCAACTACACCGCCCGTGAGTTTTAAAATGGGTTCAAGGTCGTTTACGTGCGATACAAATTCATTAACATCAGGATATTGGTCTGAGCAAATAATGTTTACAAGTGGGGTAGAGTGCTCGGTGGCATACGGGCAAAAATCAGCATGTATGGCAGCTGCAAGCTCCTTAGGAGAAAGTTCATCCCATGAGTAAGTGTTAATTATGACATGGGATTTTTGATAAAGCTCTATGATAATGACCGTTTCATTATCCACAATCTTCCCGTCAACTAGCACGCCACCCGCAGAAGAGGCGCCTAGTATTGTGGAGTTTGGCAAAATTTCTTTTACCTCATGAAGGACATTTAATGCCTCATCTTTTTGTAGGTTTGAAGTGATAATACGTACACTGTAATTAACATCTTTATTGATGTTTCGCCGCTCTAAGAAATCGCTTAAATGCTGTTTGTTTTGGTAAATTTGGGTAAATCTCAACATCTTTTGTCACACTTTCTAAAAAAATTAATTTTCTAATTTACTGTTTCGTTCTTGGTCGAGAAGTAAAAATGTCGACATCATTTTTGCAAGGTATTGCAAAGTATTAATTTCTTTTTCGCTCCAAACTCTTGCCTTAGTACAATCATCAAGTCCTAAGAAGAGTTTGACAAAGTTCTTTTCTTTTACTTGTGCGTGAAGGAAGGATTTAATGTCTTGCTCTGCCATTAAATCAAAGGTTCTTGCATCTTCAAATACGCTTAAGTCGTTGCTGTAAACTATTCCCGAAGAAGCGCCAAAGACGAAGAATGCGTCGAGTACCTCTGCGGTAATGCCCTGTAGATTATCAATTTCCGGATTAATTCCGTCCTTGCACCATTCGAGTGTGTTTGAATAAGTTTTTCCGTTATCGAAAGTTTCGAATATATAAGAGCGGTCAGCGCCTAAGCTTTCGCCTAAGAGTCTGAGTGCAAGATTGATTGAAAGTGTAATGTTCTTTGCTTCATAAAGTATATCAAAGACGGTGGTAATAAGGTTTGCATCAAAATATGAATTAGCAAGTCTGTTTGCGTTTTCAAGTATGGTGCGGTTTTTCATTGTGCCGTCTAAGAATTTAATGTCATAGAAAGTAAAACGGTTTTTGCCGCTGAGTTTAGACTGATAAAGTGCCTTATCAGCCGCTTTGTAAAGCTCTTCATAAGTTTTTCCATCCTTCGGATATCTTGCAATACCGATACTTGCGGATATATTGTAATCGGAGTGATTACCGGTATAACTCTTGTTAAAAATCTCATTAATTTTTGCAGCCTTTGCCGCAATAGTCTTCTTGTCTGAAAGATTGTTTGCAAATGAGATAAATTCATCTCCGCCTATTCGGCCAATGATATCGTTGCTTCTAAAGCAAGGTTTTAGGCCTGTTGCAAGCTCGCTTAAGACCATGTCACCGAAATGGTGGCCTAAGTTGTCGTTAATTGCCTTGAAGTTATCTATGTCTATAATAAATAGTGCGTGATGCACCTTATCGTTTTCGTAAAGTGCGTCGGCAATTGCCGTTTCTGCGGTAATTTTGTTATAGCAATTTGTAAGAAGGTCGGTTTTTGAGCGAAGTTCTATAGTCTTTTGCTCATTGATATCTACCGCTTTTCCTATTACGGACATGGGTTCGTTATTGCTGTCACTTACGACTTGATAGATAAATCTGTGATACTTAACAGAGCCGTCTAGTGCCACCAAACGTATGTCTGAAGAGCTTACTATTCCGTGTTTCATGTCTTCTACTATACGGGTAAATTCAGGGATATCGCTTTTATATATGACGCCGCTATTGATGAGATGCTCAGGGAAAAGCTCATTTTCGTCGTTAGTATCGAAAATTTTACCGCCGTTTCCAAAATACTGAATTGTAGAGGTCTTAATGTCGACCACGAAAAACCACTCTTCCGAGAGTCGTGACATTACATCTATAAGAGTTTTGTCGGAAATTTTATTGAAGAAATATTCTTCAACGGCGTGTATTTTATTATATCCTAAAAGCTGAGGCCTTAAATCTCTTGTGAAACCTGCGACCATGTCGCCGCCTTCGTCGCCTATGCCAAGTACCTTTACAAGTGTAATCTCTGCCGGAATTTCTTCGCCGTTTAAATTACAGTGCATCCATTTAAATTTTACAAATCCCGTGTCAAAAGCGCGTTTTATGTAGGCAAGAGATGTATCCTCGCTGTTTGCGCCGTCGGGCTGGAATTTTGGAGAAAGCTTAAAGAATTCATCGAGATATTGTTGTTCTGTTGCAAGGTCAAAAAGCTCAACTGCTTTAGCATTGCACAGTACATTTTCATATTTGTCGCTCCATAAACTCATGCATAAAGGCGTAGCGTCTATGAGCGCACGAAGCTTTTTAATAAATAACTTTTCTCTTTCTTTTTCCTTTACAAAGGTGCTTATATCTTGTAAAAACGCAAGCACATAAGGCTTTTCATTTGCATTTTTAGCCTCTACTCTTAAAAATGTGAACTGCGCATTTATTAGCTTGCCTATCATGTCAGAGCACACAAGATAAAAGGTATCTTTGCCGCTTTCGAGTGCACTGTCAAAATGGTGTCTGATTTTTTCACCGCTAAATTCGCCACTTGGCTGTTTAAGCGGAAATAATTTGTGAAAATGCATAGCGAATTCTTCTTCATCTTTACATTCAAACAAATCAGGTAAATTTTTATTGCACGAACAAACGTTAAAATCTGTGTCAAAAACAATCACAGGATATGGCGTTTGTGTAAAAACCGTAGTTATAAAACTTAAATTCACATTAAGTTTATGTTCTAAAAAATATTCTAAATTATATATCTTGTTGTTCAAGTATTCCACCTCTTATAAAAATATTTCGCCCTAAACTACATTATATCACAGAATTTTCTTTAAATCAATGCTGAGCATATTAATAATTTACAAATGAAATATTGATATTTACAGGTCCTTCAATGCCGTTTACAGTGGCATTGCTGCTATATTGCCACATTGGAAAATCATAATAAAATGATGGTAAAGGTTGATGTTCATTAAGCCACACGTCATAATCTTTTAAAAGTTCTAAATCATAAAAAGTGTAGGCGAGTGATTTTGTGGTTTGCACCACGACTTTATGGCCTGCAAGGCTTATTCTGTCGCAAAATGCCTTTGCATACTTTGATACATCTATGCCCAGCGAATTTGCAGTTCTCGCGGCGCTGTCGTCTTCGCTTGGCATTTTCCACTCATAGGCTATGGGGTAATCCAGTTGATAATCACGAATTAAATCCAGCACAAAACTGGCTTCCTCTTCTGCTTCGTCAACGCTTATTGCCTGTGAAGTGAAGTAAACGCCCACCTTTATTCCGGCCTCTTTAGCCGCCGTGATATTTGACGAAAACTGAGTGTCTTCGTAAATGTTTCCTCGTGTGCTTCCACGGTATCCTATTCTTATCATGGCAAACTGAACTCCGCTCTCTTTTGCTGTGACCCAGTCTATTGCCCCTTGTAATTCAGACACATCAATTCCGACATAGGTTTGGGAATCTGAATAAGAAATAACGCCGTTTTCATTATAAAATGCATCTAGATTATATTCGTTTGTCGACCTGCTAAAATTAGGAATGCTTAAATTTCCCTCATACAAATCGTTTATTAAAAGCTCACCGTCTGCAACGTCAAGCACGGGATTTACAGGCTCGGGAGTTTCAAAAAGCGCTCCGTCAGTAAATTCAAAAAATACAATAGCCGCAACTACAAGCAGGCTTAAAAATACAACACCTATATAAAATAGCTTTTTTGCCACAATATTTGAACTTTTTACATTGTTATTCATTTTACTTTTTCCTTTCGTCTTAGACTGACAAATAAAAATCATTATTACGCTTATTATACACAAAAATTTGTAATAGTGCAAGGGATAGTTAATAATTAATAGTTAATAGTTAATAGGTAATAGTTAATAATTAATAGTTAATAGTTAATAGTTAATAGTTAATAGTTAATAGTTATTAATTTAACTCTCGGTTAAAAGCTTTCCTTGCCATGTGTTTCGCTTTGCCATTTCTACGTCGATACTTCCTAAGACTCTTATTTTGTCTTTGCTCCAAAGCGGGGCTAAAAGTGTGCGCTTGTCGCCGTCGCCCGTAATGCGCTCTATAACGGTTTTTGGTGGCAAAACTTCAAGCTGAGAGACCACTATGTCCACATACTCTTTTAGTGTAAGCGGTGTGTATTTACCGTCTTGGTAAAGGGTGGCAAGCTTAGTGCCTTTACTTACATGTAATAGATGTATTTTTAGGGCGTCAATGTTTAGTATCGCCAAATCTTTTGCGGTTTTTAACATATCATCCTTCGTTTCTTTTGGCAGTCCATTTATAATATGTGCACACACGCGTATTTTTGCATGGTGTAGTTTTTTTACGGCAATTTCAAAATCTTTGAAGTCATGCGCCCTGTTTATTAGCCTTGCAGTGTCGTCGTTTGAGCTTTGAAGGCCAAGCTCTACCGTTATCGGCAAAACTTTAGACATCTCATACAAAGTGCTTAATATCTCGTCTTTAAGGCAGTCTGCCCTTGTCGCTATCGAAATATTTTTTACATGTGGAAAACTTGCGGCGCTTTTTAGCATAGTATATAGGTGAGAGGCTGTGGTGTGCGTGTTTGAGCCCGACTGAAAATATGCTGTGAGCTGTGGGTCTTTATATTTTTTGGAAATCCTTAAATATTCAAGCTCTAACTGCTCTATTATGCCTAAATTTTTATCGGCCGCAAAATAGGAGCTGTTCTCACTGCAAAAAATGCAACCGCCAAAAGCCTTTGTCCCGTCAATATTTGGACAGCTAAGACCCACATTAAGAGCGGCTTTATAGGTCTTGCAAAAGTTTGCCCTGTTATGGTAAGCTAAGGTATGATATCTTTTATTGTCAAAACTGAATTTAAAGGGGTTCATAAGTTGCTCCTTATCAATAATTGGAGGTTTATTTATATGCAAATTAAAGTGCTTAGTAAAGAAGAAATGGAATTTATATTTAAAAATTATATGCCCGAGGCATTTCCGCCAAAAGAGCTTAAAAGTCTTTTACATATGAGGCTTTTATACGATAGCGGAAACTATTACTGCATAGGCGCATATGATGGGGATGAGCTGTTATGTTATGCAATGCTTGCCGTAAGTCCCGACAAAAGTTGTGCCCTGCTTGACTATCTTGCAAGCACAAAAAACGTAAGGAATAAGGGAATAGGAAGTTTTGTTGTAAAAGAGCTTGTAAGTAAAAAGCATCTGGACTGTCCTATTTTGCTAGAGGTAGACGACCCTGAATTTGCCTTAGACGAAAAAGAAAAGGAAATAAGGACAAGGCGCATCAATTTTTATCTTAGAAACGGCTGTGAAATGACAGACTTAAAGACCTATGTCTATGAGGCGGATTTTAAAATAATGAGTATAAACCACAGCCTAAACATAGACAAGGTGCGTGATAGTATAGATAAACTTTATAAAACTATTTTTACAAAAGAAGTCATTAAAAAACATATAGTAATGAAAAATTAATCAGTGATTTAATGTGAGGTTTTTCGCCCAGCGCCCACGCTTGAAAAAGTAAATTGCCAAGACAGATTTTAATATTTCTATGGCTTCTACTATAAAATAAACCGTGGTAAGGGGTAGGTTTGTAAAGTTTGAAAGGACTAGGGCGGTGACGACGGTGAGTCCCCAAAGTATTCCGCAGTCAAGTATCAAGGTAGAGAGCATGTCGCCGCCGGCTCGCAGGGTGAAAAAGACGCAGACGTTAATTACAAATACCCAAATAAGCACGGATTTAATCCTTAAAATTGCAATAATGGTTTGATTAAGTTCTTCGCCTAAACCGAAAATTTGGGGGACGAGCGGGGCTATAAAAAACAGGATAACGCCAATTCCTACGCCGACCATTCCGCCAAAGACTGTGAGTTTTCTTGCATTATCTTTGGCCTCACTAATTTCGCCTGCACCGAGCTTTTTGCCAATTAATATCGCAACGGCGCTTGAAAGACCGCCAAATATAATATAGGCAATGTTTACAACCGTGTCGGCCGCCGAAATTCCTGCAATTTGATTTTCGTCAATCATCATGTATGAGGCGAAAATGACCGTGTATCCTATAGAGTAAAAAACCTCGTTTGTTATAAGGGGAAGCGCCTTTTTTATCACGGTTTTTAAAAGGGTGAAATCATATTTGAAAATCTTTGTAAATTGAAGTTTGAAAAAATATCTGCTTTTAATTAAAACGATAAAGTATACAGACATTTCTAAAAATCTTGCTATTAAAGTGGCAAGGGCCGCGCCCTCAACCCCCATTGCGGGAAGTCCAAAGTTTCCATAAATTAGCGTGTAATTTAAAAGGGTATTTGTCAAAACGGTGCAGATACCTACTTTTAGCTGTATGTTGTTAATTCCCACCGCCCTAAGGCTTGTCATTATTACAAAGGACAAGGCAAACGGGATGTAGCTGAATTTTATGTAGTTTATGTACAAAGTGGCGGTGCTCATGATTGAGTCTGTCTGAGTGAAAAGAGATAAAATTTCACTGCCGTAAAACCAAATTGCAAACATGAATAATGCGCCGATAAAAAGCGCAAAACTTAAAACCATATTAAATATTTTTTGGCAGTTTTTCTTGTTGTTTGCGCCGAAAAACTGAGAGATAAATATGGAGCCGCTGCCACCTATTCCCATTAATGCGGCGTTGAGTATCATGTAATATTTATTTGCAACCGTCACCGAGGTAAGCGCCGTAGCGCCTAAAGAACTTATCATTACATTGTCAATTAAATTAACAAAAGAAGTCACAAAGGATTGTGCCATAATAGGTAAAGCAATTGTGATTGCAGTTATGTAAAACTGTTTTGAACCTATAAATTTCGATAATTTGCTTCTCATAAAGACTCCTTTTGTACAAAAAAATTAGTTAAAAATGTGAAATTTTATTTAAATAAATACTTTACTAATCCAAAAGTAAAGTGTATACTATTATATAAGAAAAATAAATAGTAACATGGGGGTAAAAAATGAAAACACCATATATAGTAGTTGTAGCAGGTGGAACTTGTAGCGGCAAATCGACAATGTGCGATAAAATGATGGAAATATTAAGTCAAAAAACAAACATAAAACGTTTAAGTTTAGATTCATATATGATGAAAGAACCGCCGACGGTTATAGCGCCTATTACAGGCATAGAATATGTAGAACACAATCATCCTTCAGGGCTTTATTTAGACGACTTGCAAAAGGATTTTGAGGATATGAAAAATTCCGATTTTGACGTGCTGTTAGTGGAAGGCTTGTTTGCACTTCATCTTGACTTTATAAGAAAAAGTGCCGATTTTAAAATATACGTAGACCTTGACAGCGATGCAAGACTTGTAAGAAGAATTAAAAGGCATATGCAGTGTGGTGACACATACGAGCAGGTCACGGACCGATATATAGACACCGTTAGATTTAGGCATAATGAGCTGGTTGAACCCACCAGATGGCATGCGGACATGGTGGCAAACGGCACATTAAATGACAATAAATCTATAGATGTCGCAGTGGCCTATATTTTATCACAGTTAAAATAAAAAGGCAACACTTTTTAAAACCCTAAATACATAGTCAGATTTTTGATTTGACTTAAATCTTTATTTAAAGGAGGGCCGTGTATTTGTATACTCTAAAATGCTTTATGGTATTTTAAAGCACGGCATGGTTATGGAAGGTAAAATGTTTAAAATTCAAGATATTTTAGACTTGGGTTATTTGCAAAAAGTGCAAGATAGTTTTGCAAAACTTGCAAATATAACTACGGTTATTGTTGATAAAGAAGGACTGCCAATTACAAATGCAAGCAATCTTTATGGGTTTTGCAACTATATGCAAAGCAGGGATAAGCCCAGAGAAAAATGTATTAAAACGAATTTAAGCCTTATAGGCGAAAATAATATGACAAAAAAACCGGCGGTGTTAGTTTGCCCACATTCAGGGCTCATAACGGCGTCTATTCCCATTTTAATAAACGGCGACCCCGTTGCGTACTGGATAGTCGGGCAGCTTAAAATGGAGGAGCCGACCGATGATATCATCGTAAAAATGGCACAGGAAAGCGGAGAGGATTTGGATGTGCTCAAAGCTCTAATGAAAGAGCTTCCCACCTATACGCAGGAAAAGTTTGAGCCCATGTTTGATTATTTTGAAACGCTGTCGAGTACGCTTGTAAAAATTGGGCAGGCAAATTATGATACTAAGATTAAAAATGAAAAGCTTTTAAAGCTTACGCATGATTTAAATTCTATGGGCCATATGCTCACTATATTTGCAGATTCTACCGATGTTTCAATGTTTGTGGTAAAATGCGAAAATGATGAAGTCATAATTGCAAACAAGCAAATTTGCGAGCTTGTCGGAATAGAGAAAAAAGATTTAGTCTTAAAACACTTAGATGAAATTTGCAAGCAAAATGTGGCTTTTAATCTGTTTTCAAAAGACTTAAGCTGCACGGACTGTGTGTTGAATTCTAAGATAAATGACGAATATTATTTTGAGTTTGACTGCAGATGGTGGAAGCGTACCATTCAGGAAATGGAATGGATGGACGGCACTTGTGTAAGGGTGGTTAGCTTTTCAGATATAACAAGAGATGTTCTGACAAAAAATGAGCTTTCTGATTTGGCATATTACGACAGGGATATGCATTTGCCAAACCTGTTAAAGCTTAGCGCCGACATGGAAAAACCCGAGAACAAAGACGGTTATTTAGTTTGTTTTGACATTAAACAGCTAAGACGAATAAACGACAGCTATGGACGAGATATAGGCGATGTGCTTTTAGGGCTTATAGTCGACTGGGTATATATGCAAATTGGTGAAGACGATGCAGTATACAGGACAGACGGTGATGAATTTTGTGTTTTGCTAAACAATATAGGAATAGACAAGGCTTGGGACTTTGCAAAAACTGTAGAAGAGAGATTTGAAAAAGAGTGGCGTTTAAAATTTAACAATGAAAATGTTTATATTTTTTCGGGAGTCACCTTGTGTATAATCGACGGCAAAGTCGAGATGAGTGAAGAACTAACGCTTAAAAACTTGATAGAGCGTGCAATGGACAGCACGAAAAAAGACAAAACCATAGCCGTCTACAACGACGATATGGACAGAAAATTTAGGGAGCACTTAGAATTTGAGGTCAACTTTAAAAATTCTGTAAATCAAGGAATGAAAGGCTTTTACCTTTACTTTCATCCGATAGTCGATGTAAAAAGCGGAAGATGGATGGCGCTTGAGGCGCTGTGCCGCTGGGAAAGCAGTGAGTTTGGGTATGTTCCACCCGAGATGTTTATTGACGAGGCGGAAAAACTAGGACTTATTGAAGCAGTGGGCAACTGGGTGCTTGAAGAGGCGATTAAGCAGTGTAAAGCATGGAAGCTTGACGAAATTGACGGCTTTGTGCTTGATGTAAACTTCTCTGCAGTGCAAATTGCAAACGGAAGCTTTGATAAAATGATTTTAGATGTGCTTTCAAAATATAATTTTCCCGGCAAGTGTTTGTGTATGGAAATTACAGAGAGCATGGAGCTTGTGATAAATCACAGAATACGTGATGCGCTTGAAAATTTAAGAGACAACGATGTTTCGGTGGCACTAGACGACTTTGGCATAGGTTATTCTTCGTTTCAAAGCCTTAAGAATCTACCGGTAAACACAATTAAGACAGAGCGTGAGTTTGTGCGTGACATAGAAACCGATGTCTACCTTAGAAATTTATTTAAACTTATGGTGGACCTTGCGCATCTAGCGGACAAAAAGCTTATAGCCGAGGGCGTCGAAACTGACGAGCAACTTTCTATAGTGCTTGAAAGCGGAGCGGATTTAATACAGGGGTATATATTTGAAAAACCAATGTCTTGTAAGGAACTTTCAGAAAAACTATATAAGTTTAACGAGGTCGAGGAGTATTTTTTAAATTAAATGATTTTAATGGGGTTATGTAAAATATGACTCCATTAACTTTATATGAAGGGGAAAAAATGAAAAAGATAATTATTATAGCGGCAAGTATTGCAGTACTTTTAGTAGGTGGATTTCTACTTTGGCAGTTTGTTTTTAGTCCTTCGGGCATAGCGCCTACAGGAGATGGAGGAAATCCCGTGCCTGTAACTTCGGTGGGTGAAATTACCGGAATAGGCGGCGGAGCGTCTTCGCAAACAAAATTTTCGGGAGTGGTTGAGCCGCAGGAGACTGTCGGTGTGAAAAAAGACTCTGAAAAAGTTGTTGCCGTGACAACGGTAGTGGTAGGCGACAGGGTGAAAGTGGGAGACGTTTTATTTTCTTATGACACCGAAAGCCTTGCTATTACGGTGGAAGAAAAAAGACTACAACTCGAAACGCTTGGCAACACCATATCTGTGATGTATCAGCAAATTGAAGATTTAGAAAAGCAAAGGGCATCGGCTTCACAGTCGGAAAAACTTGAGTATACCCTGCAAATTCAGTCAATTGAACTTGATATACGCAGTGAAGAGTATAATAAAAACATAGCGGCGACAGAGCTTGCGGAGCTTGAGGCATCACTTGAAAACACAGATGTAGTAAGCCCTATTGACGGCATAGTGAAGTCCGTAAACGACGGAAGTAATATGCCAATGGACGGCACAAACAGTGATGACTATATCACTATTTTGAGCATAGGCGATTACAGGGTGAAATCTACAATGAGTGAGTTAAATCAAGCTGCGCTGTATGAGGGAATGCCTGTTATTTTAAGGTCAAGGATAGACAATGAGCAAACTTGGACGGGCAGTATTGATTATATAGACTATGAAAATCCTGTAAGCAACAATTCAAATTATTACTATATGGAACAAGAGGGCACACAAAGTGCGTCTAAATACTATTTTTACATAAAGCTTGACAGTCTTGACGGACTGATTTTAGGCCAGCATTTACTTGTCGAGACCGATTACGGACAGGGAGATGTGAAAGAAGGCGTCTGGCTTCCCTCATACTTTATAGTAAGTGAGGAAAACGGAACAAGTTTTGTTTGGGCAAGAAGAGACAATGAAACCATAGAAAAACGCAGTGTTACCATAGGCGAATACGACGGCCAGCTCGATACCTATCAAATTCTTGACGGAATTACGGTAAATGACTATCTAGCTTTCCCTGAAGAAAGACTTGTAGAAGGACTTCCTGCGGTAGACTATGCCGACTATATCCCCGAAATAATGCCAGAGGGCGAAATGATGCCTGAGGGAGATTATATAGAGGGCGAAATGATGCCCGAGGAAGAATATATAGAAGGTGAAGTTATGCCTGAGGAAGACTATGCAGAAGATGCAGATTTTGCTGTAGAAGAACCACAGGGGGTGGGCTGATGACTATACTTCAGTTATCTCAAATTTATAAAACATATATACAAGGCAAGATGGAAGTGCCTGTGCTAAAGGACATAAATCTTTCAGTAGAAGAGGGCGAATATCTTGCAATAATGGGTCCGTCGGGAAGCGGAAAAACCACGCTCATGAATATTATAGGCTGTCTTGATAAATCCAGTAGCGGAACCTATATGCTTTCAGGAAAAGACATAAGCAAACTCAGTGAAAAGCAACTTTCAGATGTAAGGCTTAATAGCATAGGTTTTGTGTTTCAAAGTTTTAATTTAATGCCAAGGGAAACGGCGCTTGACAATGTGGCTCTACCGCTTTTATATGCGGGAGTAAGCCTTAAAAAGAGAAGAGCACTTGCAAAAGAGGCACTTGAAAAAGTCGGTCTTGGCGACAGAATAATGTTTAAACCCACTCAGCTTTCGGGCGGACAGTGCCAAAGGGTTGCCATAGCAAGGGCGATAGTAAATAATCCAAAAGTCTTGCTTGCAGACGAGCCCACAGGTGCACTGGACACGGCATCGGGAGATCAGGTAATGGAACTTTTTTCAAAACTTAACGAAGACGGCGTGACCGTTATCATGATTACCCATGAGCTTGAAGTAGGACTAAGGGCAAAAAGACTCTTGAAAATACGGGATGGAAGATTTGTAAGAGAAAGTAAAGCGTCAGAAATTTCTGAGGAGGTGACCTCAGATGAATAAGAAAAAAATAATTATTGCACTTGTCAGCACCTTGATAGTTTTATCGTCGGTAGTGGGCGGTATCTTTGTCTATCAAGAGCAGGCACGACAAAATGCAAAGCTTGATGTAATGCCTGTCGAGTATTTAATCACAGGAATGTGGGGAGGCACTATGTCTTCAAACGGAACGGTAACAAGCGACTTCTCTCAGGAAATTTATCCCGAGTCTGATAAGATTGTAACCGAAATCCTTGTCGAAGAGGGTGCCAAGGTAAAGGCGGGCGACGTGCTCATAAAGTACGACACCACAAGGCTTGAAATAGATGCGCAAAAGGCGGCACTAGAAATTGAAAAGACAAATTTAGCGCTTTCAGACGACAGGAGCCTTTTAAACCATCTTTTAAATGCGACACCTTATGTAGAGCCGGTCATGCCAACACCTGAGCCTACCCCCATGCCACAGGCAGTGCTCAATACGGTGCTTGATGAAAACGCCGTGCCTTATACCGGAGATGGCTCAAGCGAAAATCCTTATAGATTTGTCTGTACCATGGATGCGAGAATGACAGAGAGTTTCCTTAAAAAAATGTTAGGACAGCTCCCGAAAACTACTCCGACACCTACCCCTGTACCGACAATCCCAAGCGCCGTGCCAAGTGCAAGTCCACAGCCGAGTGCTTCGCCGACACCGAATGCTTCTTCAGTGCCGACGAACTCTTCGACACCGACGAACTCCTCAGTGCCGACAACTTCTTCGACACCGAGCGCCTCTCCAACTCCGTCGCCTGTGCCGATAGAGTATTACGATGCGTTTTCCGCGGTGTTTGAAGTGCGTGAGGGCGACAATGAAAATGCGCCTCTCATATATGCATGGTCATTTATAGACAATGCATTTGAAATGGGTTTTGACACATATGATAGATACACTCCGCCAGAAATTGAGCCGGAGCCGGAGCCTGAACCCGTGCCGACAGACCCATACTATTATTATAGTAGAGAAGAGCTGGACACGGAGATTAAAAGAGTAAGGCAAGAAATTTCCGACTTAGAGCTTCAGCTTAAACAACAGCAGCTGGCAAGCCAAAAGGCTGACCTAGCCTTAGACTCTGCGACGGTGACGGCAATAATAGACGGCACAGTGACAAAGCTTATTAGTACCGAGGAGGCAAGCTTAGACGGTTCTGCGTTCATGATAGTATCGGGCGGTGAAGGCTTCTACTTTAGAGCTACTTTAAGCGAATCCTTGCTTGGCACTGTAAACGAGGGCGATATGGCCTCGATAATGACTTGGGAGGGCATGAGTTATAATGCCCAAATCGTAGAAATATCAATTTTCCCTGAAAGCGCAGAGAATTTTTACTATGGCACCTCTCCGAATAATTCACATTACGGACTTACCGCATATATAGAAGATGCGAGCGGTTTGGAAAACGGAATGGGAGCAGATATTTTCTTTGATGGGCAAACTTCCTTTGACGACGGCGCAATGTATCTTGACAGGGCGTATATAAGAGAAGACACAGACGGCTCTTATGTGCTAAAGGCAGATGAAAACAATAAAATAGCCAAGGCGTATATAATAACGGGGAAAGCAATATATAATAATTCATATGTTGAGATTTTAGACGGCTTGTTAAGGACAGATAAAATCGGCTTCCCATACGGACCGGATGCTGTGGTGGGCGCTACAGCGACAGAAAATGAGGGAGGTATGTACTGGTGAGAGAGAATTTAAGATTATCACTGCAAGGCATATGGTCGCATAAAATGCGCTCCTTTTTAACCATGCTTGGAATTATCATAGGCATAGCCTCGATTATTTCTATAGTGTCGACCATACAGGGCACTAATGACCAAATACAAAAAAATCTCATAGGAGCAGGCACAAATTTGGTGGAGATACAACTTTATCAAAGTGACTGGATTTATGACCCTACATATAATGGAATACCCGAGGGCATTGTGCCCATAGAAGAAGACACCTTGGCAAGAATCAAGGAATTAAACGAGGTAGAATCTGCCGCGCTTTTTACATATAGAAATATGTATGAAGGAATTTTCTTTAATAATGAAACGATAAGCGGTGCAAACCTTTTAGGCGTAGACGAAAATTATTTAAGCACTGCAGATTACATTTTAGAAGAGGGACGACTTTTTATAGAAGATGACTTTAATAACTTTAGAAATGTAATAATTATTGACGAGGTAATGGCAGGCGGACTTTCAAGCGATACATCTCCTGTAGGGCAGGTTATAGAAATCATGGGCACACCCTTTACTATCATAGGTGTAGTAAAAGAATCGACAATGTTTGAACCCGTAATAAACAGCATAGAAGACTACTACACTTTCTTTTCGGGGCAAACCGGTAAGATGATGATGCCTGACGCAGTGTGGCCTGTGGTTTATATGTTCGACGAACCTCAAAATGTCGTCTTAAAGGCCACCTCTACCGAGAATATGTCTGTAGCAGGGCGTGCGGTAGAAGAAATTCTTAACGAGTCGGTCACAAATACACAGGATATCAAGTATCGTGCAGAGGATATTTTGCAAAGGGCAAGAGAGCTTCAAGCGCTCAGCTCTGCCGCAAACCAGCAGCTAATTTGGATAGCCAGTATTTCGCTTTTGGTAGGTGGCATAGGTGTTATGAATATCATGCTGGTGTCTGTTACCGAAAGAACCAGAGAGATAGGCCTTAAAAAGGCGATAGGCGCGCCTAAAAAGAGGATTTTGACACAGTTTTTGACGGAGGCGGCAGTTCTTACAAGCCTTGGTGGTCTTTTAGGCGTAGGCGGTGGAATTGCAATGTCGCAAATCATATCAAGTCTTACTTTAGCACCTGTTTCAATAAATGCGATTACCGTGTTAATAGCAGTGCTGTTTTCTATGGCGATAGGCATAATCTTCGGCCTTATACCGTCTGTAAAGGCATCAAACCTTAATCCTATAGATGCTTTAAGGCATGAATAGTATTAGGACTTGCATATTTTTTTAAAATAAAACATAAATTTTACCTATCAAGTTTTTTGGAGGTAGAATTTATGTTTTTGCAGTTAATCAACTATTTATCGTCTTTTATTATGTTTATACTGCATGTAAGCGGTGCCGGGTCTTTTCCGAAAGCGCTCTCAGGCGCCGATGAAAAGAAATATATAAAGCTTATGAAAGAAGGCGACAAAAGGGCAAGACAAAAATTAATTGAGCACAATTTAAGGCTTGTTGCGCATGTGATAAAAAAATATTACTCAACAACAAACGACCAAGAAGATTTAATTTCCATAGGGACTATAGGACTTATAAAGGCGGTAGACAGTTTTAAGCCTGACAAGGGAATACGCTTATCAAGTTATGCCTCAAAATGTGTTGAAAATGAAGTGCTCATGTACTTTAGAGGACAAAAAAAGAGCGCGCAAGACATATCCTTAAACGAGCCAATTGACACAGACAAGGACGGAAATGCCCTAACACTTATCGACACCATGAGCAATGACGAGAGTATAATTGACAGTATAGACATGAAGATGAAGTGCACAAGTCTTCACATTTATATCTTAAAACGCCTGACCGAAAGAGAGCGAAAAATTATACAAATGAGATACGGAATAGGCACGGCATATCCTCTAACGCAAAGAGAAGTCGCAAAAGAGATGGGAATTTCACGCAGTTATGTGTCAAGAATAGAAAAAAGAGCACTGTCTAAACTTAAGGAAGAGTTTAATAAATAATTGACAGGGCTTAAAAATTTTGGTAGCATAAGTTTAGGAAATATAAAGGAGAAGAGTTTATGATAAAGGAATTTTTAGATTACGGTATAAAAAAAGAGTTAATAAAAAAAGAGGACGAAATTTATGTTAGAAACATGCTTTTGGCTGTTTTGAATTTAGACGAATACGAAGAAGAGCCCTTATGTGATAGGGAGAAAGATTTAGAAGAAATACTTAAAGATATTTTAGATTTTGCCGTAAAGACTGATGTAATTGATGGCAGTGTGACACAAAGAGATTTGCTTGATACGAAAATTATGGGTCTGCTTACCCCGATGCCGTCCATAGTACGAGAGAAATTTTCAAGCCTTTATGAGATATCGCCCGAAAGTGCGACAGATTACTATTATAAACTAAGCCTTGATACAGACTATATAAGGACATATAGGGTTAAAAAAGACGAGAAGTGGAAAGCCGACACGCAGTTTGGGCAGATGGACATAACAATTAATCTTTCAAAACCCGAAAAAGACCCAAAAGAGATAGCCGCACAAAAAAATCTTAAACAAAGCTTATACCCAAAATGCATGCTCTGCAAGGAAAATGAGGGCTATATGGGAAGACTTAACCACCCTGCAAGGCAAAATTTAAGGCTAATCCCCGTTAAGATTAATAATGAAGACTGGTTTTTCCAGTACTCACCATATGTATATTATAATGAACACTGCATAGTGTTCAAAAGCGAGCATGAGCCCATGAAGATAGACAAAAACAGCTTTGTAAAGCTTTTGGACTTTGTGCATGCGTTTCCACATTATTTTGTGGGCTCTAATGCAGACCTGCCCATAGTTGGTGGCTCTATCTTAAGTCATGACCATTTCCAAGGCGGAAGATATGTGTTTTCAATGATGGAGGCGGAAAGTGAAACGGCTTTACACTTTAAAGGCTATGAAGAAGTGAGTGCGTCCATAATTAAATGGCCAATGTCTACAATTAAATTAGAGGCAAAAGACAGAAGTGTACTTGTAGAGCTTTCGGATAAAATTCTTAAATCTTGGAGAGCTTACACAGACGAAAGTGCGTTTGTGTTTAGTAGTACCGACGGCGAGCCTCATAACACAATAACGCCGATAGCCTGCAAAAATGGCAACGCTTACACCCTTTACCTTGTGCTAAGAAATAATAAGACTACAAAAGAGCATCCGCTAGGCGTGTATCATCCGCATTCAGAGCTTCATCACATCAAAAAAGAAAATATAGGACTTATTGAAGTAATGGGCCTTGCAGTGCTTCCATCAAGGCTAAAAAGTGAGATGAAAGAGCTTGCCGATGTTTTGGTAAATAAAAAAGAAATAGAAAAAAATTCTCCCCTATCACAACATGCCACATGGGCAAATATGATAAAGGAGAAATATGCCGATATAAATTTTGAAAATGTAGAGAAAATTTTGCAGCTTGAAATAGGCCTGGTCTTTGAAAAAGTGCTGACCCACGCAGGTGTATATAAATGCACAAAAGAGGGAAGAGATGCCTTTTTTAAATTTATAGCCTTTGTAAATGAAAATTAAGGTATATCGTCTCCTCGGCTCACGTCGGGGAGTTCTTTTTCGCTGCTTGCGCTCTCCTGCTCGTCTGAAGATTCAGAGCTTTCACTGCTTTCTTCTGATGAAGAAGAACTTGCGCTAGGTGCCGATTTATCATAGGGGTAGACAAATTCGCTAATCAAAGCGTCGTCCTCGTCGTTTATGACGGTAAAGCTTATTATAAAGTCTTCAAGGTCTGTGTCAACCGACTGCGAAAAGGCTACATAGGTTATGGCCGGAATGTAAATCGACGGCGCAATAAGGTCGTCCCTTGATGGCAAATACTCGGTAGCAGTAGTGGTGATAGTGACTTCGTTATAATCTGAATTTATCTTGATATCCTTTACAAAAGGGTAATCGGTAGAGTTTACAAATGATTCTAAGTGCGCATTAAAACTGCTCCTCATTTGGGCTAAAAGGTTTGCTTTTTCTTGAGGGGTGAGATAATAGCTTACAGAGCCGTCCTCGTTTTTTACGACAGAGTCAATATTATACGCATCGGCGACAGAGGCAGGGTCTGTGCCTATTAAGTCGATAATAAATTCAGACAGAATAATGGTTTCGGTTTTTGATGGGTCAATTTGATTTTCCGCCGTGCCCGCATCAATATTTATGTCTGCCTCTTGGCTACTTGAGAGTAGTCCACAAGAAACAAAGCTTAATAATAGCATAGTTAAAAGTATTGAAGATAAAAATTTATACACTTACTTATGTCCTTTCAAATAAATTTATCCTTTATACTATATACTACAGAAAAGAATTTGTCAAAATTAATTCGAAATCTATCAGCCCAAATCTTTTAAATCATAGATAGACTTGACATTACACGATGAATTAAATATAATATAAGCATAGGGCACTACCGATAGACGGTTGCCCAAATATGTGATTAAAAGATTAACCGCTAAGTTTGAGCGCTTGGGCGGTTATTTCTTTTTGTTTATATACGCAATAAGTAAAGTAGTTAATAAGCTATTTACCATAAGAAAAATTGAAATTAATTCAAAATCACTCATATATATCACCCTCTTTCCGCAAGGTATAGAGGGTATTTTTTTATAAAAAGAAATATTATATACCCTCATGGGTTAGAGGGCGACCGTCCACCGTTTCACTGTAGTGACCTACGAGTTTATTATACAATTACTCCCATATTGTGTCAATTATTTCGGGTGTGCAACTTTGTCAAAATTAATTCGAAATCTGTAATTGATTTACAGGCTCAAAAATGGTACAATAGTGATAATTAGTCAGTATTTTATCAAATTTAAGGGGGATTTTAGATGGATAAAAAATATATTTTATCGCTAGATCAAGGCACGACAAGTTCTAGGGCGATACTGTTTGACAAAGATGGCAATATAGCGGCAATGGCACAAAAAGAATTTACTCAAATATATCCCATGCCGGGTTATGTGGAGCATGATGCGGTGGAAATACTGCAAACGCAAATTCAGGCAATGCAACAGGCTCTTCTTATATCGGGTGCAAACCCTGAGCAAATTGCGGCAATAAGCATTACAAATCAAAGGGAAACCACGGTGGCTTGGGACAGCAAAACAGGGCTTCCAATTTATAATGCTATAGTATGGCAGTGCAGAAGAACAGCGCCTGAGTGTGAAAGACTTAAGGAAAAAGGCCTTGAAGAGTATATAAGAAGCACCACAGGTCTTATAATAGACCCATATTTTTCAGGCACTAAAATGAAATGGATAATGGACAATGTGCCAAGGGCAAAAGAGCTTGCAGACGAGGGAAGGCTCCGCCTTGGAACCATTGATTCATGGCTTATTTTCTCGCTTACAGAGGGCAAGTCTTTTGTCACAGATGTATCGAACGCCTCAAGAACCATGCTCTTTGACATACATAAGCTTAAATGGGACGAGAAGATGATAAAAGAGCTTTCTATACCCAAAAGTGCACTTGCAAAGGTTACGGAGTCGGGTGAGGTCGTTGGAGAGTGCGCAAAGTCGGTGCTGGGTGTAAAAGTTCCCATAGCGGGCGTGGCAGGTGATCAGCATGCCGCACTTTTCGGGCAGTGCTGTTTTGAAAAAGGCATGGTTAAAAATACCTATGGCACGGGCTGTTTTATACTCATGAACACAGGGGATACTCCTGTTTTATCAAAAAATGGACTGCTCACCACCATAGCTTGGAAAATTGGTGGAAAAGTATGTTATGCGCTTGAGGGCAGTGCGTTTAATGCAGGCTCTGCAATAAAATGGCTAAGAGATGAGATGGAGCTTATAAAGACACCGCAAGAGGCGGACATGCTTGCCGAGTCTGTAGAAGACAGCGCAGGGCTTAGTTTTGTCCCTGCATTTACAGGACTTGGTGCGCCATATTGGGACATGTATGCAAGAGGTGCGCTTTTAGGAATTACAAGAGGTGCAAAAAGGGCGCATATAGCAAGGGCGGTGCTTGAGAGCATAGCGTTTGAAAGTTACGACCTATTTAAAACCATGGAGCAAGAAAGCGGAGTCAAGATGAAAGAGCTTAGGGTAGACGGCGGAGCTAGCAGAAGTAAGTTTTTAATGCAGTATCAAGCCGATATCTTAAATGCAGACGTGGTAAAACCTGTCTGTCTTGAAAATACCGCCTTGGGTTCTGCAATGATGGCAGGACTTACGGTCGGCTTTTGGGAGGATACTGAACATCTTAAAAAAGTATGGCAAGCCGATAAGGCTTACAAACCAAATTTTGACGAAAAAAAGGTAGATAAAGACTTAAGTCGCTGGCATAAGGCGGTCAAAAGGGCAATGAACTGGGAAAATGATTGAGGAGGGTGTATATGACGATAATTATTGATTATGGTGCAGGAAATGTGCAAAGCGTGCTAAATGCCTTTAAAAAGCTTAATTTCCCTGTTACTTTGACATCAGACCCCGAGCTATTAAAGAGGGCGGACGCCGTGATTATGCCGGGAGTTGGCTCTTTTGGAGATGCAATGGATAATTTAAGACAAAGGGGATTTGAAGAGCCTATAAAAGAGTTTATAAGGGCAGGCAGGCCTTTTTTGGGCATTTGCGTGGGTCTTCAAGCCTTGTTTGAAGACAGTGAAGAATCTCCCGGGGTCAAGGGTCTTGGAATATTAAAGGGAAATATACTTAAAATTCCTCAAAATATCGGTGAGGACGGCAAAGTCTTAAAAATTCCACATATGGGTTGGAATTCGCTTGAAATTAAGGAAAATTCTGTTTTGTTTCCAAGTGGAGTGGAAAATCCTTACGTGTATTTTGTGCATTCTTATTATCTAAAAGCAAAGGAAGACATAGTAGTCGCCACGGCGGATTACGGAGTTAAAATTGATGCAGCGGTGCAAAAAGATAATGTGTTTGCTTGCCAGTTTCACCCTGAAAAAAGTGGTGAAGAGGGGCTTAACATATTAAAAAGATTTATAAATTATATAAGAGGGTAAAATATGTATACAAAAAGAATTATACCCTGCCTTGATTTAAAAGACGGCAGAGTGGTAAAGGGCACAAACTTTGTAGGACTTCGTGATGCAGGCGACCCTGTCGAGGCGGCAATTGAGTATGACAGGCAGTGCGCAGACGAGTTAGTGCTTTTGGACATCACCGCCTCGTCAGATGCGAGAAATATCATGATAGACACGGTTAGGCGTGTGGCAGAGAGTATTTTTATTCCATTTACAGTAGGCGGCGGAATTCGCACTGTGGATGATTTTTCTCAAATGCTAAGGGCAGGGGCCGACAAGGTGTCTGTGAATTCTTCGGCACTTAAAAATCCTAAAATCATAGAAGAGGCCTCGTATAAATTTGGCAGTCAGTGCGTTGTGGTTGCAATGGATGCAAAAAGGACAGCAAACGGAAACTGGACACTATATTTAAACGGCGGAAGAATAGACACGGAAATTGATGCCCTAACTTGGGCTAAAAAGGTAGAAAAGCTTGGCGCTGGCGAAATACTGCTTACAAGTATGGACTGCGACGGCGTGAAAGAGGGCTATGATTTAGAGCTTACAAAAACTATATCGGAAGCTGTAAATATTCCCGTAATAGCCTCGGGTGGCGCAGGTAAATTAGAGCACTTTTATGATGCATTTACAAAAGGTCATGCAGACGCAGTGCTTGCGGCGTCTTTATTTCACTTTAAAGAAATAAAAATAAAAGAGCTTAAAGACTATCTTTCATCAAAAAATATCTCTGTGAGAAAAGTTTAATGAACATATATTATGTAAACTTGAAAGCCGAATTTAAAGACAAGGCCTTGGAGGCAAAGTATTTAAAAGACAAGGCGGATAAACTTTTAAGACATGTCTTGCTACTTGAAACGGGGCAAGACATATTAAATTACAAAAAAGAATATACCGTCCATGGTAAGCCGTATTTTAATGAGATAAAAAGGCATTTTAACATAAGTCATACTAAAAACATGGTGGCATGTGTCACAGGCGAGAGCCCTGTGGGGATAGATTGCCAGTGTTTTAGAAAGGTAAACGACAAAACCGCGAGGAAGGTCCTTACTAAAAAGGAGTATGACGAATATGAAAAGGCGGCTTTTAAAGAAGACTATTTTGCAAATGTATGGAGTTTTAAAGAGGCGTTTGTAAAATTTTTAGGCAGTGGAATTAGATACTCTTTAAATAGCATAAGCTTGCTTGGCGAAAACTCGGTCTTTGCGCTTTTTGAGGACATGAAAGTCGTTTCAAAGAAATTTGATAATATATATCTTACGGCTATTCAAGATAAAGCCTGCAAAGTAAAAATAATTAATGTGGATTTGCTGTCATAACTCCTTTTAAAGTATCATATTTATATGATACAAGGAGGAGATAAAATGGTATTTTCCGTAAAAGCAAACAAGAAAAAAATAATTGCAGTAGTGGTAATAATAGCACTGGCGATTTTCGGTGTGTTATTGCTGCCAAAAGTAACCGAGGAACCAGAGGAGTTTAAGGGTGAAACAAATTCAGAGCGAATAGAATTTATAAGCTCATTTAACTGGGTGGTGTCAGAAGAACCTGTAGACTCAAGAGAAGTCACCATACCGGCTACCTTTAGCGAGGTTTATACTGCATACAACGCAATGCAAATGTCACAGGGATTTGACCTTAAACCCTACGCAGGGCAAATTTGCACTCAGTATGTCTATGTAATTGAAAATTATCCAAATGAAACACGTGAAGTACACCTTACACTGCTTGTCTATGGGGGGCAAATTATAGGCGGTGACGTGTCTTGTGCAGAGGTTGACGGTTTTATGCATGGCTTTGCAATAGACAGTGCAAGATACGGTCAAGCAGATGAAAACACACAAGATAATGGGGTGGAAAGCCAAACGGCTTCACAGGCTGAAACTGAAAACACACAGGACGTTGCGGGTGAAGTTGTGACAGATTATCCCACAGATTAATAAAAAGGAAGGTTCGTTAAGTGGAACAAACGATAAGGATAGATAAATTTTTGGCCGACCAAAATATAGGCAGTCGCAAAGAAGTAGGAGTGCTTATAAGAAGAGGTAAAGTAAGTGTAAACGGTGTTGTAATAAGAAAAGCAGATGCAAAAGTCAAATTGACAGACGAAATTATCTGTAATGAGCAAAAAGTGGATTACAACAAGTATACATATATCATGATGAATAAACCGGCAGGTGTATTGTCTGCGACAAAGGATAGAAAAGACAAGACTGTTTTAGACATTATTCCTGCCGAGTTTTTCAGAAAAGACCTTTTTCCGGCCGGCAGACTAGATAAAGATACTACGGGTCTTTTAATTCTCACAAACGACGGAGATTATGCGCATAAAATGCTATCTCCCAAAAATAAAGTGTACAAGCTTTACAGGGCAGAGCTCGATGCCCCTATAAACGATGACGACATAAAAGCATTTGAAGAGGGCATAGGCGGATTTTTGCCTGCAAAACTTTACAGCGCTGGAGGCTGTAGTGCAGAGGTTTTAGTGTGTGAGGGTAAATTTCATCAAATAAAGAGAATGTTTTACTCCAGACAAAAAAATGTGCTTAAGCTTGAGCGTTTAAAGATAGGCGGATTAGAGCTTTCGAAGGATTTGGGTCTTTCACAGTGCAAACTTTTAAGTAAAGAAGAGGCAGATTTAGTGTTTTTGAGTGAACTTATGTAAATTTGCACAAGAAAGAGTTTAAATATCATTGTGTTTTTGACCTACTGGGTGTTTTTCTAAAAAACAAAGAAAAACTTTGTTTAAAATGGGTATAGTTATCTAATTATTTATTTGGTACAATAACTTTAATAATTAATTAGGGAGAAACTCCCATCAAAGGAGGAATATTAAATGGCAAATGTTCAACTCAAAAACATCTACAAAATTTATAGTGGCGGAGTCACCGCTGTAACCGATTTTTGTCTTGATATTGAGGATAAAGAGTTTATTATTCTTGTAGGGCCCTCGGGTTGCGGCAAATCTACTACCCTTAGAATGATAGCGGGTCTTGAAGAAATAAGCAAAGGCGATTTGTTTATTGGGGACACTTTATCAAACGATATCTTACCAAAAGACAGAGATATTGCAATGGTTTTCCAAAGTTACGCACTATATCCTCACATGACCGTGTACGACAACATGGCTTTCGGACTAAAGCTTAGAAAAGTTCCAAAAGCAGAAATTAAGCAAAAAGTGGAAGAGGCGGCAAGAATACTCGATATAACTCATTTGCTTGATAGAAAACCAAAGGCGCTATCCGGCGGTCAACGTCAGCGTGTTGCTTTAGGACGTGCAATTGTTCGTGACCCTAAAGTTTTCCTACTCGATGAACCACTATCAAACTTAGATGCGAAGCTTCGTGCTCAAATGAGGACCGAAATTTCAAAACTTCACAAAAGACTTGGAACTACATTTATCTACGTTACACATGACCAAACAGAGGCTATGACCATGGGCGATAGAATTGTTGTAATGAAAGATGGATTTATCCAACAAGTCGACACACCACAAAACTTGTACGACTATCCTGTAAATGAGTTTGTTGCAGGCTTTATGGGTTCACCTCAAATGAACTTTATCGATACAATACTAAATAAAGCAGGCGATACATATACTCTTACATTTGGCTCTACCACTATTGAAATTCCTGCAGAAAAAGTAGCAACTGCCACGGTTAATTTGGCAGACTACGTAGGCAAAGAGATAGTATTCGGCATACGTCCGGAAGATGTACACGACGAGCCAGAAATACTTAAAGCATGGGGTAAGGCAAAAACCAAAGCAGAGGTAGAAGTTACCGAGCTTATGGGTGCCGAGACATATCTATACTTAAACTGCGAGGGAAATCCTGTAACTGCACGTGTTTCACCAACATCCGTGGCTAAATCAGGGGACAATATAGAAATAGCATTTAAAATGAATAAAATGCATCTGTTTGATAAAGAAACGGAGCTTGCGATACTTAATTAATAAAAACCGCCTTCGGGCGGTTTTTATTATAGTTAATAGTTAATAGTTAATAGTTAATAGTTGAGAGTTGATAGTTGAGAGTTGATAGTTGAGAGTTGATAGTTGAGAGTTGATAGTTGTGCTGAAAAATCCTTTGGATTTTTTATTATATATTGGCAAAACCACAATTTATGGTGTAGGGCAAGGGTTCTACTCTTGCTTTTTGGGTTTAATGAATTTTGTGGTGACCCTGCGGGTAATTCGTGAATTGTCTCTACAAATTATTTGACAAATTTTTACAAGAATAATATAATTAAATTGCGTAGGACACTACTATAAACGGTGGACGGTTGCCCTCTAACCCTTAGAGGGTATATATTTCTATAAAAATACCCTCAAACCTTTTGGGAGAGAGGGGGAATTACTATGACAGATTTTGAGATGCTAACTATAGTGCTGATGATTTTTGGATTGTTTTTCTACAACATAAAAAAGAAATAACCGCCCAAGCGACCAAACTTTGCGGTTATTCTTTATAACATCATAATTTGGGCAACCGTCTATCGGTAGTGCCCTATGTTTATATTATATGCTATTATTTTTTAAATGTCAAGCTGACTGCATGAAGCTTGTGGAAACATTCGAACATGATACTGTTAATATAAAGATTGATAAAACGCAGATTCAAAAAATCAAGAGCAGAGCCATTGTCTAAAGTGGCAAAATTAATTTTCTTCTTGCACCAAACAAAATGCTACCCAGCCGTTTTCTTCTCTTCTTTCTTTTATGGTGAATTTATCTCTTATCGCCGACAGCACGTCTTCTTCACGCTCTGCTATAATTCCGCTTATGATATATACCGAATTATCATGCATGAATTTATCCACGTCTTTTGAAAACATTATTATCACGTCGGCTACTATATTTGCGACTAAAACATCAAATTTGCCGTCTACTTTATCGGATAAGTTTCCGCAAATTCCTGAAAATTTGTCCGATACATTATTCATATCCGCATTTTCTATGGCGGTCTTTACAGCCAGTGGGTCAATGTCGACACCCACGGCTTTTTTTGAGCCCAAAATTAAGCCAGCTATGCTTAAAATTCCGCTTCCACAGCCCATGTCAAGTATGGAGTCGCCCTCTTTTACATAGTTTTCTAGCATCTCCATGCATAGCCTTGTGGTTTCGTGAGTGCCAGTTCCAAAGGCGAGCCCCGGCTCTAAATTTAGCACTTTTCTGCCCATGTCATCAAACTCGTCTTCCCAAATTGGGCGAATTAAAAGTTTTTCTCCCACGGGCATAGGTTTGAAATATTTTTTCCAATTATTTATCCAGTCTTCTTGTGCACAAGAGGATAGGTCTATGCTGTGTGAAATTTTTTCACTGTTATATCGTTCTGTTAAAAACGCAACCGCCTCCGCTGGGTTTTCTTGAGGCGCTAAGTAGACGTGAATATAGGCTAAATCCCTGTTTTTACTTAAAAGTTCTTCATCAATTAAGTCAATATGTGCAATTTCTAAGGCTTCTGCTTCTAAATTGCTGTAATCTTCAATATAAATTCCATAGGGAACAAGCATTTGTGCAATGTCGCCTGCAATATCTACGTCTTTTGCGTTTATTTCAATTTTGACTTCTGTCCACGTTTGATTTTCCAAAGTAAAATCTCCTTTAAATTTAATAAATCAATTATATAACAGTTATCTTTTTATTACAATACTTTGAAAGGGTGCAAAATAAATTAATGACTAAACAACAATTTTTCATGCAGGGGCTAAGCCTTACCGCCATTTCTTTTTTAATGCGCACAGTGCATATATTTTACCGCTCTTATATTTCAGGCGAAATTGGCGCGCAGGGCGTGGGGCTTTTTCAGTTAATATTTTCGATATTCATGCTTGCGGTGACCTTGTGCACCTCCGGCATAAGCCTTGCCGTCACAAGGCTGGTTTCAAGCGCAATAGTGTCGGGCAGGCGAAACGAAATACGCTCTATAGTAAACAGATGCCTACTGTTTTGCCTAAGCCTTAGTTTTCTCGTGTCGTTTTTCTTTTTGTTTTTCTCAAACTTTGCGGCAAGAGTTTTTTTAGGCAACGAGGCCGCAGCACCTTGTCTGCAAATTTTAGGTTTAGGGCTTCCGTTTATGTCGCTTTGCACCTGCATGAAGGGCTATTTTCTTGCAGTGGACGAAAGCGTGAGCTGTGCGCTTGCCGACACGGTGGAGCAAGGGGTGTCTATAGGCGGCACATTCATATTATTTTCACTCTTCCCAATTACGGGAATAGAGTTTGCCTGCATGCTTGTCATGATAGCCTCGACGGTGGGGGAGGCGACCTCGTTTATATTAGATTTTGTTTTTTGTAGGCTAAGTTTTAGAAAAAACACGCCAAAAGACAAGGTTAAAAATAGAAATGTCCTAAATGGCATGGTACATATTGCCCTGCCCTGCACATTCAGTTCGGCGGCGAGAAGCCTGATAAATACGGGTGAAAATGTCTTAATTCCACATCAGCTTCAAAGGGCAGGTTATTCTTACGACACGGCAATGACGCAGTACGGACTGCTTCAAGGCATGGCGGTACCCATACTGTATTTTCCTTCTTTTTTCTTAGGTTCATTTGCGACGTTGTTAATACCTAAAATCACAAAGGAGCGGGAAACAGGGCACAAAAATGCCGTGTCTTATATCAGCTTAAAGGCAATTTCCACCTCGCTTTCATTCGGTGTGATAACGGCGGCGGTGTTTTACGTGTTTTCTGACAATCTAGGACTTGCGTTTTACAAAAATGCAGAGGTGGGAGTGTATATAAAAATGCTTGCACCATTAATTCCACTTATGTATCTTGACATAGTGGTCGACTGCCTTTTAAAAGGCCTTGACGAGCAGTTAAATTCCATGAAATACAATATAATGGATTCTTCCCTTAGAGTAATATTAATCTTGCTATTGATGAGCACTTTCGGGATAAATAGCTATATAGCAATAATATTTTTCAGCACAATTTTCAACGCTGGCCTCAGCGTGTTAAAGGTTGCGAGTGTCACAAAATTTAAAAAGGGATTTCTTCTTAATTTTTTATACCAAATACCCTTTGCCGTCATATCCGTCATGCTAGCAAAAGAGCTCACGCCTGAGTTTGATAACCAAATTATATATTTAATTTTTGGAATGGGTGTTTCATATTTGTGCTATATTATATTTTTGTCAGTTAAGAAGCTTGTGAGGTTATAAAATAAGCTGTGACACTTTAACTGTGTCACAGCCCCTTGTTTTTATGCGATAACCGCAATGTTTTTTACTTTTGAATTTTTGTGTCTTCCTAAAAGCTCGAAGAGTGCGCAGTATTTGTCTGCAAAACTTACTATAAACGACTCCTTGTATCTTGGGAGTAGCAGTGGAGTCATGGGCCACATGTGCTTTTTGATGATGTCTTTTTCAATATCGTTTAAATCATATAGCGTCGATGAATGGTGCTCCGCCACTTTTGGATGCATGAAAAACATTTTTATAGGGCCTGTGCTTTTTCGCACCTTATCATGCATTTCAAAGTCGTGTAAAAGCCCGCCTCTTGCGGCTGTTTTTGCGTCTAAATTAAATTTAAGACAAATTTTATGTGCTATATATGCAACATAAAGGCTGTGTTCATACCTTGAAACTTCTTTAGTGTGCTGAGGTATTTCTTTCATCGCTATTACATGTGGGTCGTTTATTAAATCCTTTATAGACTCATAAAAGTCTTCGTGTGATACTTCCAGTTTTTCGGCTCTCTTAAGCTTTCTGTAAGATATTTTTTTTGAGTGCATTGTTAAAACATCTCTCCAGTTCTGTTTGTAAAATATTATGTAAATAAGTTCAACTTAATTATAACATATAAATACCGAGAAATATAGTGGAAATAAAAGTAAATTGTTAACAATTTGTGAATTAAACTAAAGTTGAATTAAATTAAAGTTTAATTTTAAGCCAGTTACCCTTTTTAAATCTAATAAAGCCGAGTATGAACCTTAAAAGTTGGTCACAGCAAAGGCCTAGCCATATGCCTAAAAGACCAAGTCCTAAGGGGTAGCACAAAAGCCAGCTTGCGCCGGGGCGTATTATTGATACACTGATTAGTGAAACAAATGCGGTGTATTTTGTGTCGCCGGCACCTCTTAGACAGCCCATAATAGTCACCTGCTCTATTTGCAGATAAATTACAAAGCAAAGCACCATCATTATCATGTTGCCATAGTCTAAAATTACAGGCTCACTTGAGAACATTGAGAAGAGCTGTCGGCCGAAGAAAAAGAAGATTATAGACACAAAGAATGCGCAAATTACGCCTATTTTTTGGCAGGCAGAGCTGTAAAGTTTTGCCTTGTCCAGTCGCTTTTCGCCAAGGCTTCGCCCGACAAGTGCGACCGAGGCGACGGACAAACCGTCTGCAAAAGAGAAAGAAATTGCCATAAAGTTCATGCCAATTTGATGCGCCGCAAGCTGAGTAGTGCCTAAACTTGCAACGGCAATTTGAAATAGGAAAAAGCCAATTCTTAAAAATAACTGCTCTACAAAGGCGCTAGAGCCAACGTTTAGCATGGATTTTATGTCTTGACGACTTCCAAATAAACCTCTTGAGTAAAATAGATTTAGGTAAGAATCTTTTTTTAGCACAGAGCCTATGCTCATTAAGCAGCCGACTGCACCGCCGATTACCGTGGCTATTGCGGCGCCTCTAATCCCAAGTTCTGGAAAACCAAAATTACCGCCGATTAAAGCATAGTTAAAGAAAACATTTACTGCATTTGACACAAGATTTGTGCGCATCGCAATTTTTGTGTTGCCAACACCTCTTTGGGCGGCATTTATTACAAGCGTAATTGCGTTAAATCCAAGGCCCATCATTAAAATGTTAAAATATTCCACCGCAGGGCCGTGGGTATCGGCGGCCGAGCCCGATATGGAGATAATAAAGTCTGCGCCTAAAATAAAGGTGGTGGAAATGATGGCGGTAAGCACCACGGCGGCGAGTATAACCATTTTAAGAATTTTATTGGCACTCTCTCTGTTTTCTTCGCCCCGCCTTCTTGCAACAACCGAGGAGGTGGCGACGCTTATTGCTATAAAAACGCAGAGTGCAATAAATTTTGGCTGAGTGGTGATTCCGACGGCGGCGATTGCTGCAACACCTAAAGAGCCCACCATTATGGTGTCGACAAAGCCTGTAAGGCTCATTAAAAAAGACTCAAGCACCGAAGGCCAGGCGACACTTACCGTTCTTGAGACAATATCTCTGGAACTGGGTATGTCGGCACCCTCGGGTGTTGGAGTGCTTTTAGTTATTTTTTCTACATTTAAAAACTGCACGCTACATTTCCCCCTATAATGAAATTTAAAACTTTAAATTTCATTATAGCACTATTTTTCTATGGGGTCAAACTTTAATTAGTTAATAATTAATAGTTAATAATTAATAATTGTGGTGAAATCCTGCGGATTTTTTGATTATATTTATTTTTTATAAAACCGTCGGTTACGGTGTAGGGGCGGTCATCGGCCGCCCGTGGGGTTACGCATTATTTACTTTTATACTGCAGGTAATAAATATTTTCTGTATTGAAACAAAAAACATTAATGCACACCGTCAAATGCTGATTTTATTCATTATTTCTCCTCATCTAAAATTCTATCATCGATACTTCTCACCATGCTGTATGTATACGTGGTAAAATACTTATTCCAGAAATTACTGCCTGGGATGTTAATTGATTCGAAATCTACTCCACACAAAGAGTATCCATTATCCTTAATCCATGCCAATATATTCTCTAAAAGTGAATCTGCAATCCCTTTTCTTCTATAATCTGGATTCACAAACGCACCAGTAATATTCATGATTTCTGGACTGTGTGAAATAAAGGATTCTCCTTCTTCACTGATCCTCATATACCCCACTGGTGTTTCACCTTCAAAAGCAATCCACACATGTCTGTTATTTTCAGAATACCATTCTGAAAATCCAGCTATACATTCTTCCATGGTTTCTTCATCACCCGTCATAAAGGTAGGTGCATTTCTGTAATGCTGGCTATCCTGATAACAAAGTTCTGCTAACAACGGTATATCTTCCTGTTCAGCCTTTTTTATTACAATATTTTCAGGCAATTTAGCTCCGATTGGTTCTAAATCTTTAACCGCATCACAGCATCTGTTTCCAAAGCCCATTAGCATCCAGGTTTTCATACACACCTTGTCATCTGAAAATGTTGTAATTAATTGTGTAATTAATCCATCTTTTACCCATTCGCCTGATGCAAAGGAATACAAGTTCTGATATATTTTCTCTCGGTCTTTTTTTGCGGTTCCGTGTCCATAAAGAGGAATAAACACACCTTTTGATGAACTAAAAAACTCATTTTGTATTGGATACCCAGCTAGATATCCTACCATTTTCTCATTTTCGAAGGCTATGTAAGCTGAATTACATTGAAATAGCTCACGAATCATATTCTTAATCTGTTCATCTTGTTGTAAGTCTGGAATCAAGGAGTTCATGTCCCTGATTTCCTTCATAACATTCATGAATAATCCTACTGCTTCTTCTACGTGTTTGTTCTCCGCTTTCACTATTTGATATTTCATATTTATTTTCCTCTCATTATAAATTTGGAGCATAATATTTTTTCTACTTTAAGATTTATTACTTCTTAAAAATTATCTACGTCTACATCTTTTAAAATAACATTCATTTTATAAACTCCTTCGTAATAGAGAGTTAAAATATAGTCACTCTCCAATTATTGACAATATTACATTTATTTTTCATATTACATCATCTCCTTTGAATTTAGTATCTATATTAACACAAGTTACCTTGTGGGATTATATAAACAATCTCCCCATTATCCATAAGTTAGCCCACCGCAGGATAATAAGAATTTTGTATGGTGGTTAAATTATACACCTTTTTTTGTCAGCCTGTCAACAAAATGCTTAAGCATCCTACAATCGAAGTGACACTACACCGTAACTTGCGCTTTTATAAATAAATTTAATAAAAAATCCGCAGGATTTTCACTACAACTCTTCACTTTTCACTCTTCACTCTTCACTAATAAAAAAAACGGCCTTTCGGCCATTTTTTTATTCTCCAAACATATCTTTAAGTTTTGAGAAGAAGGTTTTTCTTTTTTGGTAGTTTTTATCGTCTGATTTTGCATCAAACTCTGAAAGTAGTTCTTTTTGCTTTTTGTTTAAATGCTTTGGAATTTCTACATTTATTTGCACAAATTGATCGCCTTTTCCTCTGCCGTGCACATTCGGTATGCCCTTGCCCTTAAACTTAAATATGTCGCCGGGTTGGGTTCCCTCGTGTACCTTATAGCTTACTTTGCCATCAAGGGTTGGCACTGTTATGTCGGCACCCAGAGCCGCCTGTGTAAAGGTGATTGGCATTTCACACCACACGTCGTTGCCTCGTCTTTTAAATATTGCGTGAGGGCGAACATTTACCAGCACATGTAAATCTCCCATAGGGCCGCCGTTAGCACCCGCGTTTCCTTTTTGTCCGACGCTTAAAACTTGCTCGTCGTCTATACCTGCAGGTATGCTTACCTCGATTGTTTTAGAACGTCTCACTCTGCCTTTTGCATCGCAAGTGGGGCAGGGGGTGTCAATTACTTTGCCTTTACCGCCACAGCTGTCGCATGCTTTTGATGACTGCACCACGCCAAAAGGTGTGCGCTGATTAATTCTTACTTGGCCTGTTCCACTACAAACGGTACAAGTTTTTGGTGTGCTTCCTTTTTTTGCACCACTGCCTGAGCAGTCCTCGCAGTTTTCAATTTGTTGGTAGCTTATGTTCTTTTTACAGCCCTTTGCCGCCTCTTCAAAAGAAATGGTGACATGCGCCTCGCAGTCAGTTCCTCGTCTTGGCGCATTGGGGTTGCCCCTTCTGCCAGCGCCTCCAAAGCCACCGCCAAAAAAGCTGTCGAAAATATCGGTAAAATCAAAACCGCCTTGAAACGGATTACCCGCACCGCCGCCACCGCCAAAATTGGGGTCTACACCGGCATGGCCAAATTGGTCGTATCTGCTTTTCTTATCGCTGTCTGATAAAACCTCATAAGCTTCATTTAGCTCTTTGAATTTAACTTCTGCCTCATGGTTATTTGGGTTTAAGTCAGGGTGGTATTTTTTTGCAAGCTTACGATAAGATTTTTTAATCTCATCATCAGAGCTTCCTTTTTTTAGTCCTAGGACTTCATAATAATCTCTTTTATCTGCCACGAAATCTCTCCTTATAACGCACCATAAAGGCGCCGAGCTTTTCGGTCGCCTTTACAGTGCTTAGATTAAACTGTTTATAAGTTTTAATTATTCAACGTCCTTAAAATCTGCATCGTATACATTGTCGCCACCTGCAGTGCCTGCGTCTGCGCCTGTGAATGGGTCAGGACCTGTCGGTGCGCCACCTTCTTGTGGAGCGGCTGCTTGATATAATTTTTCGCTTGCAGCATAAACAGCTTTTTGTAGATTATCTGTGCCCTCTTTAATTGCATCTACAGAACCATTTGCCATAGTTTCTTTTAAAGAAGCGATTTTTGAGTTGATTTCTTCTTTTTCTTCGTTTGGAAGTTTGTCGCCACTGTCTGTGATTAATTTTTCTGCTGTGTAGCATAGGTTTTCCGCCGCATTTTTCACATCGACTTCTTCACGACGTTTTTTGTCTTCCTCTGCAAATTGCTCTGCCGCTCTTACAGCCGCATCGATTTCGTCTTTGTTCATGTTTGTTGAAGAAGAAATTGTGATTTTTTGCTCTTTGCCTGTGCCTAAGTCTTTAGCCGATACATTAACGATGCCGTTTGCATCTATGTCAAAGCTAACTTCAACTTGAGGTATGCCTCTTGGAGCAGGAGCAATTCCGTCTAGTTTGAATAGGCCAAGTTGTTTGTTATCTCTTGCAAATTCTCTCTCGCCTTGTAGGACGTTTACTTCAACTTGAGTTTGACCGTCGGCTGCAGTTGAGAAAATTTGGCTTTTCTTTGTTGGGATAGTTGTGTTTCTGTCTATGATTTTTGTCATGACTCCGCCCATGGTTTCAACACCTAGAGATAGAGGAGTAACGTCAAGAAGAAGTAGGCCTTGAACCTCGCCACCTAGAACACCGGCTTGAATAGCGGCGCCCACGGCAACACATTCGTCTGGGTTGATGCCTTTGAATGCTTCTTTACCGATGAAGTTTTTAACTGCGTCTTGAACCGCTGGAATTCTTGAAGAACCACCGACAAGTAAAACTTTGTTAATTTCGCCTATTGAAAGTCCTGAGTCTTGTAGTGCTTGACGAACAGGTGCCATTGTTTTTTCAACAAGGTCGGCTGTAAGTTCATTGAATTTAGCCCTTGTAAGAGATAAATCTAAGTGTTTAGGTCCTGAGGCGTCTGCTGTGATAAATGGTAGGTTAATAGAAGCGGTTGTCATGCCTGAAAGCTCAATTTTTGCCTTTTCTGCGGCTTCTTTAAGTCTTTGCATAGCCATTTTGTCAGATTTAAGGTCTATGCCTTCTGTTGTTTTAAATGTTGATACTAACCAGTCTATTACTCTGCTGTCAAAGTCGTCGCCGCCTAGTTTGTTGTTACCTGCTGTTGCTAAAACTTCTTGAACGCCGTCGCCCATTTCTATAATAGAAACGTCGAAAGTACCGCCGCCGAGGTCATAAACCATAACTTTTTGGTCGTTGTCTTTGTCAACACCGTATGAAAGAGCGGCCGCTGTAGGCTCGTTAATAATTCTCTTAACGTCTAGTCCTGCGATTTTACCTGCGTCTTTTGTCGCTTGACGTTGTGCGTCTGTAAAGTATGCTGGAACTGTGATAACGGCACTTGTTACAGGCTCGCCTAAATAAGCTTCTGCATCTGCCTTTAGTTTTTGTAAAATCATTGCAGAAATTTCTTGTGGTGTGTAGTCTTTGCCGTCTATTGATGTTTTGTGGCCTGTGCCCATCTCTCTTTTAATAGATGAAATAGTTCTGTCAGGGTTTGTGATGGCTTGACGTTTTGCAACCTGTCCTACCATTCTTTCGCCTGTTTTTGAAAATGCTACTACCGATGGAGTAGTTCTAGCGCCTTCTGCGTTTGCGATAACTACGGGCTCGCCGCCTTCAATAACTGCTACGCATGAGTTTGTTGTTCCTAAGTCTATACCAATTGTTTTTGCCATAATAAAAATCTCCTTTAATATTTTAATGTATTTTATATTTATTTAATTTGCAACTTGAACCATTGCATATCTTACTAGTTTATCGCCTATTTTGTATCCCTTTTGGAAAACAGCGCTTATTGTGCTTTCCTCAAATTCTTCGCTGTCTATGTGGGACACTGCGTTGTGAAATTCTGGATTGAACTTCTCGCCAATTTCGCCTACTGCGATAATGGAAAGTTTTTCAAAACTTTGTGTAAACTGCCCTGCTATCATTTCAAAGCCTTTTTTAAGGTCGTCGGCACTTGCGTCTTGTTGCGCCAGCGCTCTTTCTATATTGTCTGCAACCGGTAACAATGCATTTACTGTGTCGGATACTGCGTTGTTATAAATTTGAGTCTTTTCGCCTTGAGTGCGTTTTCTAAAATTATCGTACTCGGCCAAAGTTCTAAGATGCATGTTTTTATATTCCTCAAATTCTGCCTTAAGTTTTTCAAGCTCCTTAGAGTCTTTGGAATTTAAAAATTTTGATTTTTTCTTTGGTTTTTCAGTTGTGCTGTCTGAGACTTCTTCTTGCACATCTTTTTTTTCTTCAAGCTCTTCATTTTCTTTTTCAAGCTCATCTTGGTTTGTTATGGTTTGTTCTGCCACAATCATGCTCCTTTCAAAATTTAATGTTCTTCTCTTATTAGAGAGGTAAGAATAGCACTCACAGATTGTGAGATGTATTTAATTTGTGAGCTAAGTTTTGGGTAATTCATTCGTATAGGTCCGATGACCGCCAAAACTCCGCCTTTGTTTGAGTCTACTGTGTATTGGGATAAAATAACTCCCGAGTGTAAGAACTCGCTTTTTTTAATTTCACTTCCAAGTAAAATGTTTGTTTGGGCTGTATCTCCAAGTAAAGAGTTTACATAATTGGGGTTTTCCAAGGATTTAAGCATGGCCTTAAGGCTTTGTACGTCAAACTCTTTGTGAAACATCAAATTTATCTGTCCGAAAACTATGGGTTCTGAGGTTTTTACCAAATCAGAAAGGCAGTGTAAAGCCTCTGTCACAAGCATTGAAGCCTCGCCCAGCGACACCCAAACATTTTGAATGTATGCAGGAGTGATTTCGTAAAGACTCAGCCCTGCAAATTTTTCATTGAATATTCTGAAGAAAATTCGCAAAATTTCGGGACTTAAATCGTACTCACAGCGGAACACTCTATTTTTTACCGTTCCGGCGGAGGTCATAATGATAAGCATTGCCGATTTTCGGCTTATCTGCACAAACTGCACCGCCCTTACAATTGTATCCTTAGTTGTAGGAGTTGTTGCAACTGCGGTAAAACCTGATGCTAAAGCGCTTATCGCCCTGCTTAAAAGCTCGTGAGTGTCGTATGAGCCTTGCGAAAGTTTCAAATTTATCTCAAGCTTTTCCTCATCACTTAAAGTGTAGGTGGGCATGAGATTATCGATATACTCCCTATATCCTTTTTGAGAAGGTATTCTGCCGGCAGATGTATGGGGCTGTTCTAAAAGGCCAAGATTTGAAAGCTGGGCCATGTCGCTTCTTACCGTGGCAGAGCTCACGCCTAAAATATCGGCAATGAATTTTGAGCCTATGGGTTCGCCGTGATTTATATGATGCCCTACTATAGAGGTCAGTATAATTTTTTCTCTGTGACTTAAATTCATAGTAACACCTCTTTTGCATTTAGCACTCTATACAGTCGAGTGCTAAACTGTGACTATAATTTACCACTTAGCACTCTAAATGTCAATATGCTAATTGTAAATAGTTTGTAAACATGCAAATTTGACCTTGATTGACCTTAAGGTGAATTTTGAAATAATTTAGAGGTATTTTTTATTATTGATATTGTAAATGTACAGCAGATATGATATAATAGCATTAATATTAGTCTATTTTTTCCAAATTTAGACAAGTTTATTTACGTATGAGAGGAAATTAGAATGAAAAGAGTAATAAGTTTAATTTTATCATTAGTATTTTGTTTAGGCATAGTTGCGTGTTCTGCACCGGTTGAAGAACCGCTTCCAACACCTGTCCCGACACCTGAAGCCACTCCCGAACCTACCCCGGAGCCCACGCCCACACCGCAACCTACACCTGAAGCCGGTCAAACCGTGAGCGGAGACGTGAATGTACTTACCGGTCTACCGCTTGATAATGATGATGCGATAGGAAAACGCCCTGTTGCGGTCATGGTGAATAATACATATTCAAGTTTGCCGCAGTACGGAGTTGGAGAGGCCGATATAATTGTTGAAACCTTGGTTGAGGGCGGAATTACAAGGCTTATGACCATGTATGGCGACTACACAAAAGTGCCAGATGTTTCCGCTGTAAGGAGTTGCCGTTTTTATTATCCGACAATTTCTGAAAGCTTTGATGCAATTTACACCCATTGGGGTTCAGACCCCGTAACTGCGGGACCACTGCTCATACAGTGGGGCATTGACAGTGTCGATGGACTTATTGGCGAGTACGGCTTGTTTGGAAGAGATCAAGACAGGCTTAGCATGGGATTTGCCCTTGAAGAAGCCTCTGCTTTTTACGGGACAGAACTTGTGGAAGCGCTTGAAGCCAATGACCACAGAACAGATTTAGAAGAAGACAAAGAAGACCCTGCATTTTCTTTCTTGGTAGCCACAACTATTCCCGACGGTGAAAGTGCTGTGGAAGTAAATGTTGACTTTGAAGGTGGCTCGAACTACAACAGTAGTTTTACCTATAATGAAGAGGAAGAAGTTTATTATAAATATCATAATGGAAACGAACATGTCGACGGCGTGTCGGGTGATAATTTAACCTTTAGCAATCTTTTGATATTTGAAACAAACATAGGATATATGTCAGATGGACTTAGACGTGATATGGATGTAACCGGCGAAAATAAAACTGGCTACTATATATCGCAAGGTGTTGCACAAAAAATCACATGGAGCAAAGATGGAATTGAAGGCAGGATAGAGCTTTTTGATGAAAGCGGAGAGCCTTTAAGTATAAATACAGGTAAATCTTATATAGCTTATTGTGAAAGCGGAGATACGTATTTTAGCTGATATTACAGTTATTAGGCTAATTTCGAATAAAAAATTAACTTTATCAAATCTTTTTACAAAAAAAGCTTGAAATTTTTATAAAAATTGTGTAAAATAAGATTAAATTAAGTATTTTAATTAGAAAAAAGGAGTTGTTATTATGTCAAACAGACTTTTTCAAGGAGTAATTCATCAAATGAAGGCTCCTATTGATAGAATTATCGGAGTAATTGATGAGTCATCTGTCGTCATTTCTTGTAGCGAGCTTTCAAAAGTTGGTGAAGTGTACGACGGAATTACCGCTGAGGATTTAGCCCAAGGAGAAATTTTTGTGGCAGGAGGAAACACATTTAAGTCCTTCGGCCTTGAAACACACCCTGAATATGCTGTTTTTGTGGAGGGTACAGACGCTCAAGCCGCAAAATATGCAGATGTTTTGGCGATTTCTTTAGACAGCATTAAAAAGTATTATGATGAAAAGTATGACAGAAATAACTTTATTAAAAATGTAATACTAGACAATATATTGTCAGGCGATATTTATTTAAAAAGCAGAGAGCTACATTTTAGTGCAGAAGTAAGCCGTGTGTGCATGATTATAAAAATTACTAACAAGACAGACATCTCCGTATATGATGTAATACAAAACTTGTTCCCAGATAAAAATAGAGATTTTGTAATAAATATCAGTGAAACAGACATAGCCCTTGTTAAAGAAATTAAGTCAAACATAGACTCTAAAGACATAGACAAGCTCGCAGGCTCAATAGTCGACACGCTTTCAAGCGAGTTCTACACCCACTGCACAATAGGTATAGGCTCGGTTGTAGAAAATGTTAAGGACTTAGCCCGTTCATTCAAAGAGGCTCAAACTTCTTTGGAAGTAGGAAAAGTTTTCGACACAGAAAAAACTATAGTGAGATACGACAGCTTAGGCATTGCAAGGCTTATTTACCAGTTGCCTACTACTCTTTGTGGAATTTTCTTAAAAGAAGTTTTCAAAAGAGGCTCTATAGAATCTCTTGACCATGAAACACTCTTTACTATTCAAAAATTCTTTGAAAATAACCTAAATGTGTCTGAAACATCACGTAAACTCTTTGTTCACAGAAATACTTTAGTGTATAGACTGGAAAAAATTAAGAAAATCACAGGACTTGATTTAAGAGAATTTAGCGACGCTATAGTCTTTAAAGTGGCTTTAATGGTTAAAAAATATTTGACAGCAAGTCCCCAAAGATTTTAATTTTAAGTAGTTGTTACAAAAAAGTTACAAAAAAGTTCTAATTTAGAAATAAAAATCGTATACCCATTGGTATAATATTATATCAGTGGGTATATTTCTGCCTAAGAACATAATTTCAGGTAAGTTAATTTAAATAGCTAGTTTATGGAGGATAAAATGATTGAATTTCGTAATGTTTCAAAAGTATATAACAATGGAACAGAAGCTTTACATAATGTTAATTTAAAAATTGATAAAGGTGAGTTTGTATTTATAGTTGGTTCATCAGGTGCCGGCAAGAGTACATTTTTAAAACTAATAATGTGTGAAGAGCGCCCAAATGAAGGGCAAGTTATAGTTGCAGGCGTAGATGTTGCAAGAATTAAAAAGAGAAAAGTGCCATTTATGAGAAGGAAAATGGGAATAGTTTTCCAAGATTTCAGACTTATAGACCATATGACCGTGTATGACAATGTTGCTTTTGCAATGCGCGTTGTAGGTGCTTCGGGCAGGACTATTAAAAAACGTGTGCCATATATTTTAAGTCTTGTAGGGCTTCAGCACAAGGTAAAACATAGACCTAGCGAATTATCAGGCGGTGAGCGTCAACGTGTCGGACTTGCAAGGGCGCTTGTAAATAACCCGTCAATGATAATCGCAGACGAGCCTACAGGTAATATTGACCCAGCACTTTCTTTTGAAATTGTAGACTTGTTAAATGAAATAAATAAAAGGGGAACCACGATACTCATGGTTACCCATGAGCATTCCTTGGTTAAACATTTCCACAGAAGAATTATACAAATCCACAGCGGTGAAATTGTAGCCGACACAGCAACGGTTTATTCAGATGAAATAAAGCCGGAGAAGGCTAAATCTGCAAATATCAGAAGAACTGTTGCGGCAGACATCGACGCACCTAAGCAAGTGGAAGTAGAAGAGTATGTGAGTGAAGAGGATATTAAAGAAGACGTGTTTGTTCCCGAGTATGAAAATGACTATTATGGGCAAGACGACGACACAGAAATTGATTTTGTCATTTCTGATGAACTTGAAGACTTGGACATGCTTTTAGAGGAAGGGGATAAAGACAGAGGATGAGTAGTGTTATTTATTTGATTAAAGAGGGCTTTAAGGGTCTTTGGAAAAACAGGACGATGAGCTTTGCCTCTATCATTGTTTTGGTATCATGTTTGATACTTACAGGTATTGCAGTATTACTATCTTTAAACATGGACTCTGCAATGCGTTCTATAGAATCTGAAAACAGCGTGACTGTTTTCCTTGATGAGGGTCTTCCTCAGCTACAGGCTATACAAATTGGTGAAGAGATAAGAGGCCTTGACAACATCATCACCACAGAATTTGTAAACAGTGAAGATGCTCTTATGGGAATTTTAGAAACATTAGAAGACGACGGCACGGTTTTTAACGAGCTTGCAAACGAGGAAAATTTCCTGCCCGATGCCTACACCGTATCTATGGCAGACCTTGAGATTTACTATGACACCATAGAAGAGATAAAGGCAATAGAGGGCGTCGACATGATAACTGACTTCTCTGCAGTTGCAGACATGTTAAACGACGTGGACACACTTATCAGATACGGAAGCATCGCAATAGTAGCAATTTTGGGTGTTGTGGCACTGTTTATTATTTCAAACACAGTTAAAGTTACAATGTTCTCAAGACGTGTTGAAATAAGCATCATGAAATCTGTCGGTGCGACAAATCTATTTATAAGAATACCATTCATAGTAGAGGGTCTTATTATAGGACTTATATCAGGCGCAATTTCTGCAACCGTGGTATTTTTTGCCTACGATCAACTTGCGCAAATCGTATATTCTATGATTCAGTTTATTGACATTGTGGACATTCGTCCGTATATTTTCTATCTATACGCAGCATACGGAGTCTTAGGTGGCTTGTTTGGCATAATGGGCGGCGTGATTTCAATAGGCAGATATTTAAGAAAAGAAGGCGAAAACGCCGTAATTTAGAATTTACACAGTAGGGACATGGCTTGCCATGTCCGCTGACCGTCGAAAAACCCGCAACCGCAAAAAAAATCTGCCGATAGCAGATTTTTTTGCTTCCTGCGTCACAAACACCCTAAAATTTCCCTCATATACCCTCGTATTACTCGGTCATTTTAGGGCATTTGTTCCTTGCCTTGCAGGTTTTTGGACAGTCAGGTAGCGTGTACAAAAAAATAGGATTTTTTCGACACGCTAGGGACATGGCTTGCCATGTCCGCTGTTTTTACCCCGTTTTTACAGGTTTTTATATTAATTTGGCTAAACTTAGGAATAAAGTCCTGTGAAAAGTGATATATTTAATAAAAATTAATAATATAATATTGACATATGCCAAAAGAATTCATATAATAATAAGATGTTAAAATAAAATTAATCTATAATATATAAAAGGTGGAAATTAAAATGCAAGAAAAACAGATTTTCCTTACTATGGAAGGAAAGATAGCGCTTGAGAAAGAACTTGAGCAACTTGTGTCGGTAGGAAGAAAAGATGCGGCCGAAAAGCTAAAGGTTGCACGCTCTTTTGGCGATTTATCAGAAAACAGCGAATATGATGAAGCAAAAAACGATCAAGCAATACTCGAGGCGAGAATAGCAGACTTAGAAGTTATGCTAAAAAAAGCTGTGGTCGTAAATGAGGCAGAACTTAATAAAGAAACCATAAACCTAGGCTCAAAAGTTGTTGTTTCAACAACCGGAAGAGACGGTAGCCCTATGGAAAGAACCTTTAAAATCGTAGGCTCTAATGAAGCAGACCCGAGAAACAATAAAATTTCGGACGAATCAGCAGTTGGTAGAGCGTTGTTTGGCAAAAAAGCCGGCAAGACAGTAGAGGTCGAAACGCTTTCCGGAAGTGTCAAATATAAAATTGTTTCGGTAACAAGATAAAATTTAGCCGAGTTCATATAATCTGAACCACGCCTAAAAATGGCCAAATTACACCTCTAACTGTGTTAGACGAACTTGCAATACGGCAAGTATTACTTCATTCGTCTGCCGTGTTATAGGCACAATTTGGACATTTTCAGGTCTAAGGATTTTATGGCAAATGGGTGGGTTTTATAGCAAGGAAAAGCCCCCCTGTAATGCTTCCGCCTTGCAAAAGGCTTTGACACAGATAGAAAGCACACCCATTTGTCATAAAACGGGTTCGGATTATATGAGCTCGGCTGGGGCGGCAAGCGTGTTTTGCTGCCCTTTTTTATAAATCGTAATTTGAAAGGAAGAAAAATATGTCAGAAAATCATGTAGAGCAAGAGCTTGAACTTAAAGAAATACTTCAAATTAGAAGAGATAAACTTAAAACTTTGCAAAATGCAGGTAAAAATCCGTTTGAAATTACAAAATTTGATGTAAATGCAAATACTAAAGATATAGTAGACAACTTTAAAGAGCCCGAGGAAGGTCAAAGTGGAGAGTATGTAAGCATAGCCGGCAGAATTATGAGCTGGAGAGACATGGGTAAAGTAAGCTTCATGGATCTTCGTGACGCAAAAGGCAGAATACAGCTTTATGTAAAAATTGACGCACTTGGCGAAGAGTTATACAAGGAACTTTTGTCGACTCTTGACATAGGCGACATAGTAGGTGTAAAGGGTGAGGTCTTTAAAACTAGACGTGGAGAAATCTCAGTAAAGGTAGATAGCTTTACTGTGCTTTGCAAATCTCTTTTGCCACTACCTGAAAAATATCATGGCCTAAAAGACGTTGATGCTAGATACAGACAAAGATATTTAGACCTTATCATGAATCCCGAGGTTAAAGAAACTTTCGTAAAGCGCTCAAGAATTATTTCTGAAATAAGAAGCTTTTTAAATTCAAAAGATTATATGGAAGTTGAAACTTGCGCCTTAAACACTGAGGCAGGAGGCGCTTCTGCAAGGCCATTTATCACACATCACAACAGCCTAGACATAGAGATGTATTTAAGAATAGCCTTAGAACTTCACCTAAAACGTCTTATAGTAGGCGGTTTTGATAAGGTGTACGAGCTTTCAAAAGTTTTTAGAAACGAAGGAATGGACCCAAGCCACAACCCTGAATTTACCATGCTTGAACTTTATGAAGCTTACACAGACTTTGAAGGCATGATGAATTTAGCCGAAGATTTAATAAGAACTGTCGCAAAAAATGTTTTGGGCACTACTACTGTGACTTTTGGCGAATACGAACTTGACTTAGGCAAGCCTTTTGCAAGACTTTCTATGGTAGACGCAATTAAGGAGCACTGTGGCGTTGATTTTTATGCCGTAGAAACTTTAGAAGACGCAAGAAAAATTGCCGACGAGCACCATGTTGAATTTGAGACAAGACATAAAAAAGGCGATATAATAAATCTATTTTTCGAAAAATATGCAGAGCATAAATTAATAGAGCCCACATTTATAACAGGGCACCCAACGGATATTTCACCGCTTGCAAAGAAAATTAAAGAAAACGGCGAGTATACCGAAAGATTTGAACTTTTCTTGATGGGCAGAGAATATGCAAATGCATTTAGTGAGCTTAATGACCCTATGGACCAAAGAGAGCGTTTTGAAGCACAAGCGGCGGCAAAAGCGGCGGGCGACGACGAGGCGCAAGGCGTTGATGAAGACTTCTTAACGGCTTTAGAATACGGCCTACCACCAACAGGCGGCATGGGCATCGGAATAGACAGACTTGTTATGCTTTTAACTAATTCGCAAAGTATTAGAGACGTAATACTATTCCCAACTATGAAACCTATAAATTAGTTGAGAGTTTAGAGTGAAAACTTGACAAATTAACGAAATTATCATACAATATAAACATAGGGTACTACCGATAGACGGTTGCCCAAAGGTTTTTAGTTAAAGATTATAACCGCAACTTTTGGGGAAGGGCGGTTATTTCTTTTTTATGTATGCAATTATGAGCGTGGTATTTAAACCAAGTATCATAATAAATAATGAAAAAATTTCAAAATCCGTCATACTATCACCCTCTTTCCATAAGGATTAGAGGGTATTATTATAGAAATTATATACCCCCTTGGGATAGAGGGCAACCGTCCACCGAGGGCCAGCTCGATACAATCAGAGCCCGTTTCTAAAGTGTTGTGTGGATTTCTAAGTGCGTCAAAGTCTTTTGCAATGCGAGAGCATTACTTCAAGCCTTTTTCTTCTTATAAACCCACACAGCACTTTATAAATCTCCGACCCCAAATGAGTAGATTTTATTCATAAACAAGGCAGAAAAAGTCGCAATACTTGCGTATTACGACTTTTGATAACACAGTTTAGGGATAAAAGATGCTTATTTGGGGCGGGGTCTGATTGTATCGGGCTGGCCAAGTAGTGTCCTACAGCATTATTATACGAATTATTTCATATTATGTCAAATATTTACATTAAAGGAGGAAATTATGTTAACTCGAAGACTGTTAGAAAATGAGATTGCAGATGCAATAAATTTGGCGCACAGAAATTTTTTAGAGGTCAATATTAAGGATTACTCTAAAGAGGCAATGGATAACTTGGTGGCGAGTTATAATGAAGAAAGAATAAGAAAAACCTTGGAAAGCGGCCATGTTTATGCTGTTTTAGACGATGAGCAAATTGTCGGAACGGGGGCGATAACTCCTTTTAACGGCAGTGAAAAAGTGAGCATTTTATTGTCAATTTTCGTAATGCCTGAATATCACGGAAAAGGCATAGGTAAAATCATAATGAATGCGCTTGAAGAGGACGAAATTTATTTAAACAGTGAGAAAGTAGTGCTTCACGCATCAATAACTGCGGCAAGTTTTTATGAAAAGCTGGGGTATTCATATAAAGACAATGAGAAAAAACTGCAACCCGGCGATTATTATAAAATGGAAAAAATCAGAAATTAAACTTGTACATATAAAGCAAAAGTGGTAAAATTGTACTAATAATTTTGAAAGGTGGCAAAACATATGAATGAAGTAATTAATAACATAATGACAAGACGCAGTATCCGTGAGTTTACAGACAAGTCTGTATCAAAAGAAGATATTGAAACTTTACTTAAATGCGCCCTTACAGCACCTAGTGGAGCAAACAAGCAAACTTGGAAGTTTACGGCTGTTTTAAACAAAGAAATTATTGTGGAGCTTTATAAAACAATAGGAAAAGTTTTGGGTAATGAAAACTATAACATGTATAATCCCGTGGCGCTTATTATTCCATCAAACGTGAAAGACAGCAAATGGGGAAGAGATGACAATGCCTGCGCCATGGAAAATATAGCACTTGCGGCGCACAGCATGGGCATAGGCTCGGTCTGGATTAATCAGTTAGGTAATATATGTGATGAACCTGAAATTAGAGCTATCTTGACAAAACTTGGAGTGCCTGAGGACCATGAGATTTACGGCATTGCGGCGCTTGGTTATTCTGCAAAACCTGCCGAGGGTGTAAGAGAAAAATCAGGCGAATTTGTAATTATCGAATAAGAGGATATGAAATTATGATACCTACAAGAGAAAAAGCAATAGAGCTTATTGAAGATGCAGGAATTAAAAATCCAGGGCCGTGGGTACAACACTGTTACACAGCTGCCGACTGTGCCGAAAAGATAGGTAAAGCAAGTGGGCTTGACAGCGAAAAAGCCTATGTCTTAGGGCTTTTGCATGACATAGGCAGATATAATGGCGTGTATCAATTTAAACATGTGTATGACGGTTATATGTATATGATGAAACTAGGCTATGAAGAAGTGGCAAGGGTGTGTCTTAGCCATTCATTTGCAACACATGACATTGACGAGTACATCGGAAATATTGATGTAGCAGACGAAGAATTTTTAATGCTAAAAGACGTATTAAATCGTATGGAATATGACGAATACGACAAACTAATTCAGCTTTGTGACTGCCTTGCAGGTGATAAAGTAGTAGACATGGCACAAAGAATGGACGATGTCGAAGCGAGATACGGAAATTATCCTAAAGTTAAAAGGGATAAAAACATGGAACTTAAGGCATATTTTGAAAATCTCTGTGGGAAAAACATTTACGAAGTGGTATGCAGCGATGAAAGCCTTTGGGGAAGATAGGTTGAAATAATAATCAATAGTGAAGAACTATGGTGGAAGCTGCGTTGGGTTTTCTTAAACGAAAACACTGCGAAGGACTTACCCACACTTCTTCACTATTACATTTTACTTTTTACTTCAAAATTTTCAAACAAAAATTTTCAGTCAGGTTGTTGGCCGTCGTGTGCCTGCCATTTACACTCACCTAAGGAAAAGTTTGAAAATGTTGCGGTGAAGCTTGAGTCCTCTGGGCTACAGGCATAAATGCCAAATTGCACGGTGTCGGTGGCGTTTGACATATGGCAAATTCTCATTTGAGAAAATGTTTTTCCGTCTTTTGAGCATTCAATTAAGAAATCGTTTTCACGACGGCTTAGTCTGTACCACATAGATTTTATATCGGCAGAAATTTCGGTGGTTGCCCAGTCGGAATAGCCGTTATTTGTTGCAACAGAACCTAAGTGTGAGAATTCTGCGTTTTCGTACTCTATAGAGCCTTTAATCCAGTTATCAGAGTCCAAATACATTACTACTCCACACTGGTCAAAACGGTGATTTGCCTCAAATTTCACCTTGAATGTAAATGAGAAGTACTTTTCACTGCTTTCCGTTTGAAGTACGGGTGCGTTGTCGTTTCTAAAATTATAATAAGTTCTCTGCCATAAATCCGTGTGTGGGTTTGTGGTTATTTTTATTTTATCATCTAAAATTTCACAGGCTTTTGGCTCTCTAGTCCATTTGAAGTTATTTAAATTCATCTTACTCACCTTTTCTTATGTTCTTAACCGTGATGTTTTCCACTTTAAAATCGTAAAATACACAAGTAGTCCCTTTTCCCAAAGGCGATTGGGATGCCATGCCGACTTTTATGGTATCGCTCATTTCGAGATGGAAAAAACGCATCATTTCATAGTTTTTGCCATCAAGTGAATAGTGGAAAGAAAAATCATTTTTTACCCGTACAGCCTTTAAGTATATTTCTTTTGCGGTCACATTTGCGCCGTTTGCATCGTCTGATATTCCGTTTGTCACGACGCTCACAGCAGCGGTTTTGCCAAAATCAGTCAGCTCAAAACAGGCCTTTGCCCAAAGTGTTTCATTCTCCATTAGCATTAAAACAGCAGAGTCGTAGGTGTCCTTGAAATCAAGCGTCGCCTTTACACTTGCTACAAAATCTCCCTGTACTTCGGTATACATAAATGGTGCGGTGAAAATTTTATTTGTCGTTTTGGTTTCATAGTCATAAGGGCAAAAATAATCGGTTTTTTCACCCGATTTCAAAATGATTTTGTTGCCATCAATCTCTTCGGGGATAGTCTTGTTAATAAATTTAAATTCCATGATAATTTTCCTCTCCTATCTTAAATACTCTCTAATAAGTTCAGTGGTTTCATCAATTTCTCTTTTAAAATTCTCGGCCGAAATTTTAACTGCGCCGTGGCCTAAAATTATTATTTGCTCTAAGGTGTCGGAAGTTGCAACCCTTACCCTGTTGTGCCTTGCGACTTTGTGGGTTACTTTTTCTATATACATGTCGGCAGTTTCCGCCTCTTTTGTGTATACTACGCTTATCCCATGGTAATCTTCAACCGAGCCTGGATTTCCCTTTACCTTATACGCATCAAATACCAAAATTAGTTTATTTTGCTTATACGCACTATAATTTGATAAGATATCCATAAGCGTTACCCTTGCGGCGTCTATATTTTCTTTTGCAATTTCCTTTAAATTATCCCATGCAAAAATAATGTTGTAGCCGTCGACTAAGATATATTCAGGGCCTGTTAGGGGATTGCTCGCCTTGAATTTATATTCCTCTTTCAAATCATGCCTTTTAGGTGGGGCGAATTTTTGTGGTAAATCTCTTTTAATAGTGCCGTAAGTCTTCTCAAAAATCTCGAGTAAAGCCTTGTCGCTTTCCATAGACATGCCTGTTGTTTCTATTTTATATCGATTAAGTTTTGTGGGGTCCTCTTGCTTTTTCTGTGTTTCGTCTTCAATTTGCATAAATTTATCGACTTCGCTCCACTTTACAATAAATCCGCTACCGTGCGAGCAAAACACCGAATCGGGCGTGTTTTCCACGTCATTTTCGGGGCGGTAAGAAAGTTTTGCGATGACTTCCTCTGCATTGTGGCAAGGCGCATAGCCCTTTACACTGCAGTAAAAATTTCCTTTGCCCTTTGTGTAAGATATTATATCTCTTTTATATTCCATACTGGTGGACACTGGCACTGTGCCTGTGATTATTGTAAGCTCACCCATGGTTTGGGGGTCGCTGAATGTTCCGCCCATTTTTTGTATGTCGGTTATCGCCCTGCCTACATTTTCGGCTGGGACTTCAATTTTAAAGTCGTATACAGGCTCTAAAAGCACTGATTTTGCACACATTAAACCCTGCCTTACCGCCCTGTAGGTGGCCTGCCTAAAGTCTCCACCGGTGGTGTGCTTTTCGTGAGCCCTGCCGGCTATCAGTGTGATTTTCATGTCTGTTATCTCAGAGCCCGTAAGCACTCCTAAATGTGCCTTTTCCTCTAAATGAGTTAGCACTAACCTTTGAAAATTCTTATCGAGTTTATCGACACTTAGTTTTGCATCAAACACAAGTCCACTGCCCTGTGGCAAGGGCTCAAGCTTTAAATGCACCTCGGCATAGTGTCTTAGGGGTTCAAAATGCCCTTTGCCTATGACTTCTTCTTTAATGCTTTCCTTATAAACTATATTTCCCTTATCGAACATTATGTCGAAGCCGAAGCGCTCTTTAATTACGGTGCTTAAAATTTCAAGCTGGATTGCGCCCATGAGCTGAATGTGAATTTCACGAAGCTTTTCGTTTATTACCACATGAAGCTGTGGGTCTTCTTGCTCTAAAATTCTCAGTTTTGATATGAGGGCGGACACGTCGGTTTCCATGGGGTATAAAATTTGGTAGCTTAAAACGGGGTTTATTATTGGAAGCATTACCTGCTTTTCCTCTCCGAGGCCTTGCCCTGCATAGGTGGAGCTAATACCTGTTATAGAGCAGATTTCGCCTGCAAAAACTTCGTTTGCCGCCTTAAATTTTTGCCCGTCATACACACGGATTTCGTTTGCCTTTTCACTCCATGAGTTTCCGCCCTTATCGTCGTAAAAAACCACCGCCTTGGTTTTTAGGCTTCCGCCGGTTAGCTTTATATGGGTAAGCCTGTTTCCCTGCTCGTCCCAAGTGATTTTATAAACCCTTGCGCCAAATTTTTTGGGATAGACTTTTTCCTTTGTATATGCGCTAATTCCGTCTAAAAATTCATCAATTCCCAAAAGCTTTAGGGCAGAGCCGAAAAAGCAGGGGAAGATGTTTCTGTCGAAAATTAAATTTTGTATGTCAGATTTCTCTATTTTGCCGTGCTTTAAATAGTAGTCCATCAGTTTGTCGTCGCACATGGCTATATGCTCAAATAAATCCGTGTCCGAAAAGTCCACAAAGTTTCCCGAAAGTTTATTTGATAATTCATTAATGAGGTTTTTCGCACCTTTATTTTCCAAGTCCATTTTATTTATGAAAACAAAGGTTGGTATATTGTAGCGTGTAAGCAAGCTCCACAGCGTTTGGGTATGGCTTTGCACGCCGTCTGTCGCATTTATGACAAGCACGGCATAGTCGAGTACCTGTAAGGCACGCTCTGTTTCCGATGTAAAATCCACATGACCGGGTGTGTCTATAAAATCTAAGATTTTGTCAGAAAGTTTTATACTGCTCTGTTTTGAGAATACCGTAATTCCACGGGCTCTCTCCACTTGGTGAGTGTCTAAAAATGCGTTTTTGTGGTCGACACGACCCAGTGTTCTAATTTTTCCACTTTTATAAAGCATGGCCTCGGATAAAGTGGTTTTACCCGAGTCGACATGCGCTAAAATTCCTGCTGTTAAATGTTCCATTGTCAGTCCCTTTTTTGTATGTCAAGTTTATGCGTTTTCGCATAGTGTTTAAGATAAATTACGCCAAGTAATAAGATGATGGGGAAGATAGTGCCCGCGAGCATGCCTGTCCTTAGTCCTGCTTGGTCTGATATGGTGCCGAGTAGTCCGGGGCCTATGGAGCAACCTATGTCGCCGCCTATTGCAAGCACACCGAACATTGCCGCACCTCCTTTTGGGAAAATAGCGCTAGAGGAGCTTATAGTGCCAGGCCACATGAGTGCAACGCCAAAGCCGCATAACGAGCAACTGATTAGCGCAAGTATGGGGATTTGGAAAAGTGCCGTGCCCACATAGCATAGGGCGGCAAGGGCGGAGGAGCCTATGAGGGTGTTAAATAGATTTATCTTATGTCCGTAAATTCCATAAATTACTCTGCCTATTCCCATGAATACGGCAAAAAGGCAAGGCCCTAGCAAATCGCCCATTACTTTTGGTACGCCCAAAGCGGTTTCTGCAAATAGTGAGCTCCACTGCGCCATGGAAATTTCAGAAGCGCCTGCGCATATCATTATAATCATTGCAACGAGAAAGACTTTTGATGAAAATAGTTTTTTAAGCGGTGTTTTTTCCTCGTGAGGAATGGTGTCGCTAAGTGGTACTTTTAAAAAAGAAAAGAAATTATATATGGGTATAGCCGCCCAAACAAGTGGTATTATGTACCAAAGATTGTCGCCTATTATGCTAAGTAAAACCGTGGTGACAACGACGACAAGCACTTGTCCCCAGCAGTAAAATGAGTGAAGAAGGCTCATGGCAGAGGCCTTGGCATCAGAGGGCATAGAGTCTATAATTGGGCTTAAAATAACTTCTATTACTCCGCCACCCATGCCGCAGACAAAAGAGGCGATGACAAGCCCTAGAAAAGGCGAGGCCATTACATTTGGCAAAATAGACATGAGCACAAGACCCAGTCCGACGGTAATTTGAGAAAATGTGGCGGCTTTTCTATAGCCTATTTTATCCACATATTTTACAGCCAGTATGTCGGATAGTATTTGAGTGCAAAAATTAAAAAGTATTAAACTTGCAAGTAAAGTATAGCTTAAATTAAATTTTTGTTGATAAACAATAAAAAGAAGGGGCGATAAATTATTCATTGCGGCGTGAGCGATGTTTGCCCTGTAGCAGGCAAATATGGTGGGTTTGTATATGTTTTTTGTACTTTTCATGATAATATAGCTCCATAAAATTAAATATAAAGTGATTATACTATGTTTTTGTTTTTATGTACAGTTATTTTAATATAAAATTAACCAAAAAATAAAATAAAAGTCATTGATTTTTTGTAGAAGACAAGCTATAATAGTAAAGATAAATTTTTTAAGGAGCGTGCATTAATATGAAACTTGGCGTTTTTACTAATGTTGTGGGAAATAAACCACTACCCGAAGCTTTAGAGTACTTTAAATCTCTTGGCATACAAATGATAGAGCTAGGCTGTGGCGGATATCCCGGTACAGACCACTGCAATCCTGACGAGCTTTTAAATGACGAGGCAAAATTTGAAGAGTTTAAGGCGACTATTGCAAAATATGATATGGAAGTCAGCGCATTTAGCTGCCACGGAAACCCTGTTCACCCAAACAAAGAGCTTGCAGCTCAGTTTGACAAAGGCATGAGAGATGCTGTTTTAATGGCTGAGAAAATGGGAATTAATCAAATTAACTGTTTCTCAGGTTGCCCAGGCGACAGCGCTACATCACAATACCCTAACTGGGTAACTTGCCCATGGCCAGAGGATTTCCTAGCTATACTTGATTATCAATGGAATGAAGTATTAATTCCTTATTGGAAAGAGTTTGTTGAGTTTGCAAAATCTCACGGCGTTACAAAAATTGCTTTAGAGCTTCACCCAGGATTTGCCTGCTACAATGTTTATTCTCTAAAAAAATTAAGAGATGCAGTAGGCCCTGAAATTGGTGTAAACTTTGACCCTAGCCACCTAGTATGGCAAGGTGTTAACCCTGTTGCGGCTATTCGTGAACTTGGCGATGCTATTTTCCACGTACATGCAAAGGACACAAAAATTGACCCAATTAACACAGGCGTTAACGGCGTGCTAGACGTTCAACACTATGGCGATGAAATTAATCGTTCATGGATATTCAGAAGCGTAGGCTACGGAAACGACATGATTTATTGGAAAGACATAGTAAGTGCACTAAGAATGATAGGTTATGACTATGTTATGAGCATAGAGCACGAAGACAGCCTAATGAGCCAAAACGAAGGCCTTACAAAAGCTGTTGCAATGCTTAAAGACGTAATGGTATTCGAACCAAAAATGACAGAGATGCGCTGGGCGTAACTATAAAAAATCCACCTTCGGGTGGATTTTTTTATAGTGAAAAGTGAAGAGTGAAAAGTGAAGAGTTGTGGTGAAATGCTCCGCATTTTTTGATTTTATTTGTTTTTATAAATTTCTTGCAATTAATTTTTTATTATGATATAATTTTTTAAATGTAATAATTTGGAGGGGTATGGTTTAATGAAAAATTTTAAAAGCAAAATTATAATGTCGGTACTTGCGGTTTGCGTGTTTTCGCTAATGCTTCCTGTAACGGTATTTGCGGCGGTTGATGATATCTTTACGGCAGACCAAAGTGCAGATGGAACACCAGTACCAATTGGTGCAGAGATGACGTTCAAGGTAATTACCGAGCCTACTGCGACTGAAAATGGCACGGTGCAGGTGGGTGATGGCACTAACGCTTCCATTGACCCCTCAATAAACGGAGCCATAACCATACCAAAAACAGTATCACGCACAGATGGTAGCGAAACATACACTTATACTGTTACTGCGATTGGGGATAGTGCGTTTAATACTCGCACCGCCTTAAGCTCTGTCACCATACCAGACAGCGTGACAAGCATTGGGAACTTTGCGTTTGAGAGTTGCACTAGCTTAAGCTCTGTTATCATACCAAACAGTGTTACAAGTATAGGATACAGAGCGTTTTCGGACACTGCTCTAAGCACGGTTACCATACCAGAGAGCGTGACAAGCCTTGGATACGCTGTGTTTTCAGGATGCACTAATTTAACTGGGATAAAGGTAGATGCGAATAATACCGCATACTTAGATGAAGACGGAGTTTTGTTTAACAAGGATAAAACCACTATCATAACTTATCCCCAAGGCAAAAGTGAAAGCTCTTATACAATACCAAGCAGTGTGACGAGTGTAGGATACGGTGCATTTTTAGGCGCGGCTCTAAGCACGGTCACAATACCAGATAGCGTGACGAGTATTGGCGAGAGTGCGTTTACTGATTGCACCGACTTAACTTCTATTACCATACCGAACGGTGTAACAAGCATTGGAGACGCTGCGTTTAGTGCTTGCACCAACTTAAGCTCAATCACCATACCGAACGGTGTAACAAGCATTGGAGACGATGCGTTTAGGCGTTGCACCAACTTAAGCTCAATCACCATACCGGACAGTGTGACGAGTATTGGCGCATATGCTTTTTTCAGTTGCACCAACTTAAGCTCAATCACCATACCGGACAGTGTGACGAGTATTGGCGCATATGCGTTTGAGTCTTGCACCGCTCTAAACTCTATCACCATACCGGATAGCGTGACTAGTATTGGCGAGAGTGCGTTTGTTAGTTGCACTGCCTTAAGCTCTGTCACCATACCGAACAGCGTGACGAGCATAGGGGAATTTGCGTTTGCAGGTTGCACCGCCTTAAGCTCTGTTACCATACCGGGTAGTGTGGTGAGTGTTGGCGAGAGTGCGTTTTCTGGTTGCACTTCGCTTAATACTGTCGATATACTAGACGGTGTAAAGGAATTAGGGGATAATGTATTCAAAGCTTGCACAGCGCTTACATCTGTTATTTTACCGGGTAGTCTTGAAACTACAGGATTTGACACTTTTTCTGATTGCACGGCGCTTACATCTGTTACAATAGGTGAAGGCATCACAACACTGGGTTCTGCTTTGTTTTATAATTGTACAAGTCTTACAAATGTCATAATACCAAGCAGTGTGACAACACTTAAAGATGCGACATTTTATGAGTGTGCAAATCTTGAGGCTATTGTTTTTAAGGGAAATGCGCCTGTCATAGGCGTTGAGTCAATTCCTGCAAGCACAACAGTATATTACCTCCCCGGCGCTACCGCTTGGGACGAATACACCGGTGAAAAAGAAATGATGAGTGCGTATAATGTAAGTTACGATTTAACAAATTTAACAAGCAATAATGATCACATGTTTATCATCAATACGGAATTACCCGACTCGGTAAACCAAATTAAGTTGACCGCAAATGCAGGCTATTTACTACCCGATAATGTTGAAATTACGGTGGGTGATGCCGTTTTAACAAGTGGCTATACTTACAACTCTCAAACAGGCGAAATAAGGATAGAAAAGGCTAGTGTTACCGGCGATATTAATATAAAAGCAACGGCAATCCAAATTATTATACCAACTCCAACACCCGTACCGACCGTAACCCCACAAACGGGTGACGATTTTAACCCTATTATATGGATAAGCATAGCGATAATTAGTTTAAGTGCAGTAGGTTTTACAGTTAAGAAAAAAGCATAATTATAAAAAATCCACCTTCGGGTGGATTTTTTTATAGTGAAAAGTGAAAAGTGAAGAGTGAAAAGTGAAAAGTGAAGAGTGAAAAGTGAAGAGTTGTGGTGAAATGCTCCGCATTTTTTGATTTTATTTGTTTTTATAAAACCACAAAATACGGCGTAGGGACGTCGTTTCGTCGTCCGTGTAGATTACGGATTAGGGAAAGATTGTGGTGAAATCCTGCGAATTTTTGAATATTTGTCATTTTACCTAGATTTAACATTCATTAAAACTTAGATTTAACAATTAGGGGTTATCATCTACTTGTGTTAAAAAACACGAAATCAAATTATGACGTATTTAAAAGGAGTTAATTTAGTATGAAATTAAGAAAAATTTTAGCTATGCTACTTTGCGTAGCAATCGTAGCAGTAGGATTTGCTGCATGTGGTTCAAGTGAGCCTAGCTCATCAGACACAACATCAGAGTCAGGTGCAGAATCAGGTTCAGACTCAGAGTCAGAATCAGAATCAGAGTCAGAAGAAGCAACAGACCTTGGCGCTATTTCAGTTTATTCTCGTGAAGAGGGTTCAGGCACACGTGGTGCTTTCGTAGAGCTTATGGAAGTTGTAGACGCTGACGGAAACGACATGACTACACTAGATGCAAACTTCATCAACTCAACAAACGGAGTTATGACAGGCGTTGCTCAAGACCCTGCGGCTATCGGTTACATTTCACTTGGTTCACTTGATGACAGCGTTAAAGCAGTTACAGTTGACGGTGTAGAAGCTACAGCAGAAAACATTCTTTCAGGCGAATATAAAGTTGCTCGTCCATTCAACGTAGCAGTTAAAACAGGAACAGAAAACGAACTAGTTACCGACCTAATGTCTTTCGTCTTAAGCGATGAGGGGCAAGCAATTGCAGAGGCAGAAGGCTTTATCCCTGTAGAAACAACAGGCGCTTATGAAGCAGCAGGCCTAAGCGGAACAATTAAAGTAAGCGGTTCAACATCAGTTTCTCCACTTATGGAAAAACTAAAAGAAGCTTACAATGTTCACAACCCTGATGTTACTATCGAAATCACAGCTTCAGGTTCATCATCAGGCATGAAAGATGCTATGAACGGCACAGTTGATTTAGGCATGGCTTCTCGTGAACTTAAAGACGAAGAGCTTGCAGAGCTAACAAACACAGTTATCGCACAAGACGGTATTGCTGTTATCGTAAATGTTGATAACCCAATTGCCGACATGACTGCAGCAGAAATCACAGAAATTTACTTAGGCACAAAAACAGAGTGGTAAGATAAAATTTAATTAAGTTACAAGGGAGCCGACACCATTGTCGGTTCTTTTGTGATATATAAGGAACAGGGAGTGGGTTAATGAAAACGTTTAGCGAGCGCTTTATGAAAGTTATTTTTACCATAGCGGCCTCGGCCTCAATAATTTCAGTTGCGCTTATTTGCATATTTATGTTTGCAAGCGGTTTTCCAACTATGTTTGAAATAGGATTTACAGAATTTCTATTTGGAACACAGTGGAGACCGGGCAGTGACATGTATGGCATTTTTCCAATGATAATAGGTAGCATTTATGCAACTGTCGGTGCGATAATAGTCGGCGTTCCCATAGGTGTTTTAACAGCAGTTTTTATGGCAAAGTTTTGCCCCAAAAAACTATACGCCGTATTAAAACCTGCCATAGATTTACTAGCAGGCATACCGTCTATAGTATATGGCTTTTTCGGAATGATAGTTATGGTGCCTTTTGTAAGAGAAAATTTTGGCGGTAACGGAACTTCACTGCTTACTGCATCGCTACTTTTGGGTGTAATGATTTTGCCTACTATTATAGGTGTTGCAGAATCTGCTTTAAATGCCGTGCCAGACAGTTATTATGAGGGAGCACTTGCACTTGGTGCATCAAAAGAGCGTGCAATATTCTTTACGGTTTTACCAGCGGCAAAATCGGGAATTTTGGCAGCGGTTATACTTGGAGTAGGACGTGCTATAGGCGAAACTATGGCAGTAATTTGGGTGGCAGGTAACTCTCCACTTATTCCTGAGGCTTTGACCGACAAGGTTAGAACCCTTACAACAAATATAGTTTTAGAGCTTTCATACGCTACAGGTCTTCACGAAAGGGCACTAATAGCCACAGCGGTGGTACTATTTGTATTTATTTTGATTATCAACCTTACTTTTTCATTTATTAAAAGGAGGAGCGATAAATAATGATGGATAAAAAAGATATAATAAACACTCAAACATTCAAACAAAAATTAATTTCATATAAAAATAATCCTTTATCTTTAATTTTGCTGCTAATCGTATGTCTTGCGGCACTTATAGCAATAGCATTTAGTGTGTTTTTAATAGGCTACATACTTGTAACAGGCGTTCCGCATATTACACCCGAGCTTTTTGCATGGGAATATAACTCTGATAACGTCTCAATGACACCTGCGCTTATAAATACGCTACTTATCATAGTTTTTAGCCTTTTAATAGCAGTTCCCTTAGGCATAGGCGCGGCGATTTATCTTGTCGAGTACGCAAAAAGAGGCAGTAAGCTTGTTGAAATTGTAAGGCTTACAACAGAAACACTGTCGGGCATTCCGTCTATCGTTTACGGTCTGTTTGGTTACCTGCTATTTGTTACGACATTAAAATGGAGCTACTCCTTTTTATCGGGCGTTTTAACAATATCAATAATGATTTTGCCACTTATAATAAGAACAACCGAAGAAGCGCTTAAATCTGTTTCCGACTCGTTTAGAGAGGGAAGTTTTGGACTGGGTGCAGGCAAGGTGAGGACTATAGGAAAAATCATTCTCCCCTCGGCAATACCCGGAATACTTGCAGGTGTAATACTTTCTGTAGGTAGAATAGTAGGAGAAACTGCGGCGCTTATATTTACTTCGGGCACAGGCGAGAAAATTGTCGGAGACGCCTTCTCATCGGGCAGAACACTTGCTGTTCACATGTATATTTTAAGCTCTGAAGGCTTACACGTAGACCAAGCTTCTGCTACAGCTGTAGTTTTATTAGTATTGGTTGTTGGTATTAACGCAATATCTTCTTTCCTTGCAAAGAAAATAACGAAAGGGTCAAAATAATGAGTAAATTAGAAATTTCAAATGTAAATTTATATTATAGCAATTTTCACGCACTTAAAGATGTGAATTTAAACATAGAAAAAAATGAGATAACGGCTTTTATCGGGCCATCAGGTTGCGGTAAATCGACCTTGCTTAAATCTATAAATCGCATGAATGATTTAGTAGAAGGCTGTAAAATTTCCGGAAGCTTCCTTTTAGACGGTGAAGATATTTACGGAAATATGGACGTAAACTTATTAAGAAAAAGGGTTGGAATGGTTTTCCAAAAGCCTAATCCATTCCCGATGAGTGTATACGACAACATAGCGTACGGGCCAAGAACCCACGGGATACGTTCAAAATCAAAACTTGACGACATAGTGGAAAAATCACTAAGAGATGCCGCTATTTGGGAAGAAACTAAGGATAGACTTAAGAAAAATGCCCTAGGTTTTTCAGGCGGACAGCAACAAAGGCTTTGCATTGCAAGGGCACTTGCAGTAGAGCCGGAAGTTCTTTTAATGGACGAACCTACCTCGGCGCTTGACCCAATTTCAACTTTAAAGATAGAAGACCTTGCGGCGGAGCTAAAAGAGAGGTATACTATTGTAATAGTAACGCATAATATGCAGCAAGCGGCAAGGATTTCAGACAAAACTGCATTCTTCCTTTTGGGCGAAGTTGTTGAGATGAATACAACGGACGAAATTTTTGCAAATCCAAAAGACAAGAGGACAGAAGAGTACATTACCGGTAGATTTGGTTAATAGGAGGAAATATGAGAGAGAAATTTAATATCCAGCTTGGAAAGCTTCATGATGAAATAATACTTATGGGCACAATGTGCGAAAGGGCAATAACACTTGCAGTGGAAGCCTTCTTCAATAAAAATCAAGAAAGCATTGATACCGCAATCCAGCTTGAAAAAGAAATAGATGACAAAGAAAAAGAAATCGAAAGGTCATGCCTTAAATTGCTTTTACATCAACAACCTGTAGCAAGTGATTTGAGAGTGGTTTCGGCATCTCTTAAAATGATTACCGACATAGAGCGCATAGGCGACCAGGCAAGGGACATAGCGCACCTAGCGTCATATCAAGACGACAACACCGCACCGACACCGACGGTCTCAAAAATGGCGCAAGAAGTGGTGTACATGGTCAACAGGGCGATAGAATCATTCGTTAAAAACGACACAGAGCTTGCAGAGAGCGTAATCGCCTATGACGATATAGTCGATAAACTCTTTAAAAAAGTGAGAAGCGATATAGTAGAGCAAATTAAAACCGACAGCATAAGTGGCGAAAAAGCAATAGACATACTGATGGTCGCAAAATATCTAGAAAGAATAGCCGACCACGCAACAAACATCGCCGAGTGGGTGGAGTTTTTAATAACAGGCGAACACGCTTAATTAGTTAAGAGTTGAGAGTTGAGAGTTGAGAGTTTTTTCTCAACTCTCAATTTATATTTTAAATAACTATATATCAATTTTTTTTAATTTAAGTATTGACAATTAATTGATAAATGCATATAATAATAACATAACAAATAAATTTGATGTGAAAGCTGTCGTTTTGACGGCTAATTTATTAAAGTATATATCAAAAAAAATTGATTTAAAGAAGGGCAGTGTTAGATTTGGACGTAGTAGCATCAGTATGGGATTTTTTCCAGTCGCAAATTTTGGGAATGGCTTGGCTTAATGATTTGGTTGGAAACATTCTAACATCTTTTGGGCTAGACATAAGCTCACCCGTAGGTGGAAGCGTGCAGTTTTTTATTTATGACGTAATAAAAATTGTGGTATTACTTTGCAGTTTGATTTTTATTATCTCATACATTCAAAGTTATTTTCCACCTGAGAGAAGCAAGAGGATTTTAAGCAGGTTTAAAGGAATTTGGGCAAATGTAATTGCCGCCCTTTTAGGAACAGTAACACCGTTTTGTTCATGTTCATCAATTCCCTTGTTTATGGGATTTACAAGTGCGGGACTTCCTGTCGGCGTAACATTTTCGTTTTTAATTTCATCACCGATGGTTGACCTTGGAAGCTTGGTGCTACTTACAAGTATTTTCGGCGGAGAAGTCGCAATTATTTATGTTGTGCTCGGACTAATTGTCGCCGTAATAGGCGGAACTTTGCTTGATAAATTTGGCATGCAAAAGCATGTTGAAAGCTTTATTTTAAATGCCGGAAGCGTGGATATAGAATCGCCTACTCTTTCAAAAAAAGAAAGAGCCATCTATGCAAAAGAGCAAATGATGTCCACATTTAAGAAAGTTATCCTTTATATTTTAATCGGCGTTGGTATAGGCGCATTTATCCATAACTGGATACCGCAAGACATTATTGAAACAGTTTTAGGCAGTAATAACCCATTTGGCGTACTGCTTGCAACACTCGTTGGAATTCCTATGTATGCAGACATTTTTGGCACTATTCCAATAGCAGAGGCACTGCTTGCTAAGGGCGCACAGCTTGGAACTATATTGGCGTTTATGATGTCCGTAACCACCTTGAGTTTACCGTCTCTCATAATGCTCAGAAAGGCTGTAAAGCCAAAGCTCCTTACAGCGTTTATTATAATTTGCGCATTAGGAATTATAGGCGTGGGCTACTTCTTTAATGCAATCCAATTTCTATTAGTTTAAGAAGGAGAAGAGAATATGAATAGTAAGCTAGTTAAAATTTTAGTGCCTGTCTTTATGGTATTGGTTGTAGCAGGCATTTGGGTGTTTCAAAGTGGCATTTTAAACGGGAATTCGACCCAAGACCCACAAATTAGTGGCTTGAATGTAGAGAGTGAAGAAGATATTGAAAAAATTCGGGCAATTCCGCTTCCCACAATTATTGACTTTGGCGCAGACGAATGCGTGCCCTGTGTTGAAATGGCACCTGTTTTGGAAAAATTAAATACAGAAATGGCTGGGAAGGCCAACATAAATTTTGTAGATGTATGGAAAAATCCCGAAGCTGCAGAGGGTTATCCCGTGCAGGTAATACCGACACAAATATTCTTTAATGCAGACGGCACGCCGTATGTTCCCACGCAAGATGTCGGAGTAGAGTTTGTCATGTATGCAGACATGGACACCGAAGAGCATATTTTCACGGTACATCAAGGTGGCCTTACAGAAGAGCAAATGCTAGTCATACTTGAAGATATGGGGGTAGAGTAATGGAGGCCTTGCTTGAAAGTCTATCGGCTCTTATCCTAGAAAATGCGTGGCTTGCACCTGTAATTGCCCTTTTGGCAGGAGTACTTACCTCGTTTACACCCTGTGCCTTATCAAGCGTTCCCTTAGTGGTGGGATATGTAGGGGCAAAGGGACAAAAATCTACAAAACGCTCGTTTTTGCTGTCGCTCACCTTTGCGCTTGGCAGTGCAATCACCTTTACAGCACTTGGAGTAATGGCAACACTTGCCGGTACCTTGCTTGGAAATTACGCAAGTTGGTGGTTTATAATTTTGGGAATAATAATGCTATTAATGGCGCTTCAAACCATGGGGATTTATGAAATTATTCCATCAAGCTACCTTATAGCAAAGAGCAAAAGAATAGGCTATATCGGCGCATTAATTGCAGGAATTTTGGGAGGAGTTTTTTCATCTCCCTGCTCAACACCGGTTTTAATAGCATTACTCGCAGTGGTAGCAAGCAGTGAAAGCTTTATTTTTGGCATAGTCTTACTCCTGCTTTATTCCATAGGCCACGGAATTTTGGCCGTGATATGCGGAACGTCTGTAGGCTTTGTCGAAAAACTATCACAAAGCGAAAAATACGGCAGGGCAAGTAAAGTATTAAAGCTTGTCATGGGCATACTGATTGCATTAATTGGTTTTTATATGTTCTATTTAGCGTTTTAAAAAAATATATTGGAGGATTTTATTATGGCATTATTTAATTTTGGAAAGAAAAAAGAAGAGAAAAAGGCTTGCGACTGCACAGGCTGTTGCTCAAACGTAGACTACAAAGAGGCAGTTGCCAACACAAACAGCGGCGAGGGCGCATACGTGAAAGTACTAGGCTCAGGCTGTGCTAAGTGTAACGAGCTTGAAAAAGCCACGGTAGAGGCATTAAAAGAACTAGGGATGGACACCACGGTTGAACATGTGACAGATTTTGGTAAAATTGCAGCCTTCGGCGTAATGACAACCCCGGCACTTGTAGTTGGTGGAAAAGTTGTGTCTTACGGCAAGGTTTTAAAGACAGCAGAAGTAGTGGAGCTATTAAAAAAAGCATAATTATTAAAGGTGGTAGCTGTAAAGGCTATTGCCTTCAGACTGTCGAAAAACCCGCAACCGCAAAAAAATGAGCCAGCTTGGCTCATTTTTTTGCTTCCTGCGTCACAAACACTTGCAAATTTCCCTCACATACCCTCGTATTACTCGGTCATTTGCAAGTATTTGTTCCTTGTCTTGCAGATTTTTGGACAGTCCGATAGCGTGTGCAAAAAAGTAGGACTTTTTTGACACGCTAAAGGCTATTGCCTTTTCTTTTACCATATTGTCACCCTATTAAATACAATGGGTTGACATTGCTTGCGTGATATGGTAAAATACAAAAAACGGAGGGTGAAACATGTCTATAAAATCAGATATTTTAAAAGAACTTACAAGCGGTGCGCAGGAGTATATATCTGGCGAAGAGCTTGCAAAAAAACTTGGTGTATCAAGAAATTCAATATGGAAAGCCGTAAATGCGCTAAAAAAAGACGGCTTTATGATAAATGCCACGACGAACAAAGGATATAATTTGCTTGCAAATAACAATACACTCTCTAAAGAGAGTGTAAAAAATAGTTTGCAAAATTATGATGCGCCAATATTTGTCTATAAAAGTGTCGGCTCTACAAATGATGTGGCTAAGGACTTGGCGGCAAAAGGTGCAGAGCATGGCACGATAATAATTGCCGACGAGCAGACAAAGGGCAAGGGAAGAATGGGCAGACGCTTTGAGTCGCCTTCAAAAACAGGCACCTATGTAAGCATAATATTAAGGCCGAAATTTTCGGCACAGGAGGCTCTATTTATCACCACATCTGCCGCAGTTGCTACTGCGCAGGCGATAGAAGAAGTCTCAAATAGGGAAACAAAAATAAAATGGGTTAACGATATTTATATCGAAAACAAAAAAGTTTCAGGCATTTTAACCGAGGCTTCCACCGATTTTGAAACGGGAATGCTTGAGTATGCCGTGCTTGGAATAGGAATAAATGTCTCCACTCCATTAGAGGGATTTCCCGATGAAATAAAGGACATAGCCGGCAGTGTGTACGAAAATGAATGTCCCGATAATGCCAGAATACAAATAATTTCTTCACTCATTAGAAACTTTTTTAAACTTTATGATAAACTGCCTAACAAGGATTTTGTGAAAATTTATAGAGAAAAATCTTTCCTTACCGGAAAAATAGTAAGCTTTGAAAATTCCGGCAAGCTGTGTAAAGGCAAAGTGCTTGACGTGGACGAAGATGCTAGGCTGGTAATCGAAAACGAAGATAAAAGTGTGAGCCTGTTTTCTACAGGGGAAGTAAATATATATAAAGATTTTTTATAAAGGGGAATGAAAATGCAAAAGACAATAGACAGAAAAAAACTAATAAACATGATACTTACAGGGGTTTTTGCCGCACTTATTGTGGTGTTTACCATGATATCCATACCAATGCCAACAGGTGTTCCCGTGACTCTTCAAACTTTTGGAATAGCGCTTGCAGGTTTTATACTCGGTGCAAAGTATGGTAGCTTGTCACTGATTGTATACACGGCTATCGGCGCGATAGGCTTGCCTGTTTTTTCGGGTTTTCAAGGAGGATTTGGCGTACTTGCGGGTGTCACGGGAGGCTTTATTTGGGGATTTATCCTAATGGCGCTAATTTGTGGATTGGGTAAAAAATTTAACAATAAAATTGCAAGCATAGCTTTTGGCCTTTTAGGGCTTGTCGTTTGCCATATTTTTGGTATAGTGCAGTTTAGCCTAGTCACAGGAACAGACCTTTTTGCCACGGCGCTTTTGGTGTCTGTGCCATATTTGGTCAAGGATATAATTTCGGTAGTCGGCGCATTTTTAGCCGCCATGGTAATAAACAAGGCCTTAGAAAATCTGTAAATTAATTGTACACAAGGCAGACCGCATGGGCGCTAATACCCTCTTCACTTCCGGTAAAACCAAGTTTTTCCTCGGTGGTCGCCTTGACATTTACACAGTTTTCGTCTATGCCGCAAGTTTTGGCGATATTTTTTACCATTTGCGGTATATACGGCTTAAGTTTTGGTTTTTGTGCGATTACGGTCGCATCTATGTTTCCTATTTTGTAGGATTTTTCGTTTAACATCTTAATTATTTCTTTTAAAAGGAGCAGGCTGTCTGCTCCTTTATATTTTTCGTCCGTGTCGGGAAAAATTCCACCTATGTCGCCTAGGGCGCAGGCTCCTAAGAGTGCGTCCGATATTGCGTGCAGCAATACATCTGCATCTGAATGCCCCAAAAGCCCCAAATTATGCGGAATTTCCACACCGCCAAGTATTAATTTTCGACCCTCAACCAGCCTGTGTACATCATAGCCATGGCCTATTCTAAAATTCATATTAATAATCTTCCTTTCCTAAAGAGCACAATCCCAGCGCCACTGCCACGTCTTCCGGCGTGGTGATTTTTATGTTTTCATACGAGCCTTCGGTAAGATAAACTTTTTTTCCGAAATTTTCTATAAGCTGACAGTCATCTGTAAAACTCTTGCCCTGCGTGGTCGCAAGCTCTACCGATTTAAGGTATAAATCCTTTAAAAAAACTTGTGGAGTTTGTACGGCATACAAAAATTCTCGCTCAGGTGTTTTTGCAACAAAGCCCTTACTGTCTGCAAGTTTAATCGTGTCTTTTACTTTTACGGCAAGGGTGGTAGCGCTGTAAAGCTCGGCGTCTTTACAGGCTTTTTTTATGTCATTTATGCTTACAAGTGGGCGTGCACCGTCGTGAATTGCAATAAAATCGCAGTCGTCGCAGTATTTTACACCGTTTAGCACGCTTTCTTGCCTGTCCTTACCGCCAAATGCGATTTTCTTAAGTTTTGTAATATTTTTACTCTCTTCTTCCATTTTAGCTATATCGCATTCACGACATACTAAAATTATTTTTTCGATGACGTCACAGTTTTCAAATACGTCTAAACTTCTTTTAATGACCGATTTACCGTTTAGGTCGATAAAAAGTTTTGAACTTGCTTGCCCCATGCGTGAAGAACTTCCGGCGGCAACAATTACTGCATTAATTTTCATTTTTTCACCCCTTAACTAATATTTTTTTATTATATAACTAAAACTATACTATAGTCAATATTGCATTCTTATTTCTATTGTGATATTCTATTAGTATAATATCAGAAACGGGAGGAACTAAAATGAGTATAAACATGAACACCTACAGAAACTTAAGTTATGGAGTGTATGCCCTAAGTACATTAAACGGGGATAAACCCACAGGCTGTATTGCTAACAGTGCAATGCAAATTACGGTAGAACCAGCCTTAATTGCCATCAGTGTAAATAAGGATAACTTTACACACAAATGCATGGCAGAAACAGGCATGTTTTCGCTTTCCATCTTGCCTGAGGACATAGACCCAAAAATCATAGGCAATTTAGGCTTTAAATGTGGCAAGGACACAGATAAATTTTTGGATATTGAGCATGAAATTATTGATACCATGCCGGTAATAAAGCAGTCTTGCGGTTATTTTGTTTGCAAAATCACAGACCGCTTGGAAACCCCGACACATACTGTTTTTTTAGGCGAAGTCATAAGTTGTGATATACTTTATAATGTGACGCCTATGACGTATAAATATTATCACGAAGTGGTAAAGGGAAAAGCGCCTAAAAATGCGCCGACCTATATTGATGATAAATATTTAGAGGAAGTGGACGTGTCAAAGATTAAGCATATTTGCTCTGTTTGCTCATATGTATATGACGGGGAAACTCCTTTTGAAGAGCTTTCGGAGGATTATGTATGTCCTATATGCGGGATGGGCAAAGAGGTTTTTGATGAAGTTTCACCGAAAAAACCACCGCAAAACCATGTTTGCACAGTGTGCGAATATTTATATGACGGCGAAGTGCCGTTTGAAGATTTACCCGATGATTATGTCTGTCCCATATGTGGAATGGGTAAAGAAGCGTTTGAATTTAGATAAGGAGTAGTGAAATGTCAGAAAAAGTAGACAATGTGGTAGTAATGGACAAAGAAAAAAATAAAATTCAAAAGAATAAAAGCAAGGCGAAGGGGCATATCATTGCAGCTGTGCTTACGGTAGTAATATTTTTGATTGCTGATTATGTCATGCTGTTCCCGTATAATATTCAGTCACCCACAACTTGGGGAGTGGTGATAGGCGTCATAGTGCTTTTTGTCGCACTAGACTCTATGCTTACAAGCAGCATAAAGCTTGATACCACTACGAAAAGGGGAGGCGCCGCATCTGTATTTGGCGGAGAGCAAATTTCCTTTAAAACAGACGGAAGCAGTCCGAAATATATTAAATATTTGCTTTATACAGCCGGTGCTTTGGTTGCTATAATATTTGTTTTAAACATTTACTCGTCGACTGTTTTTCACGCAAAAACCTATGCCGCCCTTGCGGGCGACACCATAGAGGAGAGAAATTTTATTGAGGATTTCGAACCTAGTGAAAACATAGATAATATAGCGCTGATGGACACAGAAAGTGCGCAAATTATTGGCTCGAGAGCCTTAGGTTCTTTAAGCGACTTGGTAAGCCAGTTTGAAATTAGCAGCTATTACACACAAATAAATCTGGGTGGAGTACCCAAAAAAGTAACTCCGCTTGAATTTGACGGGCTTTTTAAGTGGTTTGCAAATAAAGACAGCGGAATACCAGGTTACATTTCTGTAGACCCGGTTGAGAACACAGGCGACTTTGTAGAGCTTGAAAATCCTTTATACTATGCAGAGTCCGCTTATTTTGGCGAAGACCTTATGAGAAAACTCCGCTTTGACTACAGATGGGCAATGTTTGACAATGTTTCGTTTGAAATAGGCGAGGACGGCAAGGCTTATTATGTCGCAACGGTAATAGAGCATACCATAGGCCTTTTCGGAGGTAAAGATGTCAAGGGCGCCGTAATTTTGGACGCTTCAAGCGGTGAGACTCAGTATTATGAAAAAGAAGACATACCTTCATGGGTTGACATAGTTTATGACGGATACTTGCTTACAGAGCGCTATGACTGGTATGGACTTTTAAGCGGTGGTTTCTTTAACAGTATTTTTGCAAATGTTGACTGTAAAAGAGTAAGTGCCGACTTCGGCTATAAAATGTTTGATGATGATGTGTGGGTCTTTACGGGTGTTACATCTCTTGTAAGCGACCAGTCAAACATAGGCTTTGTACTTATGAACTCAAGAACAGGTGAGATAAGATATTACGCAATTCCCGGTGCGGAGGAGTACTCTGTAATGCACTCTGCAGAGGGCGAAGTGCAAAACTTAGGATACACAGCGTCTTTCCCGTCTGTTGTTAATATTGATGACCAACCTACTTACATCATGGTTTTAAAAGATAAAGGCGGCCTTGTAAAGCAGTATGCCCTTATCCATGTTGAAAGGTATAATATCGTTGTTACCGCAACCACACAAAGAGAGGCGATAACAAAGTACAGGGCTGCACTTTCTGAGGCAGGACTGGGAGATCCTAATATGACAGTAGACGACCCGAATTCAGTAAATATCACGATAAAAGACGTAAAATATGTGACTGTCGACGGTAATTCTTGGGTCTACTTGGTGGATAGTCAGGACGTAATCTATAAAATGTTAGTATCTCAAGACGAAACCATAGTAAGGGTAAATGTGGGCGACAAGATAGAGGTATCTTTTGTAGAGGAAGACAACGCAGTAAGGACAATACTTTCGTTTGAGTAAAAATTTTGAAAGGGGTTAATTTATGGGGATTTTAAGCCGTTATAAAGGCAGTTATCTAAGTTATTCTATTACCCTTTTCGCTTTTTATTTTTCTATGTCTGCCTTTTCATCGGTTTTAAGTGTATACCTTACGGGCATAGGAAAAAATCCATCTGAGATGTCGTTTATTGTGTCGTCATCAAGCCTGTTTTCAATTATTTGCATTCCTGTCATAGGTTTTTTAAACGACAAGGTTAAAAATCCAAAAAGACTTGCATACTCGCTTATGGTTTTGGCAGGAATTTCAGGCTTAGTTTTTTCAGCGCTTAGAGAAACGTGGATTTTGTTTATTTTAAACGGACTGATAATGACAAGCATATGTTCTTTAAGCCCGGTGCTTGAGAGGATGGCAGGGCTTTGTAAGTACAGATATGGTGCGGTGCGAATTTGGGGAACCCTCGGTTTTGCAAGCGCAATTCAGGTAGCTGGACTTATACTCGGGCATTTTCCAAGTTATTATTTGTTTATACTTTTATTTATTTCCTCACTAGTCACAGTGTTTGGCGTTTGGGGAACTGAAAAAAATCCTGTGGAAAAACTTGAAGACAGTGAAAATGAAAAACCTAAACTGAGTGACCTTTTAAGTGGGAAACATTATATACTTTATCTTTTTATTGCGTTTTTGTTTTTGGGTGCAAACGGTGTGCATATGACCTACATACCAATTTTACTATCGGAGCTAGGCCTTGACCTTACACTGGTGGGTACGGTGCTGTTTATAGGCACTGCAATAGAAATTCCAATAATCATATTTTCGTATAAATTCATGGACAAATATTCGGGCAGAGTGCTTATAATCATAGCCCATTTACTGCTGTTAACCCCATTCGCAATTTATGCGTTTTCAAGTAGTTTAATGGCGGTAGTGGCGGTAACACTGCTATTAAAATCTATGCCGTCCATGCTTTTTACCATGCTAAATTTAAAAGTAATATCAAACTTAGTAAGCCCAAGGCTTACATCGACGGCCCTTGGCATCAGTTCGGCCTTTATGTCGGTAGGTGGAATAATTTTCCAAAACTTAGGCGGAACCACGGCAAATATTTTGGGCACCCAGCAGGTTTACATGCTTTTAAGTGCGGTGCTACTTGTAGGATTTGCTTTGACAGCGTTTTTAAAAGTTCCAAATAAAAGACAATTATTTGATAAATAGCAATCTTGAATGAGGCTTCCGAAAGTGATTTTCATCATTTTTGGAAGCCTTTTGCTAAATTTTGTGAGCTTGACTAATCAAACCTGCTGTGATAGTATATTTATGCTCGAAAAATGTCACAGAGAGGAAAAGAGAAGATGAAACCACTTCGTTATTATTTTGCGTTTTTTACGGCAAAATTTTTTTCTGTCGGCCTAAAAATGATTGGAAGAAACGCAACGCATTCCCCGGGAACGCTTGCCTTATCGCTGTGCCCACAGTTTTTAAAATATATTGATAAACCCAAAAAAATAGTTGCAATCACAGGAACAAACGGAAAAACCAGCACGGCAAATTTGACCGAGAGTATTTTAGAAAAATTAGGAGAGAAATTTACTTGCAATAAGTTAGGTTCAAACGTCGCAGGCGGAATTGCAGCGGCGCTGTTAAATTCAACGGCTTTTTTTGGTAAACCAAAGTTTGATTTTGCGGTTTTTGAAGTAGATGAAAGAAGTGCACCTAGAGTATTTCCCTTTATTAAACCTGAGATTATTTTAATAACAAATATTTTTAGGGACTCGTATAGAAGAAACGCACATGTCGAGTTTATAGCCGATATTTTAAACAGTAATATTCCAAAAACTTCTAAACTGATTTTAAATGCCGATGACCCTGTGTGCTCAAACTTGGCACCAGACAACGAAAAGCGATACTTCTCGCTTGCCTTGCAGGATTTTGAGGGCGAGAGCTATAAAAGTCTTGTAAAAGACGGGGCTATTTGCCCGAATTGCTATGAAAATTTAGAATACAAGTTTACAAGATATCATCATATAGGAAATTATTACTGCAAGGCCTGCGACTATGCCGCGCCAACACCGCAGTACGAAGTCATAAATATAGATAGAAAAAATCGGAGTTTAAGCGCTAGAATAGGCGAAAAAATTCTTACATTTAATTTGATTGATAAGAATATAATCAATGTGTATAATCAAATTTCGGCGATTGCGCTCTTAAATGAAATGGGTTATGACATGGAAAAGGTCGCAAGGGCATCAGGAGAAATAGAGATTGTGAAAACTCGCCTATCAAAGACGGAAGTCGGCGGAAAAACGGTGGTGTCTTTTCTTTCAAAGGGGCAAAATCCCATCGCATGCTCAAGGGCGTTTTCCACCGCTAAGGATTTTAAGGGAAATAAGGCTGTAGTTTTACTGATAGACGATGTGAACGACGCGCGCAAATCGGTCGAGAATACTGCGTATTTATTTGATGCGGATTTTGAGGTTTTAAACGATGAAGAGATAAAGCAAATAATCATTTACGGACCCAGAAAATCGGATTTATACATAAGACTTTTGCTTGCAGGCATTGATAAAAGCATAATTTTGCAGGCGGAGGACATAGCGGACATTTCTAATATGATAAAAATAGATGAAATGGATAGTGTCATTGTTTATCATGATATTTTGTTGCCACAGGAGGCAAAAAGCATTAAAGATGCAGTGGTGCAAAGGATAAAAGGGGGTAGGGAAGATGAAAGTTGAAATATTATACCCTGAAATTTGCAATCTATTTGCCGATTTAGGCAACATAAGATACCTTAAAGAGTGCCTAAAAGACGCAGAGTTTATGGACACAAAATTTAATGAAGAGCCTAGGTTTTTAAGTGAAGAGATAAATTTAATATACATGGGGCCTACAACAGAGAAAAGCCAAGAGAGAATTATTGAAAAACTAAGTCGGTATAAAGATAAAATAGTAGAGAAAATTGAAGGCGGAGCGGTATTTTTATTTACAGGAAATGCCTTGGAAATTTTTGGAAAGTACATACAAAATGAAAAAGGCGATAAATTTGAAGCCTTAGGAATTTTTGATTATTACGCCGTGCAAAATTTTAAGAAAAGGCATAACAGTGAAATGATTGCAAGCTATGAAGACATAGAAGTTTATGGCTTTAAATCGCAGTTTAGCTTTTGCTACCCGAGGACTGAGGACAGTTTTTTGTTTGATGTTAAACGAGGAGTCGGAATGAATCCTGCTTCAAAAAAAGAAGGGTTCAGGCATAAAAACTTTTTAGGCACATATCTCATAGGTCCTTTTTTAATACTAAATCCCGATTTTACCAAAAAGCTGCTGTCGCTTATAGGGGCAAAAAGCACAAAGCTTGCATTTGAAGAGGAAATGTATAAGGCCTTAGAGATAAGAAAAGCAGACTTTTATAAGAATGTAGATGATTATAAGTGAGAATTGATTTTTCTCATATGATTTTCGTTGTATTTTATAGGAACATGGTATATACTAATCGTGTGATAGGATGCTTTTGTATGACTACTAATATTCAAAAATGGGGTAATTCTCAAGGAATTCGTTTGCCAAAACATTTACTTGAAGCTATAAAGTGGCATGAAAACGAAGAGGTTGAAATAATATGGTCTGCACCAATATATTTGGTGCAGATTTTTTTGCAAATTTCCGTAACTGCAAAATCTCATTTCCTCTTTAAATCATTGACAACACTTTGTAATTGTGCTAAAGTTTACTATGTAATTCATATGGAGACATGCGCGTGTGAATTTTACGATAATTTGAACAGAAAATTTTATTTACAAGAGGTGTAAGACATGATAAAGAAGAGAATTTTGGCGATATTGCTTGTAATCGCAATGGCGGTAACACTTGTGCCTGCCGTTGCCTTTGCTACCACGGACAATAACGCTACTGATTACGCTGACCTGGTAGCCGAAATTGAGGCTTTGAAGGCTACGGGCGGCACAGTCACCATGACGGCTGACATTAAAATTTCGGACGGTTTCACCACCATACCCGCCGGCGTTACACTTAAAACGGATGGCAATACACTCACCGTGGAAGACAGCGGGCAACTTACGGTCGATAGTAACGGGGCTGTGACCGTGGACAATGGCGGAGAACTCATCGTTGCATCGAATAGAATGCTTACGGTGGAAAGCGGGGCAACGCTTACGGTGAACGACGGGGCAACGCTCACCGTTAAAGAGCAGGGAATTCTTGCGGTGAACGGCGGGGCAACGCTTGCGGTGAATGTCGGGGGATCGCTGGTTGTGAACAACGGAGCAACTTTAAGACCAGAAGCAGGCACAATAACCGGCAACGGAATTGTCTCGGTGGCGGATTTTGAGGTACTGGACAGCGTAATTAATTTCGATGTACCAAATGTCCTGCTCACGAAAGATGTCATCTACTTCGCAAATATCGACATCACCCCACCTCCAGCCACAGGGGGTATGGATAGTGCGCAAACTCTCACGGTGGACGAGGGAGTAACATTATCACCGAGCGGTGGCGAAACAATTACAGTGGAAAAAGATGGTGTCCTCACGGTTAAAGGAACTCTTGGAGAGAACACCAAAATTACAATTGCACATAAAGGGCTCGTCTCTTTTTTGACAGAAGATCCGAATATGGATAACGAATATTTGCAAAAAGTCGATAATAGATATTTTAAATTTGATACAAACGGGGGATCGTTTGCAGCCAACGGAACAACTATAGCATACATAGCAGACGACGCAGAAAATATCGATACAGCTCCGTCCAGTATCACAAGACCCGGATTCATACACGCCGGTTGGACGTACACAAATAAAAACGATGAGAAAATAACCATTTTGCCGAATGATGTGGCGGGGCATGTTTTCACGACGAATGATGTGGAAAATGGTGAGCTTCTAACCCTCACGGCACAGTGGATCGCCATTCCCACATACACCGTCACATCGGACGTGCTTACGGTGGGTGCAGATGGCACAACCTTGGCCAATGAAGTGGGTGGTACGATAGATCACCACGGCTCTAGCACTATACAAGAGGGATCAAGCCTCACCTACACTTTTGCGGCGAAGGAAGGCTACACCTTTTCTCACCTGCTCATAGATGGCGTGAAGACGCAACCCACGACAGCTGGCGAATATACATTTAGCAATATAAGCGCATCCCACAGCATAGTGGCGGTTTTTGCAAAGGATGGAGTTCCCGTTTCGCCCGCCGTTGAAGAGGTGCAAAAAGAGATTACCGATGTCCTCACTAAATTTGATAACGTTGACCCCACGGACACAGAGACTCTCGAGGATATTAAAGAAGAACTTGATGCCGTAATAGAAGACGTTTCAAACATGACGGACGAGCAACTTGATGAACTGAAAACTCAAAATCCGGGCATTATAGAGGATTTGCAGGATGCGTACCGCGACTTAAACTATCTTTTGAATGGAACGCTTGAAATTCTCGATGTAGAGATAGGCGTTTTTGCATCCGGAAAAATGCCCCTTGATTCACAGGGAAATCCCGTGCCGGTGGAACTCGTTTTAGAAGAAATCACGGACACAACCGACCTTACGGACGAAGCGTTTGTGGGAATGACCGGAGAACCGGACATTGTGCTCGCATTTGACATTTCGCTTGTAGCAAGTGGCGTTAAAATCCAACCGGATGGTTCAATCTCGGTAACATTAAGTGCACCAGATAAAATTGGCGAGTCGTTGACGATTGCGCATAGAAAACAGGACGGAAACTGGGAATATTTCGAGGTAACGGTGGGAGCGGACGGCAATTTCTCCGTAACGGTCACGGAACTGTCACCCTTTATAGTGCTTGCAAACGAAGGTTTAATTGCAAGCTCCGTAACGCTCGACAAGACAAGCATTTCCCTGCAAGCGGGACAAACGGCGATGATAACGGCAACGGTTTCCCCGACAACAGCAGTCGGCGAGAGAATGTGGACAAGTTCTGACACGCAGGTCGCCGCAGTGGACGAAAAAGGAGTTGTAACGGCGATTGCAAACGGAACGGCAACGATAACCATGACCATCGGCAATGTGTCGGCAACCGCCACGGTCACAGTGACGGAAGAAGAACCGACAACATCTACTACCCCCGAAACGGGAGATGATAGCAATATCGCATTATGGGCGATGATTGCACTCGTGGGTCTTGCCGGAATAGCTGTTCTTATGAAAAAGAAGTTTGCCAAGTAGAACAAAGGTTTAATAATGCGCGTCCCGTATGGAAATATTATACGGGACGCGCTTTTTTATGAACTAGCGGTTAAAACGATTGACAATCGCCCCAAATTTCAGCGCATGAGTAGGGACAGTGCAAAGGGCTTGTTTGACGTTGTGCTCGTGTGTGTTTTTTTTGCAAATTTCCGTAAAGGTATTGACAAGTGGAAAAATATGTTATAGAATATTATACTGCATCATGGAAAAGTAGGCTCTTAAATTGTGTAAAACGATTTAAGAACCTTGACGAATTGACAGTGAAATCAAGTCTATTGCTTGTATTTTTGTACTAAATTCACAGGATGCGTACCGCATAAGCGATACACGGTTCTTATGGTTATTGTGAAGAAAAGTTGTCGCGCTCAATTTAACTTAAAAAAAATAGAATGGAGTGGTGGCTAAAATGGTAAATGTTAATCCCGTTGGACGTGGAAGAACTACCAGAATGAGTTTTTCTAAAATTGAAGAAGTCTTAGACATGCCAAACCTTATTGAAATTCAAAAGAATTCATATCGTTGGTTTGTTAATAGCGGACTTAAAGAGGTATTTAAAGAGGTTTCGGGAATTACCGATTTTAACGGTAATCTTGAGCTTAGTTTTGTCGGTTATAAACTTGAGGAAACACCAAATTACAGTGTTACCGAATGCAAGGAGCGTGATGCGACTTATTCATCGTCTTTAAGAGTAACTGCGAGGCTTTTAAATAAGGAAACAGGAGAGATTAAAGAGTCTGAAGTATTTATGGGCGATTTCCCACTTATGACAAGTAGTGGTACTTTCGTTATAAATGGCGCAGAACGTGTAATCGTTTCACAACTTGTAAGATCACCGGGCGTTTATTTTAAAATGGAATATGATAAAACCGGTAAAGAGCTGTTTTCATCGACTGTTATTCCAAACAGGGGCGCATGGCTTGAATATGAAAATGATATAAACGATGTATTTTATGTAAGAATTGATAAAAACAGAAAAATACCTATTACAGTATTTATAAGAGCCCTAGGCCTTGGCACAAGCACAGAAATTTTAGAGTATTTCGGTGAAGACGACAGGATTTTGGCAACTCTTGAAAAAGACAATTGTAATAATATAGAAGAAGCACTTTTTGAGGTTTACAGAAAGTTAAGACCTAGTGAGCCTCCAACAATAGAGAGTGCGCAGGCGCATATAAATACTCTTTTCTTCGACCCTAGAAGATATGATATGTCAAGGGTTGGCAGATATAAATATAACAAAAAACTGGCACTTGCAGGCAGACTTTCGGGCCAAACACTTACTCAGCCTATCTTTAACCCTACAACGGGTGAGCTTATGGCTGATGCAGGTCATATGGTATCACGTGAGCTCGCATGGGAAATAGACGATGCCGGTGTTAGCGTTGCCTTTGTCGATGTAAACGGCAAGGAAACAAAAATTATTTCAAACGCAATGGTCGACATCTCAAAATTTGTAAACTTCGATGCAAAAGAAGAATGCGGAATTTTAGAGCGTGTAAGATTTAGCGTTTTATCGGAAATTTTAGAAGAAGCAAATGATGAAGAAGAGCTTAAAGCGATGATAATCAAAAGAAGTGGCGAGCTTGTTCCAAATCACATTATAATTGATGATATTTTCTCAAGTATCAACTACATGAACTGCCTAGCCGTGGGTCTTGGCGTAACAGACGACATAGACCACTTAGGAAACAGAAGAATTCGTTCTGTAGGCGAGCTTTTACAAAATCAGTTTAGAATTGGTTTTTCTCGTCTTGAAAGAGTCATTAGAGAGAGAATGACTTTGCAAACTCAAGACCAAGAAGCGCCTACACCGCAAAGCCTTATAAATATTCGTCCTGTTGTGGCGGCTATTAAAGAGTTTTTCGGCTCTTCTCCGCTGTCTCAGTTCATGGATCAAACAAATCCATTATCAGAGCTTACTCACAAAAGACGTCTTTCGGCTCTAGGCCCCGGCGGTCTTTCAAGAGACAGGGCATCGTTTGAGGTTCGTGACGTTCACTACACACACTATGGTCGTATGTGTCCTATCGAAACTCCTGAGGGACCAAACATCGGTCTTATCTCATATCTTGCAACCTTTGCAAAGATTAATCACTATGGATTTATTGAAACTCCATTTAGAAAAGTTAATAAAGACACGGGAGAAGTCACAGACGATGTTGTTTACATGACAGCGGACGTAGAGGATGAATTTATCGTGGCTCAGGCAAATGAACCGCTTGATGAAGACGGCCAGTTTGTAAATCCGAAAATAGTCGGACGTCACAGAGGTGATTTCGTTGAAGTATCGGGCAAAAAAGCAGACTATATGGACATTTCACCTAAAATGGTTGTGTCTGTTGCTACTGCAATGATTCCTTTCCTTGAAAACGACGACGCAAACCGTGCGCTGATGGGCTCTAACATGCAAAAACAAGCCGTGCCACTACTGAAAACCGACGCTCCAATAGTTGGAACCGGTATGGAATATAAAGCAGGTGTGGACTCAGGCGTTTGCGTGCTTGCCAAAAGAAGCGGCGTTATTAAAAGTGTAAGTGCCACGAGAATTAGAATTACCACAGATAACGGCGATATCGACGATTATGAAATCACAAAATTCTTGCGCTCTAACCAAAGTACTTGTATAAATCAAGTGCCCATAGTGTCTGTAGGCGACAGAGTAGAAGAAAATGATGTTATAGCAGACGGCCCCGGCATTCAAAATGGTGAAATTTCACTTGGTAAAAATGCTCTTATAGGCTTTATGACTTGGGAAGGTTATAACTATGAGGATGCGGTTTTGCTTAACGAAAAAATCGTTAGAGACGACGTTTATACCTCTATTCATATAGAAGAGTACGAAATGGAGTCAAGAGATACAAAACTCGGACCCGAAGAAATTACAAGAGACATTCCTAATGTTAACGAGGATTTACTTCGTGATTTAGACGACAGAGGAATAATCAGAATAGGTGCCGACGTAAGACCCGGCGACATTCTTGTAGGTAAAGTAACACCGAAGGGTGAAACAGAGCTTACTGCCGAGGAAAGACTTTTAAGAGCTATCTTTGGCGAGAAGGCACGTGAAGTGCGTGACACATCACTTAGAGTGCCTCATGGTGAGTCTGGCGTTGTTGTAGATGTTAAAGTGTTTACAAGAGAAAACAGCCAAGACGAACTAAGCCCCGGGGTAAATAAAGTTGTAAGATGCTATATTGCACAAAAGAGAAAAATTTCAGTCGGTGACAAAATGGCTGGTCGTCACGGAAACAAGGGTGTTGTTTCAAGAATTCTTCCTATGGAAGACATGCCTTTCCTACCAGACGGCACACCGCTTGACATCGTTTTAAACCCACTGGGCGTTCCATCACGTATGAACATCGGACAGGTACTTGAAGTTCACTTAGGAATGGCTGCAAGGGCGCTTGGATGGAAAATCATGACACCTGTATTTGACGGTGCACATGAGGAAGACATCAGAGAATGCTTTAAAATGGCAGGCATGAGCGAAACAGGCAAATTCAATCTTCGTGACGGCAGAAGCGGTGAGTATTTTGATAACCCCGTAACAGTAGGTATCATGTACTACCTAAAACTTCACCACCTTGTAGACGATAAAATCCACGCAAGGTCAACAGGTCCTTACTCACTTGTTACTCAACAACCACTCGGCGGTAAAGCTCAGTTTGGTGGACAACGTTTCGGTGAGATGGAAGTTTGGGCGCTTGAGGCTTACGGTGCGGCTTATACTTTACAAGAAATTCTAACGGTTAAATCCGATGACGTTGTCGGTAGGGTTAAGACTTATGAATCTATTGTTAAAGGTCAAAACATTCCAAAACCAGGCATACCTGAGTCGTTTAAAGTTCTGATAAAAGAGCTTCAAGCCTTAGGCTTAGATGTTAAAGTGTTAAATAAATTTAATGAAGAAATAGACTTAAAACAAAACTTTGATGAAGACGACGACATGGGCTTCACACCTGCATCATCAATGCTAAATGAAGACAATGTAGCAGAGGACGATGACCTAGAAGGCTATTCGGTAGAAGATGCAGAGGACGCACTAGACGGCCACGACAGCCAAGATGACTTATTCTCGTTTGATGAGGACGAAGACGAAGAAAGCGATGAAGATTTCTTTGCAGGACTTGCAGGTGGAGCTGACGACGATGATGACGACGAAGATTTAATTTGATAAGAGAGGAATATGCAAATGGAATTTAATGTATTTGAATCAATAAAAATAGGATTGGCCTCTCCCGATCAAATTTGTGAGTGGTCATACGGAGAAGTTAAAAAACCCGAAACCATCAACTACAGAACACTAAAGCCTGAGAGGGACGGACTGTTTTGTGAGAAAATTTTTGGACCCCAAAAAGACTGGGAATGCCACTGCGGTAAATACAAAAGAATTAGATATAAAGGCAAAATTTGTGACCGCTGCGGCGTAGAGGTTACACGTTCAAAAGTAAGACGTGAGAGAATGGGTCACATAGAACTTGCGGCTCCCGTGTCTCACATATGGTATTTTAAAGGCATACCTTCAAGAATGGGTCTTATACTTGACCTATCTCCTAGGGTGCTTGAAAAGGTACTTTACTTTGCACTATATATCGTAACAAATCCGGGCTCTGTAAAAGAACTTGTCAACATGCAGACACTTTCAGAAAAAGAGTACAGAGATTTAAGAGAAAAATATGAAGATGATTTTGATGCGAGCATGGGTGCAGAAGCCATTTACAAGCTTTTGCAAAATGTAGATGTAGAAAAATCGTCTAAAGAGCTTAAAGAAGACCTTGAGTCTGCTACAGGACAAAAGAGGGTTAGAATTTTAAAGCGTCTTGAAGTTATGGAAGCTTTCAGAATTTCCGGCAATAAACCTGAGTGGATGATACTTAACTCCATTCCGGTTATTCCACCCGACATTCGCCCTATGGTGCAACTTGACGGCGGAAGATTTGCAACCTCTGACCTTAACGACCTTTACAGAAGGGTTATAAATAGAAATAACCGTCTAAAAAGACTTATGGAACTTGGGGCACCAGATATCATTGTAAGAAATGAAAAACGTATGCTTCAAGAGGCTGTAGACGCACTTATAGACAACGGCAGACGTGGAAGACCTGTTACAGGTCCTAACAACAGGCCACTGAAATCCTTATCGGACATGTTAAAAGGTAAACAAGGACGTTTCCGTCAAAACCTTTTGGGTAAACGTGTTGACTATTCTGGACGTTCGGTTATCGTTGTAGGCCCTGAGCTTAAAATGTATCAATGCGGTGTGCCAAAAGAAATGGCTTTAGAGCTGTTTAAACCTTTTGTCATGAAACGCCTTGTTGAAACAGGACTAGCAGGCAACATCAAAGCTGCAAGAAAAGCGGTCGAAAGAACTAAACCTGAGGTTTGGGATGCACTTGAAATAGTCATCAAAAATCACCCAGTTTTACTAAACCGTGCGCCAACTCTTCACAGACTTGGTATTCAAGCCTTTGAGCCCGTGCTTGTTGAGGGTAAAGCACTAAAACTTCACCCACTTGTTTGTGCGGCGTATAACGCCGACTTTGATGGCGACCAAATGGCTATTCACATTCCGCTATCTGCAGAGGCACAAGCAGAGGCAAGATTCTTAATGCTTGCTGCAAACAACTTGTTAAAACCATCAGACGGTAAACCTGTTGCGGTTCCTTCTCAGGATATGATACTTGGCTCTTACTACCTAACACTTGATAAAGACGGTGAAATAGGCGAGGGCAAAGTGTTTAGAAACATGGAAGAAGCCTTGATGGCGTATGATGCAAAAGATATTTCGCTTCACTCTAAGATTAAGCTTAGAAGAGAATTAGAAATAGACGGCAAAATGCACTCAGGCATTGTCGACACAACAATGGGTAGAATGATATTCAACCAACCTATACCTCAAGATTTAGGCTATGTCGACAGAAGCGACCCTGATAAAATATTAAACTTTGAAATTGACTTCCTAGTAGGCAAAAAAGAGCTAGGCCCACTTATCGAAAAATGCATCTTGGTTCACGGCACAGAAAAAGCCGCCGAAGTACTTGATGAAGTTAAGGCGCAAGGCTATAAATACTCTACAATAGGTGCAATTACTGTTGCTGTTTGTGATGCGACTATCCCTGAGTCAAAGAAAACCATCATAGCACAGGCAGAGGCAAATATCGAAGCTATTACGGAAGACTTCCAATTCGGTTTGCTATCTGACTCTGAGAGATATAATGCTGTTTTGAAAACTTGGGAAAAAGCGACAAACGACGTTACCGCAGCCCTTCAATCCGGTCTTGATAGATACAATCCTATCTTTATGATGGCGGACTCCGGTGCTCGTGGTAGCATGAGCCAGATTAGACAGCTCGCAGGTATGCGTGGTCTTATTGCAAATACCTCGGGTAAAACAATCGAAATTCCTATTAGGGCTAACTACCGTGAAGGTCTAAATATTTTGGAATACTTTATTTCATCTCGTGGTGCTCGTAAAGGTCTTGCCGATACAGCGCTTAGAACAGCCGACTCGGGTTACCTTACAAGAAGACTTGTTGACGTTTCACAAGACGTTATCATAAGAGAAGATGACTGTAACACACCAGAAGGCCTTGAAGTGTTCGACATTAAATCGGGTCATGAGTCTATAGAGCCTATGCATGAGCGTTTGGTCGGAAGATATCTGTTAGAAGATTTCTTGGACGACGACGGCACAGTAATAGTTTCAAAAGACAAGATTATGACTCCTGACGATGCGACTTTAATAGTAAATAAAGGCACTGAAAAGATTACTATTCGCTCTATACTTAATTGTCGTGCAAAACACGGTGTTTGTAAAAAATGCTATGGTGCATCTCTTGCAAACGGAAAAGCGGTTCAAGTTGGTGAGTCTGTTGGTATCATAGCCGCTCAGTCTATCGGTGAGCCAGGTACTCAGCTTACAATGCGTACCTTCCATACAGGTGGTGTTGCTAATGCCGAGGATATCACACAGGGTCTTCCAAGAATTGACGAGCTGTTTGAGGGACGTAAACCTAAACACCTTGCAATTATCAGTGAAATTTCTGGTACAGTATCGTTTGAAGAAATTAAAAGAAACCGCCATGCAGTTATTACTGATAGCAAAACTGCAGATGATAGAAAATATATGATTCCGTATTCGGCATCACTTACTGTAAAGGAAGGCGACTTTATAGAAAAAGGCGCTAAAATTACAGAAGGTTCTGTAAACCCACACGATGTTTTAGCTATAAGCGGTGCACAGGCCGTGCAAAACTACCTAATTCAAGAGGTACAAAAAACTTATAGACAACAGGGTGTTGACATCAATGACAAGCACATTGAGGTTATTATAAGACAGATGATGAGAAAAGTAAGGGTAGAAGATGCAGGTGATACCTCGCTACTTGTTACATCTCTTGTAGACAAATACGAAATTTATGCAGAAAACGACAAGCTAAAAGAGAGAATGGCAAACGGTGAAGAAAATCTTAAAGAGGCGACCTTTATACCTGTACTACTTGGTATTACAAAGGCATCTCTTGCAACAGATTCTTTCCTATCTGCGGCATCGTTCCAAGAAACAACAAGAGTTTTAACCGATGCGGCCATTAAGGGTAAAGTAGACCCACTTGTCGGACTAAAAGAAAACGTTATTATAGGTAAATTAATACCTGCCGGAACGGGAATGCAGTGTTATAGCGATGTCGAAATTAAATCGACAGAGCCCGAGCCGCAAATTATACTTGATGAGCCTGCTTTTTCACAAGACATCATTTTTGATGACGAAGAAGAAAGTTTAGAGAGTGAGGGCACTGAAAATCTTATGGTTTAAGATAAAGAAATACCTTGACATCATAGATTTAGAGTGTTATAATTAACGTCGACTGGAAATAATTATGAGCTTTTTCCTGACAGTTTTACGCTGTCGGGAAATGCTTGTGTTTAAATTGTTTTCATAAAACTAAATACAAGTGGTAATCACTTTGTATATATATTTTAAAAAGAGGAGGTGCGATATGCCAACATTTAATCAGCTTGTTCACCATGGACGTTCGGTTGCAGAAAAAAAATCAACGGCTCCTGCTTTGCAAAAAGGCTGGAACTCAATGAAAAGAGTTGCAATCAACAAAAACTCACCACAAAAACGTGGAGTTTGTACAGCGGTTAAAACTCAAACACCTAAAAAACCTAACTCGGCGCTTAGAAAAGTTGCTAGGGTAAGACTTTCAAACGGTATTGAGGTTACAGCTTACATTCCAGGTGTAGGACACAACTTGCAAGAGCATAGCGTTGTCATGATTAGAGGCGGACGTGTAAGGGATATTCCCGGTGTTCGTTATCATATTATTCGTGGAACACTTGATACTCAAGGCGTTGCAAAACGTATGCAAGCTCGTTCTAAATACGGTGCTAAAAAACCAAAAGCCGGTGCAGCTAAATCATAATTTGATAAAAAGCACCAATTAGAAAATTCGTAAGTTAAGAAACTAAGAGGCTAACCGTTTAATCGGTAGGCGTTTATATATAAATGCCTCTAAGTGCCGGCGGGAGTATGACTTTCGAGTACCTATGATATTCATTAAATGTGAAGGAGGGAAGAAAATGCCAAGAAGAGGTAATATAGCAAAACGTGATGTTTTGCCAGACCCAATGTATAATTCAAAAATCGTAACTCGTCTTATCAACAATATTATGATAGACGGTAAAAAAGGTGTTGCACAAAAAATCGTTTATGATGCATTTGATATTGTAACACAAAAAACAGGAAAAGATGCAATAGAGGCTTTCGAAGCAGCTATGGAGAATATTATGCCAAGCCTAGAAGTTAAAGCACGCCGTGTGGGTGGTTCAACTTATCAAGTTCCAATGGAAGTTAGACCTGAAAGAAGACAAACTCTAGGTCTAAGATGGCTTACAAAATATTCAAGAGCCCGCTCAGAAAAAACTATGAGAGAACGTCTTGCAGGTGAAATTCTTGATGCCATAAACGGCGCAGGCGGAGCTTCTAAGAAGCGTGAAGACACTCATAAAATGGCTGAAGCTAACAGAGCGTTTGCACACTACAGATGGTAATTTTGTAAGGAGTAAATTATGGCAAGAGAAGTATCACTGGCTAAGACCAGAAATATCGGTATCATGGCTCACATCGACGCCGGTAAAACAACTACAACAGAGCGTATACTATACTACACCGGTGTTAACTATAAAATCGGTGAAGTTCATGACGGTGGCGCTACAATGGACTGGATGGTTCAAGAGCAAGAAAGAGGTATTACTATCACTTCTGCTGCAACCACCTGTTTCTGGAGCCACTCAGATTTTGGTAATGATCCAAAACTAACAAAAGAAAACAGACACAGAGTTAATATCATCGATACACCTGGACACGTTGACTTTACAGTTGAAGTTCAACGTTCTCTAAGAGTTTTGGATGGTTCTGTTACAGTTTTCTGCGCAAAGGGCGGCGTTGAGCCACAATCAGAAACTGTTTGGCGTCAAGCTAACGAATATAAAGTTCCACGTATGGCCTATGTTAACAAAATGGACATCATGGGTGCGGACTTCTATAGAGTTGTTGGGATGATGAAAGACAGACTAAAATGTAACGCTGTTCCAATTCAACTTCCTATCGGCGCTGAAGATACATTTAAAGGCATCATCGACCTAGTAGAGATGAAAGCTTATGTGTATTATGATGATCTAGGAAAAGATATCAGATGTGAAGACATTCCTGAAGATATGTTAGCAAAAGCAGAAGAATACCGTGAAAAACTTGTTGAAAGTGTAGCGGAGTCTGATGAAGAGCTAATGGAAAAATATCTAATGGGAGAAGAGTTAACTCTTCCTGAAATTAAAAAATGCATAAGAATTTGCACACTAGAGAACACTATGGTTCCTGTAGTATGCGGTACATCTTATAAAAACAAAGGTGTTCAAAAACTGCTTGATGCAGTTGTTGATTACATGCCATCACCACTAGACGTTCCTGCTATCAAGGGTGTAAATCCTGATACTGAAGAGGACGACGTTCGTGAGTCAGATGACAATGCACCATTTGCAGCTTTAGCATTTAAAATTGCTACAGACCCATTTGTTGGTAAACTTGCATTCTTCCGTGTGTACTCTGGTACTATCCAAGCTGGTACATCAGTATTTAATGCAAATAAAGACAACAGAGAGCGTCTTGGCAGAATTGTGCAAATGCATGCTAATGACAGAAAAGATTTAGACATGGTATATGCAGGTGACATAGCAGCTGCTGTTGGACTGAAAAATACAACAACAGGTGACACACTTTGTGATGAAAATCACCCAATTATACTTGAGTCTATGGAATTCCCAGATCCTGTTATCCGTGTTGCTATCGAGCCTAAAACAAAGGCCGGTCAAGAAAAAATGGGTATCGCCCTTGCAAAACTTGCTGAGGAAGATCCTACATTTAAAGCATACACAGACGAAGAAACAGGACAAACTATCATCGCTGGTATGGGTGAACTTCACCTTGAAATCATCGTTGATAGACTACTTCGTGAATTCAAAGTTGAAGCTAATGTTGGTGCTCCACAAGTTGCTTACCGTGAAACAGTAAAAACTAACGCTGATGTTGATATGAAATATGCACGTCAATCAGGTGGTAAAGGTCAATACGGTCACGTTAAAATCAAACTTGAGCCAAACGAATCTGGTAAAGGTTACGAATTTATCAACGCTATTGTTGGTGGTTCTATCCCTAAAGAATTCATCGGTCCAGTAGACCAAGGTATCCAAGGCGCTATGACAGCAGGTATCCTTGCAGGTTACCCAGTTGTTGACGTTAAAGTTACACTTTATGATGGATCATACCATGATGTTGACTCATCTGAAATGGCTTTCAAAATTGCTGGATCAATGGCTTTCAAAGAAGCTATGAGAAAAGCAAACCCTGTTATTCTAGAACCTGTAATGAAAGTTGCAACAACAGTACCAGAAGAATACCTAGGCGATGTTATGGGTGACTTTAACGGCCGTCGTGGTCTAATTCAAGGTACAGAAGCTCGTCCTGGTGCACAACAAATTAATGCACTAGTTCCACTTCAAAACATGTTTGGTTACGCAACAGACTTAAGAAGTAAAACTCAAGGTCGTGGTAACTACGCTATGGAACCAAGCAGCTATGTAGAAGTTCCAAAATCTATTGCTGAAGGCATTATTGCTTCAAAATCAAAAGATTAAATAATAAACTAATTAACACTTGATTTTTTGAGTGAAAATTGGTACAATTATAAACAACAATTTTTGTAAAATTAGGAGGATTTCATATTATGGCAAAAGCTAAATTTGAGAGAGTTAAACCACACGTTAATATCGGTACTATCGGTCACGTTGACCATGGTAAAACAACACTTACAGCTGCTATCACTAAAGTTTTAGCGATGAAAGGTAATGCACAATTCACAGATTACGCAAACATCGATAAAGCTCCAGAAGAAAGAGAAAGAGGTATTACAATCAATACTTCTCACGTTGAATACGAAACAGAAAACCGTCACTATGCACACGTTGACTGCCCAGGACATGCTGACTATGTTAAAAACA